>NZ_QFFM01000014.1 GCF_003129905.1 Bifidobacterium callitrichidarum
AGGACCGATACCGTTCGCGCTCATTCCCGATGAGGCACCACCACACCCTACGCGCTCAAAAAACGTGAGGCACGTCGCTGCCGCCGCAAAGTGACGGAAAAGTGATATAATTCACAATAACTAAAGATTTGGCGGTGCCCCCGGGTGACAAGGTCTCCCCGGGGGCACCTGCCGTTTACGGGGTGTACGGGCGCAACACGCGAGGATGCGTCGTTGTCCGGTGGAACCGTAATATAGATATTCGTGTGTGCCAACGGCATGCCTTATGTGATAGGCGTGCGCGTTGGGATATCCCTCAAGTCTGTGAACGCACGCAGCAATGCGGCGCGGGAGACTGGAGGGCCATCGGGCCGGTGGACTGGGCTAACTTTTCCGATTCGTCGGGCATGCTGCGAACAGACATGCCTTGGCAGGTTCAGGGGAGTGGGGCTGCAGTGCGGCGGCCGCACGAATGCAAGAGAAACCACTGAATCGGAGAATTCAAGTTGCCTACTATTGAACAGCTCGTCCGTAAGGGACGTCAGGCAAAGCCGAAGAAGTCCAAGACTTTGGCTCTGAAGGGAAGCCCGCTGCGCCGCGGCGTGTGCACCCGTGTCTACACCACCACCCCGAAGAAGCCGAACTCGGCTCTGCGTAAGGTCGCCCGTGTCCGTCTGTCCTCCGGCGTCGAAGTCACCGCCTACATCCCGGGCGAGGGCCACAACCTGCAGGAGCACTCCATCGTGCTCGTGCGCGGCGGCCGTGTGAAGGATCTGCCGGGTGTGCGTTACCACATCGTGCGTGGTGCGCTGGATACCCAGGGCGTCAAGGACCGTAAGCAGGGTCGTTCCCTGTATGGAGCAAAGAAGGCGAAGTAAGAGATATGTCACGTAAGGGACCTTCCAAGAAGCACGTCGTGCTGCCCGATCCGATCTACGGTTCCACCGTGGTGGCGCAGCTCATCAACAAGATTCTGCTTGACGGCAAGAAGTCGATCGCCGAGGACATCGTGTACTCCGCTCTTGACATCGTCAAGGAGAAGTCCGACCAGGAGCCGGTGGCCGTGCTCAAGCGCGCCCTGGACAACATCCGTCCGTCCCTCGAGGTGCGTTCCCGCCGCGTCGGTGGCGCCACCTACCAGGTGCCGGTCGAGGTCAAGCCGAACCGCGCCAACACTCTGTCTCTGCGCTGGCTGACCGACTTCTCCCGCGCCCGTCGTGAGAAGACCATGGCCGAGCGTCTGGCCAACGAGATCCTGGACGCCTCCAACGGCCTCGGCGCTTCTGTCAAGCGTCGCGAGGATACTCATAAGATGGCAGAGGCTAACAAGGCCTTCGCTCACTACCGCTGGTAATCCAGGAAGAAATAAGGAAAAACGATGGCTGAAGAGATTTCGGACCTCCACGACGTCCGCAATATCGGCATCATGGCTCACATCGATGCCGGTAAGACCACCACTACCGAGCGAATTCTGTTCTACACCGGCAAGAGCTACAAGATCGGTGAGGTCCACGATGGCGCCGCCACCATGGACTTCATGGCTCAGGAGCAGGAGCGCGGTATCACCATCCAGTCCGCCGCCACCACCTGCTTCTGGAACCGCCAGACGCACGACACCAAGGACAAGTTCCAGATCAACATCATCGACACCCCTGGCCACGTGGACTTCACGGCCGAGGTGGAGCGCTCCCTGCGCGTGCTCGATGGTGCCGTTGCCGTGTTCGACGGCAAGGAAGGCGTGGAGCCGCAGTCCGAGACCGTGTGGCGTCAGGCCGACAAGTACGGCGTGCCGCGTATCTGCTTCGTCAACAAGATGGATAAGCTCGGCGCGAACTTCTACTACTCCGTCGACACCATCAAGGAGAAGCTGGGCGCCAACCCGATCGTCATGCAGCTGCCGATCGGCGCTGAGAACGACTTCGCCGGCGTGGTCGACCTGGTCGAGATGAAGGCCTATGTCTGGAACGGCACCGAGGGCCTCGGCGCCAAGTACGACACCACCGACATCCCGGCCGATCTGCAGGACAAGGCCGAGGAGTACCACGAGAAGCTCGTGGAAGCCGCCGCCGAAGCCAACGACGACCTGATGAACAAGTTCTTCGAGGACGGCGACCTGTCCAAGGAAGACATCCGCGCCGGCGTGCGTCAGCTGACCATCGCCAAGGAAGCCTTCCCGGTCTTCTGCGGTTCCGCTTTCAAGGACAAGGGTGTGCAGCCGATGCTGGACGCCGTCGTCGATTACCTGCCGTCCCCGGAGGACGTGCCGGCCATCAAGGGCTACAAGCCCGGCGACGAGTCCGTCGAGATCGACCGTCATCCGACCAAGTCCGATCCGTTCTCGGCTCTGGTCTTCAAGATCTCCACCCACCCGTTCTACGGCAAGCTCGTGTTCGTGCGCGTCTACTCCGGCTCCGTCAAGCCGGGCGACAACGTGCTCGACTCCACTCGCGAGAAGAAGGAACGTATCGGCAAGATCTTCCAGATGCACGCCGATAAGGAGAACCCGATGGATGTGGCCGATGCCGGCAACATCTACACCTTCGTGGGCCTGAAGAACGTCACCACCGGTGACACCCTGTGCTCCATCGAGGATCCGATCACCCTCGACTCCATGACCTTCCCGGATCCAGTGATCCAGGTGGCCGTCGAGCCGAAGACCAAGGCCGACCAGGAGAAGATGGGCATCGCCCTCGCCAAGCTGGCCGAAGAGGATCCGACCTTCCAGGTCACCACGGACGAGGAGTCCGGCCAGACCCTGATCGCCGGCATGGGCGAGCTCCAGCTCGACATCATCGTCGACCGTATGCGTCGCGAGTTCAAGGTGGAGTGCAACCAGGGCAAGCCGCAGGTTGCCTACCGCGAGACCATCCGCAAGGCCGTCATGGACCAGGGCTACACCCACAAGAAGCAGACCGGTGGTTCCGGCCAGTTCGCAAAGGTCCTGATGAACTTCGAGCCGCTCGACACCACCGAGGGCAAGACCTTCGAGTTCGAGAACGCCGTCACCGGTGGTCACATCTCCCAGGAGTTCATCCCGTCCATCGAGGCTGGCGTCAAGGAAGCCATGGAATCCGGTATTCTCGCCGGCTTCCCGGTCGTGGGCGTCAAGGCTACCGTCACCGATGGCCAGATGCACCCGGTCGATTCCTCCGAAATGGCCTTCAAGCTCGCGGGCTCCATGTGCTTCAAGGAAGCCGCCCCGAAGGCCAAGCCGGTCATCCTCGAGCCGATCATGAAGGTCGAGGTCCGTACTCCGGAGGAGTACATGGGCGAGGTCATCGGCGATCTGAACCAGCGTCGTGGCAACATCCAGTCCATGACCGACGCCATCGGCGTCAAGGTCATCGACGCCAAGGTCCCGCTGTCCGAGATGTTCGGCTACATCGGCGACCTGCGTTCCAAGACCCAGGGCCGCGCCATGTTCACCATGGAGATGGACTCCTACGACGAGGTGCCGAAGAGCGTCTCCGAGGAGATCATCAAGGCCCAGCGCGGCGAGTGACACGCGCTGCCCATTGAAGTGGCCAGTGTCTCCAGTCAGCGGTAAAATCGTGTACCGCTGACTGGGTTCTGGCTCTTCAATGTGGCACATAACCCAGAAACCCAGTAGAATAAGCGAGTCCCCATGCGACCAGCATGGATACACTCACGAGACGTCCAGGAGGACAAAGAGTAATGGCAAAGGAAAAGTACGAGCGTACTAAGCCGCACGTTAACATTGGTACCATCGGCCACGTCGATCACGGTAAGACTACCCTGACTGCCGCCATCTCCAAGGTGCTGCACGAGGAGTTCCCGGATGTCAACCCGGAGTACGACTTCAACCAGATCGATTCCGCTCCGGAAGAGGCCGCCCGCGGTATCACCATCAACATCGCCCACATCGAGTACCAGACCGCTAAGCGTCACTACGCTCACGTCGACTGCCCGGGCCACGCCGACTTCGTGAAGAACATGATCACCGGTGCTGCCCAGATGGATGGCGCCATCCTCGTTGTGGCCGCCACCGACGGCCCGATGGCCCAGACCCGCGAGCACGTGCTGCTCGCCCGTCAGGTGGGCGTCCCGAAGATCCTGGTCGCCCTGAACAAGTGCGATATGGTCGAGGACGAGGAGCTCATCGAGCTCGTTGAGGAAGAGGTCCGTGACCTCCTCGACGAGAACGGCTTCGATCGTGACTGCCCGATCATCCGCGTGTCCGCTTACGGCGCCCTGCACGACGACGCTCCGGACCACGAGAAGTGGGTTGAGCAGATTAAGAAGCTCATGGATGCCGTCGACGACTACATCCCGACCCCGGTTCACGACCTGGACAAGCCGTTCCTGATGCCGATCGAGGACGTCTTCACCATCTCCGGCCGTGGTACCGTGGTGACCGGCCGTGTGGAGCGTGGCCAGCTGGCCGTCAACTCCCCGGTCGAGATCGTCGGTATTCGTCCGACCCAGTCCACCACCGTGACCTCCATCGAGACCTTCCACAAGACGATGGACGCCTGCGAGGCTGGCGACAACACCGGTCTGCTGCTCCGCGGCATCAACCGTACCGACGTCGAGCGTGGCCAGGTTCTGGCCAAGCCGGGCTCCGTCACCCCGCACACCAAGTTCGAGGGTGAGGTCTACGTGCTGACCAAGGATGAGGGTGGCCGTCACTCGCCGTTCTTCTCCAACTACCGTCCGCAGTTCTACTTCCGCACCACCGACGTCACCGGCGTCATCGAGCTGCCGGAAGGCGTCGAGATGGTTCAGCCGGGCGACCACGCTACCTTCACCGTTGAGCTGATTCAGCCCATCGCTATGGAGGAGGGCCTGACCTTCGCTGTGCGTGAGGGTGGCCACACCGTGGGCTCCGGTCGAGTCACCAAGATCCTCGCCTGATTTTCATCAGACAAGATCTAGTGCGCTTGAACTAGCGACTTAGGAAATCCCCTTCGGGTTCGTCCCGGAGGGGATTTCTTGTATGCGAACGATTGCCGTAAGGCAAGAGGCCTGAGTGGTAGACCTATACGGTATAGCCTGCGTTGGGAGCACACGTTCGCATTCCATAAGCGCAAGGCATGGCCCGACATTGGTGCGGGCTATTGGATTTCGTTATCGAGCGGTTGTTCAATAGAGGAAAGCCGCAACAACAAGGAGCGATGATTATGAGCGAAACCATGAAGGCCGCTTTTTTCGTGGAACCCGGCAAGATGGCCGTGGAGGAGGTGCCGAAGGCGCGCCTCGAAAAGGACGATGACGCGGTGGTGCGCGTGGTGCGCGCCTGCGTGTGTGGATCCGATCTGTGGTATTTCCGTGGACTCTCCGGCCACCCCAAGCACAGCCAGATCGGCCATGAGTCGATCGGCGTGGTCGAGGAGGTCGGCCCCGAGGTCACGTCCGTCAAGCCCGGCGACTTCGTGGTGCTGCCCTTCCCGTACAGCTGCGGCAAGTGCCCGGTGTGCAAGGCCGGTTTCGAATCCGTGTGCCCGCACGGCGGCTACTTCGGTGCCAGCCAGGCCGAATACGTGCGCGTGCCCGAGGCCGACGGCACCGTGGTCAAGGTGCCCGGCTCTCCCGAGGACTACGATGACGCCACGCTCGCCTCGCTGCTGTCCATTGCCGATGTGATGTCCACCGGCTACCACGCCGCCGTTTCCGCCGAAGTCAAGCCCGGCGACACCGCCGTGGTGATGGGCGATGGCGCCGTGGGCCTGTGCGGCGTGCTCTCCGCGCACATGCTCGGCGCCAAGCGCATCATCGCCATGAGCCGTCACAAGGACCGTGCCGCCCTGGCCCGTGAATTCGGCGCCACGGACATCGTGGCCGAGCGCGACCAGGCCGCCATCGACAAGGTGCTGGAGATGACCGGCGGCTACGGTGCGGACGCCGTGCTCGAATGCGTGGGTTCCAAGCAGTCCTTCGACACCGCCATCGGCCTCATCCGCCGCGGCGGCGTCATCGGCCGTGTGGGGCTGCCGCACGATGTGGAGATCAGCGCCGAAGGCACGTTCTACGGCAACATCGGCATCAAGGGCGGCCCGGCACCGGTGCGCCACTACGACCTGAACGGTCTGCTGGATGCCGTGGTGAATCACGAGATCAATCCCGGCCGTGTGTTCACCGCCGAATACGATCTCGACCACATCCAGGACGCCTACGAGGCCATGGACCAGCGTAAGGTCATCAAGGCTCTGATTCGCTTCTGAGCGCCATGGCACTCATGGCTACCTTCTCTGAGGGGAGTTGACGGCGAACTCGACCGGATCCGCGCACTGCCCAGCAGGGCTCCCCTCTCTAAAGGGAGCTGTCGGCGAAGCTGACCGAGGGGGAGCATTCATACAGTCCGCCTCTCATCCGTGCGGGCACTCATTGCTCAATACCCATTGAAACTGCACCATACTTCTGATACACTTTAAACTGTATTAGAAGTATGGTGCAGTTTACGTAAGTGGTCGATGGCGACCGCGTGGCGTAGCTGCCCATCCGATATAGGAATGGGGTGGTTGCGATGTCAATCATGGTGCCCTATGTAATCGTGGCGATGCTGATCTGGCTACTCATGCTGGTCCTTACCATCACCGTGCTGGTGCTGGTGATCAGGGCTCTGCTGCGGATGAACCGGGAGCCCTCGCTTTCGATGCGGGCGGGGTCGGCCGGCGGCAATCCGCCGTTCTCCGGTGACGGTCCGATATTGGTAGCCCGACATCGTGTGTTGATGGCGCTGCTCGCCGGTGCAATCGTGCTGATTGCGGGTGTTGCTCTGAATGATGCGTTCCCGCAAAGCATGGCCCTCATCGCGGCGCTCACGCCGGGGCTTGCCGCATCCACGGTCATGGCGGTCATCGCGTTGCCGTTCCCGGAGTCGGCGTCGCGGCAGGAAGGCCGTGGCGGTGTGCGCGTGGCGTCCCTGCGGTCGCGTGAGCCGTGGACCTATGCCCGGCGGTACGTGCTCATGCAGCCGCTACTGGCCGCGGGACTGCTCATCGCCTACCTTGGCTTCACCATCGCCACGGCGAGCCCCGATGATTTCGGCCTGATGCGGAGCATCGCACTGACCGGACCGAACGGCGAATCGCAAGGCTCGGCGGGCCCCTATCCGGGCTCCTACTATGCGGTGCCTCTGATCATCGTCACCTGCGTGCTGGCGGCGCTGGCCTGCCTGGCGCTGTGGCGCATCGCCCATGTGCCCAGCTCCCCGGATCCGCGGTACGACGAGGAGGACAAGGCATGGCGCGTGCTGCTGACGCGGTTCACAGTGTTCCTGTCCGCCGGCTCGATGCTCACCTACGCGGTGGGCGTGCTGGTGGTGGCCGGCACCGCCACCGTGCACGTCGGTACCAATTATGGCTCGCTGTCGCCGGCCTACGCGGACGACGTATATCCCACGTTGGGCAACGCGCAGATCATCATGGGCGGTGTGGTGGCCGTGGTCGCTTGCATCTACCTGATTATGGCGTGTGTCGCAGTCGTACGTCTCTGGACCGGGACAAGCCGGGGAAGCCGACGATGAGCGGCGGAGGAGACGAGCTGCGTCTGGTGATCCGCGAATCGTCGCCGACGCCCGTCTACGAACAGATTCGCGCGCAGATCGAAGGCATGGTGAAGGTCGGTGCCCTGCATGACGGCGACAAGTTGCCATCGGTGCGCCAACTGGCCGGCGACCTGCGACTGGCTCCTGGCACCGTGGCCAAGGCATACGCCGAGCTCGCCGAAAGCGGGGTCATCGAAACCGCGCCCGGCCGTGCCGCACGCATCCGGCATGTGCCCACGATTCCCGAGCCGTTGCTCCAGGCCGCGCAGGAGTATGCCGGGCAGGCTCGCCGGCTCGGGGCGTCCTTCGAGGATGCGCTGAGCGCCCTGCGCGCCCAGTGGGGCTGACCGGCGGGATAACGACGGCCGTACAATGGCCGCATGACTACGGATGGAATCACGATGGCTGCCGGGAAACGGCCCGAAGCGATTGAAGTGCGCGGCGCCCGCGTGCATAATCTCAAGAACATCGACGTCGATGTGCCGCTTGGAGAGCTCGTGGGCGTCGCCGGTGTCTCGGGCTCCGGCAAAAGCTCACTGGCGCTGGGCGTGCTGTATGCGGAGGGCTCGCGACGGTATCTGGAAGCGCTCTCCACATACACGCGCCGGCGCCTGACCCAGGCGTCCCGCGCACAGGTTGACGAAGTGTTGCACGTGCCGGCCGCGCTCGCCCTGCACCAGCGGCCCGCGGTGCCCGGCATCCGCTCCACATTCGGCACGATGACCGAGCTGCTCAACAGTCTGAGACTGCTGTTCTCCCGCTGTGCCTCGCACGTGTGCCCCTATTGCGGCGCACGGCAGCAGCCCACGATGAACGTGGCCGCCGAACTGCCCACCGTGTGCGCGCACTGCGGCAAGGAATTCCATGCTCCGGGCGCGGAATCGCTGGCCTTCAACTCCGGCGGCGCCTGCCCCACCTGTTCCGGCACCGGCATCGTGCGCGAGGTGAACCGCGCTGCCCTCGTGCCGGACGAATCGAAAAGCATCGACGACGGCGCGGTGCTGCCGTGGGGCTCCCTGATGTGGGACCTCATGAAGCAGGTGTGCGGCGCGATGGGCGTGCGTACCAACGTGCCGTTCCGCGAGCTCACGCCCGAAGAGCGTGACATCGTATTCAACGGCCCCGCCGTCAAGAAACACATCCTCTACCGGCCGAAGAAGGGCGACGACTTCGCAGAACTCGACTTCACCTACTACAACGCCGTCTACACCGTCGAGAACGCGCTCGCCAAGGCCAAGGACGAGCAGGGATTGAAGCGTGTGGCACGCTTCCTGGAGGAGAAGCCCTGCCCGGACTGCGGCGGCACCAGGCTGAGCAAGGCCGCCAGAGCTCCCGAAATCGAGGGACTGAATCTGGCCGGAGCCACCGCCATGACACTGGACGACGCGGTGGCGTGGGTGCGCGGCGTGCCCGGCTCGCTCCCGCCGGAGATGCAGCCGATGGCCACGAACATCTGTGAATCGTTCCTCGACGTGGCCCGCCGACTGCTGGAACTCGGTCTGGGGTACCTCTCGCTCGACCGTGCCGGAGCAACCCTGTCCACCGGCGAACGCCAACGTGTGCAATTGGCGCGTGCCGTGCGTAACCGCACCACCGGCGTGCTGTACGTGCTGGATGAGCCGTCCATCGGCCTGCATCCCTCGAACGTGGACGGACTGCTCGGCGTGATGCGCGATCTTGTGGCGGACGGCAACTCCGTGGTGGTGGTCGACCATGACGTGCGCGTGCTCAAGGCTGCCGACCACCTCATCGAAATGGGGCCGGTGGCGGGTGCCGAGGGCGGCCATGTGATTGCGCAGGGCACAGTGGCGGACGTGGAACATGACGCCGGCAGCCGCATCGCGCCGTTCCTCGCGGAGGATGGGCAGCGGCGCGTGCGGGCGTGCGTCGGTGCGGCATCGGTAGACGGTGCCGTCGCAGCCGACAACGTTGCCATGGCTGGTGCCACCGCGACTTGCGGCACCGGTCAGGCCAGTGATACAGCCGCAGCCTGCGATGCCGGCCAGGCCGGTGGTGCCGCCGCGGCTGTATCACCGGACGGTTCTGATATGTTCGCGCTTGGCCGGATCCATCTGGAAACCGGCCCGTTGCACACGGTCAAGCCGCTCTCCGTGGACATTCCGCGCGGCCGGTTGGTGGCGGTCACCGGCGTGTCCGGATCCGGCAAGACCACGCTGGTGCTGGAAACGCTGATTCCGGCGCTCAAGGCCGCGGCGGCCGGAGATCCGTTGCCTGCGCACGTTCGCAAACTGGAGGCCGACGGCATCGCCCGCACCAACCTCATCGACGCCACGCCGATCGGTGCTAACGTCCGCTCCACCGTGGCCACCTATGCCGATATCCACGACGAATTGCGCCGCGCGTTCGCCCGTACGGACGAGGCCAAGGCGGCCGGGTACAAAGCCGGCGACTTCTCCTACAACACCGGTCGCCTGCGTTGCCCCACCTGCGACGGCACCGGGTCCATCTCACTGGACGTGCAGTTCCTGCCGGACGTGACCATCGCCTGCCCCGACTGCCGAGGTTCCCGATACGCGCCCGAAGCCGGAACGATTCACCGGCCCGTCAAGATCGGCAAGAGTCACAAGACGAACGGTACCGGCGGCAAGAACGTTGTCGTCAACGGGAGCGGGCCCACCATCGGTGGGGTCCTGCGGGACGATGCCGCGCATGGTGAGTCGGCCGGCGAACGTTCGCTGACGCTGCCGCAGCTCATGGCGATGAGTGTGGACGAGGCTCTGGCCGTGACCGGCGACATGCGCAAGGTCCATGCGCGCCTGACCACGCTGCACGATCTGGGACTCGGCTATCTGACGCTCGGTGAACCGACGCCCGCCCTCTCCGGCGGCGAGGCGCAGCGTCTCAAGCTCGCCAGCGAGATGGGCAAGGCCCAGTCGGACGCCGTGTTCGTGTTCGACGAGCCGACCATCGGTCTGCATCCGCTCGACGTGCGCGTGCTGCTCGGCGTTTTCGACCGGCTCGTGGCGAGCGGCGCCACCGTGGTCGTCATCGAGCATGATCTGGATGTCATCGCCAACGCCGACTGGATCATCGACCTCGGTCCGGGCGGCGGCGAGGCGGGCGGACGAATCGTGGCCGAAGGCACGCCCGAACAGATCGCCGCCAATCCGCAGAGCATCACCGGCCAATACCTACGCATCCTTTGACGGAAAGCGTCGCGCCCTCGTAAGACGGGCAATGCGGGGGCGCGGACGCGGCGGGGGAGTAGGATAACCGGCGTGGCTCAGGTTCTAGGCATCAAACGCGCGACAGCGGACGCAAAATACCGTCAAATGACCGAACAACCGGTCCGTCCGCTGATTCTGAGGCTTTGCCTGCCGGCCGTCATCTCCAATCTGGTGACCACCGCGTACAATCTGACGGACACGTTCTTCATCGGCCAGCTCGGCACCTCGCAATCCGGCGCCATCGGCATCGCCTTCTCCATCATGACGATCCTGCAGGCTATCGGTTTCTTCTGCGGCAACGGTGCGGGCAATTCGATGAGTCGCGAGCTGGGCAAACGCAACAACGAACGCGCCGCACGACTGCTGGCACTCGGCTTCGCGGGCGCGGTGCTGTTCGGACTGCTGGTCACCATCATCTGCCTGAGCACGCTGCGCTCGCTGGTGGTGGCGCTCGGTTCGACCGCCACCATCGCGCCGTACGCCGTGCAATACCTGACGCCGATCCTCGTGGCCGCGCCCTGTGTGTGCGGCTCGTTCGCGTTGAACGGGCTTCTCAGATATCAGGGCCAATCCGCGTTCGGCATGATCGGTCTGGTCTCAGGCGCGCTGCTCAACTTCCTGCTGGCACCATTGTTCATTTTCGTGCTGCATCTGGGCATCTTCGGTGCGGGATTGGCCACCGGCATCTGCCAGGCCGTGAGCTTCATCATCCTGACCGTCATGAGCGCCAAATTCGGCGTGCTCAAGCTCTCGCTGCGCAACTGCAAGCCGGATCCGTTGCTGTTACGCGAGATCGCGGGCGGGGGCCTGCCCTCCCTGGTGCGCCAGGGTGCCGGCTCCATCGCCACCACTTGCGTGAACATCGCCGCCAACCCGTTCGGCGACGCGGCGATCGCCGGCATGGCCATCGTGATGCGCATCATGCTCGGTGTCAACTCGGTGATCGTGGGTCTCGGCCAGGGCTTCCAGCCGGTATGCGGATACAATTACGGTGCCGGTAAGTTCGCGCGCGTGCGCGAGGGATTCTGGTTCTGCGTGAAGCTGTCTACATGCGTGCTGTTGGCGCTGGGAATCACGATTTGGCTGACCGCTCCGCAACTGGTGGAAATCTTCCGATCGGACCCGGCGGTGGTGACGGTGGGCGTGGCCGCGTTGCACTTCCAATGCTTGTCGGTGGCGCTCAACGGCATGAACATGATGGGCAACATGATCAGCCAGACGCTCGGCAAAACGGGCATCGCCTCGTTCCTGGCGGTATGTCGTACGGGCCTGTACCTGGCGCCGGTGGTGCTTGTGCTGCCACATGCCATCGGCATCACCGGCGTGGAGGTGGCGCAGACCGTGTCCGATGTGCTGACGTTCGCCACGACGGTGCCGTTCATGCGGCGTATCCTGCATGAGTTGCGGTAGGGTGGCATGCCTATTCCGTAGCCAGCGGAGTCACTGTTGATGCGATTCCTTCAGTTGGCTTCGCCGGCAGCTACTCTAGCGGGCAAGAGAAGCCGAGGGAATGAGAAAAGGGGAGTAAGTGGGACAGTTCGGTGTGATGGTCGGCCAGTTGGTCGGCTTCTTCATCATGCTCATGGTGGGCTACGGCTGCGTGCGCCTGCGGTTCTACGGTAAGGTGGCGCTGGACGGCATGTGCTCGCTGCTGCTTAACGTGCTCATCCCCGTGCTGGTCTTCTCGAACGCCGTGGACGGCACGGACCGCTCCCATCTGGCGGCCAACTGGGGTGTGATGCTGCTCACCGCCGTGATGTATGGCCTGCTCATCCTCGTGTTCTGGACGCTTGCGCGTCTGCTGCGTCTGCGTGGTTCCAGGAGCCATGTGTTCCAGGCATCGCTCATCTTCGGCAATGCCGGATTCATCGGTATCCCGCTCATCATGGCGTTGTTCCCGCATGAGGGTGCAATCTACGTGGCGCTCATGTCCATCGTCGACCAGGCGTTGCTGTGGACGTACGGCGTGTGGCTGTGCGAGCCGGTCCGCGAGGACGGCCATGGCGGGGGAGCATCGGGAAGCGCGGGTGAGGCTGCGGCTCGTGGCGGAATCGCCGGACAAGACACCAAAAGCAAGGCCGCCGGCAAGCCCGCGTTCGGCTCCCGCGTGCTCGGCCTGCTGCGCCGCTTCGTCAACCCCGCCTTCATCGGCGTGATGATCGCGCTGGCGCTGATCCTGCTGGGCGCGCGCGTACCGGACATCATCCTGAAGCCACTGCACACCATCGGTAACATGGCCACGCCGATGTCGCTCATCTACCTCGGCGGTCTGTTCGCGCTGACCCGCTGGTGGAAGGTGCTGCGTCGCTACGAGTTGTACGTGGGCCTTGTGGCCAAGATGATCGCGTTCCCGCTGGCGTTCTATGCGCTGCTCATGGCCGTTGTGGGTTTCCTGCCGACCTGGGTGCCGATCACGCACGACATGATACTGGTGATCACGGTGATTGCCGGCCTGCCTACGATGACCACGATCGCGATGTTCACCGGCCGCAAGGACAACATGCCCGAATACGCGGTGGGATTCGTGCTCGTGAGCACGCTGTTCTCCCTGTGCTCGCTGGCCCTGGTCTCCGCAATCGTGTTCTGACAGCGGCAATCGGGTGTGTACGCATGTACCTGTAAGCGGGTAAGGTCGGCCGGTATGGAAGAGAGCAACGTTGACGCGCCGCGCAGGCGCGTGGACCCCGACCGCAAGCAACGCATCATCGAGGCCTGCCTGACGGTGGTCGCCGAACGCGGCGTGGCGGGTACCTCGCATCGCGTGGTGGCGGCTGCGGCGCATGTGCCGCTCGGCTCCATGACCTACTACTTCGATGGCATGCATGACCTGCTCCATCAGGCGTTCGACCGGTTCGCCGACCGGTCCATCGCCGCGTTCGCGGCGCGAATGGATGCGGCTCGCACGCCCGAGGAGGCATGCGAGGCCATAGCCGCCAGCGTCGAACACGACGTGCTCGCCACGGAGCGGGACACGGTCATCACCCTCGAGTTCTATACGCTCGCCGCCCGTGACGAGTCCTTCCGCGACATCAGCGACCGGTGGATGGGTGCCGTGCAGCAGGAGCTGAGTCGCTTCTTCGACGCGCGGACCGTGGCGCTGCTGGACGCGATGATCGAGGGCCTCACCCTGCACCGGGCGCTCGGCGGCGAGCCCAAGGACGCGAACGACCTGCGCGAAGGCATCCGCCGCGTGGCGTTCGGTGAGGTTCGATAGTCGTTACCGGGCAGTGTAGTCGTCGTCGGCTTCCCCGGAATCATCGAAGGCGGAGTCGCCCATGTATTCGCGGGCGCTGACGCGGTTCACGTTACGCGACTGGTCCACCGCACGCTGGATGACGCGGCGCACCTCGAACCCGTGGATGACGTTCTTGAGCACCAGCTGCCCGCCGGAGGACTGATCGCGTGTCTCCAGCGTGATGGTGGACAGGCCGAACAGTCGCTGCAGCAGCGTGCGTGTGACCGTCAGGTCGACCACGCGGAACAGCTTCGTCACGTCGTAGGTCTCGCGCAGGATGCCGGATTTGACCGCGATCTCGTCGTTGGTCAAGGTGTAGGTGGTGAACGTGAACGGGGTGCGGCACCAGTTGCGCTTGCGCTGCGCCCACAGGATATCGCCGTCGGCCATGCTGTTGGACATCGTGGTTCCTTTCGTCAAAGGCCTTGCATTCCTTATCGTAGACGATGAAAGAATGCGTGGTTTGTGAACATCGCGGCGTTGTAAGCTAGGCAATACGAGATACGAAGTGGTGCTCGGCCATAGGAGACGGGCATAGGAGGTTTTCGCCATGGAAGGCGATGCGGTTACGATTCGTGATGTGGCGAAGCTGGCCGGAGTGGCGGTGTCGACCGCGTCACGTGCGTTGGGCAATGGGTCGGCTTCCGCGAAGACCCGATTGAAGGTTCAGCAGGCGGCGGAGGCCCTGCATTTCGTGCCCAATCAGGCGGCGAAGCAATTGACGTCGGGTAAATCGAACATTGTGGCCATTGTGGCCACGGAAGAACCGGATTTCGTGTTCCATGATGCGTTCATTTCGGGCGTCGTGTCCCAACTGGCGACCTCGTTCGCATCAGCCCATCTCCTGCCATTTTTGGTGCTGACGCAGCCGCACGATGCCAAGGGCTTTCTGAAACTGTTGAATGGTTCAGGGGCTGCGGGCGCGGTAATCGTCAGTTTCCATTACACGAAAACATTCGCCGATGCCGTAAAGGAATACGGCAAGCCGGTGGTGTTCGTTGGCCATCCGCATGTTTCGATGCACTACCCTTATGTGGACGTCGACAGCTATCAGGGGGGATATGCCGCAGGTGAGCTGTTCGCGAAACACGGACGCAAGCGTATTGCAATAGTGGAAGGACCAACCGATATGCTCACGCCGCAGTTGCGTACGGAGGGTATCGTTGATGCCGCACGGCAGTTTGGTTGTGAGATAATTGGAACCGTTCCCGGTGAATATTCGATTGAACATGGTGAGCGAGGCATGCGTGAGATTCTGGAGAAGCATCCCGAAGTGGACGCGGTGTTTGCGCATTCCGACGATATCGCAGCAGGCGTGTACCGGACGTTGCATACTGCCGGCAAACGTGTCCCCGAAGACGTGTCGGTCATCGGATTTGATAACTTTCAGACCGCTGGGGTTTTGAATCCGGGATTGACCACGCTCGCTCAGCCGTTGCCAGCTATGGCCGAAGCGGCCACGGGGATGCTGGTGGAGCGTCTGGAGACGGGGGAATGGAAGCGGCGTGCCGTGCTGTTCCCTGCACGTCTCGTGGAACGGGAGAGTGTCTGAACCATGTCTGAAAGCCGGATGTATCGAACCGGTTTGTTCATTTTTGTTTGATGTGAACGCGCACAACTTACGCGACACGCACAACATGCCGTGATGTTGCTTAATTACCGATTGGTATGGTAAATTCTTCATCAGTTTTTGGAAACGGTTCCAAAAACTAGGGTGACGCGAAGAAGCGTCATGAGGAGAGGGCGCAGCGATGCGTCCATGGAAAAGGAGAACAAACATGATAAAGAAGTCGGCAAAGAGCATCGTCGCGGCGGCCTTGGCCATGACGACGATGGTCAGCCTCGCCGCATGTGGTGGATCCAACTCCGGCAGCGAAGGTGCGAAGACCTCCGACGGCAAGACCATCATCAAGATCCAGACCTTCAACAACTTCGGCTACGGCAAGGCCACCAACGAGCGCCCGGGCGCCGATCTGTGGAGCCAGTACGAGAAGGAGCATCCGAACGTCAAGATCGAGGAGACCGTCGCTTCCGGTTCCGATGAGGCCCGCTCCGCGTTCAACACCGCCATCTCCTCCGGTGCCGATGCGTACGACATCTACGCCGCCGATATCGCCTGGATGCCCTCCATCCTCGCCATGCCCGATTCGTTCATGGACCTCAGCGATTACGTCAAGGGCAACGACTGGCTCGACTGGAAGACCGAGGGCGGCAAGACCTCCGACGGCAAGCTGATCGGTGCCGGCAACGACATCGGCCCGACCGCCCTGTGCTACCGCTCCGACCTGTTCGCCAAGGCCGGCCTGCCGACCGACCGTGACGAGGTCGCCAAGATGCTCGGCGGCGATGACGCCACTTGGGACAAGTACTTCGAAGTCGGCAAGCAGTACACCGAGAAGACCGGTCTGCCGTGGTACGACGCCATGGGCGGCATCTGGGGCACCATGAAGACCCAGGTCAAGGAAGCCTATGTCAAGGAAGACGGCACCGTGGTCGCCACCGGTGACACCATCAAGAAGATGTACGACCAGCTGACCGCCACCACGGACATGTCCGCCCACCTCAACCAGTGGTCCGACGACTGGAACGCCCAGTTCAAGTCCGACACCGGCTTCGCCACCATCATGTGCCCGGCCTGGCTGGTCAACAACATCAAGGGCAACTCCGGTTCCGACTTCAAGGGCTGGGACGTCGCGGACGTGACCCCCGGCGGCGGTTCCAACCAGGGCGGTTCCTGGCTCGTGGTCCCCGAGACCTCCAAGGTGAAGGAAGAGGCCGCCAAGCTCGTCGCCTGGCTGACCGCCCCGGAGCAGCAGGTCGCCACCTTCAAGGCCGCCTCCAACTACCCGAGCTCCCCGACCGCCATGAAGGACCCGGCCGTGGCCGACAAGACCGATGAGTTCCTGAACAACGCCCCGATCGGCAAGATCTTCGCCGACCGCGCCGAGGCCGTCAAGGTCGTGCCCTACACCGGCGCCCAGTACTACGACATCGACTCCAAGCTCGGTGATGCCCTCGGTCGCGTGGACGTGACCCAGGAGCAGTCCGCCTCCCAGGCGTGGAAGCAGTACGTCGAGGACGTCAAGGCACTGTCCTGACATCGCATAAGTGATTGAAAGGGTGCCGGGTTGGCAGGTTTCCGGCCCGGCACCTTCTCTTTGGGGGATTTGTCAAAGGAGACAACATGGCAGCGAACAACGCACAGCCGAAGGCCTCGTGGCGGAGCAGGCTCGGCAATTTCGAATGGAAGGCTTCGCCGTACATCTACATCGCACCGTTCTTCATCCTGTTCCTGATCGTGGGCCTGTTCCCGCTGATCTACACCGTGGTCATCGCGACCCGCCAGTACAACACGCTGACCGGTGACGCCGGTCTGGCCGTGTGCGGCGCCACCTGTGATAGCACCACGCCGTCCTGGTACGGCAACTTCCAGTGGGTGCTTCACCAGCCCACCTTCTATGTGGCCCTGCGCAACTCGGTGAGCATCTTCCTGCTGAGCTCCGTGCCGCAGATCATCATCGCCCTGTGGCTCGCATGGATTCTTGACGCCAACCTCAAGGCCAAGACCTTCTGGCGTATGGGCGTGCTGCTGCCGTACGTGGTGGCCCCGTCCGCCGCAGGTATCATCTTCTCCCAGATCTTCTCCGACAAGATGGGCGCCATCAACGTCGTCCTGCAGGAGATCGGCCTGCAGCCCATCATGTGGCACGGCAGCACGATCTGGTCGCATCTCGCCATCGCCACCATTGTCAACTGGCGTTGGATCGGCTACAACACGCTGATTCTGCTGGCCGCCATGCAGGCCATCCCGCGTGACGTGCTCGAAGCGGCCGTCGTGGACGGTGCCGGCAAGTGGCGTACCTTCCGTTCCATCACCCTGCCGATGCTGCGTCCCACCTTGCTGTTCGTCATCATCACCTCCACCATCGGTGGTCTGCAGATCTTCGATGAGCCTCAGCTCTTCCACAACGCGGCGAGCGCCGGCGGCGGTCCGAACAACCAGTACCTGACCGTGAGCCTCTACCTGTACAAGCTCGGCTTCGTGAACGTGACCCCCGGCCAGCCGAACCTGGGCCGCGCGGCCGCTGTGGCCTGGCTGCTGTTCCTCATCATCGTGGCGATCGCACTGCTCAACTTCTACCTGACCCAGCGCATGGCCTCCGGCGGGCGCGGCAAGGGCGACAAGAAGGCCCAGAAGCTGTCCGCGGAACGTAACGAAGCCGAACGTCAGCGCGCCATCCGTTCCGGTGTGAACGCACGCGCGGCTGCGGGAATCGAGTAAGAGGGAATCATCATGGGTAAAGAATCAACCAAGAACGAACTCGGCACCCCAGTTCTCGAGCAGGTCTACGGCAAGGGCGTGTCCCGTGCGGCCGCTCGGCAGCGCAAGGCCCGTCTGGGCATGACCTCCGAAGGCCGCAAACCCGGCTGGGGCAGCTATGCGGGACTGATCGTGACCCTGCTGCTCTTCGTGTTCCCGCTGTACTATGCAATCTCCATCGCCTCGCAGGACAGCCCGAGCAACCAGTACGGCGTGCAGGCCCTGATCCCCGGCGGATCTTTGTTCCGCAATCTCGGCCGTGCCTTCGGCGAACTCAAGTTCTGGCAGGCACTTGGCGGCACGTTCACCGTGGCCACCGTGGTCTCCATCTCCACCGTGTTCTTCAGCACGCTGGCCGGCTACTCCTTCGCGAAGCTGCATTTCCGTGGCCGTAACGTGCTGCTGACCTGCGTGGTGGCCACCATGACCATCCCGCAGCAGCTGAGCGTGGTCCCGCTGTACATCATGGCCAACAAGGCCGGCCTGTACGGCAACCTGCTCGCCGTGATCATCCCCGGCCTGGTCAGCGCGTTCGGCGTGTTCTGGATGACGCAGTACCTTTCCGATGCCCTGCCCTACGAACTCATCGAGGCGGCGCGTGTGGACGGCTGCTCCATGTTCCGTACGTTCCTTTCCGTCGGCCTGCCGGCCGCGCGTCCGGCGGCGGCCATGCTGTTCCTCTTCACCTTCATCGGCCAGTGGACCAACTACTTCTGGCCCATGCTGGTGCTGGGCGCCAACAAGAACAGCATGCTCACCACCGCCGCCGCGGCACTGAAGGGCGCGTACTTCACGGACTACACCATCGTGATGTCCGGCGTGCTGCTGACGACGTTCCCGCTGGTCCTGCTCTTCTTCTTCGCAGGCAAGCAGCTGGTCTCCGGCATCATGGCCGGTGCCGTCAAGGGCTGATAGACTTCCCTGTCCCTCCTTTGGCGGCTGCCGGTTTCCCGTGAACTCGGGAGGCCGGCAGCCGTTCCCTTTCTTCGTCCTATTGCCTTGTACTGACGGGTAATTCCGTCTTTCCACCAACCTCAAAGTCGAGGAGCATACCCATGACTTTCACTTTCCCGCAAGACTTCACCTGGGGCACCGCCACCGCCTCCTACCAGGTCGAAGGCGCCATCCATGAGGACGGCCGCACCCCCTCCATCTGGGATACGTTCTGCGCCAAGCCCGGCACCATCGCCGACGGCACGTCCGGCGAGCGCGCATGCGACCAGTACCACCGCTACATGGAGGACATCGACATCATGAAGCGGATGGGCGTGGGCGCCTACCGTTTCTCCGTGTCCTGGTCCCGCATCATCCCCGAGCCGAACGGCAAGGTGAACCAGGCCGGCGTCGATTACTACCTGCGTCTGCTGGACGCCCTGCGCGAGGCCGGCATCAAGCCCGCCTGCACCGTCTACCACTGGGATCTGCCCCAGTACCTCGAGGACCAGGGCGGCTGGCCGAACCGCGACACCGCGAAGCGTTACGCGGACTACGCGCAGGTGCTCGCCGAACGGTTCGGCGACCGCATCGACACCTGGATCACGCTCAACGAGCCGTGGTGTGCGGCGTACCTTGGCTACGGCAACGGCGTGCATGCGCCGGGCGTCAAGGATTACGCGAAGTCCCTTGAAGCCGTGCACCACCTCAACCTCGCGCACGGCCTCGGTACCCAGGCCATCCGTTCCGTGCTCGGCGACAAGGCCCGCATCTCCGTGACGCTGAACCCGGCGGTCAACATCGCCGAGACGGACGCGCCGGAGGACATCGCGGCCAAGCACCGCGCCGACCTGATGAACAACGAGGTCTTCTACGGCCCGATGCTTGAAGGCCGCTACGATCCGGACATCCTGGCCGTCACCGCGGACCTCACCGACTGGTCCTTCGTCAAGGACGGCGACCTGGAGACGATTCACCAGCCGCTGCAGGTGCTCGGCCTGAACTACTACTCCACCTCGCATGTGCGCGCCGCCGCTCCGGGCAACGTCAACGAGGGCGTGCCGGCCCCCGCGCAGGACATCGTGGAATTCCTGCCGCCGACCGGCGAGTTGACCGCGATGGGCTGGAACCAGGAGCCGCACGGCCTGACCACGCTGCTCACCGAGCTGAGCTCTCGTTTCCGGGACCTGCCGCTTATGGTCACCGAAAACGGTTCCGCCTGGGACGATGTGGTGACCGAGGACGCCGCGGCCCCCGGCGGCAAGATCGTCCACGACCCGCAGCGCGTCAACTACATGAACCGCCACATCCGCGCGGTCGCCGACGCCATCGAGGCCGGCGCGAACGTCACCGGCTACTACGCATGGTCGCTGCTGGACAACTTCGAATGGGCGCTCGGCCTGAGCAAGCGATTCGGCATCGTCCGCGTCGACTATGACACCGAGGAGCGCATCTGGAAGGATTCCGCCCTGCGCTACGGCGAGATCGTCAAGGCCAACGCTATCTGACGATTCCCCGACCTCCGGAACCATACGACGTGTGCCCGCCGGATAACGACCGGCGGGCACACGGTCCGTCAGCCGTCACCCACCAGCAGCCATACCCTCCAAAGGATCACGAATCAATGAGTCATGAGGAAGACGTCTCGTCCCGGATCGCCCTTCCCATGCCGACCATGATCCGCTTCCTCACGGGTTTCTTCCTCTGTGGCCTGCTGTGGATGACGGCTTTCAATTCCGCCAGCATGGTGCTGCTTCCGCAACGCCTCAAGGACGACGGGTTCGCCGACCCGAACGGCATGATCGCGCAGCTCAACGCGGCGGGCGCGATCGTGGCGCTATGCGCGAACATCGTGTTCGGCTCGCTCTCCGACCGGTCGCGCTCGCGGTTCGGACGCCGCACGCCGTTCATGATCGGCGGCGCCATCGCATCGGGAACCTGCCTGTTCCTGGTGGCGGTCGCGCAGCAGACGATCACCATCATCGCGGCCTGGTGCGGATTGCAGCTGTTCCTCAACGCATTGCTGTCGCCGACCCTCGCCACATTGTCGGATCGGATCCCCGGCAACCTTCGCGTACGCATGTCCGTGGCGTACGGTCTCGGCACCACCACCGGCAACGCGCTCGGCACCATGCTTGGTGCGATGTTCCACGACCAGAAGACCGTCGGCTTTGTCGCCGCCGCCTGTCTGCTGGCATTGGACGGTCTTATCGTCACGTCCATATGGCCCAAGGAGCCGTCCGCCGCAAACCTGCCGAAAGCCGGAGACGGCGTGGCCGCGATCCTGAAAAGCTTCAAACCGCCCACTCGAGGGGCGTCGGATTTCTACAAGGCGCTGGTTGGCCGATTCTGCTTGATGCTCGCCTACAACATGGTGTTCGCCTACCAGCTCTACATCCTCGAAAGCTACCTTGGGCAGGACGCCAAACAGGCCGCGGCCACCATCGCGGTGTTGTCATCATGCACCATGGCCGCGAGCCTGACCGGCATGATCGTCTCCGGCATCATCGCCGAGCGATGGGGGAGGAGAAAGCCGCTGCTGATCATCGCTGCGGTACTGCTGGCTTGCGGATTCCTCACTCCTCGGCTGGTGCCTTCGGTACCGGGATTCTATATATACGGTGTGCTGGCCGGACTGGGATACGGCACCTACAACGCCAGCAATCAGGCGCTCAGCATCGATGTCCTGCCGAACAAGGATGAGGCCGGCAAGGGACTGGGCATATTGAACCTCGCCAATACATCCGGCATGATCCTGGCCGCCGTGATCACCTCCTCCATATATGCGGTGTGCGGAACCTACCGTCCGGTGTTCATCGGCGCGGCGCTGATGGCGCTGATCAGCATTCCATGCATCGCGACCATACGGTCGGCCCGGTAGGCTCCCGCGGTTGACTCGTTGACTAGTTATTGAACCATCCCGACTTCTCCGGGCTCATCTTGAGATTGATCTGCTTCAACACCGTATATTCCTTAAGCCCGTCAAGACCGCCATCCACCGTGGTGCCGCTTTGCCTGTGCGGGCTCACCGGCACACCCGGCGTCTCGTCCATATAGGTGTTCGCCCACATGATGCCGGTATCCACGTCGGCGCACACGCGCAGGGCACGGCCCATATCGCGCGTGAACACACCGCCGGCCAGACCATAACCAGTGCTGTTGGCAAGGCGCACTGCCTCGGCTTCGTCGCTGAAGGTCTGCACGGTGAGCACCGGGCCGAAAATCTCCTCATTGACCACGCGCATGTGCTCATTGCAATCCACCAGCACGGTCGGCTCAATGAAGTAGCCCTTCGCGAAATCGCCTTTGGTGATGCGATGCCCGCCGATCAGCACCTTGGCGCCTTCCGCCTTGCCGATTTCGATGTATTCCAGTACATGCTCCATATGGCGCTTGGACACCATCGGGCCGAATTCCGTCTCCTCGTCGAGCGGCATGCCAATGCGAATCCTCGGGATGCGCTCCTCAAGCATGCGCGTGACCCGTTCATAGACGCCGTCCTGCACCAACAGCCTCGAACCGGCGATGCATACCTGGCCCTGACTCAGGAAAATACCGAACATCAGCCGGTCCACCGCCACGTCCAAATCGGCATCATCGAAGATGATGAACGGTGACTTGCCGCCCAGCTCCATGGCGTACCGCTTCACGCTGGTCGAGGATTTCGCGATGATGTCCCTGCCGGTCGCGGTGCCGCCGGTGAAGGTGATCTTGGCAACGTCCTCGCTTTGCGCCAATGCCGAACCGACCTCCGAGCCGGAGCCGAGTACCATATTCACGCTACCGGCGGGGAAGCCCGCCTCTTCCATGGCCTGAACCATCATTGCCGTGGAAACCGGCGTCAGCGAAGACGGCTTGATCACCACCGTATTGCCGGCGGCCAATGCCGGGGCCATGCCCGCAGCCATGGTGCCCATCGAATAATTCCAAGGAGCCACCACCGCGCATACGCCGAGCGGCTCACGGATGGTCACGGTCAGCATATCGCCGTTTTCCGCGGAAGCCGTGCCCTGCAATTCGTGCACCAGCGACGCGGCATACCGGAAGACGCCACTGGCGGCATAGATGTCATCGTATCGGGTCTCCTTATAGACCCTGCCCATGCTGTTGGTTTCGGCCACCGCCAGTTCCTCGGCTCTCGCCTCGATGAGGTCGGCGGTCGTATTGAGCAGTTCCGCACGTTCGTCCGCCGTGAGATTGCGCCAGGGCGAGCCCGGCGTGAACGCCTGTTTGGCGGCCGCGACGGCCTTGCTCACATCATCGGCAGTTCCTCGCGTGGCCTCCGCCGCCACACTGCCATTGGCCGGGTTGATGATTGTCGTGATCTCGCCGGAAGCGGATTCGACCCATTGGCCGTTGATGTACATGCGGATCGTATGCATTCTGTACTCCTTCGTTATTGATGATTCAGGACCGATGCCTGGTTCCGTCGGCGGAATCATGGGCATCGCCGCCGACGGCGGTGATGTTTTCTCGTTCGTGGGAAGCGCTGTTCTGGGTGACGGAGAGCATGTACCAGGCTCCGGGGAGTGTGAGCAGGCCTCCGGCGACGAAAACCCAGGAAATGGGAATGATGTCGGCAAGAGGAGCGAAGATCAGCATTCCCAACGGCATGGCGAACGTCGTTATCGTGGTGTCAAGCCCGAAGATGCGTCCGACCATCGCCTCGTCGGATTCCGACTGCATGATCGTGCGCATGGGGCCGACGCATGTGGCAAATGAGACGCCGCTGACCAGGTCGATCAGCAGATAGGTCAGCAGGTTCGGTGCCAGTCCGAGTCCGACGATGGAAAGGCCGACGACGGCGACGGAATATGCCGCCACCCGTATCTGTGCGCGGCTGCCGTGCAGCACCTTGGCTCCGAGCGAAGACATCAACGCGCCGCCAAGCAGCATGCCGATACTCCAGCCGAGCTCGTTGGCCGCGAGTTTGTCCGAGGCGGTGGTGAGGTTGATGAATCCGAGATTGAGATCGATGTCCGAGTATTCGCGGGTCATGAGCAGCAGGGTCAGGTTCATCGGGGCGACGGACATAAAACAGGTGAGCGCGTCGCCCAGAATCACTCCTTTGAGCATCGGACGGCTCATCGCATATGCGAATCCCGCCTGCAGGTCGGCGAAGGAACGTCGCGCGCTGGCGACGAGCAGCGTAATCGGATCTTTGCCTTGCCGGGTTTCGTCATTGTTGGAGGCTGTGTTCGCAAGCGGAGCGGATGGTGAAGTCTTTCTATCCTTGCGTGCCTTGCGCGGCGGCCGGATGCAGGCGACAAACCCGACGCCGATGATCGCCGTCGCCACGTCAATGAGCAGAATCGACCACAACGGTACGATATTGATGAGCACCGCCGCAATCGCTGGCGCGGCAATCAGATTCACCGAATTGATGACACCGTATATCGAGTTGACGCGCAGCAATTTGCCGGTCGGCACGATATCCGGGATAAATGACTGGATGGCTGGCATCTGAATGCCGCCTCCGGCCGAACGGATGAACAATACGATGAACAGTATGGCGAGATTCGCCCATCCCATGGAGAAGCTCACCGACAGCAGCACCGTCACCGCGGCGATGATGAGATCCGGCAGCATGATTAGCGTCTTGCGGTTATACCGGTCGGCCATCGATCCGCCGAATATGGAGACGACGCCTTGGGGCATCACTCCGAACAAGGTGGCGAGCAGCATGGACCAGCCGGATTTCTCCTGCAGGACGATCCACCACCACAATGCGTATTGCACGATGTTGGACCCCAATAGCGAGAATGCCTGTCCGGTCAGGAGCAGTGCGATATGGCGAATCCATGAATCGACGCCGTTTGATGCGCGCGATTTGGGAGCATAAGACATATAGGTGTTCCTTAGCAATACCTATATATACATATACACAGATGAATATATAGGTGAAGTGAAAAATGTTGCGCCTGTTGGCTGACGTGGTCGGGGTCTACAGAGTTAGACGAAACCAGGGGCGTACACCGGAGCGTTGTTGTCCGGCGTCGAGGCACAACGCAAAGAACACATGGATTCACCGTATCACGAATGTCTGACCCGCCGAGGATCGTGCTTTGCCGCAAACGTACGGTGAAAACGCTGGTTGACGCGCAAAACGAACGGTGGGTGAAACCTTGGGAAATCAAGGTTCCACCCACCGAAAACATAGGCTCTGTTAAACCAAGATTGACATGCCCCTTATTCTTGGCCACCTTGTCAGGGGAGCTGGCGGCGAAGCCGACTGAGGGGTAGTCCAATGGAATTCATGTCAATCTTGGTTTAACAGAGCCAAAAAAATATGTTCCGCGCGGTGGCAGCCTGTATTAAGTGTGAGACGGGCGGCCACCGCGCGCGGGGTGTGGGATATCTGCTTACTTCACGACCTTGAAGCCGCCGGTCCACGGGGTCTGCTCGGTCACGCCGAGGATGATCTGCAGGGCGCCGTAGCCCTCGAGGTACTGCGCGCGCTTGAGCGGGCCGGCGTCCACGGTCTTCAGGCCGGCGGCCTCGATGAAGGCGGCCACGGACTTCTTGGCGTCCTCGTCGTCGGAGGCGAGCTGCACCACGGTCGGGGCGCCGTCGTTCTCGCCGGTGGCGAGCGTGGCGGCGAAGGTGGTGTTGAAGCCCTTGACCACCTTGGACTCAGGCAGCTTGCCGGCCAGCCACTCGGCGGCGGACTTGGTGCCTTCCGGCAGGGCCAGGTCGAAGGTGGTGAAGTCGATGGGGTTGGACACGTCCACCACGGTCTTGCCGGCGAACTGGGCGGCGTACTCGGCGAGGGTCTCCTCGTAGGCCGGGAACGGCAGGGCCAGCACCACGATGTCGCCGGTGACGGCCTCGCCGAACTTCGCGCCGGTGACGCCTTCGGCGGCCGCGGCGGCCTTATCCGGGTTGCGGTCGATGACCTGCACGTTCGCGCCGGCCTTGACGGCGATGCCCGCCACTGCGGAACCGATGTTGCCTGCGCCGAAGATGGTGATGTTGCTCATAATGAGTCCTTTCGATGATTGCCGGTGACGGCGGGGTTGTTGCGTTGGTGTATGTGGTTGTTGCCTGCGATTGCTTGGCTGCCTCGGTTGGTATCCGTTGCGTTCGCGTTGATGCCAGTATGCACCTCGACAAGAGATATTTCAAACTGAGATATATCGAGAGGATTTATATCAAACTGAAAATCGCTGGAATTCCGGTGTTTGCGGGGGTGTTACGGTCTTCCACTCACGGCGTGTCGTTTTGAGATATCTCGGCTTGAGATATCATGAATATATGATGAACACCGTAGAACTCATGACCTTGGGCTTCCTTTCGGAGGAACCATTGTGCGGCTACCGGCTGCGCAAGAAGATGGACCAGCTGCAGGGCTACATGCAGGCGGTCTCCGACGGCACCCTGCATTCCGTCACCAACAAATTCGTCAAGGCCGGCTACATCGGCGAGACCTTCAATGTGGTCAACGGCCGACGCCTGCGTGAATTCCACCTTGAGCCGACCGGCCGTGACGCACTCGTCGAGGAACTGAAGAACACCGGCGGCTACAACCTCACCAACATCACCAAATGGGCGGTCGTCATGTCGTTCCTCTCCGTCATTCCGGACGAGAGTGACCGGCGGGCGGTGCTGCAGCGCCGTCTCGACCTGCTCGAATCCGACGTGCGCCGCCTCTACAGCGACGGCGAGGGTCCAATCGACAACGACAAAGTCACCGACAAATACCGTCGCGCGATCATCATGGTCCACGACGCCGAAATCGATGCCGAACGCCAGTGGCTCAAGCAGGAACTCGGCGACTGAGCGTCGGCGGGAAAGGGGCTGAGCCCGGGGCGGATGGCACCGGCGGGGCGACTGGCGGTTTCCCGGAACACGATGGTCGCGATAGTCGGTTTGGACTGTACGGCCGGGGAAGCGGGGCCGGACGCACCGCACGTGTCACGCGGGACATGCGTCTGCCGGTCCCGGCCGACATCGAATCGCTGTATGCCGTGATGGAGCCGGCGATCGGCCCCACGAACTGGTGGCCGGCGGATACGTTGTTCGAGATCATGGTGGGTGCGGTGCTCACGCAGAACACCGCGTGGGGCAACGTAGAACGTTCGCTCGCGGCGCTGAAGGAGGCCGGTGCGCTTGACCCCCATGCCATTGCGGCGTTGGATCCGGAAACGCTGCAAGACCTCATCCGCCCGTCGGGCTTCTATCGGAACAAGTCGAGGACCCTGCGCTCGCTGAGCCGATGGTACGTCGAACGATGCGGTGCACGGCCTGAAGGCGTGGCGGATATTCCGGACGATGAGTTGCGTGCCGAACTGTTGGAGCTGTTCGGTATCGGTGGGGAGACCGCCGACGATCTCGTGCTGTATGTGTTCGGCCGTCGTGCATTCGTGGCGGACACCTATGCACGACGGCTATTCGCGTTTCTGGGGTTCGACGTGCCGGCGGGCTATCCGGCATTCCATAAGGCCTTTGCCCCGATTGTGCTGGAGACGCGGCTGGACGTCACGCAATTGCAGGAATTCCATGGCCTCATCGACGAATTCGGCAAGGCGTACCGCACCGATGAGGCCAAAGCCGGATCATTCCTGGGCGGCCTGAAGATGTGAGCGGACCTTCACCACCACGTACCATGTGAGCAGCGCCACCACGATTGCGGCCACCGCGTACTGGAACTTGTCAAGGAACCCGAGAATCGAGCACCAGCTGGCGCCGAGCACATAGCCGGCCATGACCAGAATCGTGTTCCAGACCGCGGAACCCAGCGTGGTGAGCAGCGTGAATTTCAGCAGATTCGTGCGGGCGATGCCGGCCGGAATCGAAATCAGCGAGCGCGCAATCGGAATCACGCGGCCGATAAGCACGGAAACCAAGCCGTATTTCGCGAACCAGGCGTTGGCCTTGTCGATGTCGGATGCGTCGGTAAGCGGCAGGAGATCGAACAGCCTGCGCATGCGATTCGCACCGATGGCATAGGCGATGCCGTACAGCACCAATGCGCCAACCGCCGAGCCGATGGTCGCGCCGCCGATGGCCTCGACCAAAGTCATGTGGCCCTGTGCCGCGGTGAAGCCGGCGAGTGGCAGGATGACCTCACTGGGAATCGGCGGGAACAGGTTTTCAAGGAATACGGCGATGCCGGTGCCGAGCCAGCCCATGATGGACATAAGACCCACAAGCCAGTCTGTGATCGCGCCGATGAATCCGCCCGTGGAAACCGGGCACTGCGTAATGGTTGCAATGTTCATGGCACTTACGCTATGGCATGCGCGCTTGCCTGGAACTAAGACACCGGACGCTGCAATCATGCATTTTTCGCATGGTAAGCCATCGGCGATACCTATTGGACGAATGACGCCGGCAGGTCTTCAATGGAAACGAATGTCTAGAAAGGGATTGCATATGAGCAAGAAGATTCTGGTGACGTATTTCTCCGCGACCGGTACCACGAAGGCGGTGGCGGAGCGTCTGGCGAAGGCGATCGGCGCTGATCTGACCGAGATCGAACCGGCCGAACCGTACACCGCGGCCGACGTGGACTGGCGTGATGCCGCAAGCCGCTCGTCCGTGGAACATGCGCACCGTGACATGCGTCCGGCGTTGGCCAAGCCGATTGATGTGAAGCCGTATGACGTGGTGTTCGTCGGCTACCCGCTGTGGTGGGAGACCGCGCCGCGCGTGGTGCGCACGTTCTTGGAAAACGAGGATTGGGCGGGCAAGACCATCGTGACGTTCGCTACATCCGGCTCCAGCACGCGCGGCGCCGACGGCGTGCAGCTGCACGATTCCGCGCCGGCAGCGCACTGGGTGAACGGTCGTCGTCTGGCCGCCAACATCAAGGAACCCGAACTCGCCAAGTGGGTCGCCGGACTCGGTTTGTAACAAAGAAAGGACATAGACAGTCATGGAAAATCCGAGCGTATTCCCGTTGGGCAAGCCGAACGACGCCTTCGCCCAGTATTTCGAAGGCCAAAGCTACCTGGCCCCGCTGGCCGGCGATGATCAGGTGAACGTGGCGAACGTGACCTTCGAGCCCGGTTGCACGAATCACTGGCACATCCACCACGGCATCTGCCAGATTCTGCTGGCCGTGGGCGGCCGCGGTTACTACCAGATCGAAGGCCAGGAGCCGGTGGAGCTGAAGCCGGGCGAGGTGGCTTACATCCCGCCGGACACTAAGCACTGGCATGGCGCCGCGCCGACCGAGGCGTTCGCCCATGTGGCCGTCATGCCGAAGAAGGAAGGTGCTTCCACCGAGTGGCTTGAACCGGTCGACGAGGAAGCCTACAGCAGGCTGGCGTGACGGCTCGGCTACCTACGTCGTTGGGGCGGTTGCAGCCCAATTCGACTAGCCTGGGCCGCTTTCGGTGGCGGAACGCCGCCTTAAGCCTCACTAAGTATGCGGGCGAACCAAGGTCTCGCATACATAGTGAGGCTTTGAACCCTAAAACCCTCACTATGTATGCGGGTACTTCGTTGAGCCGCATACTTAGTGAGGGTTTTGCATAATCCGTGGCCGTCTGATGCCCGCTACCGCATCTCCGGCGGCTTGTATTGGTCGTCCGCAGTGAAGCAGGTGCGGTAGACCATCGCCATGATGAGGCTGTCGGCCACCAGCGTCAGCGCGGCGATGGCCGCGAACACCACGAACTGGTATTTGGCGGCCTCAAGCGGGTCGCCGCCGGCGATCACCTGGCCGGCCATCATACCCGGAATCGTCACGATGCCGCAGGACGCCAGCGTGGCCGTGGTGGGCAGCAGGCCCAGTCGAATCGAGGAAACGATCGAAGGGCGGGCGGCTTCCCAGGCGGTGGATCCCAAGGCCAGGAGCGTGTCGATCTCGTCGCGGCGCTCGTTCATGCTCTCGTAGAACCGGCTCAGGCCCACGGCCAGCGCGGACACCGTATTGCCGAGCAGCATGCCGGTCAGAGGCACCACGAGTTGCGGCGCGTACCACGGGTGCGGGCGCACCACGAGTTCGGTGACCAGCGAGATCATGAGCAGCATCGTGATGGTCAGGCTCAGCAGCACCGGGCCGGCGAGGCCTTTCGGCACGCCTTTGGCGCGCGAAAGCGTGATCTGCACGGCGGCCACCAGCATCACCGCAATCACCGCGAACACCAGGAACACGTTGTTCGCGCGAATCACATAGCCGATGATGAAGCCCATCGCGCACAATTGCAGCAGCGCGCGGCATGCGGACCACAGCAGCGTCTTGCCGATGTTGATGCGCATAAGCTCGCTGATGCCGGCCGCGACGGCCACCATGGCCAAAGCGACCAGCAGGCCCCAGATATCAATGTCGTATGCGTTACCGGTCATGTCTAATGCTTTCCTTCATTTTCACGATTCATTCCCCTCAGGCCGCGTGGCGGACGGTTCTCCTCAGGGAGGGGCGCCAATAGTGAAGTCACGCTTGCTTGCCAGCTTGTTCGCTTAAGATTCCGTTGGCCAAGGTCACGATTCGGAAGGCACGGCCATCCGGCGGGCGGTGGCGGATGCGGATGATTGCCATGCCCCCGGACGCTGCGGCGGCCATGATATCCGCCACTTTTTCGGCATTCTCGTCGTCCAAGCCGGCATCCACCTCATCCGCCAGCAGCACCTTCGGCTCGGTCAGGAGTGTACGCGCCAAGGAGACGCGCGCCGCTTGGCCGCCGGACAGGTCATGCGGCGGACGGTCGAGGTCGATGTCCTCGCATCCCATCGCATCCAGCGTCATGCGGATCTTCTGATCGGTGAGCAGCTTGCGCGCCTGCTGATCATTGTTGCGGAACAGTGCCACGAACCTGCGCCCCAGGCCGACTTTGCCGATACGGTGCGGGGCGGCGGTATCAGCGGCCGTGGTGGCTCCGGCGGCAGTGGCGGCGCCGTCCTGACTGTCGCCTTCGACGGCACCCGCGCGAATCGCCAGCGTAAACGGCAGGCGAATCGCTTCGGCCACCGTCTCGCCCGGCAGAATCGGCTTTTGCGGCAGATACGCCACCTCATGCCGCCACTGCTGCGGCGTGAACTTGCCGGAATCATGCCCATCCAGTGCGAACGAACCGGTTGTATGCGGGTTCAGTCGTGCGAACGCTGTCAGCAGACTGCTTTTACCGGAACCGGACGGTCCGACCAGATCCACGATCTCGCCGGGGGCAATCGCAAATTCAAGATTCTCGAAAATCGTGCGGCGCTCACCCTGCGCCGGTACGATGCACGTCACCCCGTTCGCGGTGAATACCTTTTCCGTATTGCTCATATTGGGCACGTTACTTCGACGGTGGCATCGCGCCAACGTCCGCGCGTTTCTTAGCGGACTCTTAGATGCTTGGCGGTCTGATATAACCGTAGGAAAAGGCTTGACGCTTGGGCTGAGCTCCCCTCAGTCTGTGGAAGCAGACGGCTCCCCTTAGCGGGGAGCCAGCACGCGGGGCTCGGTGATGGTATTACTGCAAAGGTATGCGGATGATGACGGCGAACGAATACGCGACTGATCCGGAACGGCTACTGCTGCCGGCGGTGCTGTTCATCGAGGACGACCCGAATCTGGGATCGATGACCGCGGAAATGCTTGGGCTGGACTACCGCATCGATTGGGTCATGACGATCGCCGATGCGCGTGGCAAGCTGACCGACGGCACCTATGACGCGCTGATTGTGGACCGCCGCCTGCCGGACGGTGATGGATTGGACCTGATCCGCGGCCTGCGTGCGGCCGGGGTCGCCACGCCTGCCTTGATGCTGACCGCGCTCGCCGAGGTGGACGATATCGTGGATGGTCTGGACGCGGGTGCCAACGACTACCTCACCAAACCGTTCCATGTGGTGGAGCTCGAGGCCCGGCTCCGTGCGCTGCTCCGTGGCTTCCACGCCCAGGCGGCGAGCATCATGATCGGCGACTGGCTCCTGAAGCCCGACTCCAATATCATCGAGGACCCGGACGGGCGGGCCGTGCCGCTGACCGACGTGGAATCGAAGCTGCTGGCCACGCTTGCCGCCGCGCCCGACCATGTGTTCAGCCGCGAGGAACTGCTGAAAAACGCTTTTTCGACCGGAAGCGACATCGGCGCCGTGGACGTGTACGTGTCGTATGTGCGCGGTAAAACCACGCGCGGCATCATCGCCACCGTGCGCGGCAAGGGGTATCGGATCGGGCGGCCGCAGGATTAGACGGCGGGCTTTCCGGCCGCTTCCGTCCGGAAAGCGCCGGCCTGGTCGACCAGGAAGACTTGGCCGGGAAGTCATTCGATGAGGCGCCGGTCAACAGGAAATGGACGTGGTGACAAGCCCGCGAATCATTCGTCGGTTATTCGTCAGTCATCCATTAGTCATTCAGAAGGGAGTGTGGAACATGACGAGCAGCAAACAAACGCAGCGCAAATATAGCCATCATGTCGGCAGCGTCGCCGGTTTGATCAGCCTGCGTATGACCATTGCGATGACCGTCATCACCGTGGTGGGTGGGCTCATATTCGTGGCCGGCGTGCTGCTCGGCTCGCGCCATGAGTTCACCGAGCGCGGGCTCGACCCGAATGCCATGTCTGTCACCGAGCAATTCGGCTCGGGCATGATGGTCATCGACACCAGAAAGGCCGTGGGATTCACCGTGCTGTTCGTGCTCGGTGTCATCGCGGCGGTGGCGCTTCTCGGACGATACTATTCGCGCAAGGAGGTCGCGCCGCTGGAGCACGCCTTCGAACTGCAGAAGGACTTCGTGGCAGACGCCAGTCACGAGCTCAAGACGCCGTTGGCGGTGATTTCCACGCGCATCGACCTGATTGAATTCCGTCGCACACACGGTCAGCCCATCGACGGCGCCATCGCCGATCTGCGCGGCGATGTGGATCGTATGGACGCCATCATCACCGATCTGCTGGTGGCCGCGCGCGGCGCTGTAGACGCCGAACCGGTGGCGCTCGCCGAGGTCATCAGCCAGTCCGTGGACTCGGTCAGGCCTCTGGCGGACAAGCGCAACGTGGGCCTGAACACCCATATCGATGGTGATCCATCGCATTTCGTGGTGCGTGGCAATGCCGTGGGGCTTTCGCGTTGCCTGGTGGCGGTGCTCGACAACGCCATCGCGCATTCGCCGACAGATTCCGCGGTCACGGTCTCGCTTGGTTACCATCATCACGGCGATGTGGCCATCCGTGTCGCCGATTGTGGCAGCGGCATCGGCTCGGATCCGGAGAGACTGTTCCGCAGGTTCGCGCGCGACGATGACGGCACCGAACATCAGGGCTACGGGCTGGGACTGGCTTTGGCCCGCGACGTGGCCAGCCGATACGGCGGTACGTTGAGTGTGGAGTCCACGTCATCCTCCGGCACCACGATGCTGATCACGCTGCCGCTGGCCTCATAGCGTCCGTCAGATCGCGGCAAGCTCCCGAATACGTTCGATGAACGCGGCGACGGCGGGGGAGGGGGCGCGCGGATACAGCAGGCCGTAGGACAGGCCGACCGGTTCGGGCCAATCCACCGGCACGTTCACCAATTGCGGATGCACGTCCGCCCAGAGGGACTTGGAAATGAGCAGATCGCCGGCCTGCGCGCATTCGTTGAACGTGTCGAGGCCGTAGTGATCGATGTCGATGAGTTCGATGTCGGCATGCTGGGAAAGCAGCCTGCGGGCGGTCTCGTCGCCGCCATGATGCTGGGCGATGATATGGATTCGTGTGCCTGCCAGATCGTCCAACGTGATTCGCGGCAGGCGAGCGAGCGGTTGCTCGCGCGGCACGGCAAGGCACAGCGGCTCATGGTCGAGCACCAAAGTGCCGCAATAGCGGCTCCAGTAGTCGGCGTCGAACGCGGTGGACACCATGTCGATGTCCTGTCCCAGATGGGCGATGATGCTGTTGATGGTCGTGGTGTCGTCCGCGAGGGAGACCAGTTCCAGGCGAATCTCAGGATGCTTGCCGGCGTCCTTCTGCCAGAGGTCGAGAATGCGCCGGCCGGAGCGCAGCACGGAGACGCCGAGGCGCACGGGTGCGGCGTCCGAGGCGGAGCGGCGTTGCGTGCGGTCGATGATTTCCCTGCATTGATGCATGATGCCGCGCGCGTCGGCGACGAAATCGCGCCCCTGCGGCGTGAGCTCCACGCCGTTGCGGGAACGGCTGAACAGTTTCAGCCCGTATTCCTTTTCGAACGTATTGATTTGCTTGGCCAGGGCCGGCGTCGAGATATGCAGTTCGCGTCCGGCGTGGGCGAAGCTGCCGGTGTCCGCCGCCGCGATCACCGCGTCCAGTCGCTTGTCATACATGGTGTGACCTAGCCCTTTCTTGCTATGCCCCCTCAGCGAGGGGATCCAGAATCGTGGTGTTCCACCTTCTCCGAGCCGAGGGTCGCCGAGGAGGAGTGGTTCGTTTCCCGTCTGTTCTGGCGCCCCTCTCTGAGGGGAGCTGTCAGTCGAAGACTGACTGAGGGGAGCTTCCATAAACTAATAGTTCACAACCCATAAACCACAATCACTCACAAACCCATATCTTCCAACACTTCCCAAGCGTACAGTATCTCACGCAGTAACCAAAAGTATACATATGAAGGATACCAGTGAGTTCAGTATCGAAGTATTCCGCAAACCTCGCCACAGCCGCGGCGGCCATCGCCTCGTTCCTGGCCGGCATGGACGTGCTCATCGTCAACGTGGCGCTGCCCACCATCGCCGCCGACCTCGGCGGGAACATGGCCGTGCAGCAGTGGGTGGTGGATGGCTACACGCTCCTGTTCGCGGCCCTGCTACTGCTCGCCGGCAGTCTCGCGGACCAGTTCGGCGCCAAACGCATCTTCCTCATCGGCGCGGCCCTGTTCGGCGCCGCTTCGCTGTTCTGCTCGTTCGCATGGTCGATGATGGCCTTGGTCGCCGGACGCTGTGTGCTTGGCGTCGCCTCGGCGCTGCTGCTGCCGGCGTCGATGTCGCTGATCAATGAGGCCAGTCCGAACCCGCGATATCGCGCATGGGCGTTGGCGCTCTGGGGTGCGGGCGGTGCCTCGGCTTCCGCGGTCGGGCCATTGCTCGGCGGATTGCTGACGCCGATCCACTGGAGTCTGGTGTTCGCCATCAACGTGCCGTTCTGCCTGGCCATTCTGGCGGTCGCCCCGCATATTGCGCCTTCGCCGCAACGGTCCACCCGATTCGATTGGATCGGTCAGATTCTGGCGTTGATCGGATTGAGTGCCTTGGTCGCCGGCATTATCCAGGTCGGCTCCGCAGGATTCTCCGCGCCCTCAACGCTGACGCTGCTGGTCGCCGGCATAGTGGCGCTCGCGATGTTCGTGTATTCGCAGACCAAGGTCTCTTCCCCGATGATGCCGCTCGGCCTGTTCCGTGTGCGCGGCATGCAGGTGGCGTTGCAGATCGGATTCATCATGATCTTCAACTGGTACGGCATGGTGTTCATCTGCACGATGTTCCTGCAGAACGAGTTGCATATGAACCCGTTCGCGGCTGGCCTGGTGTTCGTGCCGTCCGCATTCGTGACCATTGTCGGCAACCTGATGGGAGGGCGCATCGTCACTGCGCGCGGCTCGAAGTTCTCGATCACGTTGGGCCTGGCCATCATGATCGCCGGATTCCTGTTCGAATTCCTGTGCGCCCGGCCGATTCCGGTGTGGGTGATCGCCACGGGCCTGAGTGTGGTCGGATTCGGCGCGGCCATCACCACGCCGGCGGCTGCGGGAGTGGTTCTGAAAAGCGTGAGCGCCTCGCAGGCCGGCATCGCTTCCGCCATGTTCAACACGTTCCGCCAGGTCGGCGGCGCGATCGGCGTGGCGGTGTTCGGCGTGATCGCCACATTCCTGCCCTCGTTGGATCTGGCATTGCGCGCGGTGTTCCTCGCATCCGCGCTACTGCTCGCGTACGTACTGGCATTCGAATTCCTGCGTTGGAAGGATGCTCCCATGACTGCCGCCACCGCCGAATCGGTGGCATAATCGGGAACTGGACCGAATCACCGATGATGGGATGAATGGAGATGGCGACGATGGCACAGGAGCATGAGGGCGCGGCGGCACTGAACGTGAAGAGCGCGAACGATATCAAGGTGATTGCCAATGTGGGCACGGGCACGATGGGGCATGCCATTGCGTTGCAATTCGCGCTCGCCGGCTACCAGACGCGCTTGGTGGGCCGTAGCGAGGCCTCGCTTGACCGTGGTATGGCCCGCATTCGGTCGGATGCGGAGACGTTCGCCGGTGCCGGACTGCTACGTGCGGGCGAATCCGTGGATGATGTGCTGGCCCGCATCACGCCGGTCGTCGGCTATGAGCAGGGTGTGGCCGATGCCGATTTCGTCATCGAATCGGTGGCGGAAAACCGGGGAGTCAAGCAGGACGTGTGGCGCGAAATCGCCCGGTCCTGGGTGCTAGACCTTCTTGAAAGACTTTCATACCGCCGTCACCGGAATCGCCGGGGCGGCGGTTGTTTGTATAACCCATAAGTTCGGGCGTGGTCAGATTCGGGTTAAGCAACGTTGCAACGTCGGTCCCCAGAAAGTCGGCGGCGGCCTGAGTCTCGTTGATTGTCCAAGTAATCTCGCTGCGAAGTTTCTTGGACACTGTTTGTGGCGCAATGCCAAGTGCGTGCGCTAAATCTTTCTTTTGGATATGGCGGGCGTTGACCATTAAGTTAACGTTCATTGCCACGATATCTTGTGCTTTTGCCCTTGCGGCTGGCTGTGTCATTGTTGCTGTCATAGCTACATAATACAACGACGTTTTACTTCTCTCGGCGTGTTGTGTTGATACACTCGATATTTATGTGATAACACTATCGTGTGGTTTTACTTCAGTCGTCAAAAGATACGTCAGAGAGGTTGTGGAATCTCATGCGCCAATGCTGTGTCACTCAAAGGGACACGGCTAGCGCTATTGGCATTTCACCTCAGCTGCTCGGCAACAAATTGCACGGCCGCGCTAACTACACGCTGCGCGACCTGAGCCGGTTGGCAGATTACTTCGACGTGTCAATTGACTATCTGACTGGTCGTTCTGACATTAAGCAGCCAATGGAGGTGAAGTGATGGAGATTGCGAATGAGCTAGATCTGTTGCCGAACGATATCGCCGTGTATGAGGACCATGGCGTCCCGCGCGCGTTCCGCGTGCTGTGCTGGACCGTCACGACCCCGGTTCAACCGGTGCTGTCGTGCGGCATGCCGGGGGAGCGTCGCGGGGCTAATGCCTATGACGTTCTCACGCCCGGCGAAATGGCGTTCGTCGGCGGTATCCGTCGCGGGGAGGCTCGGGACTGATGGCGGTTTTCACGAAGGAATCCCATAACCATTTCGATGTGGACACGTTCGGGGACGTGAACGAGGGTTTTTCGTTCGGTTTCAGCATCAGCGTGGACGGTGATTATTTCACGGTTTCGGGCATGTCCATGGCGGAACTGCTGGACATCAACAAGGCGATAGCCAGGGCAATCGGCGGCGTGCGCCGCCAGCTGAGAGGAGTGAGGGCATGACCCTGTACGAGAAGATTCTTTTCCTGCCGGCCGAAATCATGCTGCTGGTGTCGTCGCTGTCGTGGCGCACATGGCCGATAGCCGTGGGGGCCGTGGCGGTGATCGCGGTGACGGTGTTCTGCAGGACCGTGCGGTCCGACGGCAGTCCCGTGCGCGGCCCCGAACGCGGGGAGGCCGGCCGCTGATGTGTCACGCGAAGCTCAGGCAGACGGACGAGGGCGATTACACGTTCCTGACGGCATTGAGCCAGAACGGTGTCGTCAAGCTGCTGATACGGCCGCATCCCATCCGCCGTGACGGCACGGTGTGCGACAGACCATCCCAGGTGTACACGCTTACGCCCTCCGAGGTGCGGGGGCTCATCGCCGTGCTGAACATCATGCCGGACCCGGCCGAATAGGGCCGGCGTTCCTTCCGAATAACTCAACGGGCCGTGATTGGTGACGACACTCGGTTAGCCATAGCCCACGCTTGAAAAGTACCCGGGCGCGCCTTGCCCAGCGCGTTACAAACACACGTCATGCGGTGGCGTGGTTACAACGGCGGCCGGGGGCCGCCATGCGGGACTACTGAACGACTTGGGGCGCATTGTCAGGGTGCAACAGGGTGCTTCACCGCCATGCGTGGCGGGCCCCTTGTCGTGACCTTGCGCGCGGCCTCGGCCGCTGACCTCAATGCGATATACGTGGCTCCGTTACGAAGCAATTGGGCGAACCTCACCGGAAACGAATGGCGGAGCCTTATGGCTCCACGCCTGTTTTCGGCTTAGGTTCCCCCGCTCAACCGTTCACCACCCGAAGGTGACATGACATGAAAACTCTTCCATCCACCGACCTGCCGGACAGACCCCGGATACAGAACACGAAGCGAGGTAACAGAATGGGATATGCAGTCGATTACAGACCGAACAGGAAAAGGGCGAGAAGGCAGACGCCCCAGAACAAGGCCCAGCGGACGAAGGACATCAGGAACGCCGTCCGTTGGAACCTCGCCCAATTGGAGCACGACACCCTGGGAGCCGAGACCATCAGCCGCGACATGGTGTGCGGCCTGCTCAGGCTCGGCAAGATCGCACCGACCGCCGACCCGACCGGCGACCACGTGCTTCAGGAGCTCATCAGCAAGGGCGTGGTGCTGCGCCCGGCCAAACGTGCCGGCGTGCAGGTGTTCGACCGGGCCGACCTGCTGGCCTCGCTCAAGTCATGGGCGGGCGTGCAGTGAACCCGCGCACGAAGCTGACCACCACGCAGGCCGCCCGGTACGTGGGCCTGTCCAAACGGCAGATGGAACGACTCAGGGACAACGGCGCCGGGCCCACGTGGTTCCGCGCCGGCGACTCGCTGAACAGCCCGTGCATGTACGAGGTGGCCGACCTCGACATGTGGGTGAAGGCTCGGAAAGGGGCGAGGTGATGGCTCGCAGGCAGACCATAGACCCGCTGGTGCGGGCGAAGGTCATCGAGACATGGGGCGGCGAATGCTGGCTGGGCTTGCCCGGATGCACGCGCGTGGGCACCGAGGACGACCACATAGTGCCGTATTCGCACGGCGGTATGGACACGGTGCCTAATATCCGGCGTGCATGCAAGCACTGCAATGCCAGCCGACAGGACCGCGTGCTGTATGGATATGGCGCGAGGCTGCACATGATCGTGGCCCCGCCCGGCAGCTGCGACCGTGAGGCCGTGGACTACATCGAATCGCATAGGAATACGGGCGACCCCGTGGTTAGCTTCAATGCCATGGCCTCCGCTATGGGCCTCGTGTCCCCCAGCCCGGCCGAACGCCGCGCGGTGGCCATGGCCTGGTCGGGTGCCTACCGCCAGTTCGCCATCAGCGCTGAGCCCATAGACGTGTGGTGCGTCCGTACCACGCCCGGCACCAAACGCCACCCCCGCATGCTGGACGAATGGATAGCGCTTGACTACGACGTGCATGTGATAGACCCCGGCTTCGGCATCGAGTGGGAACGGGCCGGGGACGACGCGGCGCGCAAGATGGTGCGGCAATGGTACGCGCTTCACCTGTCACAGGAACTGGTGGACGCGAGGCAGCGGGAGCGACGCGCGAGGCTCGTGGCCCTCGGCCTTCGCACTGATCGTGCGCAGTCGCCTTCGCGGCCGGAATGGTGACCGCCGTTTTTTAAAAGCCCGGCCGGCCAAAAGACCCCGCGCCCAGTTTTTTATCCCCCCAAACCAAATAAAAAAAATTAGAAAACGGCGGAATACCAACGAAAACAAGCAAATACACGAGGTAACGAAATGCAAATGACACTACCGGGCTTCGATGATTATTACACCCCCAACGAGGGCCTGCAGGAGAAGGCCACAAAAGAACTCATCGACTCCTACGTGCAAGGCCGGCCGCTGAACCCCTCCGCTGTGTACATCTGCAAAACGATGATTAACATAGCCCGCAATTTCGACGCCCTGAATGCCAAGGGCCGCGACACGTCGCGCGTCATGGCCCAGCTTCTCAGCTGGTACCAGGAACTGGAAAACAAGTCGCCGGCCGCCAAGGAACTGGACCCGGCGCTTACCGCCCTGCTGGCCGAGGCCAAGGCATGACGGCCACGCCGCGCGGCGGCACACCCAGGAACCCGGAACGCGCGACGGACGGGCCCATAGTCGCCCGCTTCGCCCAACTCCTGGGCACCCCTCTGCTGCCGTGGCAAAGACTCGTGGCGGACGTGGCCGGCGAAATCGACCCGGACACCGGCACCTACTACTACGACACCGTGATACTTTCGACCCCGCGCCAATGCGGCAAATCGACGCTCGTGGACGCGGTGGACACCAGGAACGCTCAATGGGGGCCGGACCGGTTTATCTATTACCTGGCTCAGACCGGCAAGGACGCGGGCGACCACTTCAAGAAGTATCTGAAGACCCTTCAGGCTTCGCCGCTGGCCGCCATCACGTCGCGCCCGTACATGGCGCACGGCTCTGAGGCCCAGCCGTTCCTCAACGGCTCAATCATCATGCCCAAAAGCGTCACGAAGGTTGCCGGCCACGGTGTCCAGGGCGACAAGATCACGCTGGACGAGGCCTTTTCATTGTCCGAGGAGACGGGCAACACGATACTGGACGGCTTCATGCCGACCATGGCCACCCGTCTGAAGGCCACCGGCGTGCAGCCCCAACTGTGGATAACCTCGACCGAGGGGACCGCCGAAAGCACGTTCTTCAACAAACGTCTGGACTCCTGCCGTGCCGGCGAGCAATCACGCCGCACCTGCTGGTTCGATTTCGGGTTGCCGGCCGACGCGGACCCTGAGGACCTCGACGCCATCATGCGCCACCACCCGGCGGCGGGGCTCCTGTGGGACAAGTCGCAGCTAATCGACTTCCGCGAACAATTCAGGGACAACCCGGCCGGTTGGGCACGCGCTTTCGGCAACCGCCGCGACGAAGGCATAACCGACCGCGTGATAGACGAAGCCACATGGGCCGCCACCGCCACGGCACCGGTTGCCCCCGCCGACCTTGACAACAGGCCCGTCGTGTTCGGCGTGGCCGTCGATGTGGACTCCACGTACACCAGCATCTCGGCCGGCATATCGAACCCGGACGGCACCGTAACCACGCAGCTGCTGAAGATACTTGACGGTACCGGATACGCGCCCACCGAACTATCCAGACTATGCGCCGCCTATGGCGCGCCGGTGGTGATAGACAGCCGGGGCACCGCCGCCGACCTGTCCGACCGGCTGCACCACATGACCGACCACAACGGCGACCCCATAATAACGTTCGTGGACATGGACGCAGCCGACTACCTGACCGCCGGACAAAGCTACGTGAGCGGCCTGGTCAACGGCGCGATACTGCACGCCGCCGACCCGGACCTGGACGCCAGCGCCGCCAACTCGGCACGCAAATGGGCCGGTGACGCCTGGCGCGTGAGCCGACGCGGCTCCACCGGCCTCACGTCCCCGCTCGAAAGTTGCATGCTGGCCGCATGGGGAGCCAGCCACCGGCCCGAGGAGGCAGGCCCCCTGCAGATCTACTAACCCCGCATGTCGGTGATTGGCGGTGATTGGCGGTGATTGGCGGTGATTGGCGGCACGGTGGTGGACAGTCCCGCGCCGCCGCCCGCATAATCGGCCGCATGAACAACGAACGTCTGAGCCTGTGGCAGCGCGTGAAGCTGGCCGGCCGCGTCCTGACTCGCAGCGGCATGGACGACATGCCCGACGGCATCCGCCCGCCCTCGCGCGCATCCGCCTACGACCCGCTGGCCCTGTCCACCGTGTTCCGTGGCGTCCAGGTGCTGCAGACCGCCATAACCGGCCTGCCCATCCACGAGATGCGCGACGGCCTCAAGCTCGACGGCGTCTCCAGGCTCATCGCCCAGCCCGACGTGAACCGTTCCCGCCGCGACTTCATCGCCGACATGGTGGCGTCCATGGTGCTCGACGGCAACGCCTTCGTGCGCCTGGTGTCCTACGCCGGCGAAATCGTCAGCTGCGAGGTGCTGCCGCCCAGCCTCGTGACCGTCACCGACGACGGCAACGACCCGGCCGCCCCGCGCCTGCGCTACTCGTACCTGGGCCGCGACTACACCTCCGAACAGATCGTGCACTGCAAGTTCCTCAACGTGCCAGGCCGGCTCAGGGGCCTCGGCCCCATATCGGCCGCCCGCGAGGAGGTGGAGGGCGCGAAGCTCGCCCGCGACTACAAGGCCCGCTTCTACACCGATTCCAGCAACCTCAAGGGATATCTGAAGACCGACCAGAAAGTGACACCCGACTACGCCAGGCAGGCCAAGCAGGACTGGAAGGCCCAGGGCACCGCCGGAGACATCAAGGTGCTGGGAAACAACCTCAGCTACGTTCCCCTGGACATGAAGCCCGCCGACCTGCAGTTCCTCGAGACCCAGAAGTTCGACACCACGCAGATAGCCCGCCTGCTCGGCATCCCCGCCAGCATCATGCTGGCCGCCGTCGATGGCTCCAACCTGACCTACAGCAACATCGAGCAGTCCTGGATAGAGTTCGCCGACTACACGCTGGCCGCCTACACCGGCGAGATAGAAGAGCTGTTCAACAGGCTGCTGCCGCGCGGGCGCACGGCAGCGTTCGACTGGGACTCCAGCCGCCGCGCCGACATGGCCGACCGGTTCAACGCCTACAAGACCGCGCTGGACGCGGGATGGATGCAGATAAACGAGGTGAGGGCGCGCGAGGCGCTGCCCCCGCTCGAAACCAACGAGACCACCAGCAACGCCGGCGACGGCGGGGAAGGGGAACAGGATGCAGCGGCGTGAAATCGGACTGAAGGGCCTGACGCTCAGGACGGCCGACGAGGGCGACGGGCGCACGCTCGAGGGCGTGGCCGTGCCGTTCGGCCAGATCATAGACACCTGGGACGGCGCGGAGACGTTCGACCGTGACTGCGTTTTCGACGACGTGGACACCGCCAAGCTCTGCTACCAGCACGGCGAACTCATCGGCCGGATAACCGCCGCCGAGAGCCGTGACGACGGCCTGCACATCACGGCCCGCATCTCGGACACGCAGCGCGGCCGCGACGTGGTGGAGCTGCTGCGCGACGGGGCTCTGGACTCGCTGAGCGTGGGCTTCATCCCAGTGCAGGACGAACTGGACAAGGCCGGCATCACCCACCGCCGGCGCGTGCGCCTCCTGGAAACGAGCGTGGTCAGCTGGCCGGCCTACGAGGCCGCGAAGATAACCGGCCAACGCAGCGCCATCCAGGACGCGGCCGGAACGGAAACGTTGGAAAACCAAGCGGACAACGACAAGGAAAGCGAGGAACCCCGCATGGACAAGGAACTACAGGACGCCCTGAACGCGATTCAGGACGAACAGCGAAGCCTCAAGGCCGCCATGGCCAAGGGCAGCGCGCCCGAACACAAGACGCTGGGCGGCGAATACCGCACCGCCGGCGACTACCTCCAGGCCCTCTACCGGGGCGACCAGGCGGCCGTGGACCTCATGCACGAATGCCGCGACCTCATCGCCACCGGCGACACCGGCAACACCACCACCTGGATTGCCGACGACCTGCGCCTTATCGAGATGCGCCGCAAGGTCACCAACCTGCTCACCCACGACACCCTGCCCGACAAGGGCATGACCATGGAATACAACGTCGTGGCCACCGACACCACCAGCGTCGGCAAGCAGGCCACCGAGGGCGACGCGCTCACGTTCGGCAAGGTCACGTTCGGAACCAAGAGCGTGGCCATCAACACCTACGGCGGCTACACCACCCTATCCCGCCAGGTCATCGAACGCAGCACCACGCCCATGCTCAACACCGCGCTGTCCGCCCTGCGCAACGCCTACGCCAAGGCCACCGAGAACGCCGTGCGCACGTTCCTGTACGACACCATCGCCGCGCAGCGAGACGCCACGAGCGACGCGAACAAGATCGACGCGCCCGCCGCGCTCACCGCCATGACCATCGACCAGTGGGCCACGCTCATCATGGACGCCGCCGAACTCGCCGACGACCGCAACGTGAACCTGACCCGCCTGGGCGTGAGCAAGGACGTCATGGCTGCGCTCATCGCCCTCAAGGACTCCGGTAGCCGGTTCTTCGACCTGTCCGGCGACGGTTCGGACACCATCGGCGACTTCGACCTGACCGGCATCGCCGGCAAGTTCCTGCGCCTGCCCGTCCAGATGCTCCCCAAGGCCCCCGAAGGCACCGCGTGCTTCATCGACCCCGAGGCCGTGACCGTCTGGGAGTCCGGCGGCCCCACCCAGCTGTCCGACGGCGACCCGACCAAGCTCACCGAAAACTACTCGGTCTACGGCTACATGGCCGTCGCCGCCACCAACGCCCAGGGCCTCATCCCGGTAGCGTTCCCAAAAGCGTGAGCCCGAGCCCTAATATCCTGCGCTACGGCCCCGTCTCCAACGAGAACGGCGGCGACACGGCCACCGTGGACGCCGCCGGCGCGCTCAGCCTGTCCGGCCAGACGAAAGTCGGCTGGTCCGGGCTGAAATGGGAGCAGGATATGACGGCGTTCCCGCCGGGCGAGACCTTCCAGCTGGGATGCGACAACCTGCCCGCGAACACCGAAATACTGGTCAGGTTCAACGGCCAGAGCGACAACGCTCACCAGTTCCTCTACCCGGTACGAGGAGACTACGCGGCGGGCGGCGTCATTCCCAAGGACGCCACCAGTGTGCTCATGGCGGTACGCCGCGCCGGCACGGCCAGCGATTTCACCGCTCAGGACGTCAGGCCCATGGTCAACCTGGGCGAAACGCTCCCGCCGTGGCGCAAGCCCGACGTGACCGATGGGGGGGGGGCGACCCTATGAGCTGACCAACCTGTGGCCGTACTGGCCTGACAAGGCTACGAACATCGCCGCCGCCGGCCTGTCGCTGTCCCTGACCGGCGACGTGCTCCACCTGACCGGAACCATGCCCGACACCACCTACAGCCTGCCCGCGCCCGTGGCAGAGGCGTACGGCATCCACCTGGACGCGGGCACGTACCGGCTGGCACCGCTCAGCGACGTGCTCGTGCTGGTCAGCCGGAACGGCACCGGCAACAGGCTGCTGCGTTCCGACAAGGAACCCATGAGCGCGACCCTCGCGGCCGGCGACTACCGGTTCAGCATCTACACGACCAGCAGGACGCCCGACGTGTCGTTCACGCCGGTGCTGACCCGCGACGAATAGCAGAAAGGAAAAGGCCATGGCCATCGACACCACCACGCTCGTGACACGTCTGCGAGACGAGGTGAACGTGCCAGCCGGCGACGACCAGCGCCTGGCGGAGAAGATCGCGACGGCCACCGTCTACGTGGACAACGCGATAGGCGGGGCCAGCGTGGCGGACGAGGTGCGCGCGGACTGCATCGTGGGCTGCGCCGCCGATTTGTACAACAGCCGCGACGCGCGCCTGGGCGTGATGAACGTGGCCGACGGCACGCTGGAACCCTACCGGGTGAGCAGCGACCCGCTGCGCAGCGTATGGCCCAAGCTCAACGCGGCCGGCGTGCCGACCGGGGGCCTGGTGGTCGCATGAGCGCGCGCGTGACACGGGAGCGGGACGCGCTCATGGAACTGCTGGAATCCACGTTGGGCGACCTCGTGCAGGTCGTGACCGACGACCTGCAGGCCGCCCGCGCGTCCCCGGGCCGTGTGGCCGTGTTCGTGGAACCGCCCGACCTGGAATATCCCCGGTGGGGCGACCTGCCCGAGACCACGTGGCGGCTGGACGTGATAGCTGGCACGATGGCCACCCAGGCCACCGGCCTCGACCTCATCATGCGGGCCATCGACGTGCTGGCCTCGCACGACATCAACATACAGGCGGCCCGTCCGGTCAGCATGTCCCTTGCAGGCGCGGGCACGGTGGCCGCCTACCAGCTCACACTCAACCCATTGGAACTCATCGAGGAGGAATAAGACTATGGCGAAAGTACGCACTTTGGGCCCCGGCTCGTTCAAGATCACGGACACCGACACCGGCCGGGACTTCAGCGCCGACCTGACCAAGGCCCAGCTGAACCCGAGCAATTCGAGTGACGACCCGGTGACCTATCTGGACGGTTCGGAGGAGACGAACACCAGCACCACGTGGACCATGGAGGGCACCATAGGCGACGACTTCAGCCAGGACGGCCTGCCGACCTGGTGCTTCGACCACGCCAACGAGACCCTGCCGTTCGAGTTCATCCCGAACAAGGCCGGCGGCATCAAATGGACCGGCGACGTGACCGTGACCCCGGTGGCCATGGGCGGCGACGTGAAATCCAAGAACACCAACGACTTTTCGTTCCCGGTCACGAACCTTTCGCACGCGGCGTACACGCCCGCCACCGCATGAGCGCCACGGGCCGCGCGCTCATGGTGGTCGGTCAGAAACGGTTCGTGGCCACCATGCGCAAGGCCGGCGCGGACATGGGCGAGCTCAAGGGCGTGAACCGTCAGGCCGCCGAAATCGCCCTGCCCGCCGTCAGCCGCCTCACCCCGGTGGGCGACACGGGACGGCTCTCCAAGTCGCTGCGCGTGGGAGCTACGAAAAGGGCCGGCGTCATCCGCGCTGGCCGCAAGGCCGTCCCGTACGCCGGCCCGCTGAACTACGGGTGGCCCGGCCACAACATACGGCCGCGCCTGTTCGTCAACGACGGCGTGGCCCAGTCCGAGGACGCATGGCAGCGGCCGTACATGGACTTCATCGAGAAGACACTCAGCCAAGTCAAGGGAGCATGAATGTACAGCACAGCGAAGGTCACCTATACCGACGGGCACGTGGACACGGCCCCGCTGACCCCGCGCGTGGTCACCTCGTGCGAGGAACACGCCCAGATCGAGGGATGGACGCCCGGCGACGGCAGCCGCCTGCGCCAGTCCTACTACATGGCCTATCTCGCCCAGCGCTACGCGGGCAACACGTCCGAACCGTACGAACGATGGCTGGACGCCGTGGAAGCCATCGACGTGGAGACGCCCGCAAACCCTACCGTCTAGCCGAGTGGCCCGACGACTCGCTCGGCCTCATGTCGTTCATCCTGGCGCGCCGTTTCGGCGGCACGCCATGGCAATGGCGCACCGAGGCCAGCGAGCTGGACTGGGGCACCGGCATACGGCTTTTGAACGAGGAAATGGAACGCATGGAGGAGACAGGGCATGGCGGGACGTAGCGCGGTCATGTCGGTGCGCATCACCGGCAACGCCGACGACGCCGTAAGGGCTTTCGAGAAGACGACCAGCAAGGCCGCCGCGTTCGGCTCGTTCATGGGCGGGGCCGCGCTGAAGGGCGTGACCGCCCTGTGGGACACCATCAAGGGCTTCTCGAGCGCGGTCATGGACATGTCCGATTCCACGGACAAGTTCAAGAACACCATGAGCTTCGCCGGCCTGGACACGGCCGCCGTGGACAAGGCGACGGCAGCCGCCCGCAAGTACGCGGACGACACCGTGTATGACCTGTCCACCATCCAGAACACCACCGCCCAGTTGGCGGCCAACGGCATAACGAACTACACGGAGCTGACCGAGGCGGCCGGCAACCTGAACGCCGTGGCCGGCGGCAACTCGGACACGTTCAAGTCCGTGGCCATGATGCTCACCCAGACCGCCGGCGCTGGCAAGCTGACCACCGAGAACTGGAACCAGCTCGCCGACGCCATCCCCGGCGCGTCCGGCAAGCTCCAGGAGGCCCTGGCGGCCAACGGCGCATACACGGGCAACTTCAGGGACGCCATGGCCGACGGCGAGATAACCGCCGACGAGTTCAACCAGGCCCTGCTGCAGCTCGGCATGAGCGACGTGGCCAAGGAGGCCGCCACCTCGACGCAGACCATGGAAGGCGCGTTGGGCAACCTCGAGGCCGCCATAACCGGCGGCCTGACCGACGCCTTCAACCTGGTCAAACCACTGGTGACCGGGGCCATAGGCAAGGCCGCCGAAACCGTGTCGGACTTCGCCGGCAAGGCCACCGGGGCCATGAAGGACTTCATCGGCGGCATCCAGGACACCGGCGCGTTCCAGGCCGCCAGCGACATGGTGGGCGCATTGGGCGGCGCGTTCCAATCACTGGGCGGCGCATTGGGCGACATCGCCACCACGCTCCTGCCCGGCCTGCAGGGCCTCGGCGACGCCGGCAGCATAGGTCAGGGCGTGGGCGACGCCTTCGCCGGAGCGGCCGGCGTGGTCAAGACCGTGGCCGACGCGCTCTCATCGTTCGGCGACTGGGTATCCGCGAACGCCGAACCCATCGCCAGCGCGCTCGTGGGCTTCGGCACCGGCTTCGCCGTGTTCAAGGTCGCCGGCATCATCCAGGCAGTTGCCGGCGCATTGCAGGGCTTCAGCCTGGCCACCACGGCCGCCAGCGTGGCCCAGTGGGCGCTGAACGCCGCCATGAACGCGAACCCCATCGTGCTCATCATCACCGCCATAGCCGCGCTCGTGGCCGGACTGATCTACTTCTTCACCCAGACCGAGACCGGCAAGCAGATATGGGCGAACTTCACCGAGTTCATATCCACCGCCGTCAACAACATCATCGCCTTCTTCCAGGGCCTCGGCGACAGCATCGGCCAGGCGTTCTCCAACGCCGCCCGGTTCGCCCAGGACAAATGGAACTCGGTCGTGGCGTGGTTCAAATCGATACCCGGCATGATAGGAGGCTTCTTCTCCAACGCCGGTTCAATCCTCTACAACGCTGGCAAGAACATTCTGGACGGTTTCCTGAACGGCCTGAAGTCCGCATGGAACAACGTGACCGACTTCGTGGGCGGCATCGCCGACTGGATAGCCGAACACAAGGGCCCGGCCTCCTACGACCGCGTGCTGCTGGTCAGAAACGGCCGGCTCATCATGCAGGGCCTGGCCAAGGGCATGACCACCGGCTTCGACCGCGACGTGCGCAGTGCCGTGGCCCGCATCAACACCGGCCTGGCCTCCACCGTGCTCACCGCGCCCGCCGTGACGGCAACGGGCGGCGACACCGGCGGGGGAGGGGACACGGTGAACGTGTCCGTCACGTTCACCGGGCTCGTGACCGACCCGGACGGCGTGGCCCGCCAGATACGCCGCGTGTTGAACGACTACGACCGCAAGAGGGGGTGACGCATGCAGCAGGTGTACCTGTTCATGGACACGGGCGACGGTTTCCGGCTCCTGAACGACCACACCGCCACCGTGGCCGCCCTCGAGGGCCTGACCGTCCGCTGGGGCACCGACTCGCCCGACACGCAGCCCGACCCCAGCGTGCTCACGTTCACGCTCAGGGACCGCACGGGACTATTGGCCGGCCGGGCCGCGACCATGGCCGGCGCGCGCGTGCTCGTCCAGATCTCGGAACAGCCCACATGGGCCGACATGCCCGCCGGAACCTACGCCGCCGCGACGGCCACATGGGCCGGCCTGCACGCCACGTACACGCCCGGCGACCCGACCGGCGTGGACTCCACCGCGATAACCCTGTTCGACGGCATCGTGAGCACGGGCGGCACCGTCACCCCGGACGCGCGCGGCTACCTGCTGGAACTCTCCGCATCCAGCCGCATGATTCTATGGAAGCGCCTCCAATCGCAGGGGCCGACCAACAGCGCCGCGAAATGGGCCGGCCTGCACTGGGTGGACATCCCGGTCACAAGACTCGCCACGCTCAACAGCCGGGCCACGGCCGCCGGCGCACCTCAGGCCGACGCCGCCGGCCTGACGCGGCCGCCCAATGTGGCACCGTATCCCACGGACGACTACCCCAGCCAGCTCGACCTGCTGCACCGTATGTACGCCACCGCGCCGGAAATGCCGTTGTGGGGCGAATACCCCAGCAAGGCGTCCAGCCGCATCTCATACACGGCGCTCGGCACCCCCGCCACGCTTGGTATGGACGCGGCCGGCAGCCTCTACACGACGGTGAACGGCGTGAAGCGCCCCGCCCTGGACGGTTCCGTGGTCGAGGGCGGCGAATCATACGACGTGCCAGAACCGGTCACCCAGATCACGTTTGGCGTCAAAACCGTGGAGAAGGACAACGACGGCGTCCTGTCATTCAAGGACGGCGAAACCACGTTCACGTCCATGGACTCGCTGCCGGCCAACCTGACCGCCACCCAGTCGTCCATGAACGTGGACACCGACGTGGTGACAAGCGACAGCACGGCGGGAACATGGGGCGGCACCATATGGACGCCGTCGCTGAGCCAGCGCATATCCGCCGCGAACTGGCTTTACGCCGTGAACATGCGAATACGCCCGCAAGGCATCGTGTTCGACAGCCGGCGCATAGACCCCGTGAACCGGCCCGAACTGTACGTGAGCGCCCCCAGCGGCCCCATCGTTTTCACCAACGCCTCGATACACCGTCTGGCGGGCGGCGACGGGCTGCCGGCCTTCACCGGGGCGTGGACCACCATCGGCGGCACGCTCACCTACCGGTGGCGCAACGGAGACCCGGTCCTTCGCCATGAGGTGACCGTGTGGCCATTGCCCGCCGCCACCATGACCACACGGCTCAAATGGGCGGACATAGCGGGATGGCCCGCGCAATACCGGGCCGTGGCATGCACATGGGCCGAACTGGCCGTCATATCCACGTTCGACTCCGCCACCACGACAACCGAAACCGAAAGCGAGGAGCAATGACCAGCAATACACCCATCTACGGCATCCCATACCCGGACAGCACGGACCTGGTATCCGAGGCACCCGCCCAGCTCAAGACCTTCGCCAACGGCGTCGAAAGCGCCCTGAACCTCGTGGACAAGCGCGCCACCGTGGCCGGGGCGACACCGGTCATCGCCACCACCAAAAGCGCGCTCGACGCACAAACCGGCGTGACCGGCCAGACCGGCTACGTGTATTCCGACAGCCTCTATTACAACCGTGGGGCGTACTACTGGAACGGCACGAAATGGGTGCGCGCCACCACCGACATATCCAACCACTTCTTCACCGCGAACAGCACCAACTGGAACCGCAACTGGTTCAAGGCCGAAATCATCGGCGACCGCGTGTTCGTGGACACCGAGGTCAAAAAAGTCACCTACGCATCGGGCGGCACCACCGACTGGGCCACGGAGAAACTGCTCACGTTCCCCTCCGCCATCGCCCCGGCGAACTACATGGTGTTCCCGGCCATCAGCAACCCGAGCGACGGCACCATGTGGACATGGGCCGCCAGCGTGGAGACCGGCGGCAACTTCAACCTGGTCAAGCTCAAGGGGGCCTCGAACCTCGCAGTGGGCGGACTCGTGCGCGTCTCCTGCTCCTGGCAAATCAAGGGGTGAACCGTGAACGACGACCTGCTGATTGCACTCGTGGGCCTCGTGGGCGCGATAGTCGGCGCCGCCGGCTCCCAGATGTTCACCGCCGCCAAGACCCACTTGGAGGCGTACATGCTCGCGCAGGAGATGCTGGCCGACAACCAGCGCCTGTGGCAATGGAACCGAAGCCTCATAGACCACATATACAAGGGCCTAGGCCCGCCGCCCCCGGAACCTCCCGACGACCTGTTCCAACACGAACCCTAGAAACGGAGAACCGCCATGAAGAACTGGGAAACGCTAGAACCCGACCAGACCATGCTGCTCACCACCCACTACACTCCGGGACGCTCGGGCAGGCGGATAGACAAGATTCTGGTGCACCACAACTCCGGCCCGCTGAGCATAGAAGGCTGCTGGCAGGTATGGCAGACCCGCGCCGCGTCCGCGCACTACCAGGTGGACGCAGCCGGGCGAATCGGCCGCCTGGTCAACGACGCGGACACCGCATGGCACGCCGGAGACTGGGACGCCAACACCACCAGCATCGGCATCGAGCACGCGGACATCACCAGCCAGCCATGGACCATCAGCGAAGCCACCCTGGACAACGGCGCGCACCTCGTGGCCGCCCTGTGCCATCACTACGGGCTCGGCCGCCCCGAATGGCTCAAGAACGTGTTCCCCCACAACCACTTCCAGGCCACGGAATGCCCGGCAAGCATCGGAGGAACCCAGCGCGACGCCTACATGGCGCGCGCCCAACAGTATTACGACCAAATGGAAGGAGACGACATGTCACCCGAGGAAGTCTGGAACGTCAACATCAACGGCGTGAAGGCCCGCGACCGCCTCATCGGCATAGACAACGCAGCGAACGGCATCAACAACCGCGTCACCAGCGAGGAATGGAAATGGCTCACCGGCCGCGCCTACCGCACCATGGCCCTGCTCAAGAAACTCTGCGGCATCAAGGACGCGGATACCACAATCCCCGAAACCGCGACCGTGCAGCTGTCCGACGCGCAGATGGACCAGATCGCAGACAAGGTGGCCGCACGACTCAAGGACAACGCATGAGCAATAACCAAATCCCCGCAATCAGCGCGGCCACCATCGCACGCTTCGCCATCCTGCTGCTGGGCCTCATCAACGCGGCGCTGGTCATGTTCGGCGTGGACACCATCCCCATAGCGGACGAGACCGTCAATCAGCTCGTGGCATTGTCGTGGAACGTGGGAGCGGCCCTGTGGGCGTGGTGGAAGGACAATCCCGTCACCACGAAATCACGCGCCAGGCACGCGGACAACAAATAAGCCGAACGGCCCCGGTCGGGGCCGTTCCTCTACAGGGCGCAGGCCATCACCATGTCGCGCAGATGCTCGGGAGGCATGGCCACGTAACGCTGCGTCGTGGCCACGCTCGCGTGCCCCAGGAACGCGGACACCGCCAACAGGTCCCGCGTCGCCGTGTAGGCATGCGTGGCCGCACGGTGACGCAGGCTGTGCGTGGAATACCCATCGGGCAACGCCGGCCCGATAATCTTCCCGACACGCCCCGGACTCAGATGGCTTTCGCCGTGGTCGTTGCGCGACGGGAACAGCCAGCCGTCACCGGCCAGGCTGATGCGCGCGGCCAACCGGGGAGACAGCGGCACCAGCCGCTGCTTGTCGCCCTTGCCCCGCACCACAAGGCTCTGGTTGCCGAAGCCGTCCGTGATTATGTCGGTCCCGCGTATCCCCGCGATCTCGGAACGCCTCAACGCGAGCTCGGCACCAAGCTTGACCATGAGCGCGTCACGCTCGCTCAGGGTGTCCAGCGCCAGCCTGATACCCGCCTCGGGACAAGGGCGCGGGTGAGGCGAGGAACCGGCCACATGCGGCAGATTCACGGACGGGTCAACATCGATGCGGCCGGTGGCCAGCATCCAGGCGAAAAAACTGGACATCGTGGCCCGTATGCCCTTGCGCGTCTCGGCCGCAAGATGCTCACGGCCCATCCACGCTTCGCAATCCTCATACGTGACCTCATACGGCGGCTTATCAACCCAGCGGGCGAAGCCCGAGAGCTTCACCCGCCGCGTTGTCACCGTGCTGTCCTTCAGCCCGGAGGCCTTCAGATACACCAGCCATTGCTCTGCCGAGTCTTTCCAACTGTCCGGCCACGGTGTTTTCTGTAATTGCATTTAGACCACCTCCTTTGTGGTCTGTGCTATTATCATCATCGTCGCCGTGACGGGGGTGTAGCTCAGTCGGTTAGAGCATCGGACTCATAATCCGCCGGTCCACAGTTCAAGCCTGTGCGCCCCCACGGTTTCCTTTCTCCTCTCTTCATGCTGCTAGTTTGAATAATGCCCGCGCGGGCTCATTCTGTAACCACAATGGCTCGACCTTCGGGGCCGCCGGCCTGAGGCTCACTGGGGCTTGGACCCTGGACCGGGACCGAACGGTTTGCGCCGAAGGATGCGATTTTCGCCACCAACACGTCCGGCTTGAGTCCGACCGCCATCCAGTCGGTATTGGAGCGTCCCGCACGTTTCGTGGTAGCCCACTTCTGGAATCCGGCGCAGCTAATGCCGCTGGTGGAAGTGGTGCCCGGTGCCCATACCGACCCGCATGTGGTGGATGTGACGTTCGACCTCATGAATCTCATCGGCAAGAAGCCGGCGAAAATCAAGAAGGAATCGCTGGGCTTCGTGGGCAACCGACTGCAGATGGCCGTGTTGCGTGAGGAATTCCACATCATCCAGGAAGGCATTGCGGACGCCGCCACCGTGGATGATGTGATGAAATACAGCCTCGGCCGACGCTGGAACCTGGTCGGCCCGGTGGCCAGCATCGACCTCGGCGGCCTCGACGTGTTCTACAACATCAGCACCTACCTGTTCGACGACATGGACAACGGCACCGGCCCTTCGCCGCTGCTCGCCGAAAAAGTCAAGGCCGGCAACCTTGGTGCCAAAACCGGACGCGGGTTCTTCTCATGGCAGGGCGAGGACGGCAAGCGCGTCATCGAGCAGCGTGACAAGGCGCTGCTGCGCGCGCTCAAAGAGGATGCCGCCGAAGCCGGAAAGTAACCTGGTGAAGGCCGGATACCGCTACTCCCACACGTCGAGCTTGCGATTCTTGCAGTAGTATTCCCTGTCTTTCTCGCCGATCGGGCGCACGGCCTTGCAGGGCACGCCGTAGGCCACGGTATCTGCGGGAATGTCGTGGCTGACCACCGAGCCCGCGCCGATGACGCAGTTATCTCCGATGGTTACGCCCGGCAGGATCGTCACGTTGGCGCCGACCCAGACGTTGCGGCCGATGGTCACCGGAATCGCGTACACGTAATGATGCTCGCGCAGTACGGGCAGCACCGGGTGGCCGGCGGTGGCGATGACCACGTTCGGGCCGAACATGCACCAGTCGCCGATGGTGATGTCCGCATCGTCCACGCAGGTGAAGTTCACGTTGCAGTAGATGCCCTTGCCCATGTGGACGTGGTGGAAGCCCCAGTTCGCGTGTGCCGGCGTCTCCACGTGGCAGCCATCGCCGATCTCCGCGAACATTTCCTTGAGCAGCTTCTGTTTGCCGGCCTGGTCCGTGGGGTGCGTCTGGTTGAACTCCCACAGCTTCTCCTGATATTCGAGCTGGCCGCCCATGATGCTCGGATCGTCGTAATGATAGGGTAGCTGTTCTTCGCGCCGCTTTGCGTTGTCCATTGATGGCCTCCTATAGTCCCGCAATTCCAACGATGTTTGCGTTATCATTATAGGTTGCTGCAGTGCGATGGGGTAGTGGGGCGCATGGCGGGGTCGCGATCCTCGCTAAGTATGCGGCTCAACGGAGCACCCGCGTACATAGTGAGGATTAGGCCCCTTGAATCCTCACTAAGTATGCGAGTACTTGGTCCGGCCGCATACATAGTGAGGATCGCGGCGGCGCAATGCCCGCTGGCGTGGCGTGATGCGCACAGAGTGTCATCCGTGCGGGCGGGATAAAGCCGGCGGCGGTGTCCGCGGCCGTTCGCATGGCCGTCGCCTAGCCGGCGCTGCGTGTCATGTTCGGCGCTCATGTCATATCATTCGTCCACTGACGTCCGTCGCCCGTTCGAAGAACGGATTCATGGTGACCATGGGGACTCCAGCCTCGAACAGCTTGCGGATGAGTGGCGTCTGCTGCACGGCCTCGTCGTAATTGGTCCGGATGATCGTCGATACGCCTGCCTTACGCAAGCCCGCTTCTCGCTCCTGTTCGGCGTTCACCACCTGTTGGATGTTCCGGCGGTTGGTCATTGCCGGGTCGACGTATTTGGCGGTGCCGTCGAACTCCAGCGCGATGATGCGCCCCGCGGGCGTGTGCCAGACGAAATCCACCCGATACTCCCTCCATGGGGCATCCGGGTTCATGAATACATGCTGCAGATCGGGAACCGCGAACCCGGCTTCGATGATGACGGCGCGGCATAAGGATTCGCCGCCGTTCTCGCTGAGCGGATTCATATAATGCACAAGCCTCAACACGCGACTGCAATCCATTCGTGATTGGTCGCAAACCTCGATGATTTGTTCGGCGGTGATGAGATGTTTACGTGCCGCGGAATCGAACATGGGCAAGGCCTGCATGAATGAGAACTGCAATCCGCAGTCGACCAGGGTCTGCGCAGGGGAAGTTATCGGCACGATATTGGTGATTTCCGGCTTTCTTCCGCCAATCGTTATGTTTGCTATTCGAGGTGATTCCGGCGGTAGCGCAAGGAATAGTGTGTTGATCCCGCTGCCGGTGCGGTAATGCAGCATGGTTGTGACTGACGTCGTTGAAGCGCTGATGCGTTGTATGCCTTGGTATGTGCGTGCGGATGTCCCGGTTTGTTGTGTGACGAATACGGCATTGTCGCGATGAAGGCTCCAGCTGTAGTCCAATTGCAGGATCGCCGCCGCGCTGAGGCCCGCAAACACCCGGTTGGGGAATTGCAGGGAAAGTGTTCGAATGATATGCCGCGATTGCTCCGCTGCATTCAACGACTTCCAGTAATCGGTGCGTGCGTAGGCGTTGCGGAACGTTCGGGTCACATAGCCATTGCGAACTCGTACGAGGACGGCTTGGCGCAAGGTATTGGTCGGCGGATAGAAGCAACGTAGGTTACGCTCGGCGTCGCTGATGAGCTGGTCAAGGACATGATGGGTTCTCATGACGTCATGGTCAGGTGAAATGTGTGTGCTTGGCAAGGTGGAACGGGGTATGTGGTTCCAACTTCGGTTGGCCGCATGGTGCTGTTGGTGGCCCGGTTGTGACCGTGCGATGGTATGAAACCGTGTTCGGTTGCTGGGGCATTGCGGGTCTGACGGAGTTGTGTGGGCGCTGAATGGTGTTGGTGGTCTGCGATTCGATTTTGAATCCTCACTATGTATGCGGCTGAACCAAGCACCCGCGTACTTAGTGAGGATTCGGGGGTCTTAACCCTCACTAAGTACGCGGGTGCTTCGTTGGGGCGCATACATAGTGAGAGTTGAGGCGTGTGCGGCGGGCGGGCATGCGTCGGGGTGGATGTGCAATAGCGCGTCGGGCCGGCGACTTGTGGCCCGCCCGTCAGGTTGCCGCACGATGGGCGTGTACTGACATATGCGAGTCCGACCCGTGGCGCCGGTCGCGCCCCCGTGGCCCGCTGAGGCTGCCGCATGATGAGGATGTGCCCGGCCCGTGCGAGCCTGACCCGTGGCGCCAATATGCGGTCCCGGCGAATTCAGCTGTCTCCCGTCGGAACCGTCATCGACGTGTCAGGCCGAAAGGAACGCCTGATACTGCTTGGCGGTCTCCGCCAGCGCCTCGTCGGAAAGCTCCATCGCGCCGAAGACCACGAACGGCTCGCGCCAAGCGGCATGCACGTAGCGGGCCATCATGCGGTATGGCGAGAGCACTTCGCGCATCGTGGCGCCGTTGTCTTCCGGCTGGTATTCGCTTTCCGGGCCGCCTGCGGTGGTGGCCACTGTGATTTCCTTGCCTTCGAGCGCCTTGCCGTCCGGTCCGTATGCCCAGCCGAAGGCCAGCACCTGGTCCTCCCATTCCTTGAGCAGGGCGGGGGATGAGTACCAGTAGAGCGGGAACTGCAACACGATACGGTCGTGCGATTCGATGAGCTGTTGCTCGGCTACGACGTCGATTTTGCCGTCCGGATACAGCGCGTATTCGTCGCGCACGGTGATCGTTGTATCGTCGTCAACGGGTAGATTCTGCGCCGCGGCCATCAACGCCGCGTTGGCGCGGGACCTGCTCATATCCGGGTGAAATACCAGTACCAAAGTCTTCATGGGGGACCTTTCTGCCGTGTGGGTTGCGGATGCCGAGGGTGCGGCAACGTTGCCGTTCTTATCGTACTGCCATCGATGCGCCGTTCCGTGCAACCGTATGCAACCGTGCGCAGCCGCGACTGTCGGTCATGCGGTCCGGTATGTGGCCGGCAATATGGACGTTGCCGGGCTGCGGATTAGCGTGGGGCCCATGGTCGTATGGGATTCCGCGCAATACCTGCGCTTCAAAAACGAACGCACACAACCCTCGCGTGATCTGGCGATGCAGTTGCCACCCGATGACGGCAGCGTCAAGCGTGTGCTGGATATCGGTTGCGGTCCGGGCAACAGCACCGCGGTTCTGCGCGATCGTTATCCGCATGCGGAGGTTCTCGGTGTCGATAATTCGCCGGAGATGATCGATGCCGCACGCAAGGCCCATCCCGATATCGACTTCGCGCTATGTGACGTGTCGAAACCGGCCGAGCTTGCCGCGCTGCCCGATGACTTCGATGTGGTATTCTCCAACGCCTGCATCCAATGGGTGCCGGATCATGGACGATTGATTCCGGAACTGCTTGCACGGCTCAGACAAGGCGGCGTGCTGGCGGTGCAGACCCCGATGAACTACGAGGAGCCGATTCACCGCATCATCGCTGAAATCGTGCATTCGCCGGAATACGCGGATCGGCTGCCGCAACAGCGCGAGTTCTATAACCTCACACCGCCCGAATACTGGGAACTGTTGCATGCCGCCGCCGCGAGCTTCCGCATCTGGAAGATCACGTACATGCATACGTTGCCCTCGCACGAGGCCATCATGGACTGGTACCGCGGCACGGGTCTGCGTCCGTACCTGCAGGCATTGCCGGATGACGAGGCCCGTAAGGCATTCGAATCCAAGGTCTTCGCGAAAGTGTGCGAAGCGTATCCGACCCAGTCGGACGGCAGCATCATCTTCCCGTTCCCACGGTTCTTCTTCACTGCGGTGAAGTGAGCCAAGCGTTGCCGGGTGCCGATAAGGGTTAAGACTCTTGGCGAGTATTCACGGAGAGAGGAGAGATGGATGATTGCATCGCATCACAATCGAGTGGTGATAGTCGGTACCGGCAGCGTTGGTTCGGCAGTGGCCAGTGCCATTGTGGAGCAGGGGTTATGCAACGAGTTGGTGCTGATCAACCACAATCCGGACAAGGCGAAGGGCTTGGCCATGGATCTGGCCGATGGATCTGAATTCCTCGGCCGGTTCATCACTATTCGTCAGGGTGATTGGAAAGACTGTGCCAACGCTGACGTGGTGGTTATCGCCGCTGGTCCGAAGCCAAAGCCGGGCGAGACTCGTATGCAGGAGCTGGGTGCGGCTATCGACATCGTGGATCCGATACTGAGACACATGACGGATTCCGGTTTTGATGGCATCCTGATTATGGTGTCGAATCCGGTTGACGTGCTGAGCTGGTTCGCGTGGCGAAGGACCGGCTTGCCACGTGCGCAGGTATTCGGGTCGGGTGCCGCACTTGACACTTCCCGTATGAAAGCGATTATCGGTGCGACCACGCATCTGGATCCACGACTGGTATCAGGATATGTGATTGGCGAGCATGGTGACTCACAATTCGTGCCTTGGTCCACGGTCTCATTCATCGGCAAATCGTTCGCGCAGTATCTGGAAGACAATCGGGATCGGTACCCGGGAGTCACGCTTGTCGGTATCGAAGAGCAGACCCGCCGGCGAGGCCTTGATATCAAGGGGCTGCGAGGTGGGACCAGCTATGGTATTGCCGCCACCGTCGCCGGTCTGATTCGAACGATTCTGTGGAATGAACGCAGCGTAGTGTCGGTATCCACGCTGATCGATGGTGAATACGAATACGGTGAACGGGATGTATTCCTCTCGCTGCCGGTCGCGCTTGATGGCAGCGGCGTGGGGGATTTCGTCGACCTTCATCTGAGCGATGAGGAACTGGCGAAATTCCACGCTTCCGCTGACGTGGTTCGGAAACATTGCGCTCAAATTGCTGATCGATTGGAGACCTGAATATGAAAAAACGGCTCCTTCGTGGTGGAAGGAGCCGTAAATGCGCGGAGGAAAACCTGAGACTACTTGGTCAGGTAGTCCTTGTAGTTCTTGACGGCCTCGGCCAGCGCCTCATCGGAGATGCCGAAGGAGCCGAAGGTCACGAACGGCTTGATCCAGGTGGCGTTGATGTGGTTGGCAGTGCCCTGGAACGGCACGAGCACCTGCTCGATCTTGAACTTGTTGTCGCCTTCCGGCTGGTACTTGGACTCCGGGGAACCGGTGGAGACGGCCACGCCGAACTCCTTGCCCTCGAAGGCGTGGCCTTCGGAGCCGTATGCCCAGCCGTGCTCCAGCACGTCGTCCTCCCAGGTCTTGAGCAGGGCGGGGGAGGAGAACCAGTACAGCGGGAACTGGAACACCACGCGGTCGGCGGCCTCGACGGCGGCCTGCTCGGCCTTGACGTCGATCTTGCCGTCCGGGTAGAGCGCGTACTCGTCGCGCACGGTCACATTCTCCAGGCCCTCGGCGGCCTTGGCCAGAGCGGCGTTGACGTGGGACTGGCCCTTCAGGGACGGGTGGAATACAAGCACCAGAGTCTTCATGTTGCTTCTCCTTAATCAGAGTAAGTGTGCATATGGTTCGCGCAGCAATATCGCAAGCCGATATATCTCAAAATGAACTATATATGCAGCCGTGTAGCAAAAGGCGGGCGGCGTGTCATATTCATCTCATAGCTGACGAATCGCGGTGTGCATATTGCTTGCGATATGCGCCGGGGGAGAGCGTGAAATGCTCGCGGAAACGCTTGCCGAAGTAGCTGGCGTTGGTGAAACCGCAGGTGCGGGCGATATGGGCGATGCTGTCATCGTCGGAGGCAAGCTTTGAGGCCGCCTGCCTCAGGCGGTACGACAGCAGATAGTCCACGGGGCTGCTGCCGGTATGGGTTTTGAAGAGACGGTAGCATTCCGTCCTGCTGACCGAAGCGCTCGCCGCGATGTCATTCAGGTCGATCGGCTCACCGTAATGCTGCTGGATGAACACGAGCATGACTCGCATACGTTGTTCGCGGCGCTGTTCGACGCTCGGCGCTTCCGGGACGTTCCTCGTGGACAGTGTGCGGAGCAATTCCTTCCATAGTGTGGCCATATGCGTCATGTAGTCCAATGCCCGCATGGGGTCGTGCCGACCGACCGCAGTGAGCGTCCGAATCTCCCCGAGCATGGCGGCGTCCCGTTCGGCGGTGAGTTTCAACCCCGCGAACGGCTTGTTGGCCACCGGCAACACATGGTCGAGATAGATGGTCCCGGCCGGCTGCCCCGAGAAGAACAGGGGAGAGACGGTCAGACAGCTCATCACGGCCCCCGGCGTGGGATTATCCGCCGAGTGCAGCATTTTGGAGTTGACGAAGACGCCGTCGCCCTGCCGCAGCCGGATCGTATTCGAGGCGCCGTGCAGGTGATAATCGCACGAGCCCTTCAGCATGAAGGCGAATTCGAAATCCGTGTGCCAGTGGACGTTGATCTCGTGACCGATGAGCGTATCGAAGTAGTCCATGCAGAAATGAATCGGTATGGATGGGTCGTCGTAGTGGATGTCTTCCGAATAATCGTCATTGACGGGGACCGCTTTATTCAGCGCGTCGCCCGCATGTCTTGCGATGGGCGGCATGGCATATGGCGAGGATGCTGATGTGAGTTCGGCTGGCATGGTTGACTCCTTGCCTATCGCAACGATTGTGGAAATATAGTTGCATATTCTGATTCAATAATAGCGAAAACAGGCCATTGCTCTGGCGCTGGTGAATTGGTTCTGGAATTAATCTCATAGTACGCATGGCTCAGTAAAGCCATGTTCGCACAACCGGACCCCGTACCTGTACAACGGCTGCATCCCGACAAAGGACTACGGGCGAGACGACCGAAGGAGACGATCATGTTGCAGGGAGACTGCACTTTCGAAATCAAGGACAACATGCTGATCATGGAAGCGGAGCCAGGCAGGGACTACTTCGCCAATCCCGTCAGCGGAGAGATTAAGGCGGACGCCGCGTTCGCGTATACGACGATCGAGGGCGATTTCACCTGCCGCGCCAAAGTGCAGTTGGAGCACAAAAGTCAGTTCGATGGCGCCGGTCTGTTCGCCTTCCAGGACGACACCCACTGGGTGAAGGCCTGCTTCGAACAAGGTGACTACGGATTCAAGTCGGTGGTCACGGTGATGACAAACGATCATTCCGATGACGGGTATGGCGTGACCATCCCCGGCGATTCTATTTGGCTCCAGCTGGCCCGCACCGGCGACGTGTTCTCCATCCACTACTCGTATGACGGCGACTTCTACTACATGTCCCGCCTGGCACGCATGCCGTTCGCCAGGACGCTCCAAGTGGGATTCGAGGCGCAGTCGCCTACCGGCGAGGGCGGCAAGCGATACTTCACCGATTTCACCATCGTGCGTGAGGGACTGAAGGATTCGCGCGCAGGGCAGTGAGGCCGGTAGATGCTCAGCGCGCGGCATTGCGGGCGGCGATGCGTTCGCAGAAGCCGGTCTTGTCGGACTCGGTGATCGGGCGTAGCACTCGGGCCGGGTTGCCGACCGCGATCACGCCGGCTGGGATGTCCTTGGTGACCACTGAACCGGCGCCGATCACCGAACCGCGTCCGATGGTCACGCCGCCGAGCACGGTCACGTGGCCGCCGAGCCAGACACCGTCCTCGATGACGATCGGCTTGGCCTGGCAGGCGCCGTTCTTGCGCTCCTCGAAGTCGAGCGCATGATTGGTGGCGAACAGGCCCACCATCGGGGCGATCCAGACGTAGTCGCCCAAAGTGATGGGCGCGTTGTCGAGCATCACGCAGTCGAAGTTGATGTAGGCGTGCGAGCCGATGGTGATGTTGCGGCCCATTTCGCACCGGAAGTTCGGCTCGATGAACACGTCCTCGCCCACCGCGGCGAACAGCTGCTCCATGATGGCGCGGCGTTCGGTCTCCTGGTCGTAATCGAGCTGGTTGTAGGCGCGGAACAGCTTCTTGGCTTCCACGCGCTTGCGTTCGATTTCGGGGTGTGAGTCCTCATAGACTTCGCCGGCCACCATGCGCTGCCATTCGGCAAGTCCCTCCGGGGTGAGGTCCGCGGTGACGTCGTACGTGTTTACGGTCATGATCGCTCCTTTGCTGGGGATTCGTTTGCCGCTGAAACATGATGTGCTGTCGCCTCGCATATTTCACGGTCTCAGACCATCGTAGTTTCCCTGCAGTTCGCGCGTCGGCCGGGCGGCAGGCGATTGCACCATGATGATTCCAGCTGCTATAACGATTATTCCATTACGAGGCTGAGTTGTTGTTGAGGGCGGCTGCATGGGGTGCTGCATGAGGGCCCGCGAATGATGGATGCGAACCGGCATCGAGGTCGTATCGAATCGTTATGGAAAAAGGTCGCTGTGCGAGGCACTGGAAACCAGTGCGCCACACAACGACCTATGCAAGAAATCTCGCGTTCAACCTCACAGGCGGCACAGGGCAGCAGCGGCAAGGGTGGTGATAGTTGCGATAGTAATGGCGGCCATAAGAACTTCCTTCCTCTCTTTTCCAATAGCCGGAACCGGATACTAGTGGGAGGGGTCGAAAAGCAAGCCGAGCATGTTCGATTGTTGGACGGCGGAACGTCGCGTCGGTATTACGGGCGGTGAGGCAATGGCGGATATTGGCATGGTGTCCCGAAGAATGAACGGTACGACCGCATATCGGTGCGGTATGTCAATGTCGATGATTATGGTCGGCAACTATGTGTTCTATGCGTTGCATGATGACGATGGCGCGATTCGCGCTGAAGCCCGCGATCTAACGGGTAAGTAGGCCCAGGGGCGGGCCTTGGCGTACTCGAATCAGCGGGTATGCCGTTTTGTCATATGCAAATCAACTGCAAATCAACGTTGCGCGATTATTGATGCGTCCGACTATCCGTTCGTCCGTACATCGCGCGTGAGCAAGAGAAAGTCCGGAACACACTATATGTCTCACCAATTCCCCGAAGAATCGACGCTGCTCGAAAACGGGACGATGACCGGTTCGGCAAGCGATTCGACAACTATCCCGGCCTCAGGATCGACGTCTGCACCGTCCGCCGGTCCCGCATCTGATCCATCCGAAAACGGATGGATGCGACGCGCCATACTGCTGCTCGCCGGTCAGGCGTTCTCGCTGCTCGGCTCCAGCATCGTGCAATTCGCCATCTGGTGGTGGATCGTGATGCAGACCCGCACCGGCTCGGCCATGCTGCTGGCCACCCTGTTCGGCGTATTGCCGCAGTCGCTGGTCTCGATTTTCGGCGGGCCGATGGCCGACCGGTACAATCGCAAAGCGCTGATCATGCTGCCGGACCTCATCATCGCCGGCGTAACGGTGCTGCTGTCCGTGAGCTTCGCGCTCGACTGGGCGAGCCTGTCCCTGATTTTCGTGGTGCTGCTCATCCGCTCGGCCGGTGCGGGCGTCCAGGAACCCGCCGTGCAATCGTTCATTCCGGACGTGGTGCCGGCCGGCAAATTGCTGCGCGTCAATTCGATATTCGGCGTGATCAATTCCGCGAATAGAATCGCCGCACCCGCGCTCGCCGCGGTGCTGGTCAATCTGGTGCCGTTGTGGGCGATCCTGCTGGTGGATGTGACCACTGCGGTCATCGGCGTGAGTTTCGTGGCGATGATTCGCGTGCCTCGTACGGCTGTGCGGAACGCCAAGGCGGAAGCGCAGGAGGGCGGTGCGACTGCTGAGGTTGCCGCCCCTACTGGTGCCGCCGCCCCCGCTGTCACCAATCCCATCGCGATACTGCGCCGCACCTTCGCCGATCTGAAGGTCGGTCTGGCGTACGCGATGCGCCACCCGCACCTCAAGGGCGTGATTCTGGGCGATGCGCTGACCTGCTTCGTGGCGGTCGCGCCGATGAACCTGACGCTACTGCTCATGACCCGCGAATTCGATGGCATCGATTTGAACCTCGGATTCGTGAACCTCACCACCGCGTCCGACAAGCTCGCCGCCAACGAACTCGGCCTGAGCGTCGGCATGCTGCTCGGCGGTGCGCTGATGTCCGCGATCGGGCCCAAGCTGCTGCGCGGAAGTGTTGCCCAGATGGTTGCGGTCGCGTTCGGCATTGCGATGGTGGGCGTCACCGTCATCGGTCTGGGTGTCTCACGGAACCTGCTGCTCTATCTCATCATCGATGTGCTCAACGGCGTCGCCTCGGCGGTCTGCGTCGGCCCGATGCGCACCGTGATGCAAACCGAATCCGACGATGCGATGGTCGGTCGCGTATTCGGCCTCGATACCATGCTTGCCACGCTCGGCATGCCGCTGGGCATGCTCATCTTCGCGCCGCTCGCCGATGTGATTCCGATCGCCTGGGTGTTCGTGGCCGGCGGCCTGCTGACGTTGCCGGTCGCCTGGTATGTGCTGGTGTTGTCCCGCAAGGATGTGCCGGCGCGTGCCCGATGTGATGGCTGATTGATGATTGGCGGCGAGTCAGGCGGAGGACGGGTCGTGATTCGTTGTCAAACAATCAGTCTGAGATCACTGCACGAAGTTCGTCGAGGAATGCGGCTGCCGCTGGGGCGAGTGGCTGGCTTTTCTTCCAGGCGATGGCCAGTTTCGTATACACCGGCGGCTCGAGCGGACGGAATACGAGGCCGGACTCCCCGGAAGTGTCCACCAGGCCCGCCGGGCATATCGCGCAGCCGTAGCCTTCCTCAACGAAGCAGCTCACACCCGAGGAGGACGAGCAGCTCGCCACCACGCCCGCCGAGGAACTCCTGTCGCTCGACCTGCTGCAACCGGCGAATATTCGCGACACCCTGCACGCCTACCAGCTGGCCAAGCGATGCAATGAGAAGCGCGTGATGGCCGAATCCGTGCGCTGGGGCGAACGTGGAGCCCGCATCAATTCGATTTCACCGGGCGTGATCATCACGCCGTTGGCCATCGACGAGTTCAACGGGCCGCGCGGCGACTTCTACAAGAACATGTTCGCCAAGTGCCCGGCCGGACGCCCCGGCACCGCCGACGAAGTGGCGAACGTGGCCGAACTGTTGATGAGCGACCGAGGCGCGTTCATCACCGGAACCGATGTGCTCATCGACGGCGGCGCCACCGCCAGCTACTTCTACGGTCCGCTGCGTCCGTGAGAGCCATCATCCCGTTCTGCGCGCATGAAGGCAGTGGTTTGTCTGATACCGAGGAATCGATTGCGCGGGTCACTGGCGCGAATGTACGTGCAGGCCTAGAACTGCGTGGCGAAACCGTCCGGCATGATGCCGCTGCGGTTTCGCCGAGCGCTCGGCATTGGCTTGATGTCATTCTTCGGTGACGTCGATCACCACGGCAACGGCTGGCCGTCGCGGAAGAAGCCGCCGTTCGGGCCGTCGTCCGGCAGGGTGGCGGCCCAGGTGACGCTTTTCGCGCTGACCTCGACCGGGCGGCCGAACATGCCCGATCCGTATGTGCCGGTGATGTCCGGGCAGACCGCGTTGACGAGGATATGATTCGCGGCGAGCTCCTTCGCGGTCTTGATGGTCAGGCCGTTGAGCGCGAGCTTGGAGATGCCGTAGCCGGAGGCGGGGATGCCCATCGAACCGTGCAGGAAGCCGTATTGCGGGTCGCCGTACGAGCCGGCGCCGCTGGACACGTTGACGATGCGGCCGTGCTCCGACTTGCGCAGCAGCGGGATGAACTTCTGGGTGACGTTCCAGGTGCCGATGACGTTGGTGTCGAGCACCATGCGCATCTCGGCGAGGTCCTGCCGTTCCACCGAGTCGCCCGCGCGCATGGAGGCCGCGTTGTTGATGAGCACGTCGAGCCGGCCGAAACGGCGCTCGACCTCCGTGGCGGCGGCCTTGACACTGGCTTCGTCGGTGGTGTCCATCACCACATAGCTGGCGGAGATGCCCTGACTGATGAGTTCTTGCGTGAGCTGTGCGAGCTCAGGGTGGCGAGCGGCGAGGATGACATGGTAGCCGGCTTCGCCGAGTTGGCGGGCGGTTTCATAGCCGAGGCCGCCCTTGCGGCCGGATCCGGTGATGAGTGCGATCTGCATGATGAGGCTTCCTTGTTGTGCTATGGCTTGTCTGCGTCGTATGCGCTTATGTGCTGTATGGCTCAGAACTCACGGCCGAGCTCGCGGGCCTTATCGAGGTACGGGGTAGTGGCCACCTGACCGGGCGCGAACACGCCGGCTGCGATTACTGAGCCCTTGATCTTCCAACCGAGGCTTTCGCCGAAGCACATCTGGTAATAGCCGAACACGTTCTTGGTGAGTACTTCCTCGGGGCTGGCGCCGGCAGCCAGCAGCGCGGACTCCTTGCCGGCCAGATCGTCATGTGCGTCGAACGGCAGGCGGTCCATCATCGCCTTGATCTGTGCGGAGAACTGCATCCAGTAGGTCGGCGTGGCGATGACGATGCCGTCCGCGGCCTTCATCTGCTCCATCACCTGTGTCATATCATCGGCTGGCTGGTCGTAGGCGGTGAACGGGGCGATGTTCATGTCCGCGAGCGTGAGTTTCGTCGCGGTGTTGCCGGCGGCTTCGACACCTTCGATGAAGGCGTCGGCGAGCATGTCGGCGTTGCCGCCCTTGGTGGGGCTGCCCTGGATGACGAGGATGTGCTTGGCCATGGTGATTCCTGTTCCTTTCGGTGGCGCGGCCGTCGTGCCGCGGTGTTGCTGATAAGGACGGTATGCATCAGTACATATACCTTTCATCCTTAGAATAAAAAACTGATTTTTGTGATATGGCAACGATGTTAGGATGAGAAATCATGAGCGAGCATGTTGAGAACACCGGAACCGGCGGCATCACTGCACCCACCTGCGCGATGGGCTATGCATTCAAGGCCATCGAAGGCAAGTGGAAGCTGCCGGTCATGTATGTGCTCGGCGAGCGGGGCGCCGCGCGATACAACGAAATCAAGCGAGAGCTCGGCATCACCAACATGATGCTCACCAGCACGTTGCGTGACCTCGAGGAATACGGTCTTGTCAATCGCACCCAATACAACGAAGTGCCGCCGCGCGTCGAATACTCGCTGACCGATAACGGCTACGCCATCATCCCCGCCCTCAAGGAATTCGAAAAATGGGGCCAGCTCCTGCTTGATGCGAAAAATAGCAGTGTCCGTAACTAAGCGTGGATTGTGGGCTCATGTTGCGTCATGGATTGGATATTGGCATATAAAAGCGAAAATGGTTCACTTTTGATCTATATGAATATATATAGGTATATAAAGTCCGATACAATAAGTGGTGTACTGGGCATATAAGAGTTGGAGGGTCTGTTGGACGCTGATGCTATTGCAAAGTTGCCATTGCATTCATTGAATCCATTTATGCCGGGTGCCGGTAAGCAGCCTCCAGAGCTGGTAGGGCGTACGCATGATCTTGAACTCATGGATCGCATGATTGCCCGTACCAAACTTGGATTGCTGGATCGCGGAATTGTCTATAGCGGCTTGCGAGGCATGGGAAAAACGGTGTTGCTGCTCAAACTTAATGGCATGGCGACTCGACAGGGGATGGTCACTGTGCAGGTTGAGGCGAATGGCGATGCTGCGGCAGAGTATGACGAGCTGCTCCATGAAATGTCCCTATCGATTATGCGTGTCAGGAAGACTGATGTTAGGGAGCGTCTTTCGAGCGTGTTCTCGCATATCGGATCGGTGAATCTGGACTTTGTTCTTGGCTCAGCAAAGATTGAATTGAACGGTTCCGCCGAGGAGCAAAGAGCCGTTCGGGCATCGTCGTATAAGTTGGAATTGTTGATTGAGGGCTTGGCTGAATCGCTGAAGGCAAGTGGTCTGGGCCTATTCCTGTTTGTGGATGAATTTCAGGATATGTCTTCTGAAGTGATGATGACGCTGATTACCGTGCAGCATAAGATGGGGCAGCGTAATCTGCCGTTCTACATCATTGGGGCGGGGCTGCCTAATCTGCCGGGTGTGCTTACCAAAGCACGTTCATATGCCGAGCGTTTGTTTGAATATCGTTCCATCGGTCGCTTGGATGATGCCGCCGTTGCCGATGGTTTCCAGAAGCCTGCGCGCGAACTGGGATATGCATTCGATGATCAGGCGTTGAGTCGTTTGATTGATTTGTCGAATGGGTATCCATATTTCATTCAGGCGTACGGCAAGGCTGCATGGGACGCTTCGGATTCCAATCCGATTACCGTTGGTGCGGTGGAAAAAGGTGAGCCTGTCGCTCGGGCTGACCTGGATCAGGGCCTTTACGTATCGCGTTGGCAGCGCGCCACGCCTTTGGGCCGCGAATATCTGGCTGCAATGGCCGCTATCGGTGATACCTGCACGTCTGCGCAAGTGGCGAACCATATGGGCCGCAGCGTTTCCGATCTATCTTCGATTCGTTTTTCGTTGATTGAACTCGGCCTGATTTATTCTCCGGAGCGTGGCCAGATCGCATTCACTGTGCCTGGAATGGATGAGTTCATACGCCGTGTTATGCCGGCTGAGACGCAATCCTATGACGGACGAGGCTGATTGATTTATTCCGCCCGCCAGATCATGCCGATGTGGGGGATGCCGTCTTCCAGGAATTCGTCGGAGACCTGCGTGAAACCGAGGTGTTCATAGAGCTTGCGCGCATAGGTCTGGGCTTCGATGTGCACGGTGTCGGCATGCATGTGCTCGCGCGCCACCTTGAGTCCTTCGCTCACGATTCGGGTGCCCAATCCCTGCCTGCGACGGGTGGCCAATACGCGGCCGATCGATGCTTCGGGGAAGGTGATGCCCGGGTCGATCACGCGGCAGTAGGCGGCGATGCCGTTCTCGTCATGCAGGAACACATGCCAGCAGTGTCGGTCCGCTTCGTCCACTTCCTGATAGGCGCAGTGCTGCTCCACCACGAACACCGCCACACGCACCCGGTAGATTTCGTACAACTCGGCCGCGCTCAGTTCCTCGAATCGTTTCACTGTCAACTGCATGACGCCAGTATATATAAGTATGCGGGGCTGAAGCTCCAAGGAAGGGCATCCTCGGGCCTCCGCTCCCACATAAAGCATCTTTTACTTGAGCCGTCACACCTCAACAGGGCGCAGACGATGAATCGCGTCGGTATCGGTTTCGTACCGCCATGAATAGATCGCAAGCAACGCGACGCCGAGGATGCTCAACGGCAGACCGGCGAGGCCGGTGAACCTGTAATCCATCGCGAATGCGTTCAGCGTCATGCCGCCTACTGCCGATCCGACCGCGTTGCCGAAGTTGAAGGCGACCTGTGCGGCTGCGCCCGCAATCAGTTCGCCGCCTCCCTGACCGGCTTCGGCCATGAGCAACAGCTGTGGCGAGTTGACGAAGAACAGGCCGAACGCAATCCAGAAGGTCAGCATGGTGGTCGTGGCATGGTTGCCCGGCACGACCAGCACCATAAGCAGACCAAGGCAGGAGATGGTCTGGCCGAGCGCGGCAGTGCCGGTATGACGCCAATGATCGGCGATCCATCCGCCGGCCAGACCGCCAATGACCATGCCGAATCCGGCGAGCATCATGAACGCGGGCACCAGCGCACTCGCCCAGCCGCCTGTTTTCTGCAGCCAGGGGGAGACGTAACTCCACCAACAGAACACGCCCGCGTTGCCGGTGAAAATGGCCGCAATGATGAACCACGGGCCAGGTTTGCTGAGGAACCTGAACTGTCCTTTGATGCCGGTGTCCTTGACCGGTGCGACGAACGGTACCCAGAGAGACACGAGGACGATGGTCATGACCGCCCATGCGGCGAGGATGCCGAATGTCAGTCGCCACGAGACAAATTCGGCGAGCAATGTGCCAGCCGGCACGCCAAGCATATTGGCGATGGTCTGACCGGCCACCATCATCGAGACGGACTGTGCCTCCTTACCGGGCTCGGCCAGCGTCTTCGCCACGAACGTCGCGGTGCCGAAGAACGCGCCATGCGGTAGTCCGGCGATGAATCGCGTGATAAGCAGCATGGGGGCGTTGATGGCGAACGCGGAGAGCAGGTTGCCGATGAACGCGATGGCCATGAACAGAATGATGAGTTTCTTCGGCGGCACCTTGCGTCCGAAGACCAGCATCAGCGTACCGACGCACACGCCGAGCGCATACGAGGAGATATAGTGCCCGGCGGTCGGAATGTCGACGTTGGTTGCGGCTGCGGCTTGGGGAAGGATGCCCATCATCACGAATTCGGCGGCGCCGAGGATGAATGAGCCGGCGGCGAGCGCGAGCAGACTTTTCTTCATGATTCCTTCTGACTTCATGATTGTGATTGAGCGTTACGCGATACAGTTATGGAACTGTTTCCAAATCGATGTGAAATTATATGTCGACCGATGTACCAGTCAAGGCTCGGCGGAGGAGGGCGTTGCTCCTGTGTGTGGCATATTTACAATGATTTACCGATGATTTCGGTGGAGTTCATACATTGTTTGATAAATTGCAAAAAAGGAAACGATTCCATTTTGATGTGGTAGTTCACGCTTTGGTGCGCATGCCCGCATATGCCCGGCCTTCCGCATGCATGCCGTTGGCGTATGCCCGATCTGCATGGATGGGTATTGAACGACGGTATTGGACATGACCGTTGCCATGCCGTGTAATGAATCATGGAATGCGATAAATGGGTCCACGTACCGTTCGAAGGAACGATCCAGTTTCGTGCGACTGCCGGGAATCGCCGGTCTACCGAATCGGAGAAATCGTCTCATGGAATACGCCAAGCTCGGCAGCAGCGACGTGACCGTGTCCCGCATCTGCATGGGATGCATGGGATTCGGCGACGCGACCAAGGGTCATCACTCGTGGATCCTCGACGCCGACCAGTCGCGCGAGATCATCAAGTACGGCTTCGAGCACGGCATCACGTTCTACGACACCGCCATCGGCTACGCGGACGGCACCAGCGAGGAATACGTGGGCCGCGCGCTGCGCTCCATCGCTTCCAAGCGCGAGGATTACCAGGTGGCCACCAAGTTCCTGCCGCGCACGAACGCCGAACGCGAAGCCGGTGTGACCGGCCAGCGGCACGTGATGAACAACCTCGATGCGAGCCTCGAGCACCTCGGCCTGGACTACGTGGACCTGTACATCTGCCACATGTGGGACTACCACACCGACATGGCCGAGATCATGGAGGGCATGAACGAGGCCGTCAAGGCCGGCAAGGCGCGCGCCATCGGCATTTCCAACTGCTACGCCTACCAGCTCGCCAAGATGAACGATTTGGCCGAAGCCAATGGCTGGGCCAAGTTCGTGTCCATCCAGAGCCACTACAACCTCATTGCCCGCGAGGATGAGCGCGAACTTGTGCGCCTGTGTCGGGAAGACAACATCGCCATGACCCCGTACAGCGCGCTCGCCGCCGGACGCCTGTCCCGTCTGTCCGGCTCGGCCGCCACCAAGCGCCTCACGGAGGATCAGGTGGCGCACTCCAAGTACGATGCCACCGCGGCACAGGACGACGTGATCATCGAGCGCGTGGCCGAGGTCGCCGCCAAGCACGACACGTCCATGACCGCCGTGTCGCTCGCCTGGTTGCTCACCAAGGTGACCGCGCCCGTGGTCGGCATGATCAAGCCCCACCACGTCGACGGCGCGCTCGACGCCGTGGCCTTGAAGCTCACGGACGAGGAGATCGCCTACCTGGAGGAGCCGTACGTGCCGCACAAGCTCGTCGGCGTCATGGCCTTTAACCACTGATTGCTCACTGCTGTGTGCGGTACTCGAGCGGTACCGCATGCAGTCAGATACGCGCGCACAAGACACATATCCTGCGCGAACATGCGGGAATGCATAAGGCCATAATGTCTGCAATGCTGTGGCTGCGAGACTAAGCTGATACTACGTCACAATTGTGGACGCAAGCGCATTGGCATCAGGGCAGACGCCGCTGCGCGTACCCCTTATATAAGGAGCTTGAAATGACTGACGAAACCGCGACTCAGAACACTGATACGAATACCGAGCCGATGGTCATGGAATTCATCGATGACCTGCATCCGCTGGTCGAAGTACAGCCGGAGGCCACTGTTTCCCGCACGGTGATGCAGGTGGAGGGCGCGAACGTGGTGCTGTTCTCCTTCGACAAGGGCCAGGAGCTCAGCGAGCACACCGCCGCCATGCCGGTGCTGGTGCAATGCCTCGAAGGCCATCTCAAGGTGACCGGTGGTGGCAAGACCGTGGACCTCGTGCCCGGCGGCATCCTACACTTCCCGACACGTCTGCCTCATGCGGTCTACGCCGAGGAAGCCTCCAAGATGGTGCTGATTATGATGCGTCACTGAATGAGAATGCGGGTGCGAAGCCGATGTGGACTTTGCACCCGCAGAGAGCACACTTGATGGCAGCTTCGCCGCCGGGCATCAGATGTGACCGATGACCTTGGCGGGATTGCCGGCGACGATGGCCCCGGCCGGCACGTCATGGGTCACGACTGCGCCGGCGCCCACGATGGCGCCGTCGCCGATGGTCACGTTCTGCAATACGATGGCACCCGCGCCGATCCACGCATGTTTGCCGATGGTGATGGGAAGACTTGTGGTGGTGGCGCGGTCCATCGGGTTCTTGCTGTGGTTGATGGTGATGAGCTGCACATTCGGGCCGATGAACGTGCCGTCTCCGATGGTGATGCCGCCACGGTCCATCAGTGTGCAGCCCCAGTTGATGAACACGCCCCGGCCGATTTCGATATTATGGCCGAAATCCGTGTAGAACGGCGGGTTGAAGCGGAAGGATGGGTCGACCGGATGCCCGACGATCCGTTCGAATAGGGTGTGCGCCTCGCGCGGCTCGTGATAGCCGGTGTTGAGCTCGGCGCAGAGCCGCTTGGCCTCGCTGATAATGGTCGCGATGGCGCAATATCCGGGGTCGCGCGGATTGACTGGTTCGCCGGAGCGGTCCCGTTCGAGGATGTCGGCTGCTGTGGTTGTCATGATGGCTCCTTGATTGAATCTGCCATCATTGAACCGCGCTTGGTGGGTACCGTCTAATACCTATGGTTTATGCACCTGTATGCTGTCGGGGCATGATGCGGTTCCGTTGGTTTTGACTCTGTTAAACCAAGATTGACGTGAATTCCATTGGACTACCCCCTCAGTCGGCTTCACCGCCAGCTCGTCCCGCAATTAGGGACGAACTTCGTTCGCGTGTTACTGGCTCGACTTTCGTCTCGCACATTGCCTGCAAACAGCTTTGCTGTTTGCTTTGCGGCAATGTCCTGACAAGGGGGAGCCAAAAATAAGAGGTATATCAATCCTGGTTTAACAGAGCCTTATTTTTTGCCGCTCTCCCTCAGTCGGCCTATGGCTGGCAGCTCCCTCGCCAGAGGGAAGCTGGAGAAACGATTACATCGTCTGCAGGAACCTGGCGAATGCGGCCGCGGCCGGGGAGGCCGTGCCCTGCTTTTTCCATGCGAGCACCGAGCTGCTTTCCAACGATGGCGCAAGACGAACCCCGCGCACGCCCGGATAGGTGGTGCCGTGGTCGAGGCACAGGTACAGTCCGAGGCCGCTCGCGGCCATCACCGCGCCGTTCGCGGGCAGGTTGCAGGTGCCGGCGATGTTGAGATGCGGGGCGTAGGGGCCGAACCAGTTCAACACCACGCGGCGCACCGGCTCGCGCGAGGGCAGGAGCAGCGACTCGTTGGCCAGATTGGCGGGGGAAAGGGAGTCATGGGTTTGCAATGGGTGGCCGTCCGGTATCATCGCGCACCAGTGTTCGGTGATGTTGGTGCGCAGGAATTCGTATCGGCTGGTGTCCACCGGGTCGGCGAGCAGACCGAAGTCCATCAGTCCCTGTTCGAGCTGATCCTGGATTACATCCGCGGTGGTGCTGATCACGTTGAATCGTACGCCGGGATGCAGGGCGCGGAATGCGGCCATACGGTCGGCGAGGAACGTCATGGCGCGTACCTCGCCGCAACCGGCCGTGATGTCGCCGCCCAATTCGTAGCCGGATTGCTTGAGCTCGTATTCCGCCTTGTCCGTAAGGGAGACGATGGTCTGCGCGCGATCGCGCAGCAGACGGCCGGCCTCGGTCAGCGTGATGGTGTGGCTGCCGCGCTCGAACAGCGTGACGCCCAGTTCCTCCTCCAGCTGCTTCAACTGGCGGGACAGCGTAGGCTGGGATATGCGCAACAGTTGCGCAGCCCACGTGATGTTGCCCTCTTCGGCCACTGCCAGAAAATACCTGAGCACGCGCAATTCCATGATGATTCGTTCCCGTTTGCAGTTGATGTGATGCCCCCATTGTAGATGGGAGGGGTTGCTGTGGACGGTAACTGTACGCTTGAACGGTGGGCACACGCGGGTCAGGTGCTTACGGTTTCTCTGGCTAATCAGGCAGTGTCTGCGCGGATGCGCCGTCTTCGCTCTTCAGTGAATTGATGAGCTGGGCGATGATGGTCGGCAGGATTGACCGGCTTAGCCATTCGATGTTCTCCGGGGTGAACACCTCCGGTGCCTTGGCCAGGATGCCAAGCATGCCGCTGGAAGCGAATTCCAGCAGGATGCGCTGGCCCGGATTGAGTTCGGCTGGATTGCGCCCGAGCGTCGAAAGCCAGATTTCAATGACATGGGTTTTGAGCTGATCGGCCAACCCTGTGGAGCCGTGTGGGCCGGCGATGAGGGACAAGCGGCGAATGCTGGCAATGCGTTGCGGCGTGGTGATGCTGGCGATGGCGTAATCGCGCAGCGCTTCGATGCCTTCGTCCTGCCTGATGATATGTGCAATGAACGCGGTGATGTCCGGGTCGTCGTAAATCGAGGCGATCGCATCGTCCGCCAGCTCCGGGATATTGCCGTAATGGTAGTAGAACGCGCTACGGTTCAAGCCACTCGCGCGCGTGATGTCGCTGATGGTGATCTGCGCATACGGCTTCTGTTCCAGCAGCGCCCAAAAGGCGTCCTGCATCTTCTCCGGAGCGCTTTGCTCGCCTGTCTTCGGTCGTGCCATGCGTGTCTTCCCTGTCTTCAATCAATAACTCAACATCGTATCGTGTTTTCCGCATGATACCGCGGTTTCGGGGTTAAAACCCAGCACAATGCTGAATTACGTGGATTTTATTACCCAACAGAGTGATGTATTTCTTGAGTCGCGATATAACGACGACAATCGCAAGAGAGGACTTGAACTACCATGGCTTTCCTGGAATTCCACGACGTGGTGCGCCAATACGGCAGCGGCGAATCCGCGGTGCTGGCGCTCGACCATGCCAGCTTCGACATCGAACAGGGCGAGCTCGCCGTGATCCTCGGCGCATCCGGCGCCGGCAAATCCACCACGCTCAACATCCTCGGCGGCATGGACCGCGCCACCTCCGGTTCCGTGGTCATCGACGGCAAGGACATCACCAAGGCCAGCGAGGCGCAGCTCACCGACTACCGCCGCTTCGACGTGGGCTTCGTCTTCCAGTTCTACAACCTCGTGCCTAACCTCACCGCACTCGAAAACGTGGAACTCGCCTCGCAGATCTGCCCGAACGCATTGGATGCCCGCGATACGCTCGACAAAGTCGGGCTCGGGAATCGCCTCGCCAACTTCCCGGCACAGTTGTCCGGCGGAGAACAGCAGCGCGTCTCCATCGCCCGCGCGCTCGCCAAGAACCCGAAGCTCCTGCTGTGCGACGAGCCGACCGGAGCGCTCGACTACAACACCGGCAAGGAGGTGCTCCAGCTCCTGCAAGACTCCTGCCGGCAGCATGGCATCACCGTGGCTTTGGTGACCCACAACTCGGCCCTCGCCCCGATGGGCGACCGCCTGATCCGCTTCCGCTCCGGCAAGGTCACCGAAATCACCCGTAACCCGAACCCCACGCCCATCGCGGACATCGAATGGTAGGGGAGCGGCAGGAACAATCATGAAGAAAACGGCACTCTGGAAAGACTCCTGGCGTGCGATTGCCGGCAACGGCAAGCGTTTCGCAGCCATGCTCGTCATCGTGGCGGTCGGCGTGATGATGCTCGGCGGCCTCAACACCATAGCCAAGGACATTCGCGCCGGCTTGGACGAGTTCTTCGACTCGACCTCCATGCACGACATCACCATCATCTCCACCCTCGGTCTCGACGATGACGACATCGCCGCACTCGGCGCAGTCGATGGCGTCGACAAGGTCGCCGGCGAGCATACGGCCAACGTGACCACCACGGTCGACGGCAGACAGGCCTCCGCCACCGTCACCACCCTGAACAATCAGGGTATCGAGCAACCGTATCTCGAGGACGGTCGCCTGCCCCAATCCGCCCACGAAATCGCCGTGACGCGGCAGTACCTGGACAACAGTGGCAAATCGCTGGGCGATACGCTGACATTCGCGCCGGATGATTCACTTGCGTCCGCGGCCTCGACCGTGTCCGCAACTTTGGCATCCGGCGGATCGGGCGGTGCTGATGACTCGTCCGACTCCTCGACTGACGCTACCGGTACGTTCGCGGACGGCAAGTACGCCATCGTCGGCATTGTCATCGATCCGAACGACATCGTGAACCCATCCGGTCCGTTGGCCTTGGTTTCCGGCGCGAAGACCGTCTACCCGATGTTCGTGTCTGATGATGCGCTGGCCGATGCCGACTCGCCGTACACGTCCGCCGTCATCACCATGGCCGGCGCGAAGGCGATGAACACGTACGACGACGACTATCTCGACACGGTCGCTCGGGTCACCGGCAACATCGAAGCCATCCAGGCGACCCGCGAACAGGCCCGAACCGACACCGTGCATCAGGCGGCGCTGGACAAGGCCATGGAACAAGTCGAAGCGCAAAAGACCAAAATCGCGGTCTTGCCGGACGGCCTGCCCGCCAAGACCACCGCCGAACAGCAGGTCGCCGCCGCGGAAGCCAAGATCAAGAGCGCGGTGGACGCCATGCCCAAGGCCAAGTGGATCATCCGCGACCGCAGCGCCGTGACCAGTTACGAGGATGTCAAAACCCAGACCGAAATGATCGCTCGCCTGGGCACGATGTTCCCGGTGCTGTTCCTGGTGATCGCGCTGCTGGTAAGCCTGACCGCCATTACGCGCATGGTGGAGGAGGACCGCGGACTCATCGGCACCTACAAGGCGCTCGGCTACACGCGCCACGAAATCATGCTCAAATATCTGGTGTATTCGGGTGCGGCCTGCCTGTTTGGCGGATTGCTTGGTGATGTGCTGGGGCTGATCGGGTTGCCGTTCATGTTCACGCGCAAAATCATCTCCGATATATACGTGCTCCCGAGCTATCCGCTGTTGGTTGATTGGCGGCTCGCGCTCGGCGGCGTACTGCTGTTCGTGGTCATCATCACCGGTGCCGCCATGATCGCCTGCGCAGGTTCGCTGCGATTGGAGCCGGCCGAATTGATGCGTCCCAAGGCGCCGAAGGCCGGCAAGACCATCGTCCTGCAGCGCATCGGATTCGTCTGGAACCACCTGAGCTTCCTCGGCAAAGTGACCGCGCGCAACCTGTTTCGCTACAAGTCCCGTGCACTCATGGTCATCATCGGCGTACTCGGCTGCACGGCCCTGATGACCGCCGGATTCGGCATGGGCAGCTCCGCGCTGACCCTCATGCCCCGCCAGCATAGCGAGATCGCCCCCTATGACGTGATGGCCGTGACCTCCGCCGCCAACCACGACAAGGCGCAGTCGTCCCTGGATGACGATGCCGACGTGGAATCCACGCTGCCGTTGCAGCTTGGCAGCGTCACTCTTGCGCCCGCAGACGGCGATGGCGATGATAATGCCGCCGGTTCGGCGGACGATGCGAAACTCACCGCGCAGCTCATGGTCGTCCCCGACGGCGAGTCGATGGATGGCTACATCAACCTGCAAACCCCGGACGGGACACCGATCGAACTTGATGATGCGGGCGGCGGGGACGGTGGCGTCATCGTAACTGCCAACGCCGCACGCAAGCTCGCGCTCGCCTCCGGCTCCACCGTGAACCTCACCGATGCGATGGCCAATACCGCGGATATCACCGTCCGCGAAGTCGCCCAGTACTACACCGGCAACCTCGCGGTCATGACGCAATCGGCTTACGAAAGAACGTTCGATGCCAAGTTCGCGCCGAACGCCGCCCTCATCAACGTGAAGGGCGGCGCGGACGCCCAGATCGCCTTCGCGGACGGCCTCGCCGGACAGAGCGAATACCTCTCGGTGACGAGCTCGGCCAAGCAGGAGCGCGACTTCTCCAAGAGCTTCCTCATGTTCTTCGTGATGGTCGGCTTCATCGTGGTCATGGCCGCGATCCTGGCCGTCGTGGTGCTCTACACGCTGGCCAGCACGAACATCTCCGAACGCGAACGCGAGCTGGCCACCATCAAGGTGCTCGGTTTCCGCAGACGCGAGGTGCACGGCTACGTCAACAAGGAGATGCTGCTGCTGAGCGCGTTCGGCATCGTCGTCGGCATGCCGTGCGGCCGTGCGCTGCTGGGCTTCCTGGTCGGCAAGCTGGATCTGCCCGGCATGAACATCGTGCCCAACGTGCTCTGGTTCTGCTACGTGGCCGCCGCCGCGCTGGCGTTCGTATTCACTCTTTTGGTGAGTCTGGCCACCAACCGGTCGCTCGACCGCATCGACATGGTCGGCGCCCTGAAGAGCCCGGAGTGACGGTGTCCTTCGCGGCTGGGCGGCATGGCATACCACACCGTGCCGCCTCGCTGTATACCCATTGTGGCATAATTGCCAAGGCAATTTTTGGGCATTGCCCCAGTGAGTCGAATTTGAAAATAGGTGAATAACGTGGCACAGACTACCAACGACATCAAGAACGGTTCCGTCCTGAACCTGGACGGCCAGCTGTGGACCGTCATGAAGTTCCAGCACGTCAAGCCGGGCAAGGGCCCCGCCTTCGTGCGCACCACCATCAAGAACGTGCTCTCCGGCAAGATCGTCGACAAGACCTTCAACGCGGGCATGAAGATGGAATTCGAGACCGTGGACAACCGCACCCTCCAGTACTCCTACGAGGACGGCGACAACTTCGTGTTCATGGACATGACCACCTACGACCAGATTATGGTCCCGAAGTCCCTCGTGGGCGACAAGGCCAAGTTCCTGCTCGAGGGCACCGACTGCCTCGTCTCCTTCCACGACGGCACCCCGCTGAACGTGGACCTGCCGGGCTCCGTGGTCCTGACCATCACCCACACCGAGCCGGGCCTGCAGGGCAACCGCTCCAACGCCGGCACCAAGCCGGCCACCGTGGAGACCGGCGCCGAAATCCAGGTGCCGCTGTTCATCAACGAGGGCGACCGCGTCAAGATCAACACCGAGGACGGCTCCTACACCGGCCGCGAGAACTGATTCTCCGCGTCTTACGCATCTTCGAAAACACCGGTAACACTGGAGGACTAGCAGCATGGCACGTTCCACCGCGCGCAAGAGGGCATTGAATACCCTGTATGAGGCCGACGAAAAAAGCCAGGACATCCTCTCCCTGCTGGATGAGCGCATTGCCCATCCCGGTGCCCAGACCCCGCTTCCCGACTACGCCATCGAGATCGTCAGGGGAGTGGCGGAGCACCGTCGTCTGATCGACAACACCCTGGACGAGCACTCCACGGGCTGGAAGGTCCGCCGCATGGGCGTGGTCGATCGCAACATCCTGCGTATCGCAGCCTGGGAGATCCTGTTCAACAGCGAGGTGCCGGACAAGGTCGCCATCGACGAGGCCCTGGCCTTGGCCAAGACCCTGTGCGACGACGATTCGCCCGCGTTCATCCACGGCCTGCTGTCCGCGGTGTGCGCAGGCAAGGATTCCGTCCAGACCGGCGAGAACGCCGGGGACGATGCCGATGCTTCCGATTCCGCCGATGATTCCGTCGGCGAGGCCACGGAAGCCGCGCAGTCCGACGCCGCCGAACCGTCCGCTGACGATCAGCCGACGGTCGCCTAGTGTTTTCCTTTTCAAGCCTCCCCCTACGGGAGGCTTTTTTATGAGCGGACACACCCGTTCCCATACCTTTTCAAACTCTGTTCGACCGGCCCAACCGGCCGGAGGCCCCGCCAGCGGGCCTGAGAAAGGTTCGCACGCCGCGGCGTGTGAGTCTTCGCTGGCCGTTAACCTTGGTACGAATACCCGACGAAACACAAGGGGGTTTTGGTGAGCCAGAACGAGTCCGGAACCATCGCAATTCCGACGTATGACCAGGACGATGCAGTCCTCGTTTTGGAAGACGGACAGGTATATGTGGGGGAGCCGTACGGCGCTCTCGGCGAGACGACCGGTGAGATCGTCTTCGCCACCGGCATGACCGGATACCAGGAAACGCTCACCGATCCCAGCTACGACCGTCAGATCGTGGTGCAGACCTTCCCGCACATCGGCGATACCGGCGTCAACAGTGAGGATCCCGAGTCCTCCCGCATCTGGGTGGCCGGTTACGTGGTGCGCGACCCCTCCCCGAACGTGAGCAACTGGCGTGCCGAAGGCAGCCTGGACGACGACCTCAAGAAGAACGGCATCGTCTCCCTGAGCCACATCGACACCCGCAAGTTGGTGCGCCACCTGCGCTCCGCGGGCGTGATGCGCGCCGGCATCTACTCCGGCAGCGCCCTGACCAACCCGGACACCGGCAAGCTGCGCGATGTCGAGGAGCTGCTCGCCGCCGTCAAGGCCACCCCCAAGATGCAGGGCCTGAGCCTGTACGACGAGGTCTCCACCAAGGAGATGTACACCATCGAGCCGTGCGGCGAGTACGAGGGCAAGGAGCCGCTGTACACCGTGGCCGCCGTGGACCTCGGCATCAAGGGCATGACCCCGCACCGCATGGCCGAGCGCGGCTGCCGCGTGCACGTGGTGCCCTCCACCACCACCTTCGAGCAGATCGAGGCCCTGAACCCGGACGGCGTGTTCTTCTCCAACGGCCCGGGCGACCCGGAACAAGCCGGCCCGGAGATCGAGCTGCTGCGCCAGGTGCTGGACGCCGGCTACCCGTTCTTCGGCATCTGCTTCGGCAACCAGCTGCTGGGCCGCGCGCTCGGCTTCGGCACCTACAAGCTCAAGTTCGGCCACCGCGGCATCAACCAGCCGGTCAAGGACGTGACCACCGGCAAGGTCGAGGTCACCGCCCACAACCACGGCTTCGCGGTCGACGCGCCCATCGGCGAGACCGTGGACGCCCCGTTCGAGGACGGCAAGTACGGCAAGGTGTTCGTCTCCCACATCGATCTGAACGACGACGTGGTCGAGGGTCTGCAGTGCGTGGACATCCCCGCCTTCTCCGTGCAGTACCACCCGGAGGCCGCAGCCGGCCCGCACGATGCGGCCTACCTGTTCGACCGTTTCTGCGAACTCATGAAGAACAACCCGCGCGACGCTCGCGCCAACAGCAACATCAAGGAAGGTAAGTGATATGCCGAAGCGCACCGACATCAAATCCGTGATGGTCATCGGCTCCGGCCCGATCGTGATCGGTCAGGCTGCGGAGTTCGATTACTCGGGCACCCAGGCATGCCGCGTCCTGCGTGAGGAAGGCATCCGCGTTATCCTCGTGAACTCGAACCCGGCAACCATCATGACCGACCCCGAGATGGCCGACGCCACCTACATCGAGCCGATCGCCACTCCGATCCTCGAGCAGATCATCGCCAAGGAGCGCCCGGACGCGCTGTTGCCCACCCTCGGCGGTCAGACGGCCCTCAACGCCGCCATGGCCCTCGGTGAGGCCGGCGTGCTCAAGAAGTACAACGTCGAGCTCATCGGCGCCTCCCTGGAGGCCATCGACCGAGGCGAGGACCGCGAGCTGTTCAAGAAGGTCGTGGACGAGGCCGGTGCCGAATCCGCCCGCTCCCGCATCGCCCACACGCTTGAGGAGTGCGACCGCATCGCCGAGGAGCTCGGCTATCCGCTGGTCGTGCGCCCGAGCTTCACCATGGGCGGCCTGGGCTCCGGCATCGCGCATGACGAGGAGGAGCTGCACCGCATCGCCGGCGCCGGCATCCACTACTCGCCGACCGACGAGGTGCTCATCGAGGAAGGCATCGAAGGCTGGAAGGAATTCGAGCTCGAGCTCATGCGCGACCGCAACGACAACGTAGTGGTCGTCTGCCCGATCGAGAACGTGGATCCCGTGGGCGTGCACACCGGTGATTCCATCACCGTGGCCCCTTGCTTCACGCTGACCGACCGCGAATACCAGAAGCTGCGTGACATCGGCATCGCCATCATCCGCGGCGTGGGTGTGGACACCGGCGGCTGCAACATCCAGTTCGCCATCCACCCGGACACCGGCCGCATCATCGTCATCGAGATGAACCCGCGCGTTTCCCGTTCCTCCGCCCTGGCCTCCAAGGCCACCGGCTTCCCGATCGCCAAGATCGCCACCAAGCTGGCCCTCGGCTACACGCTGGACGAGATCCGCAACGACATCACCCAGTCCACGCCGGCCTCCTTCGAGCCGACTATCGACTACGTCGTCACCAAGGTGCCGCGCTTCGCATTCGAGAAGTTCCCGGGCGCCGATCCGACCCTGACCACCTCCATGAAGTCCGTAGGCGAGGCCATGGCCCTGGCCGGCAATTTCCAGGAGTCCCTGGGCAAGGCCATGCGCTCCATCGACAAGCGCCACATGGGCTTCAACTGGGATGGCGAGAAGCCGACCGCTGAAGAGGTGGCCGATCTGCTCGAAGCCGTCAAGGTGCCGACCGAGCACCGCTACCTGCAGCTCATGCGCGCCATCTGGGGCGGCGCCACCATCGAGCAGCTGTACGCGGCCACCAAGATCGATCCGTGGTTCCTCAAGCAGATCACGCTCATCAACGACATGGCCATGACGGTCCGCGACGCCGAGCACCTGACCCCGAAGATGCTCAAGAAGGCCAAGCTCGCCGGCCTGTCCGACGTGCAGATAGCCCACCTGCGCGGCCTCGGCGACGAAGGCGAGAACACCATCCGCGAACTGCGTTGGAACTACGGCATCCGCCCGGTCTACAAGACAGTGGACACCTGCGCCGCCGAGTTCGACGCCGTCACGCCGTACTACTACAGCTGCTACGCCGACGAGACCGAGCTGCGTCCGCGCGAACGTGAGGCAGTGATCATCCTCGGCTCCGGCCCGAACCGCATCGGCCAGGGCATCGAGTTCGACTACACCTGCGTGCACGCGGTGCAGGAACTCGGCAAGGACTACGACACGATCATGGTCAACTGCAACCCCGAGACCGTGTCCACCGATTACGACATGTCCGACCGCCTGTACTTCGAGCCGCTCACCTTCGAGGACGTGCTGGAGATCTACGAGGCCGAGAAGAAGATGGGCCCGGTCAAGGGCGTCATCGTGCAGCTCGGCGGCCAGACCCCGCTCTCCCTCGCCGCGCGTCTCAAGGCCGCAGGCGTGCCGATCCTCGGCACCACGCCGGAATCCATCGACCTGGCCGAGAACCGCGAGCTGTTCGGCGAGGTGCTCAAGAAGGCTGAGATGAACGCCCCGCGCTACGGCACCGCCCTGAGCCTCGAAGAGGCCATGGACGCCGCCCACCGCATCGGCTACCCGGTGCTGGTGCGCCCGAGCTACGTGCTCGGCGGCCGCGGCATGGAGATCGTCTACGACGACAAGCAGCTCACCAAGTACGTGGACCGCGCCCTGGCCGAGGCCAAGGCCGACACCGTGGTGTCCGGCCGTCTGCCCTCCCCGCTGCTCATCGACAAGTTCCTGCAGGACGCCATCGAGATCGACGTCGACGCGCTGTTCGACGGCGAGGAGCTGTACATCGGCGGCATCATGGAGCATGTCGAGGAAGCCGGCGTGCATTCCGGCGACGCCGCCTGCACCCTGCCGCCGTCCACCCTGTCCGATGACCAGATCCGTCGACTGCGCGAGGGTACCTACGCCATCGCCAAGGGCTGCCACGTGCAGGGCCTGATCAACGTGCAGTACGCCTTCATGGCCAACACGCTGTACGTGATCGAGGCCAACCCGCGTGCCTCCCGCACCGTGCCGTTCGCCTCCAAGGCCACCGGCGTGGCCCTGGCCAAGGCCGCCGCACGCATCATGGCCGGCGAATCCATCGCCGACCAGCGCGCCAACGGCCTGCTGTTGCCCAAGGGCGACGGTGGCGTGATGCACCGCGGTCAGCAGGTTGCTGTCAAGGAATCCGTGCTGCCGTTCAAGCGCTTCCGCACCCCGGTCGGCAAGACCGTGGACATCCTGCTCGGACCGGAGATGCGCTCCACCGGCGAGGTCATGGGCTTCGACCGCGACTTCCCGCACGCCTTCGCCAAGAGCCAGCTCGCCGCGTACGACGGCGGCCTGCCCACCCACGGCAACGTGTTCATCTCCGTGAACGACACCGACAAGCGCCAGTTGCCGCTCATCGCCGTACGCCTTGAGGAACTCGGATTCAAGATCTGGGCCACCGAGGGCACCGCCTCCGTGCTGCGCCGTTACGGCATCGACTCGAACATCGTGGACAAGATCAGCACCCGCGTGGACTCCGATCCGGAGGCCCCGGTGGTGGTTCACCACGCCGAGGGCTCCGTGGGCAAGAACGTGGTCCAGCTCATCGAGGACGGCAAGATCGACATGATCCTCAACACGCCGAACTCCCGTGGCTCCCGTTCGGATGGCTATTCCATCCGTGCCGCCGCCATTGCAGCGGATTTGCCGCAGTTCACCACCATCACCGAGTTCCAGGCCGCGTTGCTCGCAATCGAGGCCGTGAAGCATAATGATTATCAGATCATGAGCATCCAGGATCATTCGAAGCAGCTGTTCGAATTGGAGAGACAGGAGTTCTGATGGTAACCAGCGATGAGGAGTTGCAGGCACAGCGTTCCGATTTCGGTTTACGGTTGAGTAATTCAATGGCCAAATACGGGCCGTTGTGTGTGGGCATCGACCCGCACCGCAAACTCCTCACCGACTGGGGTTACAACGTCGACGCCGAAGGCGCCGAGCTGTTCTCCATGCGCATGCTTCAGGCCGCCAGCGGTTGCGCCGCGGCCGTGAAGTTCCAGACACCTATGTTCGAGCGCTACGGATCCAAGGGATTCGAGGCGCTCGAGCGCGTGCTCTACGCCGCACGCCAGATGGGCGTCATCACCATCGTGGACTGCCTGCACGGCGGTCTGCCCACCACCATCTCGGCCATCGCGGACGCCTACTTCAAGCCCGGCGCCCCCATGCTGGCCGACGCCATCACCCTGCTGCCGTACTACGGTGCCCGGTCCCTCAATGGACTGATCAACGAGGCGCTGGAGAACGGCCGCGGCGTGTTCATCGCCTCCCTGACCTCCAACCCGGAGGGCATGAGCCTGCAGACCTCCATCCGCCAGAGCGGCGACTACAAGGGCCGCACCGTGGCGTACGGCATCGCCGCCACCGCGCAGAAGCACAACGTGGATATCGAAGGCATGGGTTCCGTGGGCCTGATCATCGGCGCCACCATCGGTCAGTGGATTCAGGATTCCGGCGTGAACCCGGCGAGCTTCACCGGCCCGATCCTCTCTCCCGGCTACGGCTGGCAGGGCGCCGAGGCCAAGGACCTGAAGACCGTGTTCAAGGGCACGCGCGGCAATGTGCTGGTGACCGTGTCCCGCTTCATCGCATCCCACGGTCCTTCCATCAGCGCGCTCAAGCAGGCCACCGAGTCCATCGCGCTCGACGTGCGTCAGGCGTTGTACGAGGCCATGAACGAAGGCGAGAACGAGGAAAAGGACGGAAAAGGCACCGTGAAGACGGCAGCAAACGAGACGACCGAAAAGACGACAGTGACCACCGATTCCGACGCGGCCGCCGCAACGACCGGGTCCGAGACCAAGCCGAAGGGACGTCTGGTGGTGCTCACTGGCCCGGCCGGCGTGGGCAAGGGCACCGTGGAGAACGCGATGCGCAAGAAGCATCCGAGCATCTGGATGTCCGTCTCCGCCACCACCCGCAAGCCCCGCCCCGGCGAGGTCAACGGCGTGAACTACTGGTTCATGAGCGAGGACGAATTCGCTGCCAAGGAGAAGGCCGGCGAATTCCTGGAGACCGCGTTGGTGCATGGGCTCGCCCATTACGGCACGCCGCTCAAGCCGGTGCAGGAGCATCTGGCCGAGGGCGTCCCCACCGTGCTGGAGATCGACCTGCAGGGTGCGCGCCGCATCAAGGAGCGCGCGAAGGAACTCGGCGTGGATGTGGTGTATGTGTTCATCGCGCCGCCGAGCTTCGATGAGCTGGTTCGTCGTCTCAAGGGCCGTGGCACCGAATCCGAGGCCGAGGTGTCCAAGCGACTGGAGACCGCCAAGGTGGAACTCGCAGCCGAAGACGAATTCGATGTGACCATCGTCAACGACGATGTGAACCGCGCCGCGGACGAACTGTGGTCCGTCATCGCCAAGGAATACGGTCTGTGACGTTGCAGGAAGCGACGTCCGACGACGTTCAGTGACGTTGTATGGAAGGCCGCCGGGATGTGATTTCCCGGCGGCCTTCCGCTGTATATGGCCGTCATATACAGGCCAGGAAAGACTATTGCCATCGCCTGACTGGTTGTACAGGTCGCACTGCTGTGCCTAAATATTCGGTTGATTGTTCCTACGGTAAAAACGGCCCGCGACCCTTCACAATCAAGGTTGACGCGCCTACCGTAAGAAGCATGAGCATTCCAACCAAGTATCCAATGAAGCAGTACCTGGGTGGCATCGTTGAAGCTCTGAAGTCCGCTCCAGGCAATGGTGCCAACCCCAATGACGTGGAAACCATTCGTTTCTACGCCGAACTCGGCAACGACGCGCCCGACTCGCAATGGCCGAACGTGCTGGTCGCCATCGCGCATGTGACCAAGGCCGTCTCCTATAATCCGCAAACCAAGCAGGCGTTCGCTGCCGCGAACGGATTCGAGTACGTCAAGGAGTCGCAGCACGCCATCATGACCGCGCTCACCGAGGACGCGGAGAAATTGGTTGCCAAACGCGGCTGACGCTTCCGTTCCGCATTGCCGTCTGACATCACAGGCGGCATGAATGCATGTGCCGGGTCATCGTACCAATCCGATGACCCGGCACATTTTCGTATACCCGCTCGGTCGCCGAAATGCGGCTCTGTTGGACCAAGATCGGCATGAATTCTATCTCTTGGCTCCCCTTGTCAGGGGAGCTGGCGGCGAAGCCGACTGAGGGGTAGTTCCATCGGATTCATGCCGATCTTGGTCCAACAAGGCCAAACCTATCGGATCACCAACTGCTGGTGCAGGATCGGCGTGCTGGACTTGGCCGCCACCGGACGCCAGTCGATCCGGTCCGATTCATGATGCTCGGCGATGTACCGCCGCATCCATTCGAAGCACTCCTGCGTCTGGATGGCATCGCTCAACGCCCGGTGCTCCTCGTTGTCCGCGATGCCGAACCGCACGATAAGGTCCGCCAGGCGGTGATGCCGCTGCTCGGGGAAGAGCGTACGACTGATCTGCATGGTGTCGTAGTCCGTGCAGGCGAAGCCCGTGCCGGCGATGTGCCGGGTATTGTAATCCAGGAAGCGCAGGTCGAAGCTCACGTTATGGCCGATAATCGGCTCGGGGATGGGCTGCGCGCCGGGCTTGCCAAGCCAGGAGATGAATCGGGGAAGCACCTCGTCAATGGGCTCGAGGTCCGCGACCATCGCGTCGCTGATGCCGGTCAGTGCGGTGATCTGACGAGGAATCGGACGGAGGGGATTGATGAGCTGCTGGAACTGGTCCACGATTCGCCCCTCCCGCACGCGGACGGCACCGATTTCGGTGATCGCGCAGCTGTTCGGATAGAATCCGGTGGTTTCCAGATCGAGAGCCACGTAATCGGCCGGGAATCCCGTGGCATCCACTGCGGGCATCTCTCCGGCGTTTCGTGCGGAATCGGAAGGCTGGCCGAAAACGGTGATGCCGGCAGTGGTCACAATTGCTCCTCGCATTGGCTCGATGGTCTTGATATTCGGTGATTCATTCTACCGGCATCCCCGTCTTTATTCTCGGCTTCCCCTCGCTGAGGGGAGCCGGCAGCGTAGCTGGCCGAAGGGAGTGCGGAGAACGCTCTGGAATGCGGCAAACCCGCCGGCCGGTAAAATTATTCCCTTACGGATAGTTACGGATATATTGGTTATTCAGCATGGAAACGGCGGAAGATCGGCGGGGGAGGAGTTTGTGATGAAACGGATTGTGGCTGGCATCGTGGCGCATGTGGACGCAGGCAAGACCACGCTGTCCGAGGCGCTGCTGTACCGGACCGGTGAAATCCGTAAGTTCGGCCGCGTGGACCACGGCGATGCCTTTCTCGACACGAACGCATTGGAGAAGGCCCGAGGCATCACCATCTTTGCCCATCAGGCGTTGGTGGAGCATGGTTCACTGCAACTGACCCTGCTCGATACGCCGGGCCACGTGGACTTCGCCGCCGAAACCGAACGGGTCCTGCGCGTGTTGGATTACGCGATTCTGGTGGTCTCCGGCACCGACGGGGTGCAGGGGCATACGGAAACGTTGTGGCGACTGCTGACACGATATGGCGTGCCGACGTTCATCTTCGTCAACAAATGCGATGCCGCCGGATTCGATCGCGAAGCGGTGCTGGCTCAGCTGCGTGCCCGACTGAGCGACGCGGTGTTCCCGTTGCCGGCCGTCGAAGAGTCCGCCGGCGACGATGTGGAGGTACCGCTGGGGGAGAGCGCCGAGGACATCGCCACGCTGGATGAGCAGGCGATGAACGAATATCTGGAATCCGAGACGCTGACCGTGGGACGCATCAGGTCCATGATCGCGGCCCGCCGCCTGTTCCCTGTGTACTTCGGCTCGGCGTTGAAGCTGGAAGGCGTTGAGGAGTTTCTGGACGGTTTGGAAACATTCTGCACGGAACCGCAATGGTCCGAGCCGTTCGGCGCGCGCGTGTTCAAGATCGCGCACGACCAGCAGCACAACCGCATGACCTGGCTGCGCGTGACCGGAGGCACACTGAAGGCCAAGGAGATGGTGGATGTCAACGGGGAACCGGAGAAGATCGACCAGGTGCGCGTGTACAACGGCGCCAAATTCGAGACGGTGACCGAAGTGCCGGCGGGTGCGGTGTGTGCGGTGACCGGTTTGACCCGCACGTTCCCCGGGGAGGGACTAGGCGCGGAACCGGATGCCGAGTCGCCGTCGTTGCAGCCGGTGTTGACCTACACGGTGCTGCCGGCTGATGCGGCGGAAGAGGATGCGACTGATAGGCGGAAGCCCGATGATTCCGGTACCACGGTCAAGGGGAACGGAGTCTCCGATGCGTCTCGGGACAGGGCCTCCGATTCCCGAGACGACCAGGACGACGAGAGTGGCGAAATTACTGCCGAGGAATCGTCTCCCGAGTCTCCGCGCCCCCGATTCGATGACCTGACCTTGCATAAGGTCATGCGCGCGTTGCGTGAACTGGAGGATGAGGATCCGCTGCTCCATGTGGTGTGGGTGGAACGACTGGCCGAAGTCCATATACAGCTGATGGGTGCGGTGCAGTTGGAGATCATCCAGCAAACGCTACACGACCGGTTCGGGCTGGATGTGGCGTTCGGTCCGGGCTCGATTCTCTATCGCGAAACCATCACCGCGCCCATTGAAGGCGTGGGACATTTTGAGCCGTTGCGTCATTACGCGGAGGCACATATCCTGCTGGAACCGGGGGAGCCGGGCAGTGGCATCCGAGTCAAGTCGGCACTGTCGGAAAACGAGTTGGACCGCAACTGGCAGCGGCTCATCCTCACCCATCTGACCGAACGTGAGCATCTTGGCGTGCTGACCGGTTCGCCGCTCGCAGACATCTTGATGACGTTGGTGGCCGGCAAGGCACATCTCAAGCACACCGAGGGCGGTGATTTCCGCCAAGCCACCTACCGGGCGATTCGGCAAGGATTGATGGAGCTGCGTGCCGGAGTCAGCGGCCATCCGGCAGCGCCGGTGGAGGAGAGGCCGGACACCTCCGGCGCGGGTAACTGCCGTCTGTTGGAACCGTGGTACCGGTTCCGTCTCGAAGTGCCAGCGGACATGATCGGCCGCGCCATGAGCGACATACAACGGATGAGCGGCACCTTCGACTCACCGGTCATGGACGGCGACTACGTGGTGATTGAAGGGTCAGCGCCGGTCTCCGAAATGCGAGACTACGCCATGGACGTGAACCAGTACACGCATGGCCATGGTCGATTCTCCGCCACCTTCGGCGGCTACCGCCCCTGCCATAACGAGGACGAAATCATCCGCGAAGCCCATTACGACCCCGAATCCGACCTGGACAACACCCCCGACTCGGTCTTCTGCGCCCACGGCGCCGGCTACCCCGTCAAATGGTACAAGGTCCCGGAATTCAAGCACCTCGACTACGCCACGGCATAGTCCGCAATCACCAAATCTGTGGGCGGACGAAGCCGTTGGCCTCCAGGAAACGCTGGATATCGCGCATTTCCGGCATGTTGATGGAATGCGCCATACCGGGGTAGATCTCCTCGGTCAGCGTGCCATGCCCGCGCCAGAATTCGCCCATGGCAGCCACATCGGACTTCGGAAAGATGTCATCCACGGCACCATGACCGTAGAACACCGGCGGTTTGATCGACGCCAGTTCCGCATCGCCGGCAACCGGCCCGGGAGCCAGCCAGCCCGAGCAGGACACGGCGGCCGCATAGCGCTTCGGATTCACGCGCAGCAGATGGCAAGCCAGCAGACCGCCCTGTGAGAAACCCATGGTCACCACCGGACGATCCGCGGGGATATTCGTCGCCACCCAATCATCGATGGCCTGTGCCGCTTCAAGGGCCTGCCTGTCCAGCGATTCGCCCTCCGGTACGCCTTCGTGCGCCCAGTCGCCGAACCATGTGTATCCCATGCCGTAGGCGATAGGCGCCTGCAAGCTGGCATAGTCGGCTGAACCTGCGCCGCAGTAATTCAACAGATCGGGCAGATCGTACTCGTTGGAGCCCCAGCCGTGCAGCAGCACGAACACCGGAGCGGTTTGCGGACCCTTCAGCCGGGTCAAAGCCTTGGAAATCTTCATGCCTCCACAGTGTAGTCCGCCTATGTTCGCCGCCGGTTGGCCCATGCCTGACCCTCGCCCATTACGCACGTTTGTTGTATATGTGTATTGCTGCCACACGTTCGCCTCGGTCCGGGGAGCGGGGTGCAGACGGTTCCGCTGGTAGCGCATTCCGTACAGCACCACGTAAAACCAATCCGGCCTGGAAACCTTGAAACACCGCCGCAAATAAGGTCCTATAACCAACCTCTATAGCCAGACGGCACCGTTGCACGCTGTGATACTCTACGATAACCAACGGGGGCTTGGACGGATTGTTCGGCCCCCGAATCGTATACGTCGGTATCCATCCGAATTTTTGGGACCCCGCCCGGCGGCGTCGCGAACGGAGCATCGCAAACGCATACGAACGCAACCGAGAGACATCAGAAGACATAAAGACGTAAAGACGAAAGACATGAGAGAGCTGAAGGGAAAGGAGTGCGTCCATGGCGTTTGACTGGTCGTTCGTGCAACGCTACGCACCCTTCTTCGTCAACGGCACCTTGATGACCGTATTCATCTCCGTGTTCGGCATCCTGCTCGCCATCGCGGTGGGACTGGTATGCGCCGGAGTGGAGATCGCGCGTGTCCCGGTGGCCCGGCAGATCGTGCGGGCGTACATCGAGCTGAGCCGCAACACCCCGCTGCTGGTGCAGCTGTACTTCCTGTACTTCGGCCTGCCCAAACTGGGCGTGGTCTGGTCCGCCGAAACCTGCGCCATCGTAGGCCTCGGCTTCCTGGGCGGTTCCTACATGGCCGAGGCCATGCGCGGCGGCCTCGAATCGGTGCCCAAGGTGCAGCGTGAGACCGCCTACGTGCTGGGCCTGACCCCGGTGCAGTCCATCACGCGCGTGGTGTTGCCGCAGGCCATCTCCACCGCGGTTCCCGGTCTCGTGGCCAACGTGATCTTCCTGTTCAAGGAGTCGAGCGTGGTCTCCGCCATCGCCCTCGCGGACGTGATGTACATGGCCAAGGACCTCATCGGCATGTACTACAGCACCTACGAATCCCTGTTCATGCTGGTGGTGGCCTATTTGGTGATTCTGCTGCCGATTTCCATCCTCGGCACCTGGCTGGAGAGGAGGTTCGACTATGCACGGCGCTGAGATTCTCCTCCAGCCCGGCGTCTTCCCCCGCCTGCTGCAGGGACTGTGGGTCACGGTGTGGATCGCCGGCGTGTCCGTGGGCGTGTCCATTCCGGTGGGCCTGTTGGTCGGCTGGCTGATGACACTCAGGAACCCCGTGGTGCGCGCGATCATGCGCGTCTACCTCGACTTCATCCGCATCATGCCGCAGCTGGCGCTCCTGTTCCTGGCCTACTACGGTTTCGCCCGCTGGTTCGACTGGAACCTCGATGCCACCGGCGCCTGTGTGCTCGTGTTCATCCTCTGGGGCGGCGCGGAGCTCGGCGATCTGGTGCGCGGCGCATTGCAGTCGATTCCCAAGGTGCAGTACGAGTCCAGCTATGTGCTGGGCCTGAGCCCCTGGCAGACGTTCTCCCGCGTGATTCTGCCGCAGGCCATCCGCCGACTTCTGCCCGCCAGCGTGAACTTGGCCACACGTATCGTCAAGACCACATCCTTGGCCGTGCTGCTCGACGTGGTCGAGGTCATCAAGGTGGGCCAGCAGATCATCGATGCGAACCGGTTCCAGTATCCGACCGGAACCCTGTGGATCTACGGAGCCATTTTCTTCATGTACTTCATCGTGTGCTGGCCGCTGTCCATTGTGGCCCGCCGTCTGGAAAAGAGGTGGTCGCATGACTGAGCGAACCGAACGAACCGAGCGAACCGTGCAGGCGGAGCGGAAGCCGCAGGTCCAATCCACCGAGGCGATCGCCGCGTTCGAAACAGCCGGTCCCTCCGCCGTCTCCGACTGCAAGGGCTTCGAGGTCAAGCACCTGGTCAAGCGGTACGCCAATGCGGACAAGCCCGTGCTCAACGACATCTCCTTCAAGGTGGAGCACGGCACGGTACTCGTGGTGCTCGGTCCCTCGGGCTCCGGCAAGTCCACGCTGCTGCGCACCATCGCCGGCCTCGAGCCGATCCAGGGCGGCACCATTTCCATCAACGAGAAGGTCATCGACGAAGGCCGACCCGGCACCGAGAAGGCCGGCCGTTCCAACCGCTCCAGCGAGCTGCGTACGCGCATCGGCATGGTGTTCCAGAGCTATGACCTGTTCCCGAACAAGACCGTGCTCGGCAACATCACCATGGCCCCGCTGCTCGTGCAAAAGCGCGGCAAGGCCGAAGTGGAGGCCGAGGCGTTGAAGCTCCTGGAGCGCGTGGGCCTCGCCGACCGCAAGGATGCCTGGCCGCATGAGCTCTCCGGCGGCCAGCGCCAGCGCGTGGCCATCTGCCGTGCGCTCATCCTCCACCCGGAGGTGCTGTTGCTGGACGAGATCACCGCGGCCCTCGACCCCGAAATGGTGCGCGAGGTGCTCGACGTTGTCCTGGAACTGGCCAAGGCCGGCCAGACCATGCTCATCGTGACCCACGAGATGCAGTTCGCCCGCGCCATCGCCGACCATGTGATCCTGCTGGACGGCGGCCACATCGTGGAGGAATCGCACGACGCGCACGCCTTCTTCGCCCACCCCGAAACCGAACGCGCCCGTCAGTTCCTGCGCACGTTCGAATTCGAGTGACGGAACGCGGACCCCGGTGATTCCCGAGTAATTCCCGGTGATTCCGGCATCCCCTACCGATAGACCTACCATCCCAACAACCAACCACAAGAAGAGAAGGAAACAGCCAATGACCATCAAGATTGGCAACGCACTGAAAACGATCGTCGCTACCGGCGCGGCCCTGATGATGGCCGTGTCCGTGGCCGCATGCGGCCCGTCCGCCGCCACCCCGAGCGACACCGCGTCCTCGGATTCCGGTGCCACCAGCTCCAGCGAGAACGCCAAGGCCCGTAGCCTGGACGACATCAAGAAGAGCGGCAAGATCAAGATCGCCGTCTTCTCCGACAAGGCCCCGTTCGGCTACGTGGATCAGGACGGCAAGTACCAGGGCTACGACATCGTCTTCGCCGAGCGCCTGGCCAAGGACCTCGGCGTCGAAGTCGAATACACCTCCGTGGATCCGGCCGCCCGCGTGGACGTGCTCACCTCCAACAAGGTGGATCTGGTGCTCGCCAACTTCACCGTGACCGACGAACGTGCCGAGAAGGTCGACTTCGCCAAGCCGTACATGAAGGTGGCCCTCGGCGTGGTCTCCCCGGAGGACGCGCAGATCACCGACGTGAGCCAGCTGGACGGCAAGACCCTGATCATCGCCAAGGGCACCACCGCCGAAACCTGGTTCGAGAAGAACGCCCCGAACGTTAAGCTCCAGAAGTACGACCAGTACGCCGACGCCTACAACGCCCTGCTTGACGGCCGTGGCGACGCCTTCTCCACCGACAACACCGAGGTGCTTGCCTGGGCCAAGGCCAACAAGGGCTTCAAGGTCGGCATCACCCACCTGGGCGACGACGACACCATCGCCCCCGCCGTGCAGAAGGGCAACAAGGAGCTGCTCGACTTCGTGAACGAGGAGATCGTCAAACTCGGCGAGGAGAACTTCTTCCACAAGGATTACGAGCAGACCCTCGAGCCCGTCTACGGCGACGAGGTCAACCCCGACGAGATCGTGGTGGAAGGCGGAAAGCTCTGATGCCTGAGCGAGGTGATAGCCGCGCGAAGGTAACGCTGAGCCGGCCGCAGGCCGTCCGTAATTGCAGAGAGCTCTGATCGAGCGGTGCATAGCCTCCCATAACCAACACATATAACGACGCCGGCCCGCGGGCCGGCGTTTTGCATTACTGTCGTAATCGTGCCCGGCGGGGAGAGCCCCCGCAATCAGATATGGCGCCAAGGAAACACCGTAAGGGAGGTGCGCAATGACCAGGTTCAACACTCAGCTCGTCCACGGACTGCCGGTTGGGGACAACACCACCGGAGCCGTGAACCCGCCGATCTACAACTCAACGACATATGCCTTCGAGAAGGTCGATGCGATGCCCCGCTACGACTACGCACGCAGCGGCAACCCCACGCGCGACTTCCTCGAGCGCCAGATCGCCCAGCTTGAGCACGGCACCCGTGGCTTCGCCTTCGCCTCGGGCCTGGCCGCCATCCACGCCGTCCTTTCCATCTTCAAGCCCGGCGACCGCATCATTGTGGGCAAGAACATCTACGGCGGCACCTATTCGCTGTTCCACGAGTACTTCGCCGACCGCGGCCTCATCTTCGAGGCGGCGGACACGCATGACGCCCAGGCGCTGGAAAGCGCGGTCGCCGGCGACCCGAAGCAGGGTGTCCCCGCGGCGAAGGCCGTCTATTTCGAAGTCCTCACCAATCCGCTGCTTGACGTCAACGACGTGCGTCTCATCGCCAACATCGCCCACAAGCACGGTGCCGTCGCCATCGTGGATAACACCTTCGTGACCCCGTACCTGCAGCGTCCGCTCGACCTGGGCGCGGACGTGGTCATCCATTCCGCCACCAAGTACCTCGCCGGCCATTCCGACGTGAACGCCGGACTCGTGGTCACCCTGAGCGAGGAGATCGGCAAGGCCGTCTACTTCGCGCAGAACCGTTTCGGCGGCGTGCTCGCGCCGGCCGAATGCGATGCGGTGCGTCGCGGCATCCAGACGCTCGCCCTGCGCATGGACCGCCAGCAGGAGAACGCCAAGGCCATCGCCCAATATCTGCTCGCCCATCCGCTGGTCAAGACCGTGAACTATCCGGGCCTTCCCGGCCGTGACCGGGAACTGGCCGCCAAGGGGCTCCGCGGAGCCGGCGGCGTGCTGAGCTTCGAAGTCGTGCCCGGCGTGGACCCGGCGGACGTGCTCAACAACCTGCACGTCTTCCGTCTGGCCGTCTCCTTGGGTGCGGTCGAATCCCTCGCCGAACTGCCCTGTCGCATGACGCACTTCGAACTGCCGCGCGAGGAACGCCTCAAGGTCGGCATCACCGATGAGCTCGTGCGTCTCGCCATCGGCATCGAAGACGCCGCCGACCTCATCGAGGATCTGGGCCAGGCCTTCGACATCGCCTACGAGAGCTACCTCGAACGTCACGGCGAATCCGATATCTTCGGCCAGCTCACCTCCGGCATCTTCGCCTGAACCCGACCCGCAACCCAGCCGCACACACCGACGGCACGGCCGCGACCGGCCGGGCCGCAGCACAAAAGGAATTCCGCACGCCCATGACCATCGATTTCGCCACGAAAGCCATTCATGCGGGGTATGAACCGCTGGACAATGGGCATGCGGCGGTGCCGCCCATCTATGCCTCGGCCGCATTCGACCTCGAGAACGCCGTGCGTGGCGACGCGCTCGCCGGCGGTGCCATCGACGGGTTCGAATACTCGCGCGTGGCCAACCCCACGGTCGACGCCTTGGAGAAGCGGCTTGCGGCGCTCGAAGGCGGCGTCGGTGCGGTGGCCCTCGCCTCCGGCATGGCGGCCGTGAGCTATGCGCTCATGTGCGCGGGGGAGGGCGGCGGTCGCATCATCGCCCCCACCAACCTGTACGGCGCCAGCGTGGACGCGCTCGGCGACTTCCTGCCGCAGTTCGGCATCCACACCGACTTCGTGAAGAACATCAACGACTTGGACGAGGTCGCCTCTAAAATCGGTCCGGACACGCGCGCGATCTTCGCCGAGACCGTGGCTAACCCGTCCACCGAACTCCTCGACATCGAACCGCTCGCCAAGCTCGCACACGCGCGCGGCATCGCCCTGATCGTGGACAACACCGTGCCCACGCCCTACCTGCTCAATCCCATCCGTTTCGGCGCGGACATCGTCGTGCACTCCACCACCAAAGGCATCACCGGGCATGGCAACGCCATCGGCGGCGCCATCATCGACGGCGGTCACTTCGACTGGGCCAACGGTCGGTTCCCGCAGTTCACCGCACGTCAGCAGGTCATCAGCGACGATCGTGCCGGCGAATGGCACAGCTTCGCCGAAAAGTTCGGTGCGGCGGCGTTCATCAAACGTATCCGCATCAAGTACCTGCGTACGTTCGGCGCGGTGGCCAGCCCGTTCAACGCCTATCTGGCGCTTGTGGGTCTCGAGACGCTGCCGCAGCGCGTGAGTCAGCAGGTCGCCTCAGCGCGTCGTATCGCCGAGCATCTGACCCGCAGCCCGCACGTGATGAAGGTCAACTACTCCGGTCTTGGATACACGCCGCAGTACGACCTGGTGGGCAAGTACTTCCCGCGCGGCGTGGGCCAGATCCTGTCCTTCCTGGTGGACGGCAGCGCCGATAACGTGCGCCGCATCATCGACGGCACACGGCTGTTCTCCTACATCCCGAACATCGGCGACGCGCGTTCTCTGATCGTGGATCCCGCGCACATCACCCACCGCGAAGTGCCCGTGGACGCCCGCATCGCGGCCGGGGTCAGCGACAATCTGATTCGCCTGTCCATCGGACTGGAGTCGGTGGACGATCTGATCGCCGATCTCGATCAGGCCATCGCCGGCGCGTACTGAATCAGATCCGCTGGCTCCTCCGCTGAACAGCCGGTAAACGCCTGCGTACCCACGAGGTGCCTCATTTGAAAATGAGCGCGTAATCCGGAGTGGTGCCTCACCTGTGGTGAGCGTGAAATCCTAGTCC
>NZ_QFFM01000015.1 GCF_003129905.1 Bifidobacterium callitrichidarum
CCTCGGTGGACTCGGGCTCGTTGTAGGTCTCGTCGAACGCCATCAGGCGGCGCACTCCTCACACACCGGCTGGCCGTCCTCGTCCGTGTAGGCGAGCTGGCTGCGGTGCTTGACCAGGAAGCACTGGGAGCAGACGAACTCGTCACCCTGCATGGGGATCACGGTGACGGAGGAGTCCTCGTTGCTTAGATCGGCGCCCGGCAGCTCGTAATCCTCGGCGATGGCGTTCTCATCATCATCGATGTCGCTTGAGGAGTTCTGCGCGGACTTGCCCAGAGCCTGCAGCGATTCCTCGTCCTCATCCTTGTTGCGGGGGGAATCATAATCCTGAGCCATGATGGTCCTTTCGTAGGTGTTCGCAATTGTCGCGACGCTAAGGTAGCGCCCGTACTCGCCCATAGGGTACACGATTTGAAATACATGTAAAGTTCGACACGTGGGGCATACTTAAAAGAAGTATTGGTTTTGGTACGGAAAGCGGTGTGACTATGCCTGGTGAGCAGCCCGAAAAGGCCGGTTTCGTGCGCGTCAACGACTCCGGAGACCTCGTGTTTTCCGTGGGCGGACGACAGTTCTCCATCAGCGTGGACGACACGCTCGAACGCGCGATCCTGGAGGCCAAGCAGGTCAGGAGCGAAAAGCAGCGTGCGCCGCAGCCGCATCAGCAGGCCACGCTGCCCATCTCCCAGATCCAGTCGCTGATTCGCGCCGGCGCCGACCCCGCGCGCGTGGCCGAACGCTATCATCTCAGCGAAACTTTGGTGCGTCGTTTCTCCGCGGCCGTGGAGACCGAGAAGCAGTACGCCATCGAGCAGTTCCTCACCGTGCCCGCGCCGAAGGACAGCCGTGTACGCACGATCAGCGAATTGGTGGAACGCACGCTGGCCTCCGCGTCGATCGGCATGGAGTCGGTGACGTGGAAGTCCACACGCCGTGGTCTGGAACCGTGGCGCATCGTGGCGATCTTCACGTCCGCGGGGCGCGAGATCCACGCCGAATGGACGTGGAACATGCATGACAATTCCGTGGTGTGCCTCAACAACGCGGCACGCAAGCTGCTGGGCGAGCAGAACCCCGGCTCCCCCGCCGCCGATTCCGGACTGCGCCCCGTGACGGCCGAGCTGCCCGGCGATTCGGTGCGTTCGGCACGCATCGAACGGGCCGTGTCCGCATGGGCCGCGCCGATCGGTACGACGCCCGCCTCGCATCCGGCGGACGCTGCGGCCGGCACCGCAGAGACTCCGGGAGCCGCCGGCAGCGGCACAGTTCCTACGACCGGCGGCACTTCAGGCAGCACGACACCGGCATCGGCACCGTCCACCGGTTCGATGCCTCCCATCGATTTCACCACGACCGGATCGATGCCCGCCATCTCCCCCGCCACCGTTGGAGCCGCCAACGAAAGCGCCGTGGTACCGACCGGCACCACGGCAGGCACGGCTGCGGGCGTCCCGCCCACTGGCGAATCCGATGGAACCCGGACTGCCGAGAACACGACTCCGGCTAAACCCGCCAAGCGCCGCTCCGGCCGTTCCGCCGTCCCCAGCTGGGACGAAATCCTCTTCGGCGACTGAGTTTGTCGCTGTTCGACCGGTTCGTTTGCCGATCAATATTGCAACGTCGCGACACTCATCTTCTGGCTCCCCTCTCCGAGGGGAGCTGTCGTCGTTAGACGACTGAGGGGAGCACTACCGTCCGACGCTTAGGAGCGGCGATCAACGCAACTGCGAGCTGGAGGCCCGGGGTATGTGCTGTCAGACCGTAGGCTTGGCCGAACGGCCTTGAGTGTGTCGGACAGCACATACCCCGGGCCTCCAGCGGTCAGCTCAAATTAACAGGTCAGTCAGCCCAATCAGGCCAATCGATCCAATCACACCAAGTCAATCAGGCAAGGAATGTCCATCTCCAGCATGGTCTGCGATCCATGCACGCTCGGCAGACGGGTGGCCTTGTCGCTCTGCGTGCGCGAATCCACGAATGTCGCGGCACCGGCGGCCTGCACGATCACATCGCCGATCATCGGCTTCACACGGTCGGCCACCGGACCGAACAGTCCGCCCGCGAACGCCCGCTCGCGCGTACGGACCAGGGCCGTATCTCCCAGACGATCACGCCAACGTCCGGCGATCGCCTCGGCGCTCTCTCCGGGCGAAGCGTACAGCATCAGCGAACGCGGTTCCCCGCCGACCAGTTCCACGCCTTGGGCGAGTTCGGGTTCGGCCGCGATGTCCACGCGGCCGTCCGGGTCGGTCTGGACCATGCCATGATCGGCCACGATCACGATGAGCGTGCCGGCCGGGGCGCTGCGGTGCAAGAGGGCGAGCTGCGCGTCGATGTGTTCGAACGTGGCCACCCAGTTCTCGGAATCCCAGCCGTAGTTGTGCCCCACCTTGTCCGCGTCACGAATGTAGAGATAGGTCAGACCCGGCTGGCGGGCGGCGCGGGCGGCGGCGAGCACACGGTCACGCGGGGTCACGTTGGGCTGGTAGTCGGTGCCGCGCAACGCCGCCTCGGTCAGGGGCGAGCCGGCGAACTTGGGCAGGCCGGAGCTGGTGACGCGCACGCCCTGGGCGGCGAGCTTCTCGAACACCGTCTCCTCCTGTTGCAGGGAGTGCGGGTCGATCATGGGCGGCACCGGAATGTGCGGGTTGGCGGGCTTGGGGGCGAGCGCGTCCTTGAATTGGATGAGCTGGATGAGCTTGTGGCTGGCGGGTTCGAGCTGCGTGTATCCGGCCATGCCGGTCAGGCCCGGGCAGGTGCCGGTGCCGAACGCGGCCATGGCGGCGACCGTCGTGCTGGGCGCGCAGGTGGTGATGGGGCGCTGGTTGACGGTCTCGTTCATGAGCGAACGCAGGTAGGGTGCGTGGCCGAGCCGCATGGCGAGGTTCCAGTATCCCAGTCCGTCCACGAGCACCACGATGGCGGAGGTGACGGAAGGTAGGCCGAGCGCGTCCTGACAGGCCTTGGGGTCGGTGTGGACCTTAGTGGGGGTCGGGTGGCCGATGGCGGCGGACAGTGCGGGCAGTACGGCGGACAGGTGCAGCGCTCCCCCGCGCCCGCCTGCGGCATGGTCGGGCAGACCATCCCCGTAGGTCGCGGTAGGCACCAGTCGCAGCAGTTCGTCCATATCCGGCGTCTCAACACTCATAGTCTGCTATTCAAGTAGCACCCCTCAACCTCCGTCCCGCCGGACGTCCGCGTCGCCTCCCCCGTCCCATTCCATGCGGCACGCTAAACTGGGGCGCGTTCGAAAGGGAGTTTCATGGCATCACACCGCAAACCGTCCGTGCAGACCTATGACCCGCGTACGGTCAAGGAGCATATCGTCGAGACGCCGTTGAACGAGGAGATGAGCAAGTCCTTCCTCGAATACGCCTACTCGGTGATCTACGCGCGAGCCCTGCCGGATGCGCGCGACGGTCTGAAGCCGGTGCAACGACGCATCGTCTATCAGATGGGCCAAATGAACCTGAACCCGGACCGTCCGTACATGAAGTCCGCCCGCGTGGTGGGCGAGGTGATGGGCAAGCTCCACCCGCACGGCGATTCCGCGATCTATGAGGCCATGGTGCGTCTGGCCCAGCCGTTCGCGATGCGTCTGCCGCTGGTGGACGGCCACGGCAACTTCGGCTCGCTGGACGACGGCCCGGCCGCCTCCCGTTACACCGAGGCCCGTCTGGCCCCGGCGGCGCTCGGCATGAACGCGGACATCGACGAGGACACGGTCGATTTCACGCCGAACTACGACAACAAGCTCAAGGAGCCGACCGCGCTGCCGGCCGCCATCCCGAACCTTCTGGTCAACGGCGGCTCCGGCATCGCCGTGGGCATGGCCACGAACCTGGCCACGCACAACCTGGGCGAAGTGGTCAACGCCGCGAAGTTCCTCATGGCGCATCCCGAAGCCTCGCTCGAACAGCTCATGCGCTACGTGCCGGGCCCGGACTGGCCCACCGGCGGCACGATCATCGGCCGCGACGGCATCCGTGAGGCCTATGAGACGGGCCGCGGCACGCTCACCACGCGCGCGGCCACGCACGTGGAGCACATCACCGCCCGCAAGCAGGCGATCGTGGTGACCGAGCTGCCGTACATGGTGGGCCCGGAGAAGGTGATCGAACGCATCTCAGACGGTGTGAAGAACCGCAAGCTGGAGGGCATTTCGGGCGCGTTCGACCTGACGGACCGCCATAACGGCACGCGCCTGGTCATCGAAATCAAAACCGGGTTCGATCCGCACGCCGTGCTGGTGCAGCTGTTCAAGCACACGCCGTTGCAGGACAACTTCGCCATGAACAACGTGGCGCTGGTGAACGGCCGGCCGCACACCATGGGCTTGAAGGAGATGCTCCAGGTGTGGATCGACCACCGCCGCGTGGTGATCCGCCGCCGGTCCGAATACCGCAAGAAGAAGGCGCAGGAGCGTCTGCACCTGGTCGAGGGCCTGCTGCTGGCCATGCTGGACATCGACGAGGTGATCCAGGTGATCCGCACCTCGGATGATGCGGACGCCGCCAAAACCCGACTGATGGCCGTGTTCGACCTGGACGAGGTCCAGTCCCAGTACATCCTGGATCTGCGTCTGCGCAGACTGACCAAGATGAACCGCATCGAACTCGAGGCCGAACGCGACGATCTGAAGAAGAGCATCGAGGAGCTCACCCGTATCTTGGCCTCCGCCGAGGCGCTGGACCAGGTGGTCACCGACGAGATGGACCAGGCCGTGGCCAAGTGGGGTTCGCCGCGCCGCACGGTGCTGCTGGACGTGGATCCGGACGGCACGCTCACCCCGGTGGCCGCGCATGGCGCCGGCGCTTCCGGCGTCTCGCAGTCCGCGCTTGAGGCCGTCAAGGCCGCCAACACGATCTCCTCCGCCCAGGCCGATGTGGAGGCCGCCACCAAGGCCGCGAAGAAGAGCGGCGAGGAGAACGCCCTGGCCGGCGCGCTGAAGATCGAGGACGAACCGTGCGTGGTGGTGATGAGCGCCACCGGTCTGATCGCCCGCACCACGCCGAGCGCGATGGACGTGTACCATGCCCGGTCCGCGTCCGACAAGCGGCAGTCGGACGACCAGATCACCACGATCTTCCCCACGTCCACGCAGGCCACGTACGCGCTGATCACGTCGGCGGGCCGACTGGTGCTGGCCCATGTGGTCGACCTGCCGGCATTGCCCGCCTCCGACATCCTGTCCGCCAAGGGCGGGGTCTCCGCCGATGAGCTGGTCGCGATGACCGAATCGACCGACCCGATTCCAGGCGAGCATGTGGTCACGGCGATCGCCATGGAGCGACCGGACGGCTCCGATGGGGACAGCGAATCCGGCTCGAACGACGGCAACGCCGCCCCGCTGCCGTCGCTGGCCATCGGCACCCGCAACGGCGTGGTCAAGCGCTGGAACCGAGAGGCGCCCACCACGATGGATTCCTGGTCGGTCATCGACCTGAAGGACGACGACGAAGTGGTGTTTGCGGCCGTGGCCGAGGACGACGACCGTCTGGTGTTCGTCTCCTCCGATTCCTCGCTGCTCACCTTCGAGGCGAAGAACGTGCGCCCGCAGGGCCGCACCGCGGGCGGCATGGCCGGCATCAAGCTCGCCGACGGCGCCCGTGTGATGGCGTTCAACGTGGTGCCCGCCGGCAAGGTGGCGTGGACCTACGAGGAAGGCGAGAACGGCATGTCCTCCGCCTCGGGCGCGGTGGTGCTCACCGTGGCCGGCGACTCCGACGCCCTGCCCGGCACCGAAAACGGCGCCGCCAAGGTGACCCCGCTGGAGATGTACCCCACCAAGGGCCGTGCGACGGGCGGTGTGCGCTCGCAGCGCTTCCTCAAGGGGCAGAACACGCTGATCCTGGCATGGGTAGGCCTCTACCCGCTGCGTGCCTCGTCCTCCTCCGGCACCCCGGTGGAGCTGCCCAAGCCGGACATGCGCCGCGACGGTTCCGGTGTGGACCTCGCCGCTCCCATCGCCTTCATCGGCTGACTGATCAGACGTTTGCGCCGGGAGCCGCCGGCGCAATATCGACTGAAGTCGGAGCCCGTCCCCCGCGATGGGCTCCGGCTTCACATGCCCCGGCCTACACTGGATTGTTGAGGAGGTGCGCGATGAAGCTGTTGGTCGCCGTATCCAATGACCCGTTGTCCCGTGCGATTCGGGGCACGCTGCTCGGTGCCGGGCATGAGGTGGAATCGGCCGGCACGGGTGGTGCCGCGCTGGACGTGTTCCGGGAGGAACGGTTCGACGCGGTCGTGCTGGATGAGGGGCTGTTGGGCGACCCGATCGCACAGGTCATCGAATCGATGCACGACGCGCAACCGGACACCCGGATCCTGCTGCTCACCTCGACGCCGATGAGCAGGGCGACCGGCGAAGGCAACCGGTGGCGTGCTCTGCCGGATGAATACGCGCCCATTGAGCATGAGGTGCCGGTGGCGCGTGGCACAAGGACGAACGCCAGCGCGGACCCATCCCCCACTGTCCCGGATGCGGATACGGATGCAGGTCCCGATACGAACGCGGCGCGCACCGCATCGGCCCAGCTGCCGGATGCGGTGCTCAGGAAGCCATTCTCCGATACGGAGCTGCTTTCCTATGTCTCAGCCCTTGCCGCGGACTCCCCCAATCTGATCATCCGCGGCAATCTCACGCTGGACACCACCAATCGCAGGGCATACTACGCCTCCACGCACAGTCCGATCACGCTCTCACGTCTGGAATTCAGCCTACTGGAGGCGCTGGTGAAGGCCAACGGCGAGTTCGTGAACACCCGTGAGCTGGTCAAGTTCGTGGGTGGCCCGTATTTCGAGCAGCAGGGATTGCTGCGCAACGCGCTGTACACGCTCGATCAGAAGCTCACGCGCGCCGGGCTCATCATGACCCAGCGCGGCTCCAATTGGCGTATCCGGTAGCACATCAAGGAAATTCACCGTCACGTAACTTGTTTCCGATACGGAAAGTAGTATTGTTTTCCGTATTGGAAAAAGGTTTGGGTCGAGGCATAGGCCCATGGCCCGACTACGACCCTATGAAGGAGGTCATCGTGACGGATTCACGGGTTATGCAATCGGACACCGCCGATGAGGCACATGGGTCCCACTGGCACGGCGGCGATGTCCCACGAGCGCATGGCACCCCGGCCGCGCGGGACGGGCACGACATGTCAGAGGCATTGCAAGCCTTGGCATCGTTGGACACGGACCGTTCGAAGCTCGCTTCCTCCTATGACCGGACGCGCCCCACGACCGTCATCTGGGTGGCCATGGTGTATGGGCTGCTTACCCTGACGTATTGGATGATTCCGCAGGCCTACCTCAACCGGTTCCATCTGCCATGGAATCCCGCGTGGATCGTATTCGCTCTGCTGGCGGTTTCCGTACTGCTGGCGTGCGTCGCGATGACGCTCACCGCACACGCACAGGGCATCGCCGTGCGATGGATGCCGCCTGCACCCGTGACCGCGGACCGTCGGTACCGAATCGTGCTGGCCGCGCATTTCGCGGTCAATTTCATTCCACCCATTCTTGCCTTGGTCGTCGGCTATGTCACCGACGCATGGTGGTCCGCACTGGCCGTCGCCGCGTTTGGCGCCGCGATCAACGGGCTGGCGACGTATTGGGAGCTTGATGCGATGGTCCGCACGCTGAAACGACGCACGATCCCGCAGCAGGACACGGAGGCCCCTCATGGCATCGGATAGCCCGGAACCGGTATTCAACGAGGTGATCCACGCTCCGGTGCGGCTGCGCATCTGTGGACTGCTGGACACCTACGGCACGGTGCGGTTCGACGTTCTGCGCGATACGCTCGGCGTGAGCGACGCCACCTGCTCCAAGCATCTCAAGACCCTCGCCGACCACGATTACATCCGGCTCGACAAGAAGGCTGGCGACGGCGGCAAGGCGTATAAGGTCACCTGGGTCAGGTTGACCAGTGAAGGCAAGGCCGCGTTTCAATCGCATGTGGCCGCGCTGCGGCAGATCGTCGCCGGTCAGGCGGCAGGATAGCGGCCGTTTCGCGCTAGCCAACAGCTCGGCCTAGCGAATTTCGGACGCTCCGGACTTCGATAATCACGTATCCCTTGCGTAAGCCATGCCGGAAATCACGTTTCATGCATGGCCTGGCGCGAGCTTACCCAAAAATCACCCATCAATCCCGAATCGAGGCTTGATATGAAAGCCGTGCTCTACAAGGACCTGCAACAAATCCGCCATAACGGCGCGATGCTCGCCGTCACCATCATCGGCATCACGATGCCCGTGCTGCTCATCGCCTTCATCTCACCGATAGGGCTGGGCGCAAAGACGGCCGGCACCGTACTGCAATTCGCCATCCTGTCGTTCACGATGGGGCTTGCGCCAACGTTGTCGCTCGACGCGATCCGCGATGACCTGGGCAACGGCACCATCGTTACGGTGCGCGCCTGCGGACGGCCGCTCCGACAGTATCTGGCGATGCAACTAGCGTACGCAATCATCCCCGTCACCGTGCTCTCGCTGGCATTGATGACGTTCGCATACCTCGACGTTCCCATACTGCGCCCGACCATCGCGGGACCGCAGGGCATCGCCCTGGCCTTCACGCCGACGCTGGCCGCGCTGGCCCTGTATCTCTGGTCGATATTCGTCAAAGGAAAGGCATTGATCATGACCACAAACACACTCACTTCCGGCATCCCCGCCGGTGGTTTTTCCGATACCTGGACCGGCGCCGACACCGATTCGACTACGGCATCAGACACCGCCCGAACGGCCACGACATTCTCGCGCATGCCGCTCGCCGTCCGAGTCACCGACATGACCTTCGGATACAAGCGCAACAAACCCGTGCTCGAGCATATCAATCTCGATGTGCCGGCGGGCCAGTCGCTGGGCATCCTCGGCTACAACGGCGTGGGCAAGACCACCTTGTTCGGCGTCATCACCGGTCTGCTGCGACCGCAGGAGGGCTCCGCCGCCATCAACGCCGACGTATTCCATTCCATGCGCGAGGTGTTCCAGCTCACCGATTCGGGCAACCTCTCCCCTACGATGACCATCCGCGAGAACCTGAAGTTCCGCGCGATGCTCTATGCCACGCACGACGACCCACACCCTTTGGATCTGCAGCATCTCGACCAGCTGCCGATGATTCAGGCCTTCGAGCTCGGCGAGCATCTGGATAAGAAAGTCAAGGACCTTTCCAGCGGCCTCAAGAAGCGGGCGGGTATCGTGGCGGGCATGTTGTTCGATCCACGGCTCATCCTGCTGGACGAGCCGACCAACGCGGTGGATCCGGTCACCCGCCAGCTACTTATCGACCTGATGAGGCAACTCAAGGCGGATGGCCGCACGATCCTGACCATCACGCATGACCTCGATTACTGCTGGGAGGTGACCGACCGCGTGATCATTCTGAACGACAGGTATCTCATCAAGGACTGCAGGCTCGCGGATTTCGCCGGCATCGACGATTTCAAGCGGGCCGCCACGCTTGGTCGCGGGCGCGCTCATATCGATTTCGGATTGGGAAGGTAGGAGAGGTCATGAAGGCGATATTGTGGAAAGACTGGACGCTGCTGCGTACAAGCCGGCTGTACATGGCGTTCGCCGTGGGAATGTGGCTGTTCATACCGATTATGGTTGCCGTGCTGGCCGTCAGCTCACCGCAGGATGCCGCCACGGCCAGCGGCGCATGGTCCTTCGGGGAGTCACTGGCCGGGTGGTACGGATACATCGCCTCGATACTGGCGTTGGGCACACTGTTTTCCAACTCCACCACCATGGATTTCAACGCCGCGCCGCAGTCCGATGGCACGTTGGAGAACTGGCGAAGCTCCGGCCGACCGATGCTGTGGTACTGCGTGGCCAAGAGCCTGCTGCCGGTGATCATCGCGGAGTTCATGACCCTCACCAACGTGGGGTACCTGATCTGGGCGGGGCTTGACGCCTCGACCAACGTGATGCAGGTGATCTATGTCGTGGCAACCCCGGCCTTGCTGGCGTTCGCCGCCGAACAGCTGTATCTCGCCCTGCATGCCGGTTCGATGGGCTCACTGTCGTTGGCGACAATACTGGCGTCCGTGCCCATGCTCATCCTCACTATGCTGACGTTCTTGGTTTCCCGATTCTGGTCGCTGACGGCGCTGCTCATCTTCGCCCTGGCCGTCATGGGTGCGACCGTGATCTCCTGCAACCGCCGCTACCCGACCGTGCTGAGGCCGATTGGTTAACGCCAATCGATTGAGAACGATCACATGTCGTCGCTATTGCGTAACGGCTGACCAAAGACGGGGCTACAGATCCACGGGAATGCGGCGGTCACGCCAGTAGTACTCGTTGTCGTGCTCGTTGATCTCGCGCATGACGCGGCAGGGACTGCCTACCGCCACCGAGTTCGCGGGGATGTCCTTGGTGACCAGGCTGCATGCGCCGATGACGGCGTTGTCACCGATGGTGACTCCCGGCAGCACGGTCACGTTCGCGCCGATCCACACGTTGCGTCCGATATGGATGGGTTCGGAGAATTGCGCAAGCCGTTCGCGCAGGTCCGGCCGAATCGGATGCCCGGTGGTCACGAGCGTGACGTTGGGGCCGATCATGGTGTGGTCACCGATGAAGATCTCGCCGTCGTCCACGAGCGTCAGATTGAAGTTCGCGTACACCTGATTGCCCAGATGGGTCGAGCATCCCCAGTTGGCATGCAACGGCGGTTCGACCCACGTGTTCTCACCCATTTCGGCGAAGTACGTGCGCAGCAGCCGCTCACGCTCCGGGTCCACAGCGGGCAGTTCGTTGGTCCTGCGCAGGATGTCCCTCTGCTCCTGTTGGGCGACGTCCATCAGCTCGCCGTCCCAGAGATACACGTCGCCCGAATGCAGTACGTCAAGCACCTGCTGCGGTACGGTCATCATCGCTCCTTTACCTCGATGGATTTTTTGCTAGTCAGCCAAATCGATACAGCTCTTTTTCTTGACTCCCCTTGTCAGGGGAGCTGGCGACAAAGTCGACTGAGGGGTAGTTCGGTATGATTCATACCAACCTTGATGAGTCAAACCAAAATGAAATCAGGTTGATTGCAACATTGGCAGTTTCCGGTTCTCCAGCGTTGCGGAGAACCGGAAACGACACGTTCATGTCCAAGCCTGATTGAATCGTTGACGAACTTTAGCCGGTCCATCACCGTGGTGCCCGCTTAGGTATCCACGTGAGCACCCGCATCCGCGATTACAGTTCGGGCACGACCTCGATCTTGAGTCCCTGCATGCTCAGCGCGTATTCCATGGCCTCGTTGATCTGGTCGAGCGGGAATACGTTGGTGACCAGGTCCATGACGGGCAGGCCGCGGTCCTTGGCTTCCTTGAGGAATTCCTGTGCCTCGAGCCAGTCGCCGGCCTGGTACGTCCAGGAGCCGGTGAGCTTGATCTCCTTCTGGCACACGTCCAGATGCGGGTTATAGGTGGCGTCGCCGGTGTTGGTGAAGAAGCCGACCTCGCAGTAGGAGCCGCCACGACGGATGTACTTGAACAGGGCGGCGGCAGCGGCGGGCGAACCCGTGCACTGGAAGCCCATCTCCGCGCCGAGGCCTTCGGTGACCTCGCGCACGGCGTCGGCCGCGGCGTCGACCGAATTGTAGTCGGAGAAGTTCACGGTTGCCGTAGCACCGAGTCTCTTGGCCATCTCCAGTCGGGCCTCCTTGGCATCCACTGCCACGATGTTGCGGATGCCATATGTCTTGAGGAGCGCGACCAGCAGCAGTCCGATCGGGCCGCAGCCCTGGACCAGCACGTGGGAGCCGTGCTTGAAGTCGTAGATCTTCTTGGCTTCCTCCACGGCGTGCACAATCACGGCCGCCGGCTCGATGAGGATGCGCAGGTCGCGGTCGGGCATGTCGTTGACGTTGAAGATCACCGCGCCCGGATTGCACTTCATGTAGTCGGAATACCAGCCGTTAAAGAAATGGTTCTCGCCGGGCATCAGTCCGTGGATCTCGCCGTTCTCGCACAGGTGGATCATGTCCGCGCGGCGCTTGCAGATGGCACAGTGGCCGCAGGGGCGCAGGCCGGTGACGATCTTGTCGCCCACCTTGAGCGGTTTGCCGGAGTAATCAGTGGTCACGTTCTTGCCGATCTTGACGACCTCGCCGGTGGCCTCATGACCGAGCACGATGGGCGCGTAGCCGAACGGGTCGGCGCGGTACTCGGACTGGTCGGTGCCGCAGATGCCGCAGCCCTCGACCCGGACGAGCACTTCGTCGTCGTTGATTTCCGGCAACGGCAGCGTGCGCACGTCGATGTGCCTCGGCTCCGTCAGAACGGCGACGCGACCTTCCGCGGGGATGGTTGGTTCAGTGGTTTCGGACATTGTCATGACTCCTTTGTGATGAGGGAATGCCTTCATCACTTACGATAGCCCGCCCGACCTCCGATTCGTCGCATCGACACCGCGGCGTTGTTATCGACTTATCGAGCACGCCGGGCCGGGCGGCCGCCCTGGAACTGCCGCGCCACATGTGCGACCAGCGGCAACATCACAACAGCCAGCACGAACGTAATCGCTAGGACCGTTCCCGCCGGGCAGACGCTGTACAACCAGCCGTACACGATCTGCCCGAGAGGCTGGGCGCACATGCTCGTGGAGAGCGCGAGCGACATCACCTTGCCGGTCATGTCCTCGGGGCAGCCCATCTGGATCGCCGGCACGGCGATGAGGTTCGAGAAGATGATAGTGACCATGGTTCCGCAGGTGCTCGCCGTGAGCACCACAAGTCGCAGTTCCCCGCTTGCGGGAAGCATCATGACGAGCGTCTGAGGCAGGACGGTGAGCGAGAAGACGGCAATCGCCACCGGGAAGTGCCGCATGCACAGCGACCTCGCGGCCCGCCCTCCGACGAGCGCTCCGAACAGGCCGGATGCTCCCACGAAACCGTATGCAAAACCGTACGCCGTGGAGCCGAACCCCAGCACGGTCCGCACCATGTAGGGGAAGCCGACTTCCGCGTATCCCGTCACCAGAAAGTTGAGCGCGGCGCAGATCAGCACCAGATGCAGCATGTGGGGACGTTCGCAAATAAGGAAACGTCCAGCCGCGCGCAGGTCATCGAGTGCGGAGGCGCTCCCATCGTCACCGCGTTCGGGCGCGCCGAGCCGGATGAAGCATTCCGCGACGGCGGCCACGCCGAATCCCGCGATCGTGATGCCCATCATGGGCATCGCGCCCACCGCCGCGTAGAGCACACCGCCGAGCACGGCGGGCACGAGCGTGCTCGTCTGGTTCACCACGTTCACCACGGCCATGGCGCGGCGCATCACATCCTCGCCGTGGGAACGGAACATCTGCGGCAGCGCTGCCTGCACCGTGGGCGTCTCCATGGCATCGAGCACGGCGAGCATCACCTGCATCACGGCGATCGCCGCCAGGTTGAAGCCGGTGACCGAGAGGATCGCGGCGCAGACGAGCACCGTCGCGGCGGAGAGCGCGTCGAGCGCTACCATGACGGTCCGTCGGTTCGTACGGTCCGCCACCACGCCGCCGAGGGGCGAGAGCAGGATCGTGGGCAGGATGCTCGCCGTGAGGATGGAGGCGAACGCCGCCGCCGACCCGGTCTCGTCAAGCACCCACATGGACATGGCGAACCGCAGCATGAGATTGGCGAAGAGCGATATGCCGAGACCTGCGACGAGCAGGTGGAAATCGCGTACGTGAAGAGGGTCCGCGGCTTGGTTCATTCGTGGTTGTGCCGTGTATTCGGATGTGTTCGTCATCGTGGGATTCCTTTCCTTCCATTCAGACCGACCGTCGGTCTGGTATGGTGATAAAAAAATGCGCCAAAGCAAGGCACACACAAACGTCCTGTCACTTGGGCGCCAAAAACTACGAGCTGGTGTGCCCGGAGCATGGCCTATGCGGACACGGCTTCCCCCTCATGCGTCAAAGCCGTGAGCCCTTCGGCCACTCGCGGGATAAGAGTCTCGTCGAACACCGGCACGCCGATGGCGTCGAGCATCGTGGCGAGGCAGCGGATGCGGTGTTCCATGTCGGCATGGTCGGCGGGATAGAAGCAGGGCATGAGCCAGTAATTGCCGAGGAGCGCGAGCAGTTGCGCCGCCTCCTCGGGATACGTCGTGGGGATGGAACCATCCTGCACGCCCATATCGATGAGCGAGCGGAAGGACTCCGGCAGCCTCGTCGACCAGAAGCGCATGTTCGCGGTAAAGAACGCTGGATCCTTGAGAAGCGCAAGCTGGGAGCGGACAAGGTCCAAGTGGTCGGGGGCGTCCACGGCGGAAATGATGAGTGCGCGCAACTTCTCCAACGCGCTCATATCCTTGCGCCCGATGAGCTCGTCAAGGAGACGCGCGGTGACGGCCCACTCGTCGGCGTTCAGTTGGTCGAGGATCGCCTCCTTCGACTTGAAATGGTGGTAGAGCCCGCCCTTGGACAGTCCCAGGTCGTTCAGGATGTCTTGGATGGATGTCTTCTCATAGCCCTTTTCGGCGAAGAGCCTGCGGGCGGAATCGAGGATCCGCCGTTCGGTCTCCTCGGGATGCATATTGTGCGCCATGTGCCTGCCTTTCATACTCTGTCTCCGACAGGTTACAGACCGTCGGTCGGTTTGTCAAATAGTCGAAGACGCCGCTAAGCAATCACCTTAGATGCATCCACAGGGCTACGGCGGATACGGAAAGACCATGCGGATGATGGATTGCGATAGCATGCAGATATACGTGGTTAGAGCATGGAGGTTTGATATGGCTATGCTGACTGTCCCTGTGGATACCTTGGTCCCCATCAGCCGGTTCGCCCGTAGCACCGCAAGCGCCGAGCTCGCAAAGGTCGCGGACAACACGCCCGTCACCGTGCTGCGCAACAACGAGCCCGTATATTTCATCATCAACGAACACGGCTACCGTCATTTCCGTGAATTGGAGGATGAGGTCAAGGAGCTGCGCAACGCGGAGGCACGACGTCAGGCGTTGAATGGAGAATACACGCATCCCTTCAAGTCCGTCGATGACATGGATGAGTATTTCGATGCGCTCTGAACCGTTGTGCATCGAAACCATCAGGGCGTTCGATCAGGATGCGAAAGTCCTGAAGAAGAAGCATGTCGACTTCAAGCGAATGAAACCTGCAATCCGTGCGCTGGCGAACGGCGACACCGATGTGTTGAAGACGAAGTATCGCGATCACGCACTGACTGGGCAATAGAGCGGATTCCGGGAACTGCATATCGACGGCGATTGGATGCTTATCTACTTCATCGACGGGGACGAGCTGGCGCTCGTCCTGCCCCGCACCGGCACGCACGACGAGCTTTATTCGTCGACGACCCCGAAGACCTTCATGAGAGGGTACAAGGAAGCAGACAGACACGAGTTTGGAAACTGATGAACAAACAGCTGGCCATGGGAGCACTTATGAGTATCGGGAACTTCCGCAAGCAGGCGCAGGGGAAGCTCATCAAATTCGCCACGCGCATCCCGATCTTCATGTACCTGACCGACTACCGCGAGCAGACGCTCAAGGACGTCATCACGAAGCTGGAGCCGGAACCGTTCAAGAAGGTCACGGGTCTGACCAAAGATGATTTCGAGCTGCTGCTGAGTCTGAACGTGTTCAACCCGGCACGTATGAACGACGCCGTGTACAAGTTCAAGCGCTACGAGGACGACAGCTTCTCGTACGCCGGCATCGACAAGCACCAGCAGGATACGCAGGCCGGCCTGTTTGGCACCGCCATCCCGGCGTAAGAGTTCGAGGAGATATGAGCATGGCGAACGAAAAACAGCTTGACCCCAAAGATCTGAGCGATGCAAAGTCAATTTTGCACACTTTCGTCATTCGAGCGCGCCGTGTTCAAGAGCATTCCATGGTGAAGGATCATTCGGTTTACAAGTATCAGAAGCCGCAGCTCAAATGGGTGGCAACATCTACACGTGTATCGGTGGAGGTAAATCTTCCCGATAATGAAGAGGTCATGGAATCCTTGGTGAGTAGATTGCGGCCTTACATCCTAAGTAGTGAATCGATATTCCTTCCTAAGGTATTCACCAGTGTTCATACAGTCCTCAAAAATCAGGAAATATCCGAAGATGATTGGTCTTCGCTTCAGCGCTTCGAGGACGCTTTCAATCATGCCTACACGAGCAGTGACAGGATCCTTTACAAGAGTTTTGTCTCAAAGGACGACAGCGTCACAGAGCTGACCGACCATTGGCTAGCGGAAAGTTGGCTGTACATTGATTCGGTACACTCCGACCCTCATAAAGAGAAGAAACAGGGCTTGGCTTTTACCTATGCCCATCGGTATTTCGCCGCGACATCGTTTTTCTCATACTTGGCCATTCTGGTGGTCAAGTTCCTTGATTTCCTGAAGCATCTTTCCGCATCCCATGATCTAGGTATCCGACCTGATGCATGGACCGTGCCTGTGATTGTCACTAACTCAATCCTTTTTGAAGGAAATCCCGGGCAGCTTCGCATATATACCGGAGAGCCGGGGACACCCATGCCTTCGCTGGAAAACTTGGATCCCGAGAACATTCCAGGATTCCATGAGCTTGAAAAAACTGACGTAGCGGTCGGACCATCACCGGTGCCGGTCAATGTGAGACTTCTCGACAAGAACGGGAAACTGCTCGCAACAGTGCCGGCAAAAGGCCAAGCAAGCAACGGCATCTTAAGGGTTCTGCTTCAAGAATCTCTACTTATAGAGTTGGATGTCCTTTTTGGGGATGCTGATGCTGCAGGACAGAAGCCAATCAGCGTTTCGGGCGGTCGCATAATCATCCCTAAGGAAGGTGATGACGGTTCTAGCAACAATCTACTTCAGGCAATCCAGAAGTCCGATTCATTGAAAGTGACCTTGCTAAATGGCCCCGATGGAAGTCAACCGACATTATTAACGATTGGGAATATTGGAGCTTTGACCCAGAATCTGAATGGATAACTGTTCCTCAGTCATCCGGTAGCTTCAGCCGTTGGAATGATGCTCGTCATCGTGTCTGTGGCTCAGACACGATTCAGACACGATGACCCCTGAAAACAGGGAATACAACGATAATCAACGAAACTTGCGAGGGACGAACAATCCCTGTAATATCAGCGACATTGAAGCTAATGAAGTTCGGGAAGACCAGCGAAGCAACCTCTCAAAAGAACAAGGGGTTACTCAGTCGCTCCGCATGGATGAATGAACGACCGATTGAAGAAGCCGACTAAGAATTCCTAGCAGAGCGTAATCAGGGTAACCAACGTGACGAAAAACCGATGACGATCGCAAGGATGTGTCTTGTAATCGCAACGTGGTCCACAAGCGAACAAGCCAGCAATTAGTACTGCGCCCGCCATTGATGCATTCTGATGCAGTTCTCCCAAGTTCGTTTGATTTGATGTCCAGCGCATTACCTGAAGAACAATGATGGACGATACGACCACACCATTTGCGCTCGCCTGTCTGATTTTGCGGCAAAACAAGCAGGCTTATCGATCAGATTTATTTACCAAAAATCTGATCGATAGAAGCTTCTTGCCCAATGCCGACATGGAGCTATATTCATACGGACATTACGGCACCACGTTCTTCGACCCCTGCGATGGGACACAGGTAGCCACTCTTATCTGCGATGAATGTATGGAGGAACGCAGCAGCCGTCTTCTCTATATCGACAAGCAACGTCGTCTCAAACCATTCAATGCGGCAATGAGGGAGCTTTCGGAAACAATGGAAAGCCGAACGTGCCGGGCATATGCGCCACAGATATTGGCCGCTTCCCCGCAACGCATCGGCGATAAAACAACAGACGTCCAGGCACCGCAACATCGCGGACATGAAGTGGGGTTAGCATCGGGCGCGATATCCGAACATCGTCCGGTAACACGACACAGCGGCACGGCAATGCAGCGTAACAGACGCGGTATTGCGAGCGCGAGCCGGCACCGGACGCAAACAAACAACACAACGGAGGAATCGCACCATGAAGATGCTCACCGTAGGACCGAAGGACATCTATCAGTTCGCCACGGTCAAGGAATTTGCCGAAGCATTCAAGCTTGGCCCCACGGACCTGGTGGTCAGCATCGGCATGATTCATGACGCATTCCTGAAGCCGTATCTCAATGGCGCGAACGTGCTGCTGGTGGACAAGTACGGCAACCAGGAGCCGACCGACGTGATGATCGACGCCATCATCCAGGACGCCGGCCAGTTCGATTACGACCGCATCGTCGCCATCGGCGGCGGCGCGGTGATGGACATGTCGAAGATCGTGGCCGTGGCCGGTGGCGCCAGCATCGATGACGTGATCGACCATCTGCCCGATTTCAAGCGCAAGGTCGGTCTGGTGCTGGTGCCCACCACCTGCGGCACCGGCAGCGAGGTCACCGAGATCGCGGCCATCAACCGCACGCGCCTTGGCTGCAAGGCGGGCATCGCCGGACCGGAGATGTTCGCCGACCACGCGGTGCTCATCCCCGAGCTGCTGTACGGACTGCCCGATCACGTGTTCATGACCAGCTCCCTGGATGCGCTCGTGCATTCGGTCGAGTCCACGCTCTCCCCCAACTCCACGCCGTACACGCGCCTGTTCGGCTATGAGGCCATGAAGATGATCGTCAACGGTTATAAGGCGATTGTCGCCGCGGGCCCGGCCGGCAGCAGCGAACGCCGCGCCAAGCGCAACGAGCTGATGAACGACTTCCTCATCGCCTCCGATTACGCGGGCATCAGCTTCGATACGGGCGGCTGCGCCGCCGTGCACGCGCTGAGCTACCAGCTGGGCGGCAAGTACCATGTGCCGCACGGCGAATCGAACTACGCGATGTTCACCGGCGTACTGCGCAACTACATGGAGATCAAGTCGGACGGCGAGATCGCCAAGCTCAACGCCGTGCTCGCCGAGCTGCTTGGCTGCGATGTGGCCGACGTGTACGACGAGCTGGAGGCGCTCATCAACCAGCTGCTGCCGAAGAAGGCGCTGCACGAGTATGGCGTGACGCGCGAGGATCTGCCGGAGTTCACGGAGCGCGTGATGACCACGCAGGCGCGACTGATGCGCAACAACTTCGTGCCACTCGACGCCGCCCGCGTGCGCAAGATCTTCGAAGAGCTGTACTGAGTAATCGGATGCCTCCGAAGGTACTAGACCAGGGTCTTTCCCCCAATTCCTTTTTCGGGGGAAGACCCTTTTGTTTTATGCGACGACATCAGTACAGGCGCATGCCTTGGGGAACGGGGACGAAGCCTGCCTGGTGGAGGATACGGGCGAAGGGATGGCGGGCGTTCAGGGGCTCGCCGTTCACGTCGGAGAAGGTGATTGAGTCGGTGCCATCGCGTTTCAGGGCATAGGCCAGTTCCGCGCCGGCCTTGCGCAGATGCTCGTCCATATCGCCGGAAGACGGATGATCGAACACGGTCAGATGCTTGGACTTGACGGCCGCATACATCATCGGGCCTTGAGCTCCCAGCACCACCAGGGCTCCGGTGCGTCTGACCGGTTTGGTGGCGCTGGGAGCGACGGGCGGCCATGCGATTGCCGAGCCGGACAGATTCGCCGGGTCGAGGACGCTCAACGCCACCGCCGACCGGCCATGATGTTCCAACGGGTGACGCAGGGCGTCCACGGTCTCGCGCTCGGCGAACTGCGCCGCTCCGAATCCTCGGACGAACATGCCGCGGACCAATCTGCCGTGCTCCTCCATACGTTTGAGCACGGGATACAGCGCCGAGTATCCGCCCGGGACGTTCTCCCGGTCGATCAGCGGCTGGGCGATGATGCCATACCGGTCCAGTAGCACCTCCACTATGGCGAGGGCGTGTTCGGCTTCCCTTTGCGCCTGCATTTGCGCACGTGCCGATTGCGCGGCTGCCGATGAGTTCCGGCCAGTACCGTCATGCTTCATGCCGGCATCGTCATACCCTGTGCCATACGACTCGTTGTCGGCATACGTATCGGTCGCGTCAACGCCGTCCGCACCGTAGCCGGCGCCACTGATATCCGCAGCCGCCAATGACCACAGACCGGACAGCGACGTATCCGTGGTTGCACGGCGAATCGGCGCGACCCGGCCACGTCTGCGAGACACCGTCGTGGTTCGGCGACTCCCCTGCCCTGCCATCGCCAGCGAACGGACGGGCGCGAAACTCGAATTGGTGATCTTGCCTTGCCAGACCAGACTCCAGAGGGCGTCCCTAAACTGCTGCTCGCTCCACTCCTGCGGGATAATCTCGCCAGTGTCCGGATTGATATCCGGCTCGGCGGTCTCATTCCAGATACGCTTCGCCGTATCCATGAGCTGGCGTGCATGGAATGCTCCGCCGGATTGCAAGGCGGTAAGAATCGCCTCGGGCATGGTAGTGGAAGACATCCGCCCATCTGACGCCGTGTTTCCCGCACGGCGACGCGACCGCGCGGATCGATCGCCGTCACGCACCTGCGATGACGTGGATGCCGGGCCATCGGCCCTGTCATCCATTCCAACGACCAGTACCGAATCCGCCGGATGGAAGGCCACTTCCCCGGCTTCCAACGCACCGGTGGCCCCGGCTTTGGAGCCACCCCAGATCACGTCGCCCGAGGTGAGCAGTTCGTCCAGCAAGGAGGGCTGGTAGGCGCGTACACGGGCCGGGAATATGGCCGATTCCCAGAGTGCGGCCGGCAACGCCACGCCTTCCAGTTGTTCGATGACGCGCATGAGACCGTCCGCACCCTCGTACCGTTCTCCACCCACCGGCCCGACGCCCTGCCGATCGAGCAGGAACATCTGGTAGGCGTTCGGTTCCACCGGTTTGACGGCTTTCCGGGCCTTGGCCAGCGAGCGCGAGCGGATGCGTCGGAACACGTCCTTGTGCAGCCATTGTTCGGCGGATTGTTCGGCGGACTGCTCATCAGCGGGTTCGACGGCATCGATGAAATGGCCGTGGAGCAGTTCGCCTTGTGCGGCGAGCGTATCCAAAGTACGCACGGCGTCCGTGACGTTGATGCCGAGGTCGGCGATGAGCTGTTCGGCGGTGAATGGGCCGTGTGTTTTGGCGTATCGGGTCACACGGCCGGTCACGTCATCGGCAGCGAGTTCGTTCCAGAAGGTGCGCTCCCCCAGTTCCCGTTCGACTTCATGGATGACGTCGGGGTCCAGCACCTGGGCCATGTCCGTGGTGCCAAGCAACCGTTCGAGCACCTGCGGGTCGAGTGAGAGCAGTTGTGCGCTGCGTTCGGCCTGCGGCTGGTCGTACTGGTACATGACCGCGCCCACGAAGCCGAACAGGATGTTCTCGGCGAACGGCGAGGGTGATTCGGTCTCCACGTCCCTGACCGTGATGGTTCCGGTTTCGAGCCTGGTCATCACCTCGTTCAGAGCAGGCATGTCATAGACGGCCTGAAGGCATTCGCGTGCGGTTTCCAGCAGCAGCGGGAAGTTCCTGGCGGTGCGGGCGGATTGCAGGAGTTGTGCGGCGCGTAGTCGTTGCTGCCAGAGGGGTACGCGGCGTCCGGGGTCGGAGCGCGGCATGAACAGGGAGCGGGCGGCGCATTCGCGGAATCGGGCGGCGAACAGCACGGATTCGCCCACCTGACATTCCACGTCCGCCTTAAGGTCTTCGGGGTCGAAGAGGAACAGGTCGGCGGCGGGGATATGTCCTTCGCCGTCCGGTAGTTGGATCACGATGCCATCGTCCGCCGCATAGGCTTGACCATCGAAGCCGTACCTGGTGTTGAGCCGCCGGCTGATGGCCATGGCCCACGGTTCGTGCACACGGCGACCGAAAGGGCTCAGAAGCACGATGCGCCAGCCGCCGTCCTCGTCTCGCGTGCGTTCCACCACGAGGGTGCGATCATCCGGCACCACGCCGGTGACGGCTTGTTGTTCGGAGAGGAGACGGGCAAGGTTGGTGATGGCGTTGTCGTCGAGACCGTCGTGGCGGAGGCGGTGCTCGATTGTTGCAGTGAACCTTCCCTCAACCGAAAGTCCTGCGGTGGTCTCCCTTAGGAAGCGGCCGATGGTGCGGCTGAAACCGTAGTCACGTCCGGCTCCTTCGCCATGCCAGAACGGCAGACGGGCCGTCCGTCCGGGGGCCGGGGTCACCACCACGCGGTCTCGGGTGATCTCCTGAATCTGCCAAGTGGAGGTGCCGAGCGTGATCACATCCCCCACTCGGGACTCGTAAACCATCTCCTCGTCCAGTTCGCCCACACGCCGTTGTCCCTTGCCGGCGTCGGCTTCGGGAAGCACCACGGTGTACAGCCCGCGGTCGGGAATCGTGCCTCCGGATGTCACCGCGATCTTCTGCGCGCCAGGACGGGCGGAGATGACTCCTTCCCCCCGATCCCACATGAGCCGTGGCCGAAATGCGGAGAAGTCCTCGGTATTGTATGCGCCGGACATCATGCCGACCACCGCGTCGAACATGTCGCGCGGCAGTTCGGCGAACGGTGCGGAACGGCGGACGGTGGCATACCATTCGTCCGCATCGAGGTTGTGCATGGATGCGGCCGCCACGGTCTGTTGGGCCAGGATGTCCAACGGATTGCGCGGGACGGCAAGCGGTTCGATGTCCCCGGCGATCATCGATTCCAGGCTTGCCGCGCCGGTGACGATCTGCATTCGGGTCAGCGGATAGAACAGGGCGTGCGAGACGCCGCCCACCTGATGGTCGGCACGGCCCACGCGCTGCAATCCGGAGGACACGGATAGCGGCGTATCTATTTGGATCACCAGATCCACCGAGCCCATATCGATGCCCAGTTCGAGGCTGGATGTGGCCACCACGCAGCGCAGTTCGCCGCGTTTGAGCCGTTCCTCGATCATCTTGCGTCGGTCCTTGGAGACCGAGCCGTGATGGGCCATGGCGATGACGTCGTCACCCTCGTGGGAGCCGACCAGCATGGTGGTCGAGCCGACCACGGCATCGTAATGCGCAGAGAAACCCTCACGTCCTTCCGGCGAACCGGGACCGACCCCATCGCCGCCGGCCAGGAGCGCATCACCAGAACCGATACCGTCAACGACATCCTTCCCCGTCCCAAGACCTGCACCGTGGCTTGCGGAGCCATGCCGGTTTTCGGCGTACATGTCGTTGAGACGTGCGGTGAGTTTTTCGGCCACGCCACGCGAGTTCACGAATACCAGCGTGGTGTGGTGGGTCAGAATCTCATCCAGGATGCTGCGCTCCACCACTGGCCAGATGGAGCCTGACGTACGGCCCCCACGTGCGCCGACGATCGCGGAGGAATCGACATCACCTGCATTCCCACGCACAGACCAATCGACGTCGTCCGGAGACGAATCCCCGGCGAGCCCGGACCTTGCGGCCATGCCGGCGTCAGGGCGAACATCGGCGGGCACGATTCCCTTGCGTTCGGCGAGCCGTTGCATGGCCGGCGTGACGCCGCTGATGTGCGGCATGGCACGCGATTCGGCATCCACCCCGCCCGCACGTTGTCTGACGTTGACGGATTGCAGATCGCGCATGTTCTCCAGCGGTTCGACCATGCGCAGATCCATCGCCGGATGTCCGCCCGGATTGACGATGGTGACGGGCCGGCCGCCGCCCAGGAACCGGGCGGCCTCTTCGGGCGGGTTCACCGTGGCGGACAGGCCGATGCGTTGCAGACGGAAGGCCACGGCATCCACGTCTGCCCCTCGGTCCGAGGAGACTTTCCGATGGTCTTCGGCGATCAGCTCCTCCAACCGTTCGAGGCTCAACGCCAGATGCGCGCCGCGCTTCGTGCCTGCCACGGCGTGGATCTCGTCCACGATGACCGTGTCCACGGTGGAGAGGATCCGCCCGGCCTTCGAGGTGAGCAGCAGGTACAGCGACTCCGGCGTGGTGACGAGGATATCCGGCGGATGCGAGGCGATATGCCGCCGCTCCTGTGCGGTGGTGTCCCCCGATCGGGTGGCGATGGCGATGTTCGGGACCGACAGCCCCCGCACCTCGCATTGTGCGGCGATGCCCGCCAGCGGCCGCTCGAGGTTCTTGGCCACGTCCACAGCCAGGGCCTTCAATGGCGAGATGTAGAGCACCCGTACGCCCTTACGGCCGCGAGCCGAATGCGGGGCGGCCAATAGTCGGTCGATGGCGGAGAGGAACGCCGCAAGCGTTTTGCCGGAACCGGTGGGTGCAATGACGAGCACGTTGCTGCCGGAACGAATCGCCGGCCAGGCCTGCGCCTGCGCTTCGGTGGGCTCACCGAAGGCACGCTCGAACCACGCGCGGGTGGGTTCGGCGAACAGACGCAAACTTTCGTACATATGTTCGATTGTAGCGGGATGGGCGAACAAACGAAAGGCCCGGTTCGCGGATACGAACCAGGGCCTCGAAACCGGCAATCGGAGCCGGGAAAACCGGAAGGGCTCAGCTGAAGTAGGCGATGACCTCGTCGGCGGTGCCGTACGCGGACTGCGCGCCAAGCTTGGTGGCGGCGTACGCAGAGACGTAGGAGCCGATCTGAGCGGACTGCAACAGGGTGTAGCCGGCGGCGAGGCTGGCGAGCACGGTGCCCATGAACGAGTCGCCACAGCCGGTGGTATCCACGGCGTCCACCTGCACGGCGGAGACGCGGTGCCAGCGGCCGTCCTCAATCACAATGGATCCGGAGGCGCCGAGCGTCACGATGGCGCGGCCGAAGCCGTAGTCGGTGAATCGGGAGACGATCTCATACCAGTCGAATTCGTCGACGTTCTCGTCAGGCATGCCGAGCAGCTGGGCCACCTCATGCTGGTTGACGAGCAGGATGTCCGTGGCCTCGACCAGTTCGTGGGGCAGTTCGTCCATGAACGGCGAATCGTTGAGCAGCACGGTCACGCCGGCGTCATGCGCGGTCTGCGCGGCGGCGATGACGGTGGAGATCGGGCTTTCGAGGCACAGGCCCAGCACCGAGCATTCGGCGATGGTGGTGCGGTGGGACTGCACGTATCCCGCGGAAGCCTTGGCGTTGGAGCCGGGCGAGTAGACGATGGTGTTCTCGCCTTCGCTGCTGACGGTGATGAGCGTGGTGCCGCTGGGGCCTTCCACATGCAGGATGTCCGCCGTGTCCACACCGGCCTCGTCCAGCTTGCTCAGCAGGAAGTCCGCGTTCGCGTCATCGCCCACAGCACCCAGCAGCTGGACGTTTGCGCCGAGCTTCGCGGCGGCGGAGGCCTGGTTGGCGCCCTTGCCGCCGGGCAGCACCTTCAGTGCGCCGCCGTTGACGGTTTCGCCCGGGCCGGGCAGTCTTTTGGTGGTCACGGTGTAGTCGGCGTTCATGGATCCGACCACGATCACGGAACCGGTCGCCTTCTTCAGTGCTTCCAATCGATCGCGCACCGGTTCAGGCATCTGTTCATGCTCTTCACTGTTCTCCATGGTTGCCCAGCATAGTAGGCGGATGGGCCAAAGGCCGAATCCGCTTGGAATTCCAAGGCTTTCGGCACCCGTTCAAAGCCGGTCGAAAACCACTCGAAGACCATTTGGAAAGGCTCTGTTAAACCAAAATTGACATGAATCCCATTGGACTACCCCTCAGTCGGCTTCGCCGCCAGCTCGTCCCGCAATTAAGGACGAACTTCGTTCGCGTTCTGTTGGCTCGACTGTCGTCTCGCACATTGCCTGCAAACAGCTTTGCTGTTTGCTTTGCGGCAATGTCCTGACAAGGGGAGCCAAGAATAAGGGGCATGTCAATCTTGGTTTAACAGAGCCTTTGGAAAACCCGCCGACGATCACCAGGCACCCCACCGGAAGCCACCCGAAATCAACCGCGCAGCTTGCGCAGCCGCTCGTGCATGACCGTCATGAGCACCAGGAACAGCAGCAGGTACCACGGGTAGAGCGCGATGGAAACGTACTGCGCGATGAGACCGAACACGGGTGGCATGACCAGCGAGCCCATGTAGGCGCAGGCCATCTGCACGCCCACGATGGCCTGGGAATTCTCCTCGCCGAAGTACGTGGGCGTGGAATGGATGACGCACGGGTAGATCGGCGCGCAGCCGAGGCCTACCACCACCAGGCCGACCACGATGCCGAGGTGGTGCGGCAGCGGGATGAGCATGGTGACGATGCCGGCGAGCACCAGCACCTGACCGAGGCGGATCATCGCCGGGTCGGCGAGCTTCATGGTCAGGAATCCGGAAAGCGCGCGCCCCACGGTGATGCCCACGTAGAACAGGCTGGCCCAGCTGGCCGCGGTGATCTTGTCCACGCCGCCGTGGAGCACCATGTAGCTGGAGGCCCACAGGCCCGCGGTGGTTTCGATGGCGCAGTAGCAGAAGAACATGATGAGGATCTCCTTGGCACCGCGGATGGCGAGCACGCCGGCCACACCCAAAGGCCTGCGCTCCTTCTCGACGGCATCCCCCGGCGCTACCCCCGTCGTGTCATCGGCCGCCGCTTCCGCAGCCGTGCGTTTGCGGGACTTCCATAGCGGCAGGCTCAGCACCAGAATCACGGTCAGGATGACCTGCAGGATGGCGATGTACCGGTAGCCCCACGGCCAACCCTGACCACCCGAAAGCGCGAAGCCCATGATGTACGGGCCGATGGAGGCGCCCACGCCCCACATGCAGTGCAGCCAACTCATGTGGCGGCTTTCGTAATGCACGGCCACGTAGTTGTTGAGGGCCGCGTCCACGCCGCCCGCGCCAAGACCGTAGGGAACGGCGATGAGGATGAGCACCCAGTAGTTCGGGGCCACGGAGAAGCCGGCAAGCGCCATGGCGGTCAACGCCACCGAAACGGCGGTGACGCGGCCTGCACCGAACTTCAGTGTCATGCGGTCGGAGAGCAGTGCGGAGACGATGGTGAACATGGATATCACCGCGGAGATGCCGCCCGCCCAGGAGACGGGTACGGCAAGATCCTGACTCATGGTCGGCCATGCCGCGCCGAGCAGGGCATCAGGCAATCCCAAACTGATGAACGCCACATAGATCACGGCAAGCAGCAGACTGGCCATGGTTCAGTTCCTCCGATTTCAACTTCGTAGAGACGATCGCAAAACGACGTTGTGATAACGATGTCATCAGATTACCAAACGGTCACCAGCAACACGCGGACGAACGTACATATCCCCCGTCGCAAGCACGCACCACCCGTGATATCCAGTCCGTTCCACAGCCGACATGAGAACCCGCCAGGTGTAATCAATCCGCAATCAATCCGCAGTCAACCTGCAATCAATCCGGAACCGGGGAAATCCCGATACGCAAGGCTAGACTAGATATATGAGCACCCCACAGCAGCCGCAATATCCTCCATATGATCCAGGGCGGCATGCACAGCCGCAACGGCAGTATCCAGCCGGACCGGGCACCCCGTATGGCACTCCCCCGGGCTATGTCCCGCAGGAAGGTCCCGTTCCGCAATTGCCACCGATGCAGGGGATGCCGCCGAACCGGCCGCGCAGGAAGATGCCCACATGGCTGGTCATCACGATCGCGTTGCTGGTGGCGGTCGCACTTAACATCGCCATAATCTTCGGCATCACCAAAGGTGTGGCGCAGCTCATCCGTTCGGCCGGTGAATACGGCTCCACCAATAACGGCTTCACCGTGCACAGCGCCACTCCACCGCCGGAGCCGGCGGCCCGCCCCGATTCCGTAAGCGCCGCATTCGACAAGTACTACACGCAGCAGTACGTGTGGAAATCCTGCGATCAGGGCGACGGCTGCGCCACGTTCACGGCGCCGTCCGACTGGTCGGACCCGGATTCGAAACCCATCGAGCTGCACGCCGCCATCCATTTCGCCGAGGATTACGCGATGGGCACCCTGTTCATCAACCCGGGTGGACCCGGCGCCTCAGGCGCGGACTGGCTGAACGACTTCGTCGAATACACAGCCACCGATGACCTGCGCGAGCATTACGACATCATCGGCTTCGACCCGCGCGGCGTCGCCGACTCCACTCCCATCACCTGCGGCACCGATACGACGCTGCTCGACGACTATTTCCTCGCCGATCCGATTACCGCGGACAACCTCGACCAGAGCCGCGCGATCGCGCAACGGTTCGCCGACGCCTGCCGCACCTCGAGCGGCGACATCATCGACCATGTGGATACGCAGTCCGTGGCCCGCGACCTCGACATGCTGCGCGCCTTGGCGGGACAGACCAGACTGAACTACCTGGGATTCTCCTATGGCACGTACATCGGCTCCACCTATGCGGCCCTGTTCCCCAAGCAGACGGGCCGGATCGTGCTGGACGGCGCCATCAACCCCACCGAGGACTCAGCCACCTCGACCATCGAGCAGGCCGTGGGATTCGAAAAAGCGCTTGCCACCTATCTCAACGACTGCATCAAGAACGATGGTTCCTGCCCGTTCAAGGGCATGGATACCAATCAGGCGACCAAGGAGATCCAATCGTGGCTCGCGACGGCGGACACCAAGCCATGGCCCACGTCAAGCGGGAAGAGGGTGAACGGCATCACGATGATGTACGGCATCATTCTGCCCCTGTACTCCGAAGACAACTGGACGTACCTGACCCAGGCATTCAAGGAGCTCAAGGACACTGGCAAGGCGGACACCCTGTTGCTCCTGGCGGACACGTATCTCGGTCGTAATGAGAACGGCAAGTACACCGACAATTCAATGGAGGCCAATCTGGCCGTCAACTGCCTGGACGACCCGCCCACGTCGGATATGGCCAGGCAGGAGGCCATCGCCAAGGAACTGGGCGAGAAGGCACCCACGTTCGGCCGGTTCATGACGTACGGCAACATCGGGTGCGAGGCGTTGAAGCAGGACCGTTCGGGAATCGGGAAGCTCGATTATTCCGCTCCCGGAGCCTCCCCGATACTGGTGGTGGGTACCACGGGAGACCCGGCCACGCCTTACCAGGCGGCAGTGAATCTGGCGAAGCTGCTTGAGTCCGGCGTGCTGCTGACGTACAAGGGCGAAGGGCACACCGCGTATACGTATACGAACTCCTGCGTGGCCGAAACCGTGGACGATTTCCTCATCCACGGCAAGGTGCCGAGCAGCGATGTGACGTGTGGATAGCGAATCGGGCCGCGCTCATGCACGGCCCGATTCTTTCATACCTGGGATATCAGGTATCGATCTTGGAGCGGTCGAAGTCGTCCGCGTTGTCCACGATGAACTGCTTGCGCGGCGGCACGTCGTCTCCCATGAGCAGGCTGAAGATCTCGGAGGCCTGCGCGGCGTCCTCCATTCGGATGCGACGCAGCATGCGCGTGCGCGGGTCCATGGTGGTGTCTGCCAACTGGTCGGCGTCCATCTCGCCCAGACCCTTGTATCGCTGGATGTCGTCCGCGTAGCCGATGTGCTTGCGGTCGAGATCCGCGAGCTTGGTGGCCAGTTCGTCGTCCGAATACGTGTACAGGTATTCGCCCTTGTGCGAGCCGGTCAGCGCGATGCGGTGCAGCGGCGGCACGGCGGCGTACACGTACCCGTGTTCGATGAGCGGGCGCATGTACCGGTAGAACAACGTGAGCAGCAGGATGCGGATGTGCGCGCCGTCCACATCGGCATCGGTCATCATGATGATCTTGTGGTAGCGCGACTGTTCGATGTCGAAGCTCTGGCCGGAACCGGCGCCCACCACCTGGATGATGGCCGCGCATTCCTTGTTGGAAAGCATCTGCGTGATGGAGGCCTTCTGCACGTTGAGGATCTTGCCTCGGATCGGCAGGAGCGCCTGGAAGCCGGCGTTGCGCGCGGCCTTGGCGGTGCCGAGTGCGGAGTCGCCCTCCACGATGAACAGTTCGGCGATGTCGTCGTTGCCGGGCTGGCAATCGGACAGTTTGGCCGGCATCGACGCGGATTCGAGCGCGTTCTTGCGGCGCGTGACCTCCTTGGCCTTACGTGATTGGATGCGGGCGTGCATCTCGCCCACAATCTTCTCCAGCACGCGGCCGGACTGCTCCTTGTAGCCGCGCTTGGCACCGGTGATCATCTCGCCGAACTGCCTGTCCGTGAGCCTGGTGACGATCGGCTTGACCTGCGCGGTGCCGAGCACATCCTTGGTCTGGCCCTGGAACTGCGGTTCGGCCACGCGGGCGGTCACCACGGCCACCAGACCGGCTTGGATGTCGTCACGCTCGACCCTCATGGCGTTGTCCTTGAGGTTCACCTTGAGCTTGCGGGCGTTATCCTCCACGGCCTTGCGGATCTGCTTGGTGATGGCGTTCATGAAGCCGTCCACGTGCGTGCCGCCGCCGGGCGTCTCCACGATGTTCACGAAGCTGCGAATGGTGGTGTCGTAGCCGTTGACCCATCTGAGGGCGATGTCAATGCCGCAGGTGCGTTCGATCTCCTGGGCGTGCAGTTCGCCGCCCTCGCCCACGGCCTGGGTCTCCTCCTTGTAGGTGCCCTCGCCCTGGATACGCCAGATGTCCGAGATCGGCTCGCCTTTGGACAGGAAGTCCACGAAGTCCTTCACGCCGCCGGTGTGGCGGAATTCCACGACGCGCGGGTGGGCCGGCTGTTCGCCGAACGCGCCGTCCGCGATCTCGCCGGCAGGATCGAAGGAGAAGTCCTCGTCGCCGTTTTCGGTGGTGCCGGCTTCGTGGGCGTCGGTCTCGATATCGTCGGCCGCACCATCGGTCTCGGCGATGCCGTCGGATGCGGTCACCTCAGCGGCGACGTCGCGCACCTCGGCGGACACCGGCGCACCGGCATCGTCCGTAGGCTCGGCCGCGGCCGTTTCCGGTACGTTCTCGTCCACGATGGTGATCTTCAGGCCCGGTACCAGAAAGCTGGTCTGGCGTACGCGGTCCACGAGCTGTTCGTAGGAGAACTCCGCGGTTTTGTTGAAGATCTCGGGGTCGGCCCAGTAGCGGATGCGCGTACCCGTGGTCTTCGGGGAGACCTTGCCGATGATCTCCAGTTCGGTGGGACGGTTCTTGCGGGTGCGCTTGAACGGCGAGTCCGGTGACGGGTTGGCCGGGTCGGCGTCCGTGTACACGCCGGGATGGCCCTGATGGAAGGCCATGTGATGGGTTTTGCCGTCGCGGTCCACTTCGACGTCGAGTCGCGAGCTCAGGGCGTTGACCACCGAGGAGCCCACGCCGTGCAAGCCGCCGACCGCGTTGTAGGAGGAGTTGCCGAACTTGGCGCCGGCGTGCAGCTTGGTGAGCACCACTTCCACGCCGGACAGGCCGGTCTTCGGCTCCTTGTCCACCGGGATGCCTCGACCGTTGTCCGCCACCTCCACCGAGCCATCGGTGTGCAGGGTGACGGTGATGTCCGTGCAGAAACCGGCCAGAGCCTCATCGACCGAGTTGTCGATGATCTCCCACAGGCAGTGCATGAGGCCCTGCGAGTCGGTGGTGCCGATGTACATGCCCGGACGCTTGCGCACCGCGTCGAGGCCTTCGAGGACGGCAAGGTCCTTCGCGCCGTATTCTTCTGTGGCCATAGGTCCTTTTGTTTCCGAGTTCTATATGGCTGTGGCTTCCCGTTGAGGGGGAAGCCACAGCTAACGATCACTGATCCAGGAAGTCGCGCAGCGTCTGCGAACGGGACGGGTGGCGCAGCTTGGACATGGTCTTGGATTCGATCTGGCGGATGCGCTCACGGGTCACGCCGTACACGCGGCCGATGTCGTCCAGGGTCTTGGGCTGGCCGTCCTCAAGGCCGTAACGCATCTTGATGACGCCGGCCTCACGCGGGGACAGGGTCTCCAGCACCTGCTTGAACTGCTCCTGCAGCAGGGAGAAGGCGACCGCGTCGGACGGGGCGATGGCGTCGGTGTCCTCGATGAGATCGCCGAACTCGGAATCGCCGTCCTCGCCGAGCGGAGTGTGCAGGGAAATGGGCTCGCGGCCGTACTTCTGCACCTCCTGCACCTTCTCGACCGGCATGTCGAGCTCGCGGGCCAGCTCGTCCGGCGTGGGCTCGCGGCCGAGATCCTGCAGCATCTGACGCTGAACGCGGGAAAGCTTGTTGATGACCTCCACCATGTGCACGGGCACGCGGATGGTGCGGGCCTGGTCGGCCATGGCTCGGGTGATGGCCTGGCGAATCCACCACGTGGCGTAGGTGGAGAACTTGAAGCCCTTCTTCCAGTCGAACTTCTCGACGGCGCGGATGAGGCCCAGGTTGCCTTCCTGGATCAGATCGAGGAAGAGCATGCCGCGGCCGGTGTAACGCTTGGCGAGGGAGACCACAAGTCGCAGGTTGGCCTCCAGCAGGTGATCCTTGGCCTTCTTGCCATCGGCGGCGGCCCACTTGAGCTCACGCTTGCGCTTGAACTCCATGCCCTCGCCCTCGGTGTCCAGCAGGTGCTGGGCGTACAGGCCAGCCTCGATACGCTCGGAGAGGTCCACCTCCTGTTCGGCGTTCAACAGGCTCACGCGGCCAATCTGCTTCAAGTAGTCCTTGACCGGATCGGCGGTGGCGCCGGCGGCGATCACACGGCGCTTCGGGTTGCCCGCGGGGATGATGTTCTCGTCATCGTCGTCCGTGTCGGAAACCACGTAGGCGCCCTTTTCCTTGGGCGCTTCGGGGGTCTTGGGCTGGGATTCCTCTTCGTCCTCGTCGTCCTCGTCCTCAAGGTCCTCGTCCGCGTCGTCGCCGTCCTCATCGAGGTCGTCGTCATCGGCGTCGACGTCGTCCAGATCCTCGTCCAGATCGTCCACGTCAAGGTCGGCGTCATCCACGTCGGCGTCGGCGTCAAGCTCGTCGTCGTTCTGGGTGTCCTCGTCCTTGATGATGTCCTCGTCCTTCGCCTTCTTGGCGGCGGACTTGCGCGTGGTCTTCTTGGCCGGGCCGTTGGCGGCCTCAGTCTTGGTGGACTTCCTCCTGGTGGAGGGCTTGCGCGCGGCGGTCTTGGAGCTGGCCTTCTTTCCGGTGTCTTCGCTGGATTCGGTTGCCTGCTTGGTTGCCGTCGTTTCCTTCGTGGCCAAAACTTGCTCCTCCTGATCTCTCGCCGTGAAGCGCATATACCACATGGGCACACTTCTGGCAAGGGCAAATCGTCAACTATGTGAGTAAACCACCCTCCACGGACGATTATTCCCGCCGACACGGTTCACGACGTGTTGTTTCCGCCGCGCGCACACGCCCGTCACTGACCGTCCGGGATGCTACCGGCGGCCTGCCGCAAGGGCTCGCGCCTTGCACCATGCGGGTGCGATGCCCCGGTCCGAGGCTGAGAAGATCATCGCCGCCAGCGAACAATCCTCATCCAGCAACAGGCATTGCAGTGCGAACGCCGCTGCCTTGGGGTCCCCGAGCCACCCCAGCACGTACGCCACCACGGCCAGCGGTTGGATGCAGTACGGCACGGGCGAGGCCGCGGCCATCTCAAGCAGGATGTCCACCCCGGTGCGGCATCGATCCTCGTCCGGCACCAGTCCTTCGTCTTCGAACGCCCAAGTCAGCAGACGACCCATCGCCTTCTTGGTGCGCGCCCGGTGCGGTCTGGCGGCGAATTCCATGAGCTGACTCTTGGGGCAATGCCGCTCATCCACCACGAGCGAAAGGATGAGCGCGTCCCTGATCGCCAGCGTCTCGTGCATGCCGGCCACGAAGGCCATCAGTGTGGCGCGCCCCGGGCACCGCTCGCCGTCGAGCCCTTCGAGCCATTCGTCCAGCGGGCCGGCCACCCAATCGGCGTTGGCCTCCTGGATACCGCGTACCCTGCGATCCTCGCGGAACCGAAGGGCGAGCTCCTCCAGTTCGTCGTAGTCGAACGGTGGGATGCCGTCGCCTTCGTCGTTCTCCAGAACGAATCCCGCATCGCATGGTTCGCGATATCGCTCGTCGTGTTCGTCGTCGTGCCGTTCATCCGGCATCGGTGCCGGACGGCATTCGCAGGTGTGCGGATCGTGCGTCTCGTGCGGGCGCGTCCGTCGTCGTGTTCGTATCGTATGCGTGGGCATGGTGATTCGTCCTCCCTGACTATGGCGGCCTCCGGTGGCCGCAAGGTGATGGATGGTTGCGCGGATACGAACGGCCGTCGATAATTCGTCTGCGATTCGCCGGTGAAGCTCGCATCCGCCCGCCCGGCTGGGCGTGACCTCCACTATGCGCGATGACGGGCGCGCCGCACCGCGAAAAACGGTTCATGTGGTTCCGGGTTCCGCTCCCCCGGTTTTCAGCGGTTCTTGTGTTCTCCATACCCTGTGGATAAGTTAGAGGCATGTGGACAACCGATCATGACCTTGCCATCATCGAACCGCGCATCGCCGAACTGGTGCGTGAACTGACGGACGCGCCCGCCACCGGCGAAGTGGCCGACGCACTGCGACCGGTGATGGGACAGGTCGTCGATCAGGCCGTTGCCTCCAGCGAGGGAGGTAAACGACTGCGCGCGCTGCTCACACTCGCCGCGTTCGACGCGCTGCGAACCGACTTCCCCGGCTCGTTCGATGCCGAAGCCGATGACGACGCACGCCGTTCGATGGTGGATCTCGCCTGCGCCATCGAGGTGTTCCAGACGGCCGCGCTGGTGCATGACGACATCATCGACGAATCCGATCTGCGCCGTGGCAAACCCTCCGCCCACCGCGCGCTCGAACAGGCCGTGCACAGCGGCGTCATCGGCCGTGGTCTCGGTCTGATGCTCGGCGACATCCTGGCCACCGCGTGCATTGAGATCGCACGCCGGGCTTCGCGGGGTCTCGCCAACGCGGATGCCATCGACGAGGCCTTCCTTACCATGCAGCGCGAGGTCGAGATCGGGCAGGTTCTGGATCTGGGCGTGGAAATGACGCCGTTGGACGATCCGGCAGGTCTGGCGGATGCCTCGTTGAACGTGTTCCGTTGGAAGACGGCCAGCTACACCACCATCGCTCCGCTGCTGTTCGCTTTCCTTGCCGCAGGGTTCAAACCGGATGAGGCGCGCGGCCATGCGCTGGCCATCGGGCATCCGCTTGGCGTGGCGTTCCAGCTGGCGGACGATCTTCTGGATGTCATCGGTTCCAGCCGCAACACCGGAAAGCCGGTGGGCGGCGACATCCGCGAGGGCAAGCGTACGGTGCTGTTGGCGGATGCGTTGGGCGGTGCCGGAGCGGACGAACGTGGCGAACTCGTCGCCATGTTTTCAGCCGATCATCGTGATGAAGCTCAGGTGGCCAGCGCCATCGGATTGTTCGGTTCGACCGGCGCCATCGATCGTTCCCGCGAGCGCATCCATGCGCTTTGGCTCGCCTCGCGCGAGGCCATCGCCGGGCTCGGTCTCGACGACGAATGCGAGCGCCGATTAGCGGAGGCGTGCGCCAGGTTCATCCCCGAACAGCTGCGCTGACGCCATCCCCGGCGTAGTGCATCCGCCACGTCATACCTGATTTCCCTCGCCTGAATCCGCGTGAATTCTTTGCAACCGCAATCGTTCCGCGTAGCCCTGCCCATGTAGACTGAACGGTGTTCAGCAGTGACCGAAGGAACCGTGCAGCACAATATGAGTGAGAACGAGCCCGTACAGATGATCGAGGGACGCTACCGCATCGTGCGCAACATCGCCGAGGGCGGTATGGCGACCGTCTATGAAGCCGTCGATGAGCGCTTGGGACGCACCGTGGCGATCAAGGTCATGCACATGCAGCTCGCCAAGGGCCCCCACCGGGACCAGTTCGTGGAGCGGTTCCGCCGCGAGGCCAATTCGGCCGCGGCCATCGCCAACCCGCACGTGGTGCAGGTGTACGACACCGGCGAATACAACGGTCTTGATTTTCTGGTCATGGAGTACGTGCATGGCGTGAACCTGCGCCATGAGATGAACACGCAGGGCACCTTCTCCGTACGCGAGACCCTGCGCGTGGTGGCCGAGACGCTGGACGGTTTGGCGGCCGCGCACCGCATCGGCGTGGTGCATCGCGACATCAAACCGGAGAACATTCTGCTCAACGACCGAGGCCACGTGCAGATCACCGATTTCGGTCTGGCCAAGGCCGCCAGCCAAGCCACGCTGAGCTCCACCGGCATGCTGCTGGGCACGGCCGCCTATCTGGCACCGGAGATGATCGAGAAGAACCAGGCCACCGCTCAGGGCGACCTGTATTCCGTGGGCATCATGGCATGGGAGATGCTCGCCGGCAAGGTGCCGTTCGATTCCGACAATCCCGTGACCCTCGTTTTCAAGCACGTCCATGAGGATGTGCCGTCCATCGCAACCGTGTGCCCCGGCATCGACCCCGCCGTGGCGGCGTTCATCTCCCATCTGACCGCCCGCGCGGTGGACGCGCGCCCGTCCGACGGCATGGCGGCCGCGGAGGAGCTGCGTAGGATGGCTGCCAAGCTGCCGTTGGAAGCATGGCAGTACCGCCTGCACGCCGAACCGACGGACGGCAACCGCACCGACTTCACCGCTCCGGCCCTCGTGGGTACCGTGGCCGAACCAGCCGTTCCCGGCGAGCGGCCCTCCGCCGCCAGTGCCGCTACTAACACATCCGCGGCTCCGGTACCGACCACCGCGATGCCGGCCAATGGCGGTTCCGGCACGGCCAGCGGCACATCGGCACCGACCGGCATGCCATCCCCGGCCCTTCCCGCGCCGCCGGCACCACCTGTGGCGCGTACCACGGCCATCGATTCGAGCATGACGCAGGCCATGCCGCAACCGGGCAGCGAAACCCAGGTGCTCTCCCCCGTCGATGATCAGTTCACGCAGGCCATCGCCATGACAGACGGCGCACAGGATTCAGGCGGCGCCGCCCAGCATACGGACGGCATGGCCCCCGCCAAGAAGCCGTGGTGGAAGCGACCGCCGTTCATCATCACCATCGTCGTGGTGCTGGTATTGGCTCTCGTAGCCTCGGGCGGCGGCTGGTGGTGGTTCGCCGGTCCCGGCAGCTATTGGAGCGTGCCTCAGGCCGAGGACGTGACCTGCGCGGCGGATGAGTCGCAATGCTCGCTCACCGGCGCCGATTGGTCCACGTACGAAAGCACGTTGAAGGCGCTCGGCATCCCCTATGAGACCAAACAGGAATACAGCGACGACGTGGCCGAAGGCAAGATCATCGCCACGTCCGTGAACGGTTCGGATGCATTCGTCAACAGCCGCATCAGCAAGCGGCAGAATCAGAAGCTCACGGTCACGATCTCCCGCGGCGTGAAAATGGCCACCATCCCGGCCGACATCACGGACGTGAATTCCGCCAATGGCAAGAGCCCGCTCGCCGCGTTGAAGAAGGCCGGTTTCACCAACATCAAGCATGATTCGTCCAAGGACGAGTATTCGCTGGACAAGCCCGAGGGCACGCTGCTGACCATCTCCCCGGATCCCGGCACCACGGCTAAGCACAACGCCGAAGTGACCGTGACCCTGAGCAAGGGCCCGATGCCGGTGAGCATGCCGGACATCGTGGGCAAGACGAAGGACGAGATGCAGGCCGCGTTCGACGAGCTGAAGCTCACGGCCAACGTCACCGAACAGTACGACGACAAGGTGGCCGCGGGCGACGTCATCTCGGCCTCGCAGCAGGCCGGCGCGCAGCTCAAGTGGGGCGATAGCGTGGACGTGGTGATTTCCAAGGGTCCGGAGACCACGGTGCTGCCGAACGTGGTAGGCATGAAGTACGATGCCGCCGCAGCCCAGCTGGAAAAGCTCGGCTTCACGGTGAAGAAGTCCGCGCCGTTGGGCGACATCACCCATGAAGTGCGCGTCCAGAGCCCCAAGGCCGGAGAGACCGTGCGCATCCGCGACGAGAACGGCACCCCCACCGTCGTCACCCTGACCGTGGTGTGATAACAAATTGGCTCCCCTCTCTGAGGGGAGCCAATTATCTCTCGACTATTTCCTACTCAGCCTTGCCTTCGGCCTCTTCAGCGGCCTTCTGGGCCTTGAGCTGTTCCTTGACCTTCTGGGCGTATTCGTCCACGTACTCCTGGCCGCTCATGGCCTGGATCGCAGCGGACACGCGGTCGGTCAGCGAGCGCAGATCCTCATGCGTGATCTCGTCGGCGGCCTTCTTCTGCACCTCGATGGGCTTGCCGTACATCACCTGCGTGCGGCCCTTCTTCGGAATGGAGGTGCCGATGGGCTGCAGCTTGTCCGTGCCGATGATGGCGGTGGGTACGATCGGGCAGCCGGTCTCCAGCGCCAGTCGCGCCACGCCCGTATGGCCCTTGTACATGCGACCGTCGGGGCTGCGGGTGCCCTCGATATGGATGCCGAACAGGTGGCCGTCCTCGATGATCTCACGCGCATGCTCCAGCGCGCCGAGCGACTTGGAACCACCGGAACGATCCACCGGGAACACGCCCACGGACGTGAACCACCACTTCTTGAACTTGCCCTTCAGGCCCTTGCCCTCGAAATACTCGGCCTTGCCCATGAAATGCACCATGCGCGGGCAGGTGATCGGGATGAGCGCGTCGTCGATCACGGCCAGATGGTTCGCGGCGATGATGGCGCCGCCCTTGCGCGGCACATTATTGAGTCCGGTGGCGGTGGGGCCAAGACGATGGCGGGCGATGGGACCGAAGACCTTGACGAAGAACCAGTACAGCACTTGGCGTTTCCCTCCCTGCGCGGTTTGGGGCGACAGATTACAGTGGTATGTATGACTGACCTCAACAATACCAATGCGGCAGACGAGCCGACAGTCCCCACGCCGGATGATGGAGCAAAGCACGACGATTCGACTGGCGCCTCCGCCGGCAAGTCCTCCGGCAAGCCGTCGTCCGATCAGCAGTCCACCCCCGCTGACCTCGGCAATCTCGATGCGGCATGGGCCGCGTTCCAAGCCGAGCATGAGGCCGACCTCAACGATGTGGCGTCCTCGCGTCAGGCCAGGAAGTTCGAGAAGCAGGCGCAACGCCGTGAGAAGGAGGCGCTGCTGTCCGTCAACGATTTGGATCTGGGCACGTTCACCGACGATGCGCGCCCGTTGGGTGGTGGGTTGCGTGACCGTCTGCGCGGCGGCAAGCGCACGTCCCGCAACCGTCATGAGATTCCCAACGATCCGAAGAACGCCGGCAGCACGTGGGGCGATGGCGATGCCGCCCGTTCGGGTCCGCGCGACTTCACCGGCCGCAGCTGGCTCGACACCGATGATGTGATGGACGAGCAGGACGACGGCGGCTTCACTCCCCCGAACCCGGAGATCGGCCCGGTGCATGCCTCGACAGTGCTGTTGCTGGCGTTGCTCGTCATTGGTGTGGCGGGCACGGTGGTGATGGTGCTGGTCCCCTCGCTCTATGGGATTCCGGTGATCAGCGCGCTGCTCAACATCGTATTCGGCATCTGCACGGTGCTTGGTCTGGGCGGACTTGTCGTCAAGGTGCTTAACCGCAAGAACCGCCCCGGCGACAAGGGCGGCTATTTCGACGACGGCGCACGGGTGTAAGCGTACCCTAGCTCCCTCTGACGAGGGAGCTGTCGAACGAAGTGAGACTGAGGGAGAGAAGCCGGCGTCAGCCGTATGAAAAGGCATCGGCCATCGGCCGATTCGATTTTTCTAGCGACTGCGTCGCGCTTCTCTCCCTCAGTCAGCTTCGCTGACAGCTCCCTCATCAGAGGGAGCCAAGATATTTCATGACGCGAAGTCGATGGATTCCTGGAGTTCGGCGATCATGTCTTTGGCGGCGTCCAAGGCCTTGCGCTTGCCGAAGACCACATCCTGCTGATAGCGCACGATGATCTTGTCCAGTTCCGAGGCGCCGTTGGGTGTGATCGACGGCGGGTTCCCCAACGTCGGCTGGATCTTGTCCATGAAGTCCAGCGACGTACGGTCGGTTCCGGTCGCGTCCTTGGCGAGCATCCTGCGGATGTCGTTGTTGGCGGGGATGCCACGCTCGGTGCCCAGAATCGCGCCGGCGTTCTTGTCATTGACCAGGTAATCGACCAGCATGGCCGCCTCGGCCGGGTGCTGGCTGCCGGAGGATACCGCCCAATACATGCCGGGCTTCAGATACATGGTCTTCTCCCCCGGCGTGACCTGAGGCACCGGTGCCAACGTCATGTTGTCCGTGCCGGCCGCCTGCGCGTAGGGGGTGATCTGCGTGGCCTGCGTGATCATCATCGCCTGCTTGCCTTTGCCGAAGTCGGTGTCGTTCAGGGTGGCGGCGGTGTTCTCGCTCCAGCGCTCGGCGTTGCCTTCGATGCCGTTTTTGGCCCAATCCGCAGGCAGTTGGAGGAACGAGGCCAACGTCTCGGGCGAGATGGTGACGGCATTGCCCTTGAACAGGTTCTCCCCATGTTGGCGGGCCCACAATTGCAGACCGTAGCCGTTGTTCGGTGCGATGGCGCCTATCGTCTTGCCGCCCGATTTCTCGGTGACCTGCTTGGCGAAGTCCGAGAACTCGTCCCAGGTCCAGGTGTCGGTGTCCGGCAGCGTAAGCCCCAAGCTGTCCAACACGTCATTGTTGATGATGACGCCATACTGCGAGGTCGTCATCGGCGCGGCAACCTGCTTGCCGTCCACCTGGCCCATGGCCTTCAATGACGGGTCCATCGTGCTGAGATCCAGGTAGTCCGATGCCTTGTTGAGGTCGAGCAACGCATCCATCGACCCGTAGAACGCCAGATACAGCTCATCCATCTGCATGACGTCCGGCGCGTTGCCGCCGGCGGATTGCACGGCGAGCTTGTCCCAGTAACCGGTCCAGTCGGAGTATTCGGTCTCCACATGGATGTTGGGATGTTCCTTCTCGAACCCGGCGATCGCCTCCTCCGTGGCCTTGATGCGGGCGTCGCCGCCCCACCAGCTCAGACGAATCGTCACGTCGCCATTGGCGGGCACAACCGGCACGTTGGCAGCGCCGACCGAGCTGCCGCATGCGGTGGTCGCCAGTAATGTCACGGCTGCCAGGCCGGTCGCCACATATTTCTTCCACATACGCTTCATTGTCTACTCCTATACGGAGGCAGGGAACATGGATGTGTGCGGTATCAAGGCGCGTCGACGAAGGCGTACGAAGGTACGTCGAGGAGACGGCAACGCAGATAACGCTCCATCCATGTTTTCTGCCATCACTTTCCTCCGGTGGTGGCGATCCCCTGAACCAAATATTTCTGTCCGAACGTGAATACCAGGAACAGCGGAATCAACGAGACCACGCTCATCGCGAACATCGGGCCGTAGCTGGACTGGGACTGCGCATCGATGAAGGTGCGCAGGGCGATTGGCACGGTGGCCATGTCCGGCTTGGTCAGGTAGAGCAGCTGGCTAAAGAAGTCGTTCCACGTCCAGATGAACGTGAACACCGCACAGGTGCCGATGGCCGGCTTCATCAGGGGCAGCAGGATCTGGAAGAAGATGCGCACGTGGCCGGCGCCGTCCAGTTTGGCGGCCTCGTCGAGGTCATGCGGCAGGCCGCGCAGGAACTGGTAGAACAGGAAGGTGAAGAACCCGTCCATCGCGAGGAACTTCGGCACGATCAGCGGCACGAAGGTGTTGATCATATGGAGTGAATTCCACATGATGTACTGCGGGATCACGATCACGTGGATCGGGATCATCAGCATCAGGAGCATGAAGCCGAACAGCACCCCGCGGAACCGGAAGTTGAGTCGCGCGAAGGCGTAGGCGGCCATCGAGCAGGTGAGGATGTTGCCGATGATGGCGAACACCACGATGATCAGCGAGTTGAGGATGTACCGGCCGAACGGGTAGCTCAGCGCGTTCCATCCGGCCACGTAGTTCTGCCAGACCGGATGGGTGACCACGAGCCCCATGTTGGTGAAGATCTCGCTTTGCGGACGCAGGGAGCTGGCGATCATCCACAGAATCGGGTAGAGCATGATGATGGCGAGCAGCAGCACCACGATCTGCTTGATGACGGAACCCACCGTGCGTGCGACCGCGCGGCCTCGGCTGCCGTTCATGCCGGCGCCGGATCCCAGGTCGACCGCGGACCGCAGATTGGACTGCATCCTTGCCTGCTGTGCGCCGGAACGGAGCCGTGCGCGACGTTTCATAACCAATGCTCGTACGTCAGTCATCGTAATGCACCCAGAACTTGGAAAGAGCGAAGTTGATACCGGTGAGCACGGCCACGATCACCACCATGATCCATGCCAGCGCGGAGGCGTATCCCATGCGCAGGGAAGCGAAGCCCTGCTGGTAGAGATACAGCGTGTAGAACAGTGTGGAGTCGGATGGGCCGCCGGTGCCGCCGGAGACCACGTAGGCCTGCGTGAACGTCTGGAAGGAGTTGATCACGCTCATCACGAGGTTGAAGAAGATGATTGGCGAAAGCATCGGCAGGGTGATGGAGCGGAACTGACGCCATTTGCCGGCACCGTCCACACTGGCCGCCTCGTACAGTTCGCGCGGGATCTGGCGCAGGCCGGCGAGGAAGATGACCATCGGCGAGCCGAACTGCCAGATGTGCAGGGCCATCAACGTCCAATTGGCAGTGTCCGGGTTGGCTATCCAAGACATCGAGGTGTCGATGCCGAACAGGCCGAGGAAGGCGTTGAACAGGCCGTCCGAGCCGAAGACCATCTTCCACAGCACCGCCACGGCCACCGAACCGCCCAGCATGGAGGGCAGGTAGAACGCCGAGCGGTAGAACGCGAGTCCCCTCATGCCGCGATCGAGCAGCACCGCCAGCGCCAGGGCCGCCACCAGCTGCAGTGGCACGGAGATGACCACATACGTCAACGTGACCGTGAGCGAGTTCAGGAAGCGCGGATCGGCGAGCATGTGCCGGTAGTTCATGAGTCCGACGAACTGCGGCGGCTTGATCATGTTGTATTTGGTGAACGAGATTCCCAGCGAGTACAGCATCGGGATCAGACTCAGGAAAATCGCGCCGATCAGCCACGGCGCGAGGAATCCCAACGCCACCTTGGTGTCTTTCGGCTTGTCTTTCGGCTTGTGCCGGTTTTTGACCAGCGTGCCGAATTCCGCAAACGAACTCACAATGTTCCTCCCACGAATCTAAGCCGTCATCGGCCGAATCTGCGTCATAGCCTACTGCCGCAACATCCAGCGTTGCCACTTGTTGCCAAAGTTGCACTCATAGAGTCATGCCAATGACGCCACAACCCCTCTCATGGAATCACGGCATCATTGGCAATGCAATCCGGAGTGACTTCGCGATGCCGCTCAGGACCGGATACCGTCGAATACGACGTTCCGGGTGTGGCGAAGGCGGATGCTCATATGGTCCTCATCCGACGTCTTGCGGTCCGGTGCGATGGTGAAGCCGATGTTATGGAACGCCACATTCCGCACCTCGTATCCGGGCACGTCGAAGCCCTGCACATCGATGTCGCAGTCGATATCGCCGATCGAACCACCGGACACCGTGCTCGGGTCGAACCGGTCGAGGAGATGGACATCGCGGAATTCCATGTTCTCGAACACCGGCGGCACATCGGAACCCTCGCCGTCGTCGTTGTACCCCACCGAATGAATCATGATGCGAGAGGTCCTGCACTGGCGCATGCGCACGCCGCGCACATATCCGCCGCGCTTCTTCGTGGCCTTGACCTCCAGACCATAGGCGGTGCGGGACATGTCGCAGTCCCAGACCTCCACGTCGCTCACGCCTCCCGACATCTCGCTGCCGATGGCGATGCCCCAGCCGAACAACGAATTGCAGTCGAAGATTCGCACGTGTTCGGTGGGACGGTTGATGACGTTTCCCTCCGGGTTGCGACCTGATTTGATGGCCACCATGTCATCGCCGGTTTCGAACGCGCAGCCGAACACCGCGACGTTCGTGGAGGAGTCGGGATCGCAGCCATCACCGTTCCACACGGCGCGGGAGACGAAGGTGCAGTCGGAGACCGTGACGTGGTCGCTGTACACGAAGTGCAGATTCCAGGCCGGGCCCATACCGACGGTCAGGCCGCTGATGACGATGTTGCGTCCGTTGGACACGTTGATCAGGCGACCGCGTACTCGGCCGGCCAATGTGGTGGGTTTCTCGAACTCCGCGATCCTGTCGCCCAAGGCGATCAGCTGGTCCTTCAGCCGTTCCATTTCCTGGTCGATGGTGGACTGCATGAGTTCCACGCCGCCTCCGAGAATCGAGCCATGGCCGCGGATGACGATGTTCTCGCAGTTGTACGACGAGGAATGGTCGAGCACGCCGATGTTGAGCAGGCTGGAATACCGCTCCCCCTCGATACCTTCGAATCGGCTCCAGATGCGCGGCTCATAGTCGGCCGGGTTGGAGCTTCCCTGCAGCACGCCGCCATGTTCGATGACCAGTTCAGTGTTCGAATGCAGGCGCAGGGCGCCGGAGAGGAAAACGCCTTTGGGAATGATCACCTGATGCTCGGCGTCGCAGTCGTCCAGCGCGCGCTGGATGGCGGCGGTGTTGAGCGTGGCGCCGTCGCCCACGGCGTTGTACGGCGGCAGGCTCACGTCGAGGCGCTGCTTCACGGGGGCGGTGACGGCATGCTCCGTCAGCAGCGGCACGAATCGCCCGGAGCCGTCGGCATCATAGCCGACCTCCACCGTATGCGCGCTGGCGGGCTCGAGATCCTCGAAGGTGTAGTGCGTCAGGGCGAGTTCCACCGGTTCGCCGCCGTCGAGGGACACATGGAAGCGACGGTCGGGCGTCGCGTCGTCGGGCAACAGCCACCACACGGTCAGCGTGGTGTCCGTGACCAGTATGTCGTGGTCGAATTCATGGGTATCGGTTGTCATGATTTCATTCCTTCATCACGATGAGTCAATGATATGAAAAAGGTGGCGGAACCATTCCGTCCGCGGGATGCACCGCCAGGACTCACGGTCCCGCCACCTGGGTATCAGGTCAGGCCTGTGCCTGCGGCCAGCACTTCTCGTACGGCACGCCGGTGAGGCTTTCCACGACCTGCTTGGTCTCGCTGGTCACATCGGCCTTGCTGCCGCCGTTTTTGAGACGGTTGATCTCGTTGTTCAGGATGCCGTCGGTGCGCTTGTCGAGCTTGAAGGTCAGGGCGATAATCCAGGAGAGCACCAGACCAATGACCGTCCAGCCGATCATCACGAACACGATGCCGTTCTGCACGCCGGCGCTGGCGGTGGCGGCCTTGGAATCGAAGCCGACATACGCCAGGTAACCGCCGATGGCCATGGACACGAAGCCCTTCAGGATGCGGGCGATGAAGTAGGTGGAACCGGTGAAGATGGAGGTGCGGTTCTTGCCGGAGACGATCTCGTCGACGTCCGGGATGAACGGGAAGACCGTCCAGCAGGGGAACCAGATGAGGCCGCGGGCGATGAACCAGAAGATGCAGGCCGCGATCGCCACCACGACGAACTGTCCGTCATCCATCGTGGGCTGCAGCTTCCATGTGGCGAACAGGCCGCCGAGTGCGACGATGCCCAGTCCGAAGGCGAGCTGGAAGATGTTGCGGGGGCCGATCTTGGCGAACAGCAGGCCCCACACCGGCTTGAAGAACTCGGCGATGACGGCGAACGACAGCAGCATGGAGGCGAAGGCCGTGTTCTTGTCCCAGCAGAAGATCGCGAAGAACACGAAGGTCTGGCCGAAGATGTCCATCATGCAGTGGCTCAGCAGGTAGATGCCCATGAACTTGCGGAACGAGGAGATACGGAAGGTCGAGATGTAGTCCACGGCGAGCTTGCCGACGTTCCTGCACCAGCGGGAGAAGCTGAACGGCTGCTTCTGTTCCGCCTCGATCTTGGTCACGTCGTATCCGGCCTCTTCCGGCGTCATCTCCCATGTGGTGCGGGAGACGATGAACAAGACGATGGCGAACAGCACCGTGATACCGATGGCGAAGGTCTGGTAGGAGATGGCCTTGTCCTCGCCGATCGTCGACAGCATCCAGCCGCCGACCGCGGGAATGGCCACCGTGGAGACGCCCGACACGATCATGCGCACGGTGGACAGCAGCGTACGTCCGTTGTAATCGCTGGTCATTTCGGTGGGCAGCGAGGAGTAGGAGACCAGGAACATCTGCAGCACGACGATGAACAGCGTGTACAGCGCGAAGTAGGCCACGAACGGCAGGCTCGGGATCCACATCAGCGAGGTGATGAGCACCAGCGGGGAGGCCAGCAGCAGGAAGAAGCGACGACGGCCGAACTGGCGGCCGAGCTTGTAGCGATAGAAATTGTCGGACAGGGAGCCGAAGATGATGGACGACACGGCGCTGACGATGGTGGCGACGCCGATGATGCTCTGCGCCTGGGCGATGTCCAGTCCGGCGAACGTAGTCCAGAACAGGGCCAGATACGTGCCCGTCAGGGTGGTGGAACCGCCGCCGTAGAAATCACCGATGGCGTAGCCGAGCGCGCTGCCGATGGTGACCTTGCGCGTTCGCGGCAAGGTCGCACTGATTGCCTGAGACATGATTGCTTCTTTCTCTTTCGATTCCCCACAACTTCATTGACACTGTGTGGAATCCTCTGTGAACCAGAACACGATCAGTCTCGCAAGAATCGCGCGCCCGCATTTTTTGTTGCAAAAAGTTTCATTACGACTCATAATCAACCGGTGATGCACAAGAAAGTGACAATCTACGACATCGCCAAGGAGGCCGGTGTCAGTCCGGCAACGGTGTCACGGGCACTGTCCCGGCCGGGACTCGTGTCCTCCGTCACCATCGCCAACGTCCGGTCCGTCGCGGAACGGCTCGGATACGACATGCCTAGACGAATCCGGCAACTCGACGATGCGGCGGCAGCGACCATATCGGCGCAACGCACCGGTCTGGTCGCGGTCGTCGCGCCGGATATAGCCAACCCGTTCCAATCGATCTGCATCAAGGTGGTGCAGAACGTGATGGCCGCTCATGGGTACACGGTCATCGTCTCGGACACCATGGAGAACATGCTTGCGCATAAGTTGCTGAGCAACGTGTGGATGCAACAGATTGACGGAGCCGTGCTCATCGCCCCCAGGACCGGAGAGGTGGAGCTGCGCAAAATTGCCGATACCATGCCGCTGGCGATTATCAACCGCGCCGTGCCGGGCATCGATCAGGTGCTTTCCGACACGCGGAACGCCGTACGTCAGGCACTGCTCTCGCTGCAGGTTGCAGGTGTGTCCACCATCACGTATCTGGCCGGACCGTCATCATCCTGGTCCGACAGTAACCGGCACACCATCATCGTGCACGAGGCGCAACGGCTGGGCATGTCGGTCACGCAGATCCGTGCGACCCAGCCCACGATGGAAAACGGGTTCAAGGCCATCGGCAAATTCCTCAGACATCCCACGGACGCGCTGTTCGCCTTCAACGACATCATGGCCATCGGTTTCATGGCGGCAGCGCAACGCAATGACATCAATATACCGGCCGATGTGAAGGTGATCGGTTTCGATGATATTCCCATGTCCGCATTCACCAATCCGACGCTGTCCACGATTCATCTGCCGGTGGAACAGAACGCCCGCAACGCCGCCCGGTTGCTCCTGCAGCGAATCCGACGCTTCAATACGGGTGAGGCCCGGACTGTGATGGAGCAGGCGATGTTCATCGAACGCGGCAGCATCCACGCCACGAAGCCGCAAGCAGACTCAGCCGAATCGGTACCGACGGCGTGACGCAGCCGCATCGCAGGATTACGAAACAAAAACTCTGTTAAACCAGGATTGACATGAATCCATGCCTGACTACCCCTCAGTCGGCTTTGCCGACAGCTCCCCTGACAAGGGGAGCCAAGATAAGGGGCATGTCAATCTTGGCTTAACAGAGCCAAACATGACGGGCTCTTTCCCGCATTGATACGTGGGAAAGAGCCCGTCAGACCATAGACGAATCAATCACGCCTTGGACTTGGCGGTCTCGATCCACTTGTCGAGCAGGGCCTGGGCCTTGCCAGAGTCGACCGCGTCCTCGGCGATCTTGTACGCCTCACGGAAGCGCTCGGCGAGCGTGCCCTCGCCGACCAGATGACCGTCGGCCACGATGGCGGAGGCGGCGTTGAGCAGCGCGGTGGAGCGGGACGGCACGTCCTTGCCGGCCAGGAAGTCACGGAAGGCGGCGGCGTTGACCTCGGGTTCGCCACCCTTGAGGTCGGCGACGTCGATCTTGGCGAGACCCAGATCCACGGTCGGGTCGAAATCGGTTTCGGTGACCTTACCATCGCGGATCTCCCACACGGAGACCGGGCCGGTGGGCGCGAGCTCGTCCATGCCCTCGTGCGAGGTGTAGACCATGCCGGACTGGCCGGCTGCGGCGTAGGCGGCGGCCATGATCGGGCTCATGGCGCGGTTGGCGCAGCCGATGGCCACGTGCGCCGGCTTGGCCGGGTTGGTCAGCGGGCCGAGCACGTTGAACACGCACGGGATGCCGAGCGCGGCGCGCACGGGACCCACGAAGCGCATGGCCGGGTGGAAGGTGCGGGCGAACGCGAAGGTGATGCCCACCTCGTCGCCGACCTCGCCCACGGCTTCGGGCTTGAGGTCCAGCGGCAGGCCGAGCGCCTCGAGCACATCGGCGGCGCCGCACTTCGAGGAGGCGGCGCGGTTGCCGTGCTTGACGATCTTCACGCCGGCCGCGGCGGCCACCACGGAACCCATGGTGGACAGGTTCACCGTGGCGAAGCCGTCGCCGCCGGTGCCCACGATGTCCGTGGTCTCACCAGAGACCTTGAGCGGAATGGCGTGCGAGACCATGGCCTTGGCGGCGCCGGACACCTCCTCGGCGGTCAGGCCCAGCTGCTGCTGCATGGCGAGCGCGGCACCCACGGCGGCCGGGTTCGCGTTGCCCTTCATCAGATCGTCCACGAACCATTCGGATTCCTCGGCGCTCAGGTGGTCTCCCCCGACCAGCTTGGTGAGAATCGACTTCCATGTGATCTCTGCCATTGTTCCTCCTTGACGCACGTAGCGTCCGATAGCTAGTAACGCGGCTCATTGTAATGGCCATACGTTTCTCGAGACGCAAACTTCCATATTGCAAAATGCGGCAAAGGCTCTCCTCCGGTGGAGAGGAGAGCCTCATTCAGCGATTGTCTAGCAATCAGCAGTCATCGAAATTCACTCGGTGGTCTGCGGCCAGCACTGCTCGTACTTGATGCCGGTGAGCTGCTCGACGACCTTCTTGGTGTCGGGGTCCACATCCTTCTTCTTGCCGCCGGCCTTGAGACGGTCGATTTCGGCGAGCAGGACGGCGTCGGTCTTCTTGTCGAGCTTCATCGTGAAGGAGATGATCCAAGCCACGGCGAGGCCGGCGATGATCCACCAGACCAGCACGGTTCCGATGGCGTTCACGGCCTGCTCGGGCTGCGGCTTACCGGCCTTGAAGGCGGTCTCGACGAAGCCGTTGGCGCCAAGGTACCAGCCCCAGGCCATGGCGGACAGGCCGGCGGTGATCTTGCGGGCGAACTGCTGGAAGCCGATGTACAGGCCGCCGCGGTTCTCGCCGGCCATGATCATGTCGACGTCCGGGATGAACGGGAACACGTTCCACGGGATGAACCAGGTCATGGCGCGGAAGATGAGCCACCAGACCATGACCACGTACAGCGCGGTGTTCCAGGCGGCGGTGTTGTTCTGGGAGGCGGTCTGCCACAGACCCCACAGGCCCAGGAGACCGAGGATGGCACCGGCGAAGTTCAGGGAGAACATCTTGCGCGGACCGAGCTTGGAGAAGATCCAGCCGAACACGGGCTTGAGCGGTTCGCCGATCAGAGCCATGCCGAGCAGGGCGGTGCCAAAGGCGACCGGCTTGTTGAGGTTGTAGAGCACGAAGAACAGCCACACCTGGCCGAAGATGTCCAGGAAGGACTGGCCGAGCAGGTAGATGAGGATGTGCTTGCGGAAGGTCTTGTTACGCAGGGTGGAGAAGTAGCCGACGAAAATGTCGCCCACGCCCTTGAGCCACTTGCCGAAGTTGAACGGCTCCTTCTTTTCGGCCTCGATGGCCGCCTCGTCGAAGTCGGCCTCCTCCGGGGTCAGCTCCCAGGTGGACTTGTAGGCGATGAACACGAACACCGCGAACAGCACGATGAAGAAGCCCATGGCGATGGTGTAGGACGAGCTCTGCTTCTCACCGAGCGCCTTGAGGAACGCGGCGGCGCCCAGCGGAATCACGGCGGTGGAGATGCCGGAGAACAGCATGCGGGTGGTGGAGAGCATCGTGCGGCCGTTGAAGTCGGTGGTCATCTCGTTCGGAAGCACCGAGTACGGGGTCATGATGAGCTGGTTGGCGATGATCCACAGCGCGTACACCACGAAGTATCCCCACACCGGCAGTCCCGGAACGTACATGAGGATGGTAACCAGCAAGACGGGCACGCCCAGCAGAATCAGGAAGCGACGGCGGCCGAACCTGCGGCCGATCTTCCACTTGTACAGGTTGTCGGACAGCGTACCGAAGATGAGGGCGGAAAACGCGGCGAGCATCGTCGCGATACCGACGATGGACTGGGCCTGCGCCACCTTCAGTCCGGCGAATGTGGTCCAGAACAAGGTGAGGAATGTGGCGATCTGGCCGAAGCCGCCGCCGTAGAAATCACCGAACGCATATCCGATCGCGTTGATGAGCTTGATCTTGCGTCCCTGAGGCGCCTTAGCCTCAGGAGCTGCTGTCTGCTGTGCCATTACAGCATTCCTTTCTTTGTCCGGGCTTGGAAGATCAAGCCCGGTTTTCTTTTTCTTTCTTCTTCGGCTCCCCTCGCTGAGGTGAGCTGTCGAACGAAGTGAGACTGAGTGGAACCAGTGGGGGTTACTTGCCCCACTTGGCCTTCATGGCCTCGAAGATCTCGCGGTCGGTCGGGTGGTTCTCCATGTTCATGATGACGTACACGTCCTTCTCCCATTCGGGGTAGGTGAAGTCGCGCAGCCACTGGAAGTAGTGCGGTCCGTCGCCCACGCAGCGCAGGTAGCCCATGAGCTGTTCGGCCACCCAGGCGGACTGCTTGATGTCCGTCAGGCAGTCGTTGCGCCAGAAGCCGGCCCACTTGCCGTGCTCGCGGTCGCGCATCGCATGGTCGCCGGCGGTGAACTCGTCGGACGCCAGACCCGCGTCGTAGAAGGCGTGCTGCCAGTCCTCCTCGTATCCGGCGAGCAGGGCATCGCACACGTGCACGGAAGCGGCCACGCAGTGCTCGTAGATGCCGACCTCCACGCCGATGGAATCGCGGATGAGTTCGGCAGCGTCCTCCTCGCCGCGCAGTTCGGCTGAGATGGCGGCGAGCTCCACCTTGTCGGCGAGGTCGGCGTACCGTTCGACGGCCGGGGCGATGAGTCCGCGGTAGAACTCGATCTGCTCCTTGAGGTTCCTGCCGTCGTGCATCCAGCGCAGATCCTCGGCCGAGGCCTTGTTGTCGCGCAGCCACTGGGTGATGAGCATGCGCGGCACATGGTTGAAGTACTGCTCGCCGGCGTGGTCATCCCAGTTCGGACCGTACTGCACGGCGTCCTTCCAGTACTCCTCGTACAGGTCGAACACGGCGTCCACGTTGTCCTCGCCGTAGTAGTCGGCGATGTACTGCTTGGCCACCTTCTCGAAGTCGATGGTGCCTTCGCGCCAGATCGCGGCGATGAAGTTGAGGAAGTAGACGTGCGGCTTGACGTTGGAGGCGTTGACGATCCACACGTCGTCACCGCCGTTGACGATCACGTCCTCCAGCTCCTTGGCCACGAGCCTCGGGTCGTTGGTGATGTCGGTGGTGTGGTTGGCGGCCTGCAGGTCATAGAAGCTGGCATGGTAATAGATGCCGTTGTCGCCGTCGTTGGTGGGCATGGCGGGCACGCGCGGGTTGTTGTTCTCCTGACGGCGGGAGACCATGCGGCCGAAACCGTTGTCGGCCCAGATCTTGGCCACCTGCTTGGGGTAGGTCAGGACTCCGGCGCGGTAGAGCTCCATGGCCTCGCCGTACAGGTAGATGCAGCACTGGGCGCCCGGATCGGACTCCTGCACCAGGTCGTACTGGCGCTGGATGATCTCGGAGAGCAGCTTGCCGCGGGCCTCGTCGGTGGCGTAGCGCGGGTCGGCGTTCCAGAACGGCTGGTCGCCCTGGCCGCGGAAGCCGAGGGTCCACACGGTGCGCTTGCCCTTCTGGGCCTCGATGGCCTCGCGCCACAGCGCCTCGAACTTCGGCTCCTCCTCGGGCCACTTGGGCTGCACGCCCGGGTAGGCGGCGGCGAACATACGTGCGCCGAGCGGGCAGGCGTGGTGCTGGTTGATATAGAAGCCCATGTCCTGCGCGAGCTTCAGGTGCGGCTCGCCGCGCTGGCCGGAGCCGGGGATCACCATGTTGCCGCCGAGGCGGTACACGGTCTCGAAGGCCAGACGCCACGGCTTGTCCTTGTCGTTGTCGACCTGCCAGTCCTCCAGCAGCACCTCGTCGTTGATGAAGAAGCCCTTGTACTTGACGGCGGTCGGCTTCGAGGTGAGCGCGAAGTCGTCGGCCACTTCGATGGCGGGCACCGGGGTGAAACGCTGGTCGTTCCAGAACCAGAAGTCCTTGACGCCGAGCACCTCGCGGCTGACGGCGTACAGACCGTAGATGAAGCCGAAGTCGTCGCCGGCGTGGATCTCCAGATTGCCGTCGGAGACGCGCACCTCCCAGGTCTCGGGGTTGTGCGGACCCTCGACGAGCACGATGTCGGCGCCGGGCTGCTCGGACGGCGATACCGTGGCTTTGAGGTCGCGCTCGATGTCCTCGACCGCGTACGAGACGGCCTTGGACGGGACCGCACCCGTGACCTTGGTGGCGGCCGTGATGGAAATAGACATGGTTCCTCCAGGTGAACTTGTCCGTTTGCTGTATTTGCTGCGATTCCGGGCGCTTCCACGCTCCCCGCATCGCTGACATGATTCATGTTCGTCCATCGCGACCGGCCCGTTGCGGTTGTTGCCAAAGGTTGCCATAATGTTGTCAGCTCCGCCGATCCACGTCTCGCCGACTTCGACCGGCAACCGGCGGAACGTCCCGAGGAGGCGGCCATGGCACAGGCCAAGCACAAGGCGACCATCTACGACATAGCCAAGGAAGCGGGCGTAAGTCCCTCGACGGTCTCCCGCGCGCTGAGCCAGCCGGGCAGGATCTCGGCCAAGACGGAGTTCCGCATCCGGCGCATCGCCGAACAGCTCGGCTATCTGGCTTCGGACGACGACTCGTCGGACAGCCCGCTGCCGGCCACCGGCATGATCGCGGCCATCGTACCCACGCTGACCAACGTCCTGTACGCCACTGCCATCAACGCCATGCAGCGACGGCTCGAATCCAAGGGCTATGGTCTCATCGCCTTGGACACCGACCAGAAACCGGCGGTCGAGCGTAAGGCCATGTCCTATGTGATGCGCAACGTGGATGGTGTGGCGCTGCTTTCCTCACGGCTGAGCGAGCCGGATATCCGCCGTATCACGCTGGTCCGGCCGGTCATCCTGCTCAATCGCGCCATCCCCGGGCTTTCCAGCGTCACGGTGGATGTGGCGCATGCCATCGACGACGCCGTTCACGCACTCAAGGAGGCCGGCCACTCCTCCATCACCTACCTGGCGGGACCGGCCAGCTCATGGGCGAACGAGTACCGTCGCCGCTGCATCCGAGCCGCCGCGTTCCGTTATGACATGACCTATCGCGTGGTACGAGAATGCGAGCCGAGCGTCGCCGGCGGAGGCAAGGCCGCGGAACAATATCTCATTCGTCCCACGGATGCCGTGTTCGCCTTCAACGACGCGGTGGCGGCCGGCTTCATCGCCGCGGCCAGACGCAATGGGCTGCGCGTGCCCGAGGACGTCTCGGTGATCGGCTTCGATAACACGGAGATGTCCTCGCTGCTCTCCCCCACGCTGAGCACCATCGATATGAAGGCCGCGCAGATGGCCGTGCGCGCCGCGGACGCACTGGTCTCCGCCGTGCGCAATCCGGAAGGCAATCGCCCCGAGCCCATAACATTGACCGCAGAATTCCTGCAGCGCGATTCGGTGAACGGTCACAAGCGGTCCACGATGAAGATCGGCCCGTACGCGGAGATCAGGCGTTCGAGCGACAGCATCGTGCTCACCATGCTGTCCAACGCCTTCAACGAGACGATGCCGCGCATCAACGAATTCATGCGCACCCACCCGCACATCATCATCGATCCCATCGAGGGGCGCACGCAGGAGAATACGCTGTCCCTGTACTGGGAGCGTGTGATCAACCACCGTTCCGTGCCGGACATCATCAACGTGGAACGCACCGCATTGCCGCAGCTGGCCGCATCGGGCGCCCTGCAGGACCTGTCAGGGCCGGACATCGAGCGGGAGCTTGGCGCGAAGGTGGACCGCGCGGCATGGCAGTCGGCCCATTACGCCGGCCGGTTGTATGGCATTCCCGGCGACCAGTCGCAGACCGCCATGTTCTACCGGGCCGACCTGTTCCGCCATTACGGGCTCGAAGTGCCGCAGACGTGGGACGAATTCTATGAGGAGGGCGTGGCGCTGCATGCACGTAACCCGCAGCGCTACATGGGCGTCCTTGACACCACGGATGTGCAGCATTACCTCTCGTTCTTCCGTTCGGCCAGCGTGAGGCCGTGGACGGTTGAGGACGATTCGACCATCACCTTCCATATGCGCGACGATCTGGTACGGTCCGTGGCCGAGTTCATCCAGCAGTGCATCGACGACGGCGCACTCAGGGCGGAACCGATGTGGGACAACCGGTACATGCGCGCCGAGTCCGGCACCTATCTGACGGTGACGTATGCGAACTGGCTGGGCAAGATTCTCGCCGCCTCCTATCCGGCGGACAAGGGGCTGTGGAAGGTGACGCTGCCTCCCGCGTTCTCCGATCCGAGCCGGGTGTCCACGGCCGAGATCGGCGGATCCACCATGGCAATCAGCGCCGGTTTACCACCCGCGCGTCTTCAGGCCGCGATGGCGTTCATCCGTTGGTTCCAGCTCGACCCGGTCTCCGTCGAACTGCGCGCGCCGGGCGGCGTGTCCGCAGCGGCCGGCTATGTGGAGGATCTGACGCGGCGCGGCACGGTGGACCCGTACTTCGATCAGCCGATATACGACGTGTATGCCAAATCCGCGGCATTGGTGAACCGGGATTGGGACAATCTGCCGTTCTTCAGCCAGCTCGACGCCGAGTTCGCCCGTCTGATCGCCCCCTCGCTACGCCCTGGCGGCCGCTCCCCGGACCTGTTCGACGAATGGGAGCGACGTCTCAAGATCTACGCCGTCTCCCAAGGCTTCACCGTGCGGTGACAAATCCGTAAAAACAAATCGGCTCCCCTCTTTGAGGGGAGCTGTCGAACGAAGTGAGACTGAGGGGAGCACCACGGAATATCCCGTCGCCCCCCCCCCAGTCAGCTTCGCTGACAGCTCCCCTCAGAGAGGGGAGCCTTCGCGGCGCATAGCCGCTCACCTCGCCTGTGGAGGCAAGCGACCTGCACCTAACAATGCATCACTTCTCGTTCTGGCCGTGGCACATCTTGTACTTACGACCGGAACCACACGGGCACGGGGCGTTCTTGCCGGTACCCGGGAAGGTACGGCCATCAGCCCACGGCACGCGGAGCTCCTCGCTCTTCGGACGCTTGTTGGCGGGGACCTTGCCTTCGGCGTGGCTGATCGGGGCCGGGCCGGAGATGGCGGAGGTCACTTCGCCGGCCTCGGAGGCCTTGGCGGATTCGGCGATGGCCTGCTTCTCCTCTTCGTCCTCTTCCTCGACCTCGCCGGAAGCGGCTTCGGCCTCGGATTCGCCGTCCTCGTCCGGACCGGCGGCCACGGTGGCGGCGGAGTCGGCGCCCTCGGAGGTGGCGGTGACGCCGGTGGCGGATTCGGCGGCATCGACCGCGGCATCCTCATCGGCGGTGGAGGCGGCCACCTGCTTGACGTCGATGTGGAACAGCAGCTGGACGGACTCCTCCTTGATGGCCTCGATCATGGAGTTGTACATCTGGTAGCCCTCGCGCTGGTACTCGACCAGCGGGTCGCGCTGGCCCATGCCGCGCAGGCCGATGCCGTCCTTGAGGTAATCCATCTCATAGAGGTGCTCACGCCACTTGCGGTCGAGCACGGCGAGCACCACGCGGCGCTCCAGGTCGCGCAGGCCGGATTCGCCGATGGTCTTCTCGAGCTCGGCGTACTTCTCCTTGGCGTCCGCGACGATCAGGTCGCGCACGGCCTCGACGGCCTTCTCGGACTTGAGACCTTCGGCGGCCTTCTTGGCGTCCTCCTCGGTGACCTTGGTGGGTACCACGGCGTTGAGGGCCTTGAACAGGCCTTCCCAATCCCAGTCCTTCGGCTTGTCGGAGCCGTTGTTGGCGCCCTTGATGTAGGACTCCACGGTGTCGGCGATGAAGCGCTCGATGTCCTCGTGGATGTCCTCGCCCTTCAGGACTGCCTGACGCTCGGAGTAGATGACGGTACGCTGCTTGTTCATCACGTCGTCGTACTTGAGCACGTTCTTGCGAATTTCGTAGTTGCGGGATTCGACGGCCTTCTGTGCGGTGCGCACGCCCTTGGTCACGGACTTGGCCTCGATGGGCTGGCCTTCCTCCATGCCCTTGGCCATGACCTGGGCCACGAGCTGGGTGTTGAACAGACGCATCAGATCGTCCTCGAGGGACAGGTAGAAGCGGGACTCACCCGGATCGCCCTGACGGCCGGAACGACCGCGCAGCTGGTTGTCGATACGGCGGGACTCGTGGCGCTCGGTGCCAAGCACGTACAGACCGCCGAGCTCCTTGACTTCCTCGTGCTCGTCCTTGACCTGGGCCTTGATCTCGTTGAGGGTGCCCGGCCAGCGCTTCTCGTACTCCTCCGGGGTGTCCTCCGGGGAGTAGCCCTCGGACTTGAGCTTGGCGTCCGCCAGGAACTCGACGTTGCCGCCGAGCATGATGTCGGTACCACGGCCGGCCATGTTGGTGGCCACGGTCACGGCACCCTTGCGGCCGGCGACGGCCACGACGGCGGCTTCCTTCTCATGCTGCTTGGCGTTGAGCACCTGGTGCGGGATCTTGGCCACGTCGAGCAGGGTGGAGACGACTTCGGAGCTTTCCACGGACGCGGTACCCAGCAGCACCGGCTGGCCCTTGGCGTGACGCTTGGCCACGTCCTTGACGATGGCGGCCAGCTTCTCCTTCTTGGTGCGGAAGATGAGGTCGTCCTGATCCTTGCGGATCATCGGGCGGTTGGTCGGAATCGGCAGCACGCCCAGCTTGTAGGTGTTCATGAACTCGGCGGCCTCGGTCTCGGCCGTACCGGTCATGCCCGCGAGCTTGTCGTACATACGGAAGTAGTTCTGCAGGGTGATGGTGGCGAAGGTCTGGTTCTCGGCCTTGACCTCCACGCCTTCCTTGGCCTCGATGGCCTGGTGCAGACCCTCGTTGTAGCGGCGGCCCGGCAGGATACGGCCGGTGTGCTCGTCGACGATGAGGACCTCGCCGTGGGTGACGACGTAGTCCTTGTCGCGCAGGAACAGTTCCTTGGCCTTGATGGCGTTGTTGAGATAACCGATCAGGGCGGTGTTGGCCGGCTCGTACAGGTTGTCGATGCCGAGGAAGTCCTCGACCTTGGTGATGCCCGGATCCAGGATGCCGACGACCTTCTTCTTCTCGTCGACCTCGTAGTCCTCGTCGCGGGTGAGCTTGAGGACCAGCTTGGCGAACTGGCGGTACCAGCGGGTCACGTCGCCCTCGGCCGGGCCGGAGATGATAAGCGGGGTACGGGCCTCATCGATGAGGATGGAATCGACCTCATCCACGATGGCGTAGTGGTGGCCGCGCTGCACCAGGTCGGCCTTCTCCCAGGCCATGTTGTCGCGCAGGTAGTCGAAGCCGAACTCGTTGTTGGTGCCGTAGGTGATGTCCGCGTTGTACTGCTTGCGGCGCTCCGGCGGCTTCTGCTCGGTGATGATGCAGCCGACGGACATGCCCAGGAAGCGGTAGATGCGGCCCATGAGCTCGCTCTGGTAGCTGGCCAGGTAGTCGTTGACGGTGACCACATGCACGCCCTTGCCCTCGAGGGCGTTGAGGTAGCTCGGCAGGGTGGCCACAAGGGTCTTGCCTTCACCGGTCTTCATTTCGGCGATGTTGCCCCAGTGCAGGGCGGCGCCGCCCATGAGCTGCACGTCGAAGTGGCGCTGGCCCAGGGTGCGCTTGGAGACCTCGCGCACGGTGGCGAACGCCTCGGGCATGATGTCGTCCAGGCTCTTGCCGTTCTCGAGCTGCTGCTTGAACTTCGGGGTCTGCGCCTTGAGTTCCTCGTCGGAGAGGGCGGAGATCTCGTCCTCGAGCGCGTTCACGGCCTTAGCCACGTTCTCCAGCTTCTTGAGCTGGTGGCCCTCGCCCATACGCAGGGCCTTGTCAATAATATCGACCACTGGGTTTCTCCCTTGATTGGTTTCGGTGGTGTCCGCGTACCACGATACCGTCCGGGAGCGTCAGTCGCCGCGTTTTTCGACCATATTACGAAAAATGGGTCGCTCCCCTCGTTTGGGAAGCGACCCATTCATCAGCTATCGATGGTTATCCGGCCTCTGCGGCCGTCGGCATCAGTCCTTCTTGACGTTCTCCGGGGTATCGATCTCGAAGACGCCGTAGCTCCAGCCGTGACGGTGGTAGACCACGGACGGACGGCCGGTCTCCTTGTTGACGAACAGGAAGAAGTCGTGTCCGATCAGCTCCATCTCGTACAGCGCCTCGTCGATGCTCATCGGCTCGGCGATGTGCAGCTTGCGGCGGATGACGATCGGGGTGTCCCCAACCTGGACCTCCACGGATTCGCCGGGGCCGAGATCGGAAGCCACGGCGGCCTCCGGGCTGTTGTTCGGCTCTTCCTCGACCTCTTCGACCTCGGGTTCCGGAGCGGCCACGCCCAGATCCACCGGCACCGGGTTCGTGTAGCCGCGGCGGTGATCCTTGCGGCGGTCACGGGTGCGGCGCAGACGAAGGGTCAGCTTGTCCAGCGCCATATCCAGCGCGCTGAACTCGTCCGTGCTGGAGGCCTCGGCGCGCACCACGGTGCGGCCGGCGATAACGGTGATTTCCACGCGCTTGGCGGTATCGGCCTGGCGCGGGTTGCCCTCATGGGTCAGCACGATCTGCGCGCGCTGTGCGTCCGGGGCGATAGCGGTCACACGATTCATCTTGGTCTCGACGACATCACGGAACCTCTGCTTAACCTGCGTGTGGCGTCCGGTAACGACGATTTCCATGTTGACCTCCTATATGACTCAAGCGGTTTGGCCCGCTATATGCGTCCCGTACAGCATCATTACCGTGCGGGTAAGTTTCATTGTAGACGAACAATGGGTGAATCCTCGGCAACTCGCCCAGAGAAAACTCTTTCTTTCCCGACACGGTTCCGAAACATGCCACGACGTAGCCTGATGGGTCGATTTGTTTTCCCTAGAGGAAAGCCTTATACTTTCCTGTAAGGAAAATAAAATGATCCCGATTGACCAGCTGCCAACGATGACGGGTCTCGGATCAATGGAAAGGAAACCGCGATGAAGCGTTCTATTCCCAATGACGCGCACAAGGTCACCCATGCATCGCCCGGAACCGGCACGCCCATGGTCCTCCCCGACGCGACGGCTCCATTGACGTCCAATGAGGCTGCCCAGATCCTGAGCGACATCGAACGCGACCGTTCGTCATTGGCGTCCCGTCTGTCTCCTCCGCGATGGCTGTACCCGACAATCGCGCTGCTCGTGGCCTTCGATGTGCTGGGTTTCCAGATCAGCAGCGCGTTCGATTCCTGGACGAGCAACCGTCTTGCGGCGCTCCGGGATACGTACGATGCGGCAATCAGCCAGGCCTCATACCGGAACATCCCGGCCGGGGAAATCGATGACCATTTTCAGCCGTTGATTGATGAGATGCTGAGGTACGGCCTGTACAGCCAATGGTGCGCATGGCTATGCCTGGCCATTGATCTGATCTGCCTCGTCGTGGCCTATCAGATGATGCGCTGGCTGGCCAATATGCAAGGGGCGAACGACCGACGCAGCATCGGCATTCCTCTGCTGTGGCCCTGGTTCCTCACCTTCGGGGTGCGGCCGATGAATGTGCGGATGCATGTGCTGCATGCCGCGATGTATGTCATGCTCATTGCCTATGTGGGCTCGCTCGTTTATCTGAATTGGAGCGGCGACGACCCGTTCCGCACCGCATGGTGGACCATGGTGGCCACTTTGCTATGGTCGGTGTTCTTCGTGGCGAGCGAGACCCGTTACGACCGTCTTGCGTCTCAGGCGTTGGCGAAGATATAGCCATGCCATCGAGGAAGTCAAAGCAGGCACCGGTCGAACCGCGTTTCGACCCGGTGATTCACGAACCGATGCGGCTGCGCATCTGCGGCATCCTCGCCACAGTGGACGAGCTCCAGTTCGCCGCGATCAGGGACACATTGGGCATGAACGACGCGGCCTGCTCCAAACATCTGAAGACGCTCGCCGATTGCGGGTACGTCTCCGTGTCCAAACGGGAGGCGGACGACAGCCGCCACATGGTGCGATGGTATGCGATGACGCCGGCCGGACGTGCCGCATTCGACGCTCATCTCGCCGAGATCAAGCGCATCGCCGCCGGCATCGTCGATTAGCCGATGCTGTAGGCTCTGTTAAACCAAGATTGACATACCCCTTATTGGCTCCCCTTGTCAGGGGAGCTGGCGGCGAAGCCGACTGAGGGGTAGTCCAAGGGAGTTCACGTCAATCTTGGTTTAACAGAGCCTACAGAAAACCTCCCGGAATCATCGGAAGAGGCGGAATAGCGATGCATCGAACGAGAGGAATCGCAAAGAAGAAAAGAAAATGAGACCTCTTATACCCCGGGTTCTGTCGTCTGCAGCGCGAACGCCGCAGACGGATGGCCATCCATCTCGACCTGACGTCGCCGTCAGGCTCTAGCAGCCTACCCGATGGCATGGGCGAGCAGCCCTTACCGCCATCTGCTTGGCCTTGCTCCCGATGAGGCTTGCCATGCGGCCCACTGTTACCAGAGGCCCGGTGGTCTCTTACACCGCCGTTTCACCCTTACCCGTCGAGGACGGGCGGTCTGTTCTCTGCTGCGCTATCTCTCAGGTCACCCTGGGCGGACGTTATCCGCCATCGTGCTCTGCGGAGCCCGGAAGTTCCTCAGCCGATCCCAATGAAGATCACGGCCGCGGCCATCAAGAGGTCTCAAGCCGACAATTATACATAGGGCATGGAAAACGAACCCATTACCCCGGCAGGACACACAGGAGACAAGGAAAGCCGGCAGCGCCCCCAGCAGTTCAGTTGAGAAGTTCCGCGGCCACGCGACGGAGGGTTTCGGGACTGTGCCCTTTCCGCCCGCCGGCCGACCAGAAACGCCGTTGGCGTACCTGACGGTCAAGCCCTTTCGTCTTACGCGCCACCCGGCGGCCGAGCTCCCATGCCGCGTCCTCGAACACACCCCGCCGTTCGGCCTCGTCAGCCACCTGCTGCGCCAATGCACGGTCCACACCCTTGCGGGAAAGCTCCATCACGGCGCCGCGACGACCCATCATACGGCCGGCGCAGACCCGAATCACCGATTCGGCGTAGTCCTCGTCGTTCAGCAGCCGCACCGCAATCAGACGTTCGATGACGCACTCAACCGTATCCTCGGCATATCCCTTGCCCAGCAAACGGTCTCGCAATGCGCCGGACGAACGTGGCGCGGCATCCAACAGCCTCAATGCCGCGTCACGGCAGGAATCCTCGTCGTCAGCGTCATCCAAATCATCGGTGTCATGAGCGGCACCCGTCACCGGCCATCGACCGCTTGTTCCGCGATCGGCAGCCGACTCGCCATCAACGGATTCGAACCGTCGTTCCCCGGTAGCTTCAACGGGCGCACCCTCGAACATCCGCATGCGGGACGAGGTATCCGCCCGGTCATCAACACAATCCTGCGGAGCAATCGCGACCGGATTGCTCCGCAGGAACGCTTCGGCATCAATCATTATCAGGCCTGATCCGCGGCATCCTTGGCGGGCGCGGTCTTCGCAGACTTGGCCTGCTGCTTGGCTGCCGCAGCCTTGCTGTCCTTGGCGATGTCGGCGGCTGCGGCCTCGCTGGCGGCTGCGGCCGCGGTGGCTTCCTCATCCTCGGCGAACTGGTCGGAGGGGGCGATGAGGCCGAATTCGGCCTTGACCTTGTTCTCGATCTCCTCGGTGATGGCCGGGTTGTCCTTGAGGAACTGGCGCACCTTCTCGCGGCCTTGGCCGAGCTGGTCGCCTTCGTAGGTGAACCAGGAGCCGGATTTCTTGACCACGCCGACCTGCTGGGCCATGTCGATGACCGAACCTTCACGGGAGATGCCCTCGCCGTAGAGCATGTCGAATTCGGCGGACTTGAAGGGCGGGGCCATCTTGTTCTTGACCACCTTGACGCGGGTGCGGTTGCCCACCGCCTCGTCGCCGTTCTTGATGGTCTGGATGCGGCGGATGTCCATGCGCACGGAGGCATAGAACTTCAGGGCCTTACCACCGGTGGTGGTTTCCGGGCTGCCGAAGAACACGCCGATCTTCTCACGCAGCTGGTTGATGAAGATGGCGGTGGTGCCGGCCTGAGCCAAGGCTCCGGTCATCTTACGCAGGGCCTGGCTCATAAGCCGGGCCTGCAGACCCACGTGGCTGTCTCCCATGTCGCCTTCGATTTCGGCCTTGGGCACCAGTGCGGCCACCGAGTCGATGACGATGACGTCCAGCGCACCGGAACGGATGAGCATGTCGGCGATCTCCAGTGCCTGCTCACCGTTGTCCGGCTGGGAGACGATAAGCGAATCGGTGTCCACGCCGAGCTTGCGGGCGTAGGCCGGATCCAGGGCGTGTTCGGCATCGATGTACGCGGCCACGCCGCCTTTCCTTTGGGCGTTGGCCACCACGTGCAGGGCCAGCGTGGTCTTACCGGAGGATTCGGGACCGTAGATCTCCACGATGCGGCCCTTGGGCAGGCCGCCGATGCCGAGTGCCATATCAAGGGCGAGCGAGCCGGTGGAAATCACCTCCACGTTCTGTTCGGGCCGGTCGCCCAGCCTCATTGCGGAGCCTTTGCCGAAGCTTTTTTCCACCTGCGCCAGCGCGGTGTCCAGCGCGGCCTTGCGCTTGGGATCGATCTCGTGCTTGGCGGGGGCTGCCGGCTCCTTGGCCGTCTTGGTCTCAACTGCCATGATTTCTCCTTGTCGAAGTCGTGTGCGGACAGGTCACCTTCACCGTATGGCCGCATGTCGGAGACCGGACGCCGGACACGGTCCGGTGGTTCCAGCTTGTTCGGCGGTGTCACGCGGATTCGATTGGAACCGCGTGAGCCTTGCCGTTACGGTGTCAGCGAGGCATTCCACCGCACACCGGCGTGGCTGCCTGTCACTGGGGATAACTATAACCCCACAGGCGAACATTTGTTCGATTATGACGGATCTCGCAGCGAAGCAAGGCCCATGAACGCCGGAATCACAACCGACACGCTGATACGCCCGTACGGCACCGGCCGATTACGACAATCGACGATCTATCTCACGTGACTCAAGCCGCGGGCATGGGCGGCGCGTTGTGATCACTACCCCATCGCTTGGAATCCGGAATCTCCATCTGGTCGCACAGCACGTTCCACACCACGCGGGGCTCCTCCCCCGCATCCAACGCTTCGACGACGGTCATGTTCGCCAGTTTGGGCATACGCTGATCGTGCGCAATCGACCGCCCGTAGGTGCGGCCGAACACTTCCTCGAGCAGCTGCCAGAATTCCCGTTCACGCATACCCGCCAGTCTGCCACCACCCGGCGGACAGGCCTTCGGTCACAATCGGCATAAGAAAAAGCCCGCCGAGCCACAATGGCAAGGCGGGCTTGATATCAACTCAATCACTACGCCACAGGCGCCGATCAGGCAGCCTGCACGGAATCGAGGTAATCGGCCACCATGCGCAGCATCTGCGCGGTGGACACGCCGAGCGAGTCGGCGATCGAGCTCAGCAGTTCGGAGCTGGCCTCCTTCTGGCCACGCTCCACCTCGGACAGGTAACCGAGCGACACACCGGCCTTCTCGGACACCTCACGCAGCGTGCGGTGGTCACGTGTGCGCAGATCGCGCAGGACATGGCCGATCGCGCCACGCAGCGACACCTCGCGCGGTTCCTCCGCCACGGGAGCCGATGCGACGGCCGCATGCTGCGGTTTATACGAGGCATCCTCCTCCTGCCACATGCGGTCACGCGCGGCCTGACGCTCGTCCTTGGCCTTCTTGGCGGCCTGGGCCTTGAGCACCTGCTGCTGGGCGAACATCACCGCACGGCGCTGCGCCGGGGTCAGTTCACGCATACGGGCCATGCCCGGCTGCACAGCCATAGGCTTCCTGGCGGCCGTTTCCATCTGCTCGTTCATACGGGTCATTGTTTCGACTGTCATAGCCCCTCCAATAGTCGGTTCGTTATGTCCTACTGGATACAACACCACCCGCACCCGGTTTTATTCCTGAAAACTTGCTGTGAATAGACTCAAGTTTTGCTTGGCATGGTCAATCGTCGGCGCGCCGGCCGACTTCCGAATCGTTCGCCTCGCCGCGCGTGATGAACGGCATGCAGGCCAGTGCCGCGAGGAACAACGCCACGGCATAGACGAACATCCATCGGTATTCGCCCGCCATCTGCTGAATGAAGCCGAAGATGGTGGGGCTGATGGCCGCGCCGAACGAGGTGGCGAGGTAATAGTAAGAGGTCATGGCACCGGTGTGTTCCACGCCGCCGAGCTCGGTGATCCACGGCAGGGCGTTGACGATGACCAGGATCCAGAACACGCCGAACACGAACGCCAGATACGGCACCATGAACGGCCTGCCGACCCATGGCATCGGCGCGAACAGGAGCGCCGACAGCGCCAGCCCCGTACTCATGGTGACCTTGCGTCCGAACCGGCTGCCGATGAATCCGGCGGGGATGGCGAACGCCAGCATGCCCACCGCGTACCAGACCAAGTTGCCTCCCGCGGTACCGGCGTCCATGCCCAGGTCATGCGTGGCGTACAGCGTGAAATAGGTCTCCACGGCGTTGCCGCCCATGGTGTAGAGGAACAGAACCAGCAGGATGAGCGCGAAGCTGCGCCGTCCCTCCCCGTCCAGCTCCAGGCGGGGCGCCACGGCGGTCTTGAATTCCTTCCATGAGACGAACGGCAGCTGTGCACGTTCGCCGGGAGCCGTCACGAATTCCTCGTGTTCACGCACCAGATGCATGAGCGCGGTGATGGCGGCGACCATGATCACGGCACCGGCCACGAACGCGGCGGACATGCCGAACCGCTTGTACAGCAGGCTGCCGCCGGCCAGTGCGATCACGTTGCCGATGGAGCCCATGAAGTTGATGATGCCGTTGGCCTTGCTGCGCAGGCGCGAGTCGGTCACATCCGGCATCAGCGCCACGATGGGCGCGCGGGAGGTGGCCATGATCAGTGCATACGCGACGATGGAGGCCACGGTGAGCGGCACGTTCGGGGCCACGGAGATCAGTACCAGGAACAGCGCGCCGAGCGGTATGGAGACCAATGCGAACGGCAGTCGGCGGCCCCACCGGGTGCGCACCTTGTCCGAAAGGATGCCGAAGAGCGGCTGGATGGTGAAACCGCAGAAGTTGTCGATGCCCATGATCAGGCCCACCACGGCCGTGGGCAGCATGAGGTCCTTCAGCTTGAGCGGCACGTAGGCGTTGTACAGGGCCCAGGCCGCGGAGATGGCGAGGAAGCCAAAGCCGATGGAGAAGGTCTGCGCGTAGTCGAGTTTCGGTTTGGCCGATGCGGCTTCGCTGCCGGTGCCGGTGTTGTGGTTCTTCTGGGTCATTGCATTCACACCTTTGTTCTACTTGCCCGGAGGGCCGGCGTCATTGCCGGCCGGTGACGACGCGGTGAAGCGTCGGAAAACAGTGGAAGCGGACACAAGGCCCGCAAACGGCATCGAACGACCAGACGACCCGATGCGCATGGCCGTCACTGGCTGTCGCGGATTCCCAGTCGGTCGGCCAGGTGACGAAGTACGTTGAGCACGGTCGCGAGCCGCACCTCCTCGCGACTGCCGGTCAGGTGCAGTTCGAAGGCGCGCACCGAGCCGTTGGAGTCATTGCTGGAGCCGCCTTCGTCATCATCATCGGAAGCGCCGGATACAAGCGTGGCGGGCAGGTACAGGCCGATGTACACGAGTCCGGCGGGCTTGTCGCCGTCCGGTCCGGGACCGGCGACCCCGGTGGTGGACAGGCCTATGACGTTGCCCGCGTATTCCGGCTGGTCGTACAGTCGCGCGGTGGTGACGGCCATCTGACGGGCGACTTCGGGATGCACGGCGCCTTCGCGGGCCAGCAGTCCACGGTCCACGCCGAGGATGGAGGCCTTGGCTTTGATGTCGTAGGTGACGGCCGAACCGAGCAGTACGTTGGAGGCTCCGGGGATGCGAACGAAGGCGTCCGCGAGCAGGCCGCCGGTCAGGGATTCGGCGCAGGCGATTTTTGCGCCGTGTGCCTCGCAGGTTTTCAGGATGGCAGCGGCCAGCGCGTCGCAGGACTCGCGCAGGCTGGAGCTTTCGGTATCGGGAATGGTCATGGCGTGGCTCCTTAGTTGGCTACGGGGATATGTGTATATACGCAAATGGGGCGCGGCAATGATGTGCCGCACCCCATGATCAAGGTTTTCTTACACCAAAATCGGCATGAATCCTGTTGGATTACCCCTCAGTCGGCTTCGCCGCCAGCTCATCCGCACAAAAGGACGAACTTCGTTCGCGACCTGCCGGCTCGACTGTCGTCTCGCACATTGCCTGCAAACAGCTCCGCCGTTTGCTTCACGGCAATGTCCTTCAAGGGGAGCCAGGAAAGAAGCCTCAGGCGGTCTTCTTGGAGCCGATGAACGTGTTGTACAGGTACACGCCGCCGGAGTAGAGGCACAGCACGAGCGCCACGTAGATCACGGCATAGGTCAGGAAGTAGTAGGCGGTGAGCCAGAACGGCGTGGTCTGGCCGGCCTCCAGGGACCAGAACGGCAGCAGCAGCATAGACAGGCCGACGCACTGGAACACGGTCTTGAGCTTGCCGGGCCAGGCGGCGGCGATGACCTTGCCGCCCGGGCGTTCCATGACGAAGAAGCGCATCACGGTGATGCCGATCTCACGCACGAGGAACAGGGCCACCACGACCCAACCCCAGATGACGTTGCCGAATTCATGGAAGGCGGCGGCCACGATCAGTGCACCGCAGGTGAGCAGCTTGTCCGCGATCGGGTCCATGAGCTTGCCCATTTCGGTGACCTGGTTGTACTTGCGGGCCATCCAGCCGTCGATCTTATCGGTGCAGGCGGCGATGATGAACAGCACGCCGGCCACCCAACGCAGGGTGAGGTTCTCGGCACCCCACGCGCCGGCCATGATGTCGAGCACGAGGAAGATGATCACCAGCACGATGCGGGAGTAGGTGACGAGGTTCGGCGGGGCGTTCCATCCGTCGAAAATGGACGGTTTGGACGATGACTGCTTGTCCACGGTGTTTTCACTCATAGTGTTCACGTTACCCCCACACTTCTACCTTGGGTGAACGCAGGCTGGGAATCGTCTTGGGAACCGCGGGAAAATCATTCCCCGCCGAGTTCGCCCTGGCTGGGTGCGGAGGGTTCGAGCGAGCTGGTCTCGCCGCGGATGAAAGCGAGCACCTGCGGCAGGTCCTGCGGCTGGACGAGCACCTCACGGGCCTTCGAGCCCTCGGACGGGCCTACCACGCCGCGGGTTTCCAGGAGGTCCATGAGGCGGCCGGCCTTGGCGAAGCCGACCCTCAACTTGCGCTGCAGCATGGAGGTGGAGCCGAATTGCGAGGTGACCACAAGCTCGGCGGCCTGCAGCAGCACGTCCATGTCGTCGCCGATCTCCTCGTCGATATCCTGACTGTCCTTCTTCTCGGCGTCCTTGGCCATCTGCTCGATGTCCTCGCGGTACTTGGGCTTGCGTTGGGTGCGCACGAACTCCACGGCCTTGCGGATCTCGGATTCGGAGACCCACGAGCCTTGCACGCGGATCGGCTTGGCGGAGCCCATCGGCAGGAACAGGGCGTCGCCCTGGCCGATCAGCGTCTCGGCGCCGGTGGTGTCGAGGATGACTCGGGAATCGGTGGCCGAGGAGGTGGCGAACGCGAGGCGGGACGGGATGTTCGCCTTAATCAGGCCCGTCACCACGTCCACGGACGGGCGCTGGGTGGCGAGCACCAAGTGCACGCCTGCGGCTCGCGCGAGCTGGGTGATGCGCTGGATGGAGCTTTCCACGTCGTTCTTGGCCACCATCATGAGGTCGGCCATCTCGTCGACCACCACGAGGATGTATGGATACGGCGCCACCTTGCGCTTGGAGCCGAGGGGCGCGTGCACCTTGCCGGCGCGCACGGCCTCGTTGAAGTCCTTGACGTGGCGGAATCCGAAGTATTCGAGGTCGGAGTAGCGGGCGTCCATCTCCTTGACCACCCATTCGAGGGCTTGCGCGGCCTTCTTCGGGTCGGTGATGATCGGAGTCAGCAGGTGCGGGATGCCGGCGTACGCGGACAGTTCCACGCGCTTGGGGTCCACCATGATCAGGCGCACCTGTTCGGGCGTGGCGCGCATGATGATCGAGGTGAGCATCGAGTTGATGAAGCTGGACTTGCCGGAACCGGTGGCGCCGGCCACCAAGAGATGCGGCATCTTCGTCAGGTCGGCGGTTACGAAGTGGCCCTCCACGTCCTTGCCGATGCCGCTGAGCATCGGGTTCGGATCGTTCATGGCCTTGTCGGAGCGCAGCACGTCGCCCAGGTGCACGATCTCACGATCCTCGTTCGGGATTTCGATGCCGATGGCGGATTTGCCGGGAATCGGCGAAAGGATGCGCACGTCCGAACTGGCCACCGCGTAGGCGATGTTGCGCTGCAGGTTGGTGACCTTCTCCACCTTGACGCCGGGGCCGAGCTCCACCTCGTACTGGGTCACGGAGGGGCCGCGCAGGAAGCCGACCACCTTGGCGTCCACGTTGAACTGTTCGAACGTGGAGGTGAGCGCGCGAATCACACGGTCGTTGGCCGGGGTGCGCATGGCGTGCGGCTGGCCCTTGGCCAGGAGGTTCAGGTCAGGCAGCTGGTAGGGACGGCTGGCGTCGTCGTCCGGGTCGGTCCCGTCCGCTTCTCCCCCGGCCGGGGCGTCGGCGCGGGGCACTCCCTGGCCGACCCCGCTGCCGTCCGCGTCCGCACCGGCATAGGCTCCGGTGGCACCGCCGACGACGGTGACGCGCGTGGCGTCGTCATCATCGTCCGTAACGCCCGGAGCGGCAGGTTCCCCGCCACTCACCACGGACGGTACGACAGTGCCCGCCGCCTGGGCCGCACTGGGCGCCCATGGGTCGTCCGGCAACGCACCGCCCGGCATGGCGACCGTCGAGCCGCCGGAGACGACGCGCGGACGGACCGCAGGCTCCACCGGGGCAGGCTCGCTCACATGGGGGCGTCCGTCATAGGCGGAGGATGCGATGGTGCGACCGACCGATGGCCCGTCGCCGCTGGAGACGGTACGGGCCACACCATCGACCACCGGGGTCTCCGCAGTGGCACCGTGACGGCTGGCTGCCGTATCGAACGGATCATCGGCGGCGTACCGGTCGAGGCGGGAGTCGCCGTCGTCCTTGGACTTGCGGCCGAACAGCTTGGTAAGGAAGCCGAACATGCCCTCGGACTGCTGGCCGTCTTCGGGCTCCTCGTCGGTGCCGTCGTGCGCGGGCACGCCGTCGGCGAAGGAAAGCGTGCCATCCCCCACACGCACCTCGTTCGGGAACTGGCTGTGTTCGGTGTCGCCATCCTCCCCCTTGGACTTCGAGGAGAACGGCTTACCCTGGATCTTGGCGGCGAGCGCACGGGCATTGTCCGGCAGATCGGTGACGTGAGTGCCGGTGATCAGGAGCAGCGAGAACAGCGCCACGATAACGAACACGATGATGGCGAACGCATTGGAAAGGCCCCACGCCAATGGCGAGCCGAGGAAGAAGCCGAACAGGCCGCCGGCGGACTGCAGCACGGTGATGTCGAACTGGGTGTGGTCGGCGGCGAGAGCCACGTCGATGATCGAGCAGATGGACCACAGCAGCAACACCCAGCCAGTGACCACGCGGGGGTTGTTGGATCCATGGCCGGAGTTGCGCATGAGGCGGATGGCCACGCCCGCGAGCAGGACCGGCAGGATCACGCTCATCACGCCGAGGACGCCGGATGCGATGGCGTGCAGGAGTTGGCCGAACGCGCCGTGCACGCGGAACCATTCGGAGGCACAGAAGAGCACGGCGAGCACGAGCATCACGAAGCACAGGCCGTCGCGGCGGTAGACGGGATCGTATTCGCCCACGCCGGAGACCGCCCGCACGCCCGAGCCGAGGGCGCGTGGCACGGCAAGGAGGACCTTCTTCCAAACGGGTTCGAAGTCAAGGTCGGGCTGGACTTTGGTTTCGCCGTCGTGAGGGTCGTCGCCGCCACGTGTTTTGCGGGATTTGGTGTTGTCTGAGGATGCTGTTCGTGCCATAGCGCATCCGATTCTACTAGGACGGGCGTTCATGGCCGCCGTTTGGCCGGTGCGGGCGCGGCGGGCGTGCTTCTGGGTGCGGATATGGGCTGCTCTGCGGCCGTCATGCCTTATCATGGGTTGCATGACACCCGCAGAGCGTGCGAGCGCAGTCGCATTTGCACTCAAGAACTGCGCATTGGAGGCGATGATGCCCGGCGAGGCGACGTTGCGCGCCGCGGTGGCCTACGAGCAGGGCATTGAAGACGTAAGCCATCTCATCGACGTGGCCGATGAACAGACCGCCATGCGATTGCATGTGGCGGAAGGCAAGGGCGGAGATCGCCTGTCGGACGGCAGTCTGGACGACCATGCCACGGACCGGGCGGATGCGGTGTTCGCACGCACGGTGCTGCTGGCCGAACGCCGGTGGAACCCGTCGGGCGACCTGGACGAGCTGGTGGCCATTCACAAGGGCCTGTTCGAGGGCGTGTTCGATGACGCGGGCAAATTGCGCACCGCGAGCACCACGCGCGAGGTGACGAACGACCGTGCCCTGGCGGCCAATCCGGAGGCGTTCTTCCCCGCGGTGCTCATCGAGACCGGCGCGTTGAACATCGCCACCGAGCTGGCGGACAAGCGCAACCTGCATGCGATGGACCGGGACGTGTTCGTGCATGCGTTCTCGGTGATCTACGACGAACTGGGCTATCTGCATCCGTTCCGCGGCGGCAACGCGATGGTGCTGCGCATCTTCGGCTCACGGCTGGCGCATGACGCCGGTTGGGATCTCGATTGGGGCGAGGTGACGCGCGAGGCGTACCGCACGGCCAAGCACACGGCGTATCGCGGTGATCTGAGCGCGTTCGAGCGTCTGTTCGATGGGATGCTGCGGCCGGCGAACCCGACGCGCGTGTTTCTGATCGCCGGCTGGGATCAGGGTCCGGCGCACTGATTGTTCTTCGGGGCCTCTTCGGGCCTTTTAGGGCTCCCCTCAGTCGGCTTTCGCCGCCAGCTCCCCTCAGAGAGGAGAGCCATGACATCAGCGATTCCACACGAGCACAGGAGTTCCTCAACTCCCTCGGGGAGGGGAGCCAATCAATATCTATCGCCGCTTACGCTTCAATGTCGCCGAGGTGGTGCTGCACGTATTCGTCGGCGTGGGCGTCGATGGGATCGTAGTCGCCGGCGTCCGCGTGGGCGATGATGGCCATGGCGTTGTCCACGAGCTTCGGGTTCAGGGCCTGCAGCCAGTGGATGCGCGGGTCGCGGCCGAACCATCCCATCTGCTTGCGGGCCAGCCGCTTGGTCTTCTGCGCGATGTCCGCGAAGGCGTCGTATTCATCCCAGATGCCGTCCAGCAGGTCGATGATCTGCTGGTAGCCGAGCGCGCGCACGGCCGTGGCGCCCAGATGCGGGCGCAGTCGTTCGACCTCCTCGACGAAACCGTTGGTCATCATCTGCTTGGTGCGGATGTCGATGCGTCGGTCCAGGTCGGCGCGATCCAGGTCAAGGCCGATCTGGACGGAGGGGATCACGTAACGGTAGCGCGGCAGGCTTGCGGAATACGGCTTGCCGGTCAGTTCGATGACCTCGAGCGCGCGGATGGTGCGACGCGGATTGCGCGGGTCCATACGGGCGGCGGCCTTGGGATCCTTGGCCCTGAGCTCGTCGAACAGGGCTCCGGCACCTTCGGCCTTCTCGCGTTCCTCCAGACGGCCTCGGACTTCGGGATCGGTGCCGGGGAAGGTGATGTCGTCGATGGCGGCGCGGGCGTACAGACCGGAGCCGCCCACCAGAATCGGACGGATGCCGCGCGACTGCAGGTCGGCGATGGTCTCGCGGGCGAGCTGCTGGAAGCGCGCCACGCTCATCGTGTCCTCGGGATCGATGATGTCGATGAGGTGGTGGGGTACGGCGGCCTGCTCTTCGGCGGTGGGTTTGGCGGTGCCGATGTCCATGCCGCGGTACATCTGGTAGGCGTCCGCGTTGACGATTTCGGCCCGCTCCCCCTGTTCGGCCAGGCGGCGGGCGATGGCGATGCCCAGTCCGGTCTTGCCGGATGCGGTGGGGCCGACGATGGATACGACGCGCTGAGTCACTTCTATTCCTCCCAACATGACTCCCCTTAAGTCCGCCCATACGGCGGCCGGCTCCCCTCAAGACCCTCAAGACCCTCAAGGAGGGGAGCCGAGAATACTTTCAGTGGCGCACGGAGTAGGTCTGTCCGGCGGCGGGATCGGGGTCGGCGAGCAGGTTGTGTCGGCCGGCGTGGGTCACGGTCACGGTCACGAAGTCGCCAATCTCCGGCACCGGATAGCCTTCCGGCACGCCGATGTGAACCAGCACGCCGGTCTTCTCGCGGCCGGTCACGCGGTGTGTGTCACCATCCTTCTTGCCGATCTTGCCGGTGATCATCACCTCGACGTCACGGCCTTCGAACGTGGCGAGGTTCTCCTCGGTGATCTGCTCCTGCAAGGCCACCAAACGGTCGAACCGCTCCTGCACGATGTCGCGCGGAATCTGCGGCATGGATGCGGCCGGCGTGCCGGGGCGCGGCGAGTAGATGAACATGAACGCCGAGGAGAAACGGGCCTCGCGCACCACGTCCAGCGTGGCCTGGAAGTCCTCCTCGGTCTCCCCCGGGAAGCCCACGATGATGTCCGTGGAGATCTGCGCGTCCGGCATGGCCTTGCGGATACGGCCGAGGATGTCGAGGAACTTGGCGGAACGGTAGGAACGGCGCATCGCGCGCAGGATGCGGTCGGAACCGGACTGCAGCGGGAAATGCAGCTGGTGCATGATGTTCGGGGTCTCGGCCATCGCGGCGATCACGTCGTCGGTGAAGGCGGCCGGATGCGGCGAGGTGAAGCGCACGCGCTCCAGTCCTTCGATCTCGCCGCAGGCGCGCAGCAGCTTGCTGAAGGCGTACCGGTCGCCGATGCCGTAGCCGAACGAGTTCACGTTCTGGCCGAGCAGCGTGACCTCCTTGGCACCGTCCGCCACGCACTGTCGAATCTCGGCGAGGATGTCGCCGGGGCGGCGGTCCTTCTCTTTGCCGCGGGTGGTGGGCACGATGCAGAACGTGCAGGTGTTGTTGCAACCCACGGAGATGGCCACCCAGGAGCTCACGCGGGACGCGCGGGCGGCGGGCAGCTGGCTCGGAAACTCCTCAAGCTGGTCGGCCACGCGCACCTGCGGCTTGTTGGTCAGACGGTTCTGTTCGAGAAGCTTGGGCAGGTCCTCGATGTTCTTGGTGCCGAACACGGCCGCCACCCACGGCTTGCGTTTGGCGATGGTTTCGCGGTCGAGCTGGGCCATGCAGCCGCCCACGGCGATCTGCAGGTTCGGGCGCTGCAGCTTGATGCGGTTGAACAGGCCAATGGTGCCGTACATGCGTTCGGCGGCGTTCTCGCGCACCGCGCAGGTGTTGAGCACGATGACATCGAAGTCGTGGCTGTCAATCTGCTCCTGGGTGGCCGGCACGTATCCGTTGGCCTCAAGCACGCCGGCGATGCGCTCGGAATCGTGCACGTTCATCTGGCATCCGAGCGTGTGGATGTGGAACACGCCCTTGCCGCGGTCCCCCACGGCCGGCATGGGGTCGGGGCCGTCGGCGGTAATCGAGGCGCGCTCCGCCTCGGTCATCATGTCTTCGTTCATAAGGCGGCATTGTATAGGCGGGGTTCGTCATGGGCGGCGCGGAGCTGCACGCGCCGCCGTGGACAGAGTCCGTACATCTTGAGGAGATTGTCCGGCGACGTTCAGGTTCGCCTGCTTCCGACGGGTAATATTGGTGGCCGTGATACTTGACCGACATAATCGACTCAACACCGCCGACATGAACGCGCGTCTGAAGATGCTGGATCTGCCGGGCGGACGATTCAACGCAGACGACATCACCGAATTCATCGACATCATGCAGGTCTATGAGGGTGCGATGTACGAGATCAGCACCAAGTTGGAGATCCTCGACGATGAGTTCCAGGTGCGGTTCAGCCACGACCCCATCCACCACATGGAACGCCGGTTGAAGTCGGTGAATTCCATCATCGGCAAGCTGGAGCGCAAGGGCCTGCCCGTCACGGTGAACGCCATCAAAGACAACCTGTTCGACGTGGCCGGCATCCGTGTGATCTGCAACTACCGGGACGACGTGTACTCCGTATCCAACTACCTGTCCTCGCAGTCCGACATCCAGGTGCTGCGCGTCAAGGACTACATCAAGAACCCCAAGCAGAACGGCTACCGTTCGCTGCACGTGATCTACGCGGTGCCGGTGTTCCTCTCCTCGGGCGCGCACTACACGCCGGTGGAGGTGCAGTTCCGCACCATCGCCATGGACTACTGGGCCTCACTCGAGCATGCGCTGCGCTATAAGGCCGATCTGCCGGACAACAAGCTCAACGAGCATTCGCAGACGCTGCTCGACTGCGCGCGTTCGCTGCAAAACATCGAGGTGCAGATGCAGAACATCCACCGCGACATCAACGGCGCGCCACAGGTGGGCGAAGCGCCGAAGACCTCGGACTGATGCCTACGGCCGGCCTCATGGTCGGCCTTTTTCAATCCCGCTTCAGGAATTTCGGCAGTTTGGCCGGTGCCTGCGCGAGCAGGGTGCCGATGAAGATGAGGGCGCAGCCGGCGTAACCGCGCGGGGTCATGACCTCGCCGAGGAAAATCGCGCCACCGACGGCGGAGAAGAACGATTCAAGACTCATCAGGAGGCTGGCTCGGGTCGGCGGCACCCACTGCTGGCCCACCACCTGCAGCGTGTAGGCGATGCCCACCGAGCCGATGCCCGCATAAAGGATCGGCATCCACGAGTGCGAGGCGCCAGCCCAGTCGACCGAACCTTCGATAAGCGAACCGGCCCAGCTCAATACGGCGGTGGTGCAGAACTGTCCGAACGAGAGCTTGATGGCGTCCACCTTGGCGCCCAGTTCGTCGATGATGAGGATGTGCGTGGCGAACAGCACGGCAGTGAACACCAGCAGGATGTCCGCGAGTCCCAGTGAACCGAATCCGTCCGTGATGCACAGCAGATAGAAGCCGGCGATGGACATCACCACGGCCGCTCCTACCAGCACGCCGATGCGGCGGCGCAGGAACACGAACGCCAGCAGCGGCACCATCACGATGTACAGGGCGGTCAGAAATCCGGCACGTCCGGCGGACTTGCCGTAGAGGATGCCGTACTGCTGCAGCGTACTTGCGGTGAAGAGCACCACGCCGCAGATCACGGAGACGATGATGGGATTGGCGAGCCATTCCTTCCATCGCGGGGCGGTACCGGTGGCATCGCCCGAAGTCAGTGCATTCGCAACGGAACCGGCGGCACTGGAAGGTCCCGCTGGTGCCGCACCGCCTCTCCCCCGCTGCCACAGCAGAATCGGCACCAGCGACAGCGCGCCCAACGTGAATCGGGTGGCGTTGAAGAACATCGGCGACATCGAATCCATGCCCTGGACCTGCGCCACAAACGCGAACCCCCAGATCAACGCGGTCAGCAACAGACAGAACATACCCAGGAACTCTTGTCTTCTCATGGTGTCCCAACCTAACCCGCCCGTGTGACGGGCATGAAAAAGCCCGGCCACATTGTGGTCGGGCTGTCGTTGCTGAATCCTGTTGAGAAATCTCGCTGCTAAGAAAGCAACCTCCGGGACTCCCCTCAGTCAGCTGCGCTGGCAGCTCCCATCAAAGAAGGGAGCCTTCGCGGCACAGCCGCTCACTTCGCCTACAAACAGTCCACCGGACTGTTTGCTTTACGGCTCAGCCCTCAGAGAGGGGAGCTGGAATATCGTCAGTCCCTGCTGCCGAGCAACTGGAGGATGTACAGGAACATGTTCACGAAGTCGAGGTACAGGTTGAGGGCGCACAGGATGGACACCTTCTTGACCATCTCGGGTCCATGCGATTCGTACTCGGTGAGCAGCGCGCGCGTGGACTGCGCGTCGTAGATGGTCATGCCGGCGAAGATGACCAGGCCGATGGCGCACACGATGCGGGTCATGCCGTCCACCGGCAGGAACATGAGCACGAGCTGGGAGACGATGAGCACCAGCAGCGCGACCATGAGAATCGGGCCCGCTTTGAGCATGTTGAACTTGGTGGTCAGGCCGAACATGGTGAGCGCGAAGAAGAACGCGGCGGTGATGCCAAGCGCGATGCCGATGGAGCCGAGATCGTAGACCATGAAGATGGAGCTCAGCGTGAAGCCCATGAGCGCGGCGTAGACGTAGAACATCACGCGGGCGGTGGAGGACTTCATCTTCGTCACGCGCATGCCAAGCACCACGGCGAGCGCCACCTGCGCGATGCACAGGCCGACGAGGCCGACCATGCCGGTGGCCATGAGGAAGGAGTAGTAGGCGCCGGTGATCTGGCCGAGCACGGCCACCACGGCGGTGACGATCAGGCCGATGGTCATCTCGCCGTAGACCTTGGTCACGGAGACGCGGCGGGCCTGCTCGTAGTTGTAGGCCATGGTGGTGTCCATGGCGGCGGTGCCGGAGCCGGCCGGCGCGTATTGGTAGCCGGCGTTCTGCGGGGCGTACTGGTAGTTCTGCTGGCCGTACTGTCCGTAGTCGGCCTGCGCATACTGCTGGCCGTATCCCGCCTGCTGCGCGGCGTTGTAGTCGGGGGTGTTGTATTGCGGGTTGTATTGCCCGTTATTGCGGGGCTGCTGACCGAATGTCATGATCGCTCCTTTGATTCGTTCCCGACCATACTAAGGGAACGAAGCTTACGATTTCATGAAAACATCTTCCGAGAGCGTAAAACGTCGTTTGACAATGACGCTTGACCGGCTTTTGCCGGATAACGAAAGGCTCTGTTACACCAAGATTGACATGAATACCATTGGACTACCCCTCAGTCAGCTTCGCCGACAGCTCCCCTGACAAGGGGAGCCAAGAATAAGGGGCATGTCAATCCTGGTTTACAGAGCCTGACGGAAGGCGTTTCGGCGCTTGGCCGGTCCTTGTCAGGGATGGGCCGAGGCAGGCCAGGCGCAATGAACGCGACAACGGCAGTCGCCGGCCTGATGGTGGGCGACTGCCGTTGTCATATGGATGAGGGCCCCACGCGGGTGCACTGGTGGAGGAAAGCGGGCTACTTGGTCAGGTCGTAGATGGTGACACCATCCACGGTCTGAGCCTCGAAGTTCTCGGCCACCCAAGAGGCGATCTCGCTGGCGGCGTCCGAACCGCCCATCTGGTTGCCGCCCATGCCACCACCGGAGATGTAGTAGTGGATGAGTCCCTGCTTGACGTAGCTTTTGAACTGTTCCAGCGTGGGTGCGGGGTCGGAGCCGTTGAAGCCGCCGATGGCCATGACCGCTTCTTCGCTGGCGAGCTGGTAGCTGGCCGCGTTCTGCGATCCGGTGGTGGCCGCGGCCCAACGGTACTTGCCGGCGTTCTTCTGGAGCATGGAGACGATCTCGCTGCTGGCGGTGCCTCCGCCGAGCAGTCCGCCGCCCATGCCGCCGCCGTTGCCGCCGGGGCCATGCTGCAATTGGCTGCCGGACTGGCCGTCGTCGGAGGAAGAGTTCGAGTCGTCGGACTGACCATTGTCACTGTCCGAACCATCGGACTGGCTGCCCGACTGTCCATCGGACTGGGACTGACCGTCACCATCCGAACCGTTCTGCTGGGACTGGCCCGGCATGCTCGGCGGCGCCTGGCCATCGCTCTGGGTGCCGGACTGACTATCGTCGCCCTGGCCATCGGACTGCGACTGGCTATCAGAGGATTGACCATCGGACTGCCCCGGCATGCCCATGCCGCCGGGACCGCCCTGACCGTTCGGTCCGCCACCCATACCACCACCGGGGCCGCCACCCATACCGGTGGAGCTGGTGACGTTTGGGCCGGCCGTGACGATCGAGCCCGTATGTCCGGTGGACACGGTGTATGCGGTCCAGGCCAGCGGGCCGGCGTACAGCGCCACGGCGGCCATCACGATGCCGACCACGCCCATGACGCCGATGACACGGTTCACGCCGGGGGTGCGCAGGAAGCGGAAGTCGCGCATCGGCACCGCGGCCACGGCCGTGCAGGCGAGCAGCAGTCCGGCGATGAAGCCGACGAACAATACCGCCACCTTGAGCCACGGCAGCCAGGTGGACCGGCCGAGCAGTTCCACAGCCCAGAACGTATTCACGAAGACCAACACCGCGGCCACGGCGCGGGCCCAGAACGTGTCTCGCTTGGACCACAGGCCCATGATGACGACGGCCACGAGCGCGGCCACGGCGGGCGCGAGCGCCACGGTGTAGTACTGATGGAAGATGCCGGCCATGAAGCTGAACGTGAGCCAGGTGACCACGAGCCAGGAGCCCCAGGCGAGCACACTGGCGCGGCGCAGATCGGTGCGACGGCTGTGGCGGGCCACGATGAGTCCGATGACGATGCCGGCGAAGGCCAGCGGCGCGAGCCAGGCGATCTGGCCGCCGTACTCGCCGTCGAACAGACGGCTGATGCCGGTCTGTCCCCACATGCCGCCGCCGTTGCCGCCGCCCGAACCGCCGGGCACCACGGCGCCGTTCTCATTGCCGGTGATGCGGCCGAGGCCGTTGTAGCTGAACGTCAGTTCGAGGAAGGAGTCGGTCTGGGAGCCGCCGATGTACGGACGGGAACCGGAGGGCACGATGACCGTCAGGGCGACCCACCAGCCGGCGGAGACGACCAGCGCGGCCACGGCGACGAGGCCGTCCACGATGCGGCGGAGGAACTTGGTGGGCGAGGCTAAGAGGAAGGCGAGCGCGAATCCGGGGACCACCAGGAACACCTGCATCTGCTTGGTAAGGAAGCCGAAGCCGATGCACACGCCGGCGAGCGCCATCCAGAGGGTGCGTTTGCGGTTGCCGGCGCGGGCGTCCGGGTATTCGAGCGAGCGCATCACTGCCGCGGTGGCGCTGGTCATGAGCAGCACGAGCAGGGCGTCCGGGTTGTTGAAGCGGAACATGAGCGCGGCCACAGGCGTGGTGGCCAAGGTGAGTCCGGCGATGATGCCGGCCCAGTTGCCCCACTGGCGTCGGATGGCGGCGTAGAGCACCCAGACGCTGGCCATGCCGCACAACGCCTCAGGCAGCAGGATCGCGAAGGAGCTCAGGCCGAAGACCCGCACGGAGAGGGCCATGAACCAGATGGATGCCGGCGGCTTGTCCACGGTGATGGCGTTGCCGGAGTCGAGCGATCCCCATAGGAATGCCCACCAGTCCTTGGAGCCGGCCTGGGCGGCGGCCGAGTAGAACTCGTTGGCGTAGCCGGAGGCGGTGAGGTTGACGAACATGATGATGGCGGTCAGGCCCATCATGCCGCCGAATCCGATCCAGTCGGCCGTGGTCCGTCGTTCGGCCACGCTGGTGCGGATCGTACGCACGGCGTGCGTGTCCACGAACCGGCCGCCCGGCATGGAGGAGAAGGCGGGGAGTCTGAACCGGCCGCGGGCCCGTGGGGTCGAGGTCGGTATGCTTGCGGTGCTCATAAGGGGTGACGATGTCCTTTCGGTTGTTCGGGCTGTTCAGGCTGTCTGCACTGTTCGCGCCGACTTGGTCTCAGGCCGCGGTGGCCAGGCGCATGCGGTTCAGGGTGCCGTTCATGCGCCACATGCCCTTGAGGTCCTTCTTGACCGTGTCCGGGATGTTGACGGTGGTGCCCGGATCCTCGATCCAGTGGACGGGGAATTCGTACATGCGCATGTTGGTAGCCTGGGCCAGCAGCAGCATTTCGGTGTCGAAGAACCATTCGTTGTCCTGGATGTAGGGCAGCAGGTGACGGGCGGCGTCCGAGGTCATGGCCTTGAAGCCGCATTGCGCGTCGTGGAAGGCGGCGCCGAGCAGGACGCGCAGCATGCCGTTGTAGGTGCGGGAGATGAATTCGCGTTTGGCGGAGCGAACGACCTGCGATTCGTCGAACAGACGGCAGCCGAAGGATACGTCGGCACCGCCGTAGAGCAGGGATCCGATGAGCACGCCGGTCTGTGCGATGTCCGTGGAGAGGTCCACGTCCATGTAGGCCACGGTGCGGGCCACGGACTCGCCCCAGGCGAGCTTCAGTGCGCGGCCGCGGCCCTTGGCGGCGATGCGGATGGCGCGCACGCGGTCCGGGTATTGGGCTGAGAGCCGGGAGGCGATGGACCAGGTGTCGTCCGTGCTGGCGTTGTCCGCGATGACGATCTGCCAGGTGTAGGCCCATCCTTCGATCTGGCTGGTGGCCAGATGGTTCATGAGGGCGAGCACGGAATCGGCGAGCTGCTCCTGCTCGTTGTAGACAGGGATCACGATGTCCGCGTCCACGGTGCGGGGTTGGCCGACGCGCTCGGCGATGGTGGAGGCCGGACCTCCGGTGATCGTGGAGGCGGGGGCCGGGGCGTTGTTCGTAACGGTGAGGAGCTTGTCGTGGCCGTTCGTGGCCAGGGGCTGCGATGTCGCGGCAGCGGGCGTTGCGCTTGCGGTGTTCATGACTCTTATGAAACCGCCGGTTTCCTAGCGCCGTCTTAGCCGTACGTAAAGCTTTTCGGGCAGTCACGGAAAAGCGGGCTCCACGTTTCCTGAATGCTTTCTGGACACGTGGAGCCCGCTACTGCTTTGCGGGACGCCGATGACGTCGTCCGGCAGCTCCCCTCAGCCGGCTTCGCCGCCAGCTCCCCTCAGAGAGGGGAGCCAGAACGATGCCGGCATCCGTTCATATAACGTAACGGGAGTCATGCGTAAATGAAACCGCGAGAACGATCAATCATTGAGATGCTGGACGGCGTAATCGGCTTCCTCGGCGGTGAACTTATCGCCGTATTCGCTGGTGAGCTGGTCGCGGATGGCCTCGGGGGACATGGCCATGGTCTCCTGGTAGCTTTTCGCCTTCGCCAGCGCGTTCGCGTTCCAGTCGGCCTTGACGTTGTCGATGGCGTACTGGGCGGCTTCGGCGGAGAACTTGCCGCCGTATTCGCTGGTGAGCTGGTCGTAGATACCCTGCTTCGACATGTGCATGGTGTCGGAGTAGGACTTCGCCTGGCGCAGGGCGGACTGGTAGTCGGCGGGGACCTGCGGGGTCTGCTGGGTGTCGTTCTGTTCGGTCTTGGTGTCGGCACCGGCATTGGATTGACCGTTATCGGTGGCGGCCTGGTCGTTTTCGGCCTCGGACTTGGGGCCCTGGCTGGTGGTGTTCTGCGCGGACTGGCTGCCGGTGTCGCCGGAGGTGCCACCCATCTGGCTGCCGACGGCGGCGAGCAGGATGACGACGATCACCCAGAACCACCATCGTTTCCATATCGGCTTCTTGGTTTTCCCGGCGGGGACGGGCTGAGGATGCTGGCGGGGCTGCTGGACGGGTTGCTGATCGGTTGGCGCTGTCATGGCTTCTTCTTCCTTCTTGAAGTTCCCGCGGCCACACCCCTGCCTGTGGTCATGGATGCGGACGCGGGACGATTGCCTATCCCCTGCGACGCTACCGAATCGCAGGCCGTCCCGTCAGTGGACGAACGGTCATTCCCCGCTGCCCTTTCGGGCAGGATCGGGCCTCCCAAGGTACCCGCATGTCCAGTAGCGCCCGGATGCGGGCCGCCATACAGTGGGAGGCATGACGAATCCGCAACGCTCCCCCATGCCCGCGTCCGACCGTCCCCGGACGACGCGGCCGAGCCCCGCGCGCCCGACCCCGAATCCCGGAGACGGCGCCGGGCGCTCCGGTCGTATGTTCCGCAATGGCAAGGCCGCGGACATGGACGACGTGCCGGTGAGGACCCAATCCTGGTGCACGGTGGTCATGGTGCCGTTGGCGAGCTTCATGTGCTTGGCGCAGACCTCGTTCTTCGCGCAGAACTTCGAACAGGACTCAGCAGGCTTCATGCTCATGGTGCTGTGTTCGCTGGTGGCGCTGCCGTCCGGCTTCCTGCTGCTTGCCCGGGTCGAGTATCCGGAGCCGACGTTCTGGATCGCCTGTGCCTTGGTAGCGGTGTTCCCCTTCGATTCGCTGGTCGTGCTCATGGCGCTGACCTCGCTGCTGGCCCGTAGATCGGCCCGGAAAATCAGTGTTCGCGCGGCGATTGCGGGCACGCTGGTGACGGTGTGGTCGCAGGTGCGTGACGCCCTGCAGCCGCCGCACGCCTCGATCTGGCA
>NZ_QFFM01000016.1 GCF_003129905.1 Bifidobacterium callitrichidarum
TCCTTCATGATCTGGGTGATCTGGGTGGCGGCGATGGCGATGGACTTCGGGGAGGCCATCGGGGCGTTGCCGAGCGTAAAACCGTTGGCCAGCATGTCCCAGAAGTTCGGGAGGCTGCAGTTGGACTGGGCGGTGAACGGCGAGTAGTCGGCGTCATGGAAGTGGATGTCGCCCTTCATGTGGGCGTTGGAGACGGCCGGGGGCAGCATGTTGAACGCGGCGGCCTTGCTCACGGCGCCGGCCAGCAGGTCGCGCTGGGTGGCGTAGACGTTGGAATCCTTGTTGGCGTTCTCATGGATGAGCGTCGGATCGTGGTTGATGAAGCGGGCCACGGCTTCGTTCACGTCGGTGGCCTTGGCACGCTCGATGTCCTTGTCCAGACGGTAGCTGGTGTAGGCGCGGGCCACGTCGTACAGGTGCGCGTCGATGAGGGCGTGCTCCACCAGGTTCTGGATGTCCTCGATCTTGGCCGGACCGTTGTAACGGCCCTTGATCTCGCCTTCCACCTGGTTGGCGAAGCCACGGATCATGGCCTCCTCTTCGGGGCCGATTTCCTTATTGAGGTCACCGAAGGCGGACTTGACCGCGGAGATGATGTTGATCGGGTCGAAGTCGACCACGCGACCGTCGCGCTTCTCGACGAGAACGGTGGAGGTCTTGGCGACCTTCTTGATCTCGCTGCCGGCGACGTTCTCTTCCAGCACCTGTGCGCTCATCGGGAACCTCTTTCCTTGGTGTGCGGGCCTGTTTCCAGCCCCGTATTTTGGCCGCACTTGACGTGGGCCACACGAATTACATGGATGTCGTTTCTTGAACCTTTAGAAGGATACGGCAACCCCAACCCTATATCTAGTGCCCAACTATGGCGTGTTGACCTATTTGTAGTGATTATCGGCCATATTCCGCCAAAATCGAATCTGTGTGATTCACGTAACGGTTTTTCCCGAGCGTGTCGCCGGTTGATGACGTCCATATTCGACCTCCCCTCGTGCTATGTGGTTCCATCCGCATCCGATACGGCTCATCATCGCATGGGTTTTTCGTGTCGGTAAAATTTTTCCCTCCCTGAAAACCGCACTTATAGTGGAGGGCATGACTACTGCAATGGGCTATTCTTCGGGCGGCGCACCGACCGCCGCCTCTCTGGCTTCGGCCGGCTTCACCCCCGGTCAGGGGGCCGGCGCCGGCGAACCGGGCACTATCAACCTGCCCGCCGGTCCACGCCCCGCCGACCAGTTGCCGGCGCGAGCGGGCGAGACCACCGCCCAGAACCCCTGGCCGGTCAGCGTGCTGAGCCAGAAGTTCTACGGTGCGGTGGAACGCTGGCCCGCCGCCTGGGTCACCGGTCAGATCACCCAGATCAACACCCGTCGTGCCGGCTCGGCGTACATCACCCTGCGCGACGACTTCGAGGACATCGCCATGGAGGTCAATGGCTTCGGCCGTTTTGCCGCCGCCGCCAGCCAATTCGTGCAGGGCGATCGCGTGGTGATTCATGGCAAGGCGAATCTGTGGATGAAGCGCACCTCGCTTTCCCTGAGGGGAGACACGATTCTCAAGGTCGGCGAGGGTGGCAGCCTCAAGGCCATGATCGATGAGCTGCGCAAGAGGCTCAAAGGCGAAGGACTGTTCGACGCGGATCACAAGCTTCCCCTGCCTGAATTCCCCAAGACCATCGGGCTGATCTGCGCGCCGCAGGCCCGCGCCGAGGGTGATGTGATCACCAACGTGAACCTGCGCTGGCCCACGGTCTCGTTCAAGGTGGTGCATGTACACGTGCAGGGCGAACAATGCCCCGCCGAGGTGGTCGAGGCCATCGCCAGGCTGGATGCCGATCCCAGCGTGGATGTGATCATCGTGGCCCGTGGCGGCGGTTCCTTCGAGGACCTCATCGGCTTCTCGGACGAACGAGTGGTGCGGGCGGCCTACGCCTGTTCCAAGCCCCTGGTCTCCGCCATCGGCCATGAGGACGACTGGACGCTGCTGGACTTGGTGGCCGATCTGCGCGCCTCAACGCCCACGGATGCCGCCAAGCGCGTGGTGCCGGACGTGAACGAACAGGCACAACTCATCGAGGGCGCCATCGACCGCATGCGCCTGCGTGTCCGGTCGCGCGTGGAGAACGAAATCAGGCTCATCGAAGGGTACGCCAACCGTCCGAGTCTCACGCAGCCGCACACCATGTTAGAGCCCCATCAGCGTCTTATCGACGATTCGTTGCAGCGATTGGATATCGGCTTGCGGCGCATCGTGGACGACGCCCAGCTCACCATCGAGAAAGCGCACGCCTCATTGACGGCCTTGAGCCCCCAGTCCACACTCAATCGCGGTTACGCTGTGGTGCAGTCGGCGGATGGGCACGTCGTGGACAGCTCCACGCAGGTCTCCCCCGGAGATGACATCACCGTGACGTTGAAGCAAGGCGTCATTACCGCAACCGCCACGTCCACCACCGAATAGCCGCATCGTTATTCATCTATTCATACCGACACACGCATAACTACCGTATATATAGTAAGGAGCGTCATCATGACCGATACTGCCAACACTTCCGAAAACACCACCCCCGCTTCCACACTGACGGACAAGGAACGCGAGCTCATCGCCCAGATGCCGTATGAGGAGGCGCGCGACAAGCTTATCCAGGCCGTGCAGGCATTGGAGACCGGCGGCCTAAACCTTGACCAGTCGATGCGCCAGTGGGAAATCGGCGAGGCTCTGGCCAAGCGCGCACAGGGCCTGCTCAACGATGTCCGCGCCAAGCTCGACCAGGCCCAGGCCGATCAGGCCGCCAACCAGGCCACTGCGGGTACTCAGTCGAATCTCGACTGAGTACCCCTCGGCCTACGGCCTTGCTACCTACTTTTTCAGCGGCACGTAGATCACGTTGTCGATCAGGTCCTGATAGTGCTTGACGATCTGCGCGCGGCGGGTCTTCAGGCTCGGGGTCAGCATGCCGTTGGCCTCGGTGAACTCGTCCGGCAGAATCTCGAACTTGCGGATGGATTCGGCGCGGGAGACGCCCTCGTTGGCGGCGTTCACCGCACGCTCCACTTCGGCGTGCACGATCGCGTTGCCGGCCAACGAGGCCAGGTCAGGCTCCGGCTTGGCACCCTGTGCTTCCAGCCAAGCGTTGGCGTCGGCGAAGTCCAGCGTGACCAAGGCGGCCACGAACGGCTTCTTGTCGCCGATCACGAGGCACTGATTGACCACGGGCGAGGTCATCACGGACGCCTCCAAGAGGCCCGGCGAGACGTTTTTACCGCCTGCGGTGATGATGAGGTCCTTCTTACGGCCGGTGATGGAGATGAACCCGTCCTCGTTGATGTCACCCAGATCGCCGGTGTGCAGCCAGCCGTCGGTGATCTGCTGGGCGGTGACCTCGGGGTTGTTGTGGTAGCCCTTGCACACCAGCGGACCCTTGACCACGAGCTCGCCGTCCTCGGCGATGCCGGCAGTGATGCCGCACATGGGCATGCCGATGGTGCCGATACGGTTGTCCTCCGGCAGGCTCACGCACACCGGGCCGCAGGTTTCGGTCATGCCGTAGCCTTCCAGCACGGGCATGCCGATGCCGTTGAAGAAGTGCGAAAGCTCGGAGTCCATGGGAGCTCCGCCGGTGATGGCGAAGTCGGCGTTCGGACCGAAGATCGTGCGGATCTTCTTGTATACCACCTGCTCGTAGAAGGCGTGGGCGATGCGGCCGGCCAGCGGCAGCTTCTCGCCCTTCTGCTCGGCGCGGGACCAGTCACGGGCGTTCTGCGCGGCACGCGCGAACATCTTGCCTGCGAATCCGGTACCGGCGCGCTGGGAAGCGGCGTTGTAGACCTTCTCGTACACGCGCGGCACGGCGAGCAGCAGCGTGGGACCGAAGGTCTCGAAATCCTTGACCATGGTCTTCATGTTGGAGCTCAGGGCCAGCGTGATGGTGCCGCCGAAGCTGAAGAACTCCATGAACCGGGCGAACACGTGGCTCAACGGCAGGAACAGCAGCAGGCGGCGGTCCGGCCATGCGCCGGCGCGCGGCATGTACTGCAACGCGGAGAGCACCAGGAACACGAAGTTGCGGTGGGTGAGTTCCACTCCCTTCGGTGTCCCGGTGGAGCCGGATGTGTAGACGATCGTGGCGAGGTCGTCGCCGTGGGCGGCCTCCTTGTATTCCCAAAATTCGGCGTCGGTCACGGATTCGCCATATTCCTTGATGGCCTCCAGACCTCCCGCCTCAATCACGAACACGTTGCGCAGGGTGGGCACCTGTGAGCGCACGGACTCGATCTTGTCGCGCTGACCGTCGTCCTCGGCGATGGCGATGGTGACTTTGGAATCGTTGAAAATCCAGCTGACCTGACTGGCGGAGTTGGTCTCGTACACCGGCACGGTGAGCGCGCCGATGGACATGATCGCCAGATCCAGCGCGGTCCACTCCCAGCGGGTGTGGGACACGATGGAGACCGAATCGCCCTTCTTGACGCCAAGGCCGATCAGGCCCTTGGCCAAGGCGATGACCATGTCGCGGAAGACCTGCGCGCTGTAGGGGTGCCAGGCGCCGTCATCGCCCTTGTATTCGATCATGGAGCCATCGGGGTCACGCTGGGCGCGGCGGTCGAGCAAATCGAACAGATTAATGTCGCTGTCGATCGGCTCTTTGACCGGGTTGGTGAACTGCTTGACGATCGTGGTCTCATTCCGGGCCACATCAGCGATGTTTTCAGTCATAGCCCCTATGTAACTCCATCGTTGCTACAAATTCGTTGCCGAGGTCCGTCCATCCGTCAACATGGCCAACATGTCTACGGCCCAACGAATGAAATCCCAAGCTCCGGCCGAACCGGACAAGCCCGTGAGCCTGGTGCCGCAAGACGAGTCGAGGCGGCCCGATCCTCTCTATCCGAATCGCCTCGCCTCGTCGGGGTCGCCCATCAGAACTGGATGTAATCGACTTCTGTATGCTCGCCGGTTTCCAGGTATTTGGCCACGTCTTCGGGACCGGAGAAGACCAGTTCGACGGCCTGCGCCACCATGAGGTTCACGCGGTCCATCGGCGTGATGCCTTCGTAATACGCATACACCGGCATGCCCAAGGCATGGGCGTATCCGATTTCGAACATGGTGCCCGGATCCTCATCCATGAGGTTCGCGATCACCGCCTTGGAGGAGTTGATGCCGCGAATATCGTCCGCGAAGCAACCTTCCGGACCGACCTCCTCGATCTGGCTGACGAACCGCGGCTTGAACAGCTTACGGCCATGATCTTCCAGCACCTTCTCCAGACGCTCCATGCTGCGCGTCTGCTCGGGATCGAAGAACGGACCGGCCACGTAATAGTCATATTCCTTGTCGCTCATGGCTTCCAGTCATACCGCAGCCTTGCGGAACATCATGTATATAGCTCAAGGTGTGGACAAGATATCAGCATGCGAACATTTTGCTGCACATACCGCATTCATGCCGCATAATGGCGCGAATTTCACACCTCTTCAGTCACGTCTCAATCATGAGAGCCAGTGATGAGAAGGTGAAATCGACATGGCGGATACGTCACATCCTTGGACCTTCCGCCAGCACAAGTGCCCGAGATCGGATTCGAACCGACGACACCCGCTTTAGGAGAGCGGTGCTCTATCCACTGAGCTACCCGGGCAACGACGTTCCATTGTACACGGTCAGCACCCCAAACGAACACCCATCCAGGCATATCGGTGACCAAGAACGTCACGGCAGGCCCGATGAACCGGCACACATACGAACAAATCGTGCCGGTTTGGTGCGGAACATGGGCCTTGCGGCGAAAAAACGGACGCCCGCCAAGACGAACCCGCTACAGTGGCAAATCGCAGAAAATCGGATGGCATGGAGGGGATTCGTCATGGCGAGGTCACGAAGCACGGCATACGGCAACGTCACCGGCGCAAGTCGCGGCGGGACGGCTTCCGGCCGTACCCGGACACGATCGCAGGCCGCCGGTGGCGCCGGAGCCCAGGCCGGCAGAATCGACGGAACCTACGGATCCGGCAGAGACGGATCGTCCTACAGGACCAGCGCACGCCCGGCCAAGGCAACCGGCAAGGCTCGCCCCGCAACCGGAAAATCCGGCAAGTCCAGCAAATCCGGCAAATCCAAGTCCAGGAAGAACGCAGCCCCCGACCACCGTTATCGGAACCGGCTGCTCGGTCTGTTGTCCGCACTGTTCGCGCTTGCAGCCCTCATCGGCACCACCGCACGTGCGTTGCCCGGTGATTTGCAGGAACTGCCGTATGTGCCGATCGTGGTCTCGGCCACGCCTTGGTTCGCGCTGTTGGCCCTGATCGCTCTGCTGTTGGCGATCGTCTCGCACCGCGTCCTCGCCGCACTGCTCGCTGTGGCCGCTATCGGACTGAACGGGTACTGGCAGTATCCGTTCTTCTACTCCCCCAATCCGTTGCCGCAGGCCGCGCTGAACGCCGTGGCCGCCTCCGAGGCCAATACCGAGGATGCCTTCGCGCGCGTGATGACGCTCAACGTATACAAGGGCCAAGCGGACCCGCAGGCCATCGTGGATCTGGTGAGCGACCAGCGTGTGGAGGTGCTGGCCCTGCAGGAGACCACCGACGACTTCGTCAAGCGGCTCAAACAGGCCGGCATCGAGCATTACCTGCCGTATTCGCAGGTCTCATCGTCCGATGGCGTGTACGGCAACGGCCTGTGGTCCGCCACTCCCCTGGCCGACCCAGTGGATGACGAGGTGAATTCCAGCGCCTCGTTCATGCCGGGCGGCACCGTGGATCTGGGCGGGTATCGGATTCGATTCGTTTCGGTGCATACCACGGCACCGGTGCCCGGCTATTGGCGTCAGTGGAAGCGCTCCCTGGATGAGCTGGGTCTGATGCGCGAGCACACGGACACCCGGTACATCTTCATGGGCGATTTCAACGCCACATACGATCACACGCCGTTCCGTGATTTTCTGGGCACGCGGTTCCAGGACGCCGCCTATGCCTCAGGCCATGGGTTCACGTTCTCCTGGCCCACGAACCGCCCATGGGTGCCGATGTTCGCCGGCATCGACCATGTGGTGCTCGATCAGGGCATGCGGGCCGGCCAAGGCAAGGTGGTGCAGGTGGAGGGTTCCGACCATGCCGCCCTGCTCATGACCGTGGACGTGATGCAGTAGCATCATCCTGTCCCTGGATTCTTCCCGCCAAGGGAAGCCGTCCCGAAGACGGCGTCGAAGATGAGACCCGCGAACCCGTCCGCACACCAACCGACAGTCTCAGAACCCCAGCCGCGTGCGACCGAACTGGTCGAGCCAGCGCAGGATGGCGCCCTCACGCAGCGCCCACGGGCAGATCTCGACTTCCTGGATGTTGAGCGCCTTCATGATCTCGTCGGCCACCACGCCGCCGCCCACGATCTGCATCGTGCGCTCCGGGGTGATGCCGGGCAGGGCCACGCGCTGCTCGGGCTCGATGGCGGCCAGCCGCGGAATCCAGTCCTCAAGCTGCTCTCGGGTCATGATCCACGTGTCCTCGCGGCCGGGCTGGCGCACCACGGCGCCGCACAGTCGGGCCAGCGAGCGGAAGGTCTTGGACGTGCCCACCGCGTGGTTCGGATGCTTGGACTGCGGGAACACCTTGACCATCGGCTCCAGGATCTTACGCACGTTCTTGCGCACTTCCTCAAGCTCCTCGGGCGTGGCGGTGCCGGAGGGCAGGAACTCGGTGGTCACGCGGCCCGCGCCTGCCGGCACGGACAGCGCAACGGTCGGCTCCTCATCGGAGCCCATCGCCACTTCCAGCGAGCCGCCGCCGATGTCCAGCACGAGCAGTCGGCCGGCGTCCCAGCCATACCAGCGGCGGGCGGCGAGGAAGGTGAGTCGGGCCTCGTCGTTGCCGGACAGCACGGTCACGCCCTGGCCGATACGTTCTTCGATCTTGTGAATCACCTTGTTGCCGTTGGGCGCCTCGCGCAGGGCGGAGGTGGCCATGGCGAGCAGCTGCGTGATCTCATACTCCTCGGCGAGCTTCATGCACTGGTCCACGGCTTCGAGGATCGCCTCGACGCCGGCCTTCTTGATGGAGCCGTCCTCCTTCAGGTATTTCATGAGGCGCACGGTGGACTTGGTGCTGGCCTCGGGATCGGGGCGCGCGCCGGGGGCCGCGTCAACGATGAGCATGTGGATGGTGTTGGAACCGATATCGAGCACGCCGAGTCGGGTGGTGTGCGAACGCAGATTGACCATAGTTCTTGACCTTATCACCTAATGACAGGCCGCTCACGCCAGCGCTGCCACGAACCGGCCGAGTCGTTCCAATCCCTCGCTCAGCGCCTCGCGCGAGGCGGCGTAGCTCAGGCGCACGTGCGTGTCCGCGGTGGCGGCGCCGAAATCGCGGCCCGGCGTCAGGGCCACGTGCGCCTCGTCCAGCGCACGTTCGCAGAAGGTCCAGGCGTCCAAGCCGGTGCGGGAGATGTTGAAGTAGGCGTAGAACGCGCCGTTGGGCTCCACCTCCACCGGCAGGCCGATGCGCTTGAGCCCATCAATGACGATGCGGCGGCGGGCCAGCAGTTCCTGGCGACGTGCCTCGCATTCGGACAGGCTTTCCGGCGTGAAGCAGGCAAGCGCCGCATGCTGGGTGGGCGTGTGGGCGCACAGGTAGTAGTTGGTGGCCAGGTCGTCCACGGCCTCCAGCACGGTGGGGTCGTCCGGCAGTACGGCCCAGCCGAGGCGCCAGCCGGTCATGCCGAAGAACTTGGAGAAGCTGTTGCATACGATGGCACCCGGGTCGCAGGCCAGCACGGACTTGACTTCGGTGCCGTCCGGTTCGCGGTCCGCCAGGTCGAGGTAGGTTTCGTCCACGATGCGCCACGCCTTGCGTTCGGCGGCGAGCGCGCACACCTCGGAAAGCACGTTGAAGTCGATGGTGGTGCCGGTGGGGTTTGAGGGGGACGTGACCATCACGGCCTTGGTCTTGTCCGTCCAGTATTTCCGGCACAGGTCGGCGTTGAGGTGGAAGCGGGTGGCCGCGGAGGTGGGCACGTCGATGACGTTGCCCTCGAAGGAGCGGATCAGCTCGCGGTTGCACGGGTAGGAGGGGTCGGCCACGATCACGTCGTCGCCTGTGTCCACGGTGAGCGCGGTGGCGAGTAGCAGGGCCGCGGAGCCTCCGGCGGTCACGCAGATGCGCTTGGGATTGATGTCGAGGTCGTGCCGGTCGCGGTAGAAGTCGGAGATGGCCTGGCGCAGTTCGGGCAGGCCCATGGCGGCGGTGTACGGCAGGGCGCGGCCGTCGTACTGTTCGCGCATGGCGTCGCGCACGGCCGGCGGGGCGCCGAAGTCCGGCTCGCCAAGGCTCAGTTTGATGACGCTGATGCCCTGGGCGATCATGGTGTCCGCCTTTTCGCCGAAGACCATGGCTCGGAAGGGATTGATCTCTCGCGCACGGCGGGACATGACGGGGAGTTGCAGCTCTGCTTCGTTTTCCATATCTCGGTTCTATCCGCGTGCTGGGACAAGGGTTCCGCAACGCTCCCATGCATCCGATATCCAGCGGCATCAAACGTTATCCGGCGCAGGCGCGCCGTCGGATGCGGCACACCGCCTTCCCGCGTAATCCGCTCTCGCAGGATCGATTCCCTCTATAATCGCCAATAGGTTCAACGACCGAACTAACCCATGTTCAAGGAGGAATCATGAGCAGACTCAACAACAATCGTGCGGCGGTCGAGGCCGGCGAGGCCAAGGTCAACGTGGCGATTCTCGGCGCCGGCGGCATCGCGCACACGATGGCCGACACCCTGACCAAGATGGCGGCCGACCCGCGTTACGCCAGCTGGATCCACCCGTACGCGGTGGCGGCCCGCGACCTGGACCGCGCGCAGGCGTTCGCCGATCAGTGGGGTCTTGACAAGGCGTACGGATCATATGAGGATCTGGTGGCCGACCCGGACGTGGATCTGGTGTACATCGCCACCCCGCACAGCATGCACGCCGAGCATGCAATCCTATGCATGAAGGCCGGCAAGAACGTACTGGTGGAGAAGTCGTTCACGGCCAACACCGCGCAGGCACGCGAGATGCTGGCCGTGGCCAAGGAGACCGGGCTACTGTGCACGGAGGCGATCTGGACACGATACATGCCCAGCCGTGGTCTTATCAATGAAATCATCGATTCCGGCGAAATCGGCGAGGTCCAGTCCGCGAGCGCCAACCTGTGCTATCCGGTGGTCGGCAAGGCGCGCATGACCGATCCGGCGTGTGCGGGCGGCGCGTTGCTGGATGTGGGCGTCTACCCGCTGAACTTCCTGGATATGGCCATCGGCGCCGATCATGGCCGGACGGTCGATCATTTCGAAACGTCGATGGTGGCTTGGCCCGAGACCGGCGTGGATGCGCAGAACAACACGACACTGTACTACAGCGACGGCACGATGGGCGTGTCCACCAGTTCGATGCTGGTCACGTCCGACCGCGGCGGCTACGTGTGGGGCTCCAAGGGATACCTGGTGGTCACGAACATCAACAACCCCGAGGCCATCGCCGTCTATGACAACGACCACAAGCTGGTGCGCAACGTCGAGGTGCCGCCCCAGCTGACCGGCTACGAATACGAGGTGGCGGACGCGGCCGCCGCGCTGCTGGATGGCAAAACGGAGTGCGAGGCCATGCCGCACGCGGACACCATCCGCATCATGGAGCTCATGGACGCCATCCGCGAGCGCTGGAACCTCAGGTTCCCGTTCGAGGAGTAGTCCTTTCCAGTTCCCTTCTCTGAGGGGAGCTCATCAAGACATCATCGCTGGCGTCTCAATCCAAATCACTTCCTGACGCTATCTTCCCCGACGATCTCCTCATACAGCCGCGCGAGCCGATCAGCCCGCGCGGCTTTCGTCAATTCGCATTCCCACACGACGATCACCCGCCAGCCGGCGGTCTCCAGCTCAGCGTGCTGAGCCAAATCGCGCTCATGGTTGCGCAGCAGCTTGGCCTGCCAGAATTCCACGTTCGATTTCGGCATGGCATGCTTCGAGCATCCCTCATGCATGTGCCAGAAGCAGCCGTTGACGAACACGATGGTGCGATACTTCGGCAGCACCACATCCGGGTGGCCGGGGTAACGTTTGTCGTTCTTGCGGAATCGCAGCCCGCGACGAAACAGGTAGCTGCGCACCAGCACCTCGATTTTCGTATCCTTGCCGCGGATGTGCGACATGGTGTACGAGCGGGTGCCCTTCTCGTATTTCTCCAGCTGCTGCTTGCGACTCACGGCATCCCAGCCTACCGTGCCGCTCCCCACGGCAACGACATATTTATTTCGAGATCACCAGACCATCAGAAACGAGCGCGCCGCCTCGGTCCGGCTGACTCGCGCATCTTTTCATCTCCTCCGACTCGCGCATTTCTTCAACCCGGCTGGCTAAGGCACCCCCGCTAGATAGCCTGCCTTGACATGCATCCCACCGCCAAACGAACATCATGCAAACACCGCCACTCCCCCGCGATTACACTGATTTGCTTATGAGTGATTTGACGATTCGCAGGGCCACGGCGGCCGACATACCCACCATCGACGACCTGCTGCTGCAAGTGGCCGAAGTCCATCATCAGGGCCGGCCCGACCTGTTCAAGAGCGGTGCCAGGAAGTACACGGACGACGAGCTGGCCGGCATTCTGGCCGACGATGCCACGCCGGTGTTCGTCGCGGCCGATGCCGATGGCCGGGTGCTGGGGTATGCGTTCTGCATCTTCCAGCAGCATCCGGGCAACCATGTGCTCACGGACATCAAGACCCTGTACATCGACGACCTGTGCGTGGACGAGACGGCGCGCGGCATGCACGTTGGTTCCACGCTCTACCGGTATGTACTCGATTTCGCCCGCGAATCCGGTTGCTACAACGTGACGCTTAACGTCTGGTCCTGCAATCCCAGCGCCCAGGCCTTCTACGAACGCATGGGCCTGACCCCCTACCGCATCGGCATGGAGCAGATTCTGTAGTCCGCTATCCCAACAGTCCCATCAAATCGTCCTTGGTCAACGTGGCGATGGATGCGGTGCCGGTCACGCCCGCGACGCCCAGCTCATTCGCGTCGTCCGCAGCCAGCGAGGCATCGGTGAACTGGCGTGCCAGCTCGCTTTTGGTGTGCTGCAATTCCAGAATCCGCTCCTCGATGGTGTCCTTGGCCACCACCTGATACACGTTGACGTTCTCCGTCTGGCCGATGCGGTGGGCACGGTCCGTGGCCTGATCCTGCGCGGCGGCGTTCCACCACGGGTCGGCATGGATCACCACGCTCGCGCCGGTCAGGTTGAGACCGGTGTTGCCGGCCTTCAAAGAGATCAGGAACGCCGGAGTGTCGTCCGCATTGAACTGGTCGACCAGTTCGAGACGCCGTTTCTTGGGCGTGGATCCGGTGATGGTGTAATACCGGAGCCCCAACATATCGAATCGTTCGGCGATCAGGTCCAGGAAACTGGTGAACTGGGAGAAGATCAACGCTTTCTTGCCTTCGTTCACGCAGGTCTCCACCAGTTCCGCGATAGCCGCCAACTTGGCCGACTGGTCCTTGGCATCCGAATACAGCAGACGCGGATCGCAGCAGATCTGGCGCAACCGGGTCAGTTCAGCCAGAATCCGTATCTTCGACGTGTTGAAGTCGCTCTGGTCGCTGTGCTCCAGTTGCATGCGCAGACGCTGCTCATGGGCGGCGTACAGTTTGCGCTGTTCGCCTTCCAGCCGCACGGTGAGCACGGTCTCCATCTTGTCCGGCAAGTCGGTGAGCACTTGCGACTTGAGACGGCGCTTGATGAACACACCCACCAACGATTGCAGTTTGTGGGCCACGCGCGCCGCCTCCGGGTTGACCTGCGCCGCGGCACGCCCCTCTTCGGTGGACTCGTCCGCCGCACGGCCGTTGGCGATGGGAAGCTCGTACCGTTCGCGGAACCGCTTGTACGATCCCAGCAATCCGGGCATGAGGAAGTCGAAGATGCTCCACAGCTCGGACAACCGGTTCTCGATGGGCGTGCCGGTGAGCGCGAACCTGTGCTCAGCGGCCACCGATTTGACCGCCTTGGCGATCTTGGTGGTGTGGTTCTTGATGTACTGGGCCTCATCCAACGCCATGACCATGAACCGGCGCGGTTCGGCCCCGGTCCCGCTCCCAGACGCGCCCCCGCCCGAAATCTCAGTCGCCGTATAGTCCTCGACATCCCGGCGCAGCAGATCGTACGACGTGATGAGCACGGTCGGCCCGTCCGACTGGAACGCCCGGGCGATGGCCGCACGACGTTCGGCTTTGGAGCCGGCGACCACCACGGCGTTGAGATCCGGCGCGAACTTGGCGAATTCGGCGGCCCAGTTGTACACCAGCGATGCCGGGCATACAATCAGCGACGGCGACGAATCCGGCTGGTTCGCCGCACCCATCGTCCACGCCGAATCACCACTCGTTGCCAGTTCGCTACCGCTTCTCCCGCTTCCATCGATGCGGTCAGTGCTGGCAGCGTCAAAAGTCTGCGGCCGATCGTTCCGGTACTGCTGATACCGAGAGACCAGCAGCGCGATGAGCTGCACGGACTTGCCCAATCCCATCTCGTCGGCCAGGATGCCACCGAATCCCTTGTCGCACAAGGTGTTGAGCCAGCGGAAGCCTTCCGCCTGATACGGACGCAACACGTGCTTGAGACTGTCCGGCACCTCGTAACGCTGCGGGTCGATGATGGCCAGATCGTCGATGTATTCGGTGAATGAGGAGTCCTTGACCACATCCGAACCGTCGTCCGGCAATTCGCCGTCCAGCAGGAACGCCTGGCTGCCTGGTAGTTCGATAAGCCCGGCGTTGAGGTCCTGCTCACTCAAGTCGAGGTCCCGTGCGAGCCGATCCAAGGTGTCGAGCTTGGCACCGCCGAGTTTGACGAGCGTGCCGTCCTTGAGCTGATGATATTGCTGGCGGCGTCGATAGGAGGCCAACAGCGAGCCCACCTCATCCGGCGGCACTTCGTCCGCAATGGGTGAAATCTCCACCAGATTGCCCTTGATGGACAATCCCACCTTGACGCTTGGCGCCGCAGGGGCCACCAGACGGTCGAACGCCGGGGTGGTGAACACCTTGCCGACCTCATGCAACGCCGTCAGGCCCTCATCGAACAGGCGAACCAACTGCGTGGTGTCGTCCCGGTTGATGACCGCCGCACCGGACACCGAGCGGACGGCATTCCCAACCGACCTCGAAGCCTTGGAACCAGAAGCACTGGCCCGTTTTCCGGCCGCCGGTCCTCGTCTACGCCCAGAAGTCTGAGTCGCCGTCGCCGACGGCAACGACGCCGACGATATCTCCGCGTGCATATCCGGCATGGTGAAGAATTCACGCACCACATCCAACGCCAGATGTTCGGCATCGAAGTCGCGTCCGAGCACGACCCCAACACCATAATCCGCAGAGCCGGACCCGGCACCCGACGAGCCGCCGGACATCCCACCAACCGAATCGTCCCGCTCTACCGGCCCCGCAGGCAACAACGGCACCACGGCATCGCCATACCGCGCCTTGACCTCGCACTGCACACCGTGCTCGTCACGATCCAGGTAGAATTCGGGCTCGCAGTCCACCGGCTGCAACGAGACCAACTCGCGAGGCAGCTCGCCCGCATCCAGCAATCCCGCACCCACCAGTTGCGGCAGCAGCGTGCGCGCAAACAACGCGATGTCGTCTCCGGCGATGACCTGGCCCGGCGAATCAGGAGCGAACAACTCATCCAGCAATCCCAATAACGGGAGCACCTGCCGCGGGCAGCGCACGAACCGGCATCCGGCGGCGCTGATACGCTGCGAGCCGGCCATCATGGCGGAAACGGCACCCGGCACCGCGCCCGTGGGGGCAAGCAGCAGCCACGCGCCCGTTCCGCCCTCAACTACCGTTTCAATCGGCGGCATTCCGGATAGCAGGTAACCGGCATCCGGCCCATGCACCTGGAAGTCACGGCGCGTGATGCGCATGGCCAATTCCGGTTCGCCGTCTTCCACCGGCACCGTGGCGGGCTGACCGGCGAACCAGGTGTCCAACACCAGTTTCACGCTGCCGCCCGCACGGGAATCCAGCAATTTCGCCACTTCGGACTTGGAAAGCGTCATATGCCGGTCGATGGCGATGTGCCCGTAATACCGGTCCTGCTGTTCGGCGGCCTGACGGACAGCAAGCGCCGATTTCAGGAAGCCGAGCAACGGTCGCGACGTATCATCGAACATGTCTGCCGTATGGGTGAACGCGAGTTTCTGACCGTAGCTTTCATATGTACCGGCAGCAATCGCAGCCACGAACTGCGGAATCGACTTCAGCACATAATCGGAACCGTTGGCCGGAGCACCGATTTTGAATTCCACACCCCATACGCCATCAATGAATCGCAGGATGGGCGTGAGCCTCACCTCGCCGGGCGCCACGGTGTCAGCGAAACGGTATCCGTCCATGTTCGCGCCGGAACGCGCGCGTCCGCCATTCGCACGGCCGAATCGACCTGACGCAGGAGCACCGCCGTCCTTGCCGAATCGTTGCATCACGGCAAGCCGACGCCGTGATTTGGCTTGGGCTTCACGCTGATCCATACGTTCCATGTAGCTGAGCACCGCACGCGATGGTCGCACCGCTCCGGCCTTGTACCCGGCGAATCGCTGAGGTTCGTCGCAGAACGCCAAGGCGAGCGCCGCCATGTGCTTGCACATGCCGTATCCACGCCCGTATGCGGGGCATGTGCAGCTGCCGCCGTTCACTTCGCCCGTATCCAAATCGAATTGGACGTTGGTCCGGTACCGGCTGCCGGGACTGGTGGTGCCGCGCAGTATGGCGTCGAGCTCGGCGTACCGGGCACGCTGATCGTCCTGATAATGCGGGTCGATAAGCATGGTGTCGGCCAGACGCACGATACCGCGGGCCCGGTCCAGCACCGCGTTGGAGACGGATGTGGTCACGTCGCGGCGCAGCTCGGTCAGCGGGACCGGCTGCGTTCCCCGCGACCTGCCCAGTGAGACCGCTCCCCCGCCCCCGGCTTTTCCGGCGGCCTCGTCCTCATCGTCGCCAAACCAGACGCTTTTGCCTTGCCGATATGGACGATATGGCATGACCGCGTCGGCCGCGGTGAGGCTTCCGCCCGCACCGAACGTCACATCGGAAGCATCGTCTCGATCAGTGTCCGAAGTATTGGTATTTCCGGCATCAGGGTCCTCGGCGTCCATGTCAGCATCGGCAACGGCATGCCCTCCCATGCGCCACGAAGCCTGTCCGCGCAGGCGATTCCCCCATGAGGCAGCGGCATCGTCGTCGTAACCGTCCATACCGCCGTCGTCATCGATGCCATCGACAAGGTCGTCGTTGTCCGAATCCGCACCACGCCATCCCTTGCGCCGCCGAAGGCCGGACGAATAAGACCGCTCATCGCGCAGGTCATCCGAATCGTCGGAGACATGCCCGAACACGCCATATCCCCCGCTCATAGGCATCCTCCTTTCCGAAAAACAGTCATGTATGGGCCGCTCAATCAGCATGCAATCAACCCAACATTTCCATCCTAGACGACACGCGCGGTAGCCTTGATATATGGAAGCGGACACTCAGGCCAAGCGCAAGACCTATGCGGGCAACGCCACCCTCGAGATCTTCGAGGTGCTATGGCGGCACACCTACTTTGGTCACGGCTTGTCCGTGCGCCAGATTCTTGATGAACTCGGCAAGATGCATCCGTACGCCACTCCGGACGAGCTGCCCACGGAAAAGACCGTGCGTAACCAGCTCAGGAAACTCGCCACCACACGCTTTCTTGGCCGTGGCATCGGCCATCTGACCGAAAGCGACCTGATTGGCGTGGAGTGCGCCGACCCACAGCCCGGCTGGTATATGGACGCCTTCCTGTCCACAGCAGAGATGCGGCTGTTGGCGGACAGCCTCACCCTTTCGCGCATCAGCCTGGACACGTTGGACGAGCTGGTTGGCAAGATCCGTGAACTCGCCGGAGCGGCCGGAGACACCATCGACTATCTCGACCACGTGGCCACGTACACGCATATCAACGGCGAATTCCTCTCCACCATTGACCAGCTCAACCAGGCCATCGAGGACGGCCACGGCGTGACCTTCCAATACCGTGACTACGGGCCGGACGGCACATTGGTGCCGCACAAAAGCCGGACCGGCACGGGCAGCACCTACACGGCAGACCCGTACCAGATGGTGTACAAGAACGGCCGCTACTACCTCATCTGCCATCTGCACGGCGAGGACCACCTGCGCATCTTCGTGGTCAACCGCATCACCAACGTGAGCACCAAGGGGCTGCACGGCAGCGTACCGTTGGAGAGGCCGGCGCCCGAAGGCTTCGACGCGGTGAACTTCATGCGGCACCGCCCCTACCCCGTAGCGGACGACCCGGTGCGCATCCGCATGCTCGTCCGCGGCGAATCCATGCTCAACAATGTGTTCGAGTGGTTCGATGATCCGCAAATCACCCCGCTCGGCAGCGGAGACCGGTTCGAGGTCGCCGTGGACTCCCCCGAACGCGCGGTGTTCTGGTGGGCATTGCAGTACTCGTGGGATGGCCGCGTGACCATCCTCGAACCAGATTCGCTCAAGCGCAAACTGTACGACGCCGGCACCCGCATGGCCGCCGCCTATGCCCCTCCTCCTTCCTCGGCTCCCCTTGTCAGGGGAGCCGGCGGCGAAGCCGACTGAGGGGTAGTCACACGCAACTATCATCGGCATCATCATCGCCTCCCAACCAATAACAGCAATCCTTTGCCGGAACCGCCAGCAACATCGTCCCGTCATCATCGCACAGGTTTTCGAAGGCGGTAAATTTTTACCGAACCTCACGAAAACAAGCCATTCTCAAGCATTTCTGAGCAATCAACGCTCAGTCAGACCGTCTTACGGCTATGGTGGAAATCATTGGAAACCTCGATCATCGCCAATGAATAAAAGGAGCAAGTATGAGCGAAGCACGTACCGCATGGGGCTGGGGCCTGGCCAGCATCGACGCGGCCGGCAACACCCTGGACGTCTGGTACCCCGAACTGACGCTGGGCCCGGCCCCCGCCGAGGCCGACCGCCCGAACCACGACTTCGGCACCTTGGTCACCGAGGAGGCGGACGCCCGCGGTGTCCGTCGCGTCCCGGTGTTCACCGTCAGCCAGCTGGACGAGCCGATCGTCAGCGCCGCCGAGGCCTATCTGAAGCTCCACCTGCTGAGCATGCGTCTAGCCAAGCCGAACACCCTGAACCTGGACGGCATCTTCGCCCAGCTCAACAATGTGGTCTGGACCAACTACGGTCCGTTCGCCGTGGAGGACTTCACGCTGCGCAAGGCGGATGTGGAGCGCGCCGCCACGGACGCCGCCCAGGCCTTCGCCACCCAGGTGGGTCTGCCGGCCGCGGCCCCCGCCGCCACCGTGAACGTGTTCGGCGTGGACAAGTTCCCGCGCATGCTCGACTACGTGGGGCCCACCGGCGGGCGCATCGGCGCCGCCGACCGCGTGCGTCTGGGCGCCTACCTGTCCGAGGGCACCACCGTGATGCACGCCGGCTTCGTGAACTTCAACGCCGGCACGCTGGGCGTCTCCATGGTCGAAGGCCGCGTCTCGCAAGGCGTGGTGGTCGGCAACGGCTCCGACATCGGCGGCGGCGCCTCCATCATGGGCACCCTGTCCGGCGGCGGCAAGCTGCGCAACTCCATCGGCGAGCACTCCCTGCTCGGCGCCAACGCCGGCATCGGCATCTCCTTGGGCGACAACTGCACCGTTGAGGCCGGTCTGTACATCACCGCCGGTACCAAGATCACCATCTGGGACAAGGCCAAGGCCGCTGCCGGCGAACCGCTCGAAGTGGTCAAGGGCGCCGAACTGTCCGGCAAGAACAACATCCTGTTCATCCGCAACTCGGTCAACGGCCGCATCGAGGCCCGCTACCGCAAGATCGGCATCGAACTCAACGAGAAGCTGCACAAGAACTGATTCCACCGGCTCCTTGAGCCGTGCCGGCATAGCTGCTCATTTTCACCTGCGGAGAGTCCCATCGGACTCTCCGTTTTGCGTTTCGGCGCGGAAATCGAGGCCGGTCTCTGAAACCGCTCTAACACACGGGAATCGCAACTCCGTTCATATCGCAGCTCTCATATTGATTCAGAAGCTCCTAGCCACATCCATCAGATTCAACTCGTTTCCGATACTCTTTGCGCACGACTATGGCAGAAACAGCCAGCCCCGCCCCGCAGGCATTCATTCTCAATGAATGCCTGTTTCAGCGATTGTTTGAGGCCAGAAGAGCATGCTTTCTATCACCAAGCAATCGCAAATTGCCCGCCCAACGATTGTTTGATGCTAGAAGCATCTTTCTTCTATCACCAAACGATCGTAAATCGTCCGTTCAGCGGCCGTTTGACGTCAGAAAGGCCCGCCTTCTATCACCAAACAATCGCAAACATCCGCTTCAGCAGTCCTTTCAGTCCAAAAACCACATGTTTTTCCCGGATGCAAACGGCCGCGAAACACCTTCCAGCAGCCCATCAAAATCCGGAAAGCATCTGTTTCCATGCTGAAAGAACGCAAACCACTTTTGCCGAGGGCCTTCCGGAACCGGAGACACAAGCCCATCCGGCATGCGACCACCAATGAACTTGCATGCGGACGCCGTGCGGATTCAGCCCGTGAAATCCGCCGAAAAGCCATGTCATATCAACAAATCCTGTGCAACCTCACCGCTACTCATCACGAAACCTCGAATCAAATTTAAGAACACCTCGCCAAAACCCAAAGCAGCCACGAAAACCAACAATCTCCAGAGCGACGCCCCTACCACGACACCAAACAAACAACGAAAAAGGCCGACGCGCAGAATCACGCATCGGCCTCGAAAGACATACCGAAAACGGAAGCCTACCGCTCTTCCAGCGGCACGTAGTCGCGCTTCACCGGCCCGGTGTACACCTGGCGCGGGCGGCCGATCTTGGTGTTCGGGTCGGCCAGCATCTCGCGGTACTGGGCGATCCAGCCGGGGATGCGGCCCAGTGCGAACAACGTGGTGAACATAGCCGGGTCGAAGCCGATGGCGCGGTAGATCAGGCCCGTGTAGAAGTCCACGTTCGGGTAGAGGTTGCGTGAGACGAAGTACTCGTCGTGCAGGGCGATGTCCTCCAGCTCGGTGGCCACATCGAACAGTGCACGCTCGTCGGCCGGCAGCTTGGACGTGTCCTCGCGCTCCATGATCTTCTCCAGATACTGCTTGGCGATGGCCGCACGCGGGTCGTAGGACTTGTACACGCGGTGTCCCAAGCCGGAGATCTTCTGTCCGTTCGCCTTGGCGTCGGCCACGAACTCGCTCACGGACTTGCCGGAATCGCGAATCGCCTTCAACTGCCGCAACACGGCCTCGTTCGCACCGCCGTGAAGCGGGCCGGATAGGGCGTTCACGCCGGCGGCCACCGCGGAATACAGGTTGGCGTGGGCCGAACCGGCGATGCGCACCACGGAGGTCGAGCAGTTCTGCTCATGGTCGGCGTGGATGATGAGCAGTCGGCCGAGGGCATGCACGTACAGCGGGTCGGATTCGAACGGCTCGTACGGCACGGCGAAGCACATGCGCAGGAAGTCGTCCACGTAGCCGCGCGCGTAATCGGGGTAGAGCATCGGCTCATCGCGGCGACGGCGGAAGATGTAGGAGACGATGGTACGCACCTTGGCCATGATGATCACCGCGGCCTCGTCCAGCTGGTCGGAATCGGTGATGTCCGTAGTGTCCGGATAGAACGTGGCCAGCGCGTTGATGGCGGAGGCAAGCACGCTCATCGGGTGCGCGGTGCGCGGGAAGGAGCCCATGAACGTACGGAAGTCCTCGCCCACCATGGTGCGATGATTGATGGCGGAGACGAACTTCTCGTACTGCTCCTTGCTCGGCAGCTCGCCGTGGCGCAGCAGCCACGCCACCTCGAGGAAGTCGGATTGGTCGCACAGCTGCTCGATGGGGTAGCCACGGTAGCGCAGAATGGAATGCTTGCCGTCGATGAACGTGATCTTCGACTCGCACTGCGCGGTGGTCAGGAAGCCGGGATCGAGCGTGACCCAGCCGTCGTTACGCAGCTTGGAGACGACGATACCGTCCGCCCCCGCGGTGGCCTTGACCACCGGCAGGGTGTATTTGCTGTCATCCACATTCAGCTGGGCTGTTGCCATACTTGTGCTCCCTCATCAACGGGCCGATGCCGACGGAACGGGCCGTTCGGCTCAAAGCTCAAAAGTATGGCTCACTATATGGCATGCGTGTTTCGGTGCAAGCCGGCGTCTCAAAAACGGCCGAGCGGCAACGCACGGCACCACCGGGCATAACAAAAGGGAGCCCCTACCTGGTGCAGAAGCTCCCCTCAGTCCGCTTTGCCGGCTTTCAAGCCAGCGGCAATCACAGGTTGGTGCGGTCGGTGAAGATGATCGGGCCGTTCTCCGTGATGGCGATGGTGTGCTCGGAGTGGGCGCCGCGCGAACCGTCGGAGGAGCGCAGGGTCCAGCCGTCCTTCTGATCCTGGTAGATCTCGTCCGTGGTCTTGAGGAACCACGGTTCGATGGCGATGACCAGGCCTTCGCGCAGCTTGTAGCCGTGGTGGGCGCGGCCGTCGTTCGGCACGTGCGGGTCGCCGTGCATGATGTGGCCCACGCCGTGGCCGCCGAACTCAAGGTTGATCGGGTATCCGTATTCGCGCGCGATGTCGCCGATGGTGTTGGAGATGTCGCCGAGACGGTTGCCGGGCTTGGCCACGTCGATGGCGGCGGCGAGCGCCTCCTCGGTGCACTTGATGAGGCGCAGGTCCTCGGGGTCGGGGTCCTTGCCCACCACGAAGCTCACGGCGGAATCGGCGACCCAGCCGTCCACGGAGATGGCGAGGTCCAGGGAGACCAGGTCGCCGTCCTTGAGGCTGTAGTCGTACGGGACGCCGTGGAGCACCGCGTCGTTCACGGAAGTGCAGATGTAGTGGGCGAACGGGCCGGTGCCGAAGTCCGGGGCGTAATCCACGTAGCAGGATTCGGCGCCCTTGCGGTCCACGATCTTCTTGTGGACGAATTCGTCGATCTCCAGCAGGTTGGTGCCCACCTTGGTGGTCTCCTGCAGTTCCTTGAGGATTCCGGCGACGAAGCGGCCGGCAGGCTTCATTTCCTCGATTTCACGAGGGGTCTTCAGTTCGATCATGCCTGCCAGCCTACTCAGGCCGCCCTACTTGCGCGGCTTGCCGAAAGTGAACGCGCGGATCACGGCGGTGATGCCCATGACCACCATGGCGCAGCCGCCGAAAATCACCATGAACACGGTGGAGCTCAACGGGCTCATCAGCACCACGAATCCGGCGATGATGGAGATGATCGCGTAGGCCACGGCCCATCCGGAGTGCGGGATGCGCCACGATTCCACCAGCGCCATCACGCCCTCTATGATCCAGCCGAAGCCCGCCATGAGGGTGATCATCAGGGCCAAGGTCTGTCCGGTCAGGCCGTAGTTGCGCACGACCACCACGCCGCCGAAGGTGAGCAGGATGCCCACCAGCACGTCCAGCACGCGCCAGCCGCCGGGCAATCCGGGCTCGACCAGGGCGCTGACGATGCGCACCACGCCGGAGATCACGAAGTAGACGCCGAGCAGCAGCGCGGCCAGGGCCAGCGTCTTGGACGGCACGAGCAGCAGCGCCAAGCCCAGCGCGACCGCGGCCACGCCCACCACGCCGTACACCACACGGATGGTGGTCTTGGCCTTCTGCGGCAGCCATTCCTCGATGAGGCGGAACGGGTTGAAGTCGCCGGCATACCAGCCGGGTTGCGCGCCGAACGGATTCCGGCTCTGATCGTCCTGGCCGTTCTGGTTCGGTTGGTTCTGGCCGTACGCGCCGTATGGCTGACCGTACTGTCCGTACTGTTGCCCGTTCGGATTAGTGGCGTACGGCCCGTAATAGGGCTGACCGTAGCCCTGGGATTGCGGGCCGCCCTGACCAGTCTGTCCACCACCCTGCTGCGGTGGATACTGGCCTCCGTGGTTGCTGTCGTACGCACCGTACTGCGGCTGCTGGTTCTGCTGATACTGCGCACCGTTCTGGCCTTGCGGGTTCGGGCCTTGCGGATCGAATGGATTCTGCGGGTTCTGGCTGTTGTTCGGGTCGCTCATCATGACTCCTTACGTACACGGTTCACCCCATATTTTAGACAGTCTGCCTAATTCACACTATGAGCAGAACTAGTCAGACTGCCTAGTAACCCCTTACGCAATGCACCTCAATCAGCCTACAGCCGAGCTTTTCACCAACGCTTCTCCCCCACGCCGATTAGGCTGGGGGCATGACCAACGAAACCGAAACGCTGAAGTCGGGCATCGACCCGGCATCGTTCTCCACCGTCATCAAACCCGTCAACGACCTGTTCCGCTACGTCAACGGCCCCTGGATCGACACCTACCGTCTGCCGGACGACCGTTCCCGCTACGGCTCCTTCGACAAACTCGCCGAGGACGCCGAGAACCAGGTGCGCGAGATCCTCGAGGACGAGGATTGCCCCGCAACCAAGTCGCAGGCCCTCTACCGCTCCTTCCTCAACACCGACGCCATCGAGGCCGCCGGACTGGACCCGATCCGCGACGAACTCGACCTCATCGACTCCGCCATCGACAAGCCCGCGCTGACCCGCGTGCTCGGCACCATCAACCCCGCCGGCGGCCCGGATCTGTTCGGCCTGGCCATTTACGGCGACCCGGGCAACCCGGACCTCAACATCACCCACATCGAACAGTCCGGCCTGATGCTGCCGGACGAGGCCTACTATCGCGAGGACCACTACGCCCCCGTGCGTGAGGCGTACGTGATGATGGTGGCCACCCAGCTGGTGAACGCCGGATACGCGCCGGCCGCCGAAACCGATGGCGACGATGTTAACGATGCTGCCGACACCAGTGCCGATGCCACTTCCGAGACCCCGGCCGTGGTGCCGAGCGAGGCCGCGCTGGCTATGGCCCGGCACTTCCTCGACGTGGAGACCCGCATCGCCGCCAACCATTGGGACAACGTGGCCACCCGTGACTCGGTGAAGACCTACAACCCCACCGATTTCGCCGATCTGGCGGCCACACTGCAGCACTTCGACCTCGTCTCCTGGATCGACGCATGGCAGTCCTCGTACGACGCCACCGACGCGGCCAAGGCGCAGCCCATCGACCTCAAGTCCGTCTTCGACCGCACCATCGTGCACGAGCCGAGCTTCCTGACCGGACTCGATAAGTTCTGGGACGAGGCCGATCTGGCCGATCTCAAGCTGTGGGCCCGCGTACATATGATTGTCGGTTCCGCGAGCATGCTGTCCCGCGCGTTCGACACCACCAACTTCGACTTCTTCGGCAAGGTGCTGTCCGGCGCCAGGAAGCAACGCGATCGTTGGAAGCGCGCGGTGAGCCTGGTCAACGGCGTATGCGGCGAGGACGTGGGCCGCGAGTACGTGCGTCGCCACTTCCCGGAGAGCGCGAAGCAGCGCATGGAACAGCTGGTGGCCAACCTCATCGACGCTTACCGCGTCTCCATCACCAACTCCGATTGGCTCGGTGCGGACACGCGCGCCAAGGCGTTGGAGAAACTCTCCAAGTTCACGCCGAAGATCGGCTACACCAACCACTGGCGTGATTATTCGGCGCTGAGCGTCTCCGCGGACGCCTTGCTCGCCGAGAACGCCAAGGCCGCGAACCTCTACGAGACCGGCTACCAGCTGGCCAAGGTGGGCAAGCCTGCCGACAAGGACGAGTGGCTGATGAACCCGCAGACCGTGAACGCCTACTACGAACCGACCATGAACGTCATCGTGTTCCCCGCCGCCATCCTGCAGCCCCCGTTCTTCGATCCGGAGGCCGAGGACGCCGCGAACTACGGCGGCATCGGTGCGGTGATCGGGCACGAAATCGGCCACGGCTTCGACGACCAGGGTTCGCAGTACGACGGCGACGGCAAGCTCAACAACTGGTGGACGGACGAGGACCGCAAGAACTTCGAGGAACGCACCAAGGCGCTCATCGAACAGTACAACGGATTCGTGCCGCAGCAGCTCGCCGAGAAGTACGCGGACGAGCCGGACAAGGCCCCGCACGTCAACGGCGCGCTGACCATCGGCGAGAACATCGGCGACCTGGGCGGCGTGAACATCGCCTTGAAGGCGTATGCGTTCGCACTGGGCAAGGCATCCGGCGCGATCGCCGGCGATGGCGACGAGGATGGATCCCCGGCCGCCATCAAGGCCCTGCTGGACACCGCCCCTGAGATGGACGGTTTCACCGGTCTGCAGCGCTTCTTCCTAAGCTACGCCTCCATCTGGCGCACCAAGAACCGCGACGAGCTGGCCGAGCAGTACCTGCAGATCGACCCGCACTCCCCTGCCGAGTTCCGCACCAACGGCATCGCCAGCAACGTGGATCTCTTCTACGATGCGTTCGGCGTGACCGAAGGCGATGCCATGTGGCTCGCCCCCGACGCCCGCGTGCGCATTTGGTGATCTTCTTGCGTTGCTCTAGCTCCCCTCTCTTAGGGGAGCTGTCGTCGTTAGACGACTGAGGGGAGTACCACGAGTAATGCTCCCCTCAGTCTGCTTTGTGTCCAGCTACCTTGACAAGGGGAGCCAAGGCGGACATCATTTTTCACCTAAAACGGAACGTCGTCTTCGACTTCCTCGTCGAATTCACCGTTATACGACTGTGCGTCCGCCATTGAATCCGCCTGCGGCGCTTGTTGGCCAGCCTGCTGTGGCTGGCTTGCGGATTGACTCTCTACCGACTCATCGGTAACTCCTAAATCAACCGGTTGCGCCTGCTGAGGCCCCGCCGCATTCCCCGCAGCCTGATATGGGTCGGGACCGGGACCATTGGCGGTATCATACTGCTGCTGCGGGTTTCCCGTTCGTTGGAACTGCGACTGCTCTCCCTGTGCGGGCTGGGTGCCGGTTCCGGCCCCATTGCCCCCGGCAGCAGTGCCGGCATTCGCGGCATTTCCGCCATTGCCGGCACCATTGCGCGACACCTTGGTCAGCGCCGTGGTGCCGAACGTCAGATCGTGGCCGATATTGGTGGCCTCAATCACCGTGCGACTGCGCAGTTCGCCGGTCGGCGTGGACCATTGCTCGGTGTTGAGCACGCCGACCACGATGACCCTATCGCCTCGACGTACCGATCGTTGGGTGTTCTGGGCCAGTACCCGGAAGGCCTTGACCGCGATCCATGCGGTACCGTATTCCTCCCATTGACGGGTGTTCTGGTTGAAACGGCTTCGCGTACTGCCCATGCGGAAACTCAATACGGGGAAGTTCTCCGTGCCGCCCATCATCGGATCGCCCGCCACGAATCCGGTGATGGTCACTGCTGCCTGCTGATTTGCCATGATCGGTCCTTTCATTCGCATTGCCATGGATGGACCGCCGGGGTTGCCTGCGCGTCCTTGCGGGCAGATCAGCCGGCGGTACTTCCCACTGTGCTGGACCGGAATAAGCCGGGACAAGCCCAACCGGCGAATGTGGATACCATGACGCAGTTGCTTTCGCGTGCACTGTGGACTGATTTCGGTTATCCACCATTAGGCAAATGGTCTTTGCATTTATTCCGGCTCCCCTCTCTCTGAGGGGAGCTGTCGTCGTTAGACGACTGAGGGGAGTACCACGAGTAATGATGCTCCCCTCAGTCAACTGCGCTGGCAGCTCCCCTCAAGGAGGGGAGCCAAGAATAGGGGGACGTCAATCTTGGTTCACCGAACTACTTCTTTTGGCTCCCCTCTCTGAGGGGAGCTGTCAGCGCAGCTGACTGAGGGGAGCCTGAACAGCAACAAAAAGCGCCATCACACAGGATGCGGGATGGCGCTTATGCGCAGCTCTACTCAGGCCTCAATCACAGACGCTCAAGCAGCGTTTCCACGGCCTGGTCGGCGAGCACGGCGACCTTGTTATCGCCGTTACGGTCGCGAATCTCAATCGTGCCGTCGTTGACGAAGTCGCGGCCCACCACGGCGATGGTCGGCACACCGATAAGCTCGGCGTCCTTGAACTTCACACCCGGGGAGACCTTCTTGCGGTCGTCGTAAATCACCTCGACGCCCTTGGCTTCCAGCGCCTCGACCAGCTTCTCGGCGCCCTCGAAGGCCTTCTCGTCCTTGCCGGTGGCCACCACGTGCACTTGGGCCGGCGCGATCACGGACGGCCAAGCCAAGCCGGCCTCGTCGTGATGCGTCTCGGCGACGCATGCGAGCACGCGGGACACGCCGATGCCGTAGCAGCCCATCCACACCGGCACGGCCTTGCCGTTCTGGTCGAGGACCTTGAGGTCCAGCGCCTTGGAGTACTTGAGGCCCAGCTGGAAGACCTGGCCGATTTCCACGCCGCGCTCGAAGCTCAGCGGGCCGGAGCCGTCCGGGCTCATGTCGCCGTGGCGGACCTCGACGGCCTCTACCACACCATCGGCCTTGAAATCGCGGCCGTAAACGAGGTTGTAGTAGTCGACCTCATACTTGTCGGCACCGGTGAACCATGCGGAACCCTTGACCACGTGAGCGTCCACGAAGTAACGCAGCGGCTCCTTGACGCCGGCGACCTCGGCCTGCGGGCCAAGAACCATCGGGCCGATGTAGCCCGGCACGAGTTCGGGGTGCTTCTTGAGGTCCTCTTCGGTGGCCTCTTCGAGCTCGGACGGCGCGAACTGCGCCTCGAGACGCTTCATGTCGACCGTACGATCGCCCGGCACGCCGACGACGATCAGCTCGCGCCACGGCTCGTCGTGTTCCGCGTCCTCCGGGTGCTTGACGGCGATGACCACGTTCTTGAGGATGTCCGAAGCGGCCCATTCACGGCCGTCGTCACGCGGGTGATCGGCGTTGGCGCGTTCGATCATCTTGTCGATGGTCTTGGCGTCCGGCGTGCTTTCCTTGGTGGCGGCCGGGGTGTTGGAGGCATCGATCTCCGGCAATTCCGGCGTGTGCAGGGCCTCGACGTTCCAGGCTTTGCCGGAGGGGGCAAGCGCGAAGGTATCCTCGCCGATCGGCATCGGCGCGAGGAACTCCTCGGACGCGGAGCCGCCCATCGGGCCGGACATGGCGAACACCGGCACGTACTTGAGGCCGATGCGCTGGAACACGCGCTCGTAGGCGCCGCGCTCGTCCATGTACGCCTTGCGCATGCCCTCTTCGTCCACGTTGAACGAGTAGGCGTCCTTCATCACGAACTCGCGGCCGCGGATCAGGCCGGCGCGCGGACGGAACTCGTCGCGGTACTTGGTCTGGATCTGGTACAGCACGACCGGCAGGTCCTTGTAGGACGAGTACATGTCCTTGACCAGGAGGGTGAACATCTCCTCATGGGTGGGGGCCAGCAGGTAGTCGGCCTGGTGACGGTCCTTGAGGCGGAAGATGTTGTCGCCGTACTCCTCCCAACGGTGGGTGGCCTCGTAGGGCTCACGCGGCAGCAGGGCCGGGAAGTGCACTTCCTGGGCACCGATGCCATCCATCTCCTCACGGATGATGGCCTCGATCTTGTTGAGCACGCGCAGGCCGAGCGGCAGCCAGGTCCAAATGCCGGGGGCGGCCTTGCGGATGTAGCCGGCGCGCTGCAGGAGCTTGGCGGAATCGACGTCCGCGTCCGCCGGGTCTTCGCGCAGGGTGCGCAGGAACAGGGTTGACATACGAAGGGTATTGGAAGTCATGTGTTCCAAGATATTCGTGTGAACCGACAATGAAGGGGCGATCCCGAATCGTCCTGCCCATGCCGGTTTTGTCTACGGCCGCTTGTCTTTGGATACCAGTGCGCACTTGACGTTAGCTTGGTTTTCGGCCTTGCGCATGCGACAATGATGAGGGGGATAGATTTACCGTGAAGGGGCACCGATGACGCAGCCGACCAATCCACAGGAACAACACACACCATACGATTCCGAGAGGCAGGCTCCGCCGACGTCACCGCCCGCCGGAACCTCAGTACCAACGACAGGCGATGCATTCACTCGGCAACCGCAGTCAACGACGACTGCCGAATCGCCATTCCGCCCTAAGCCGCGTGAGCCGCAAATTTCACAAACCGTACCGCCTGTAATGCCAGGTCAGCCATATCCTTCGTATTCCGAGACCCCGCAACCGCCGAATTTCGCGGAGACGGGATCATTTCCACCATATTCAGCCACAACCGACGCACCGCCGATAACACACGCCCCCAGCCAGCAGGAACCGTATCCGCCATTCACCAATGGCTTGGGCGTGCCCATAATCCTGCCTTCCACACAACCGGAACCGGAACAGCCTCGCCATTCCAGCGTGCAGATCCTGCTGCTGATTCTGGGTGTGGCGTTGGTGACCATCGCGGTGCTTGCTTTCGCTTTGGTGGCGTACAGCACATTGGGAGATATCGGCAGAGCTGCGGCCATCGGCGGCATCGGCTTGTTGTCGCTGGGTATCGGCGTGGCATTGACTGCGCGGCTGCGGGCCACCGCCGAAGGACTCGCGTGGGCTGGACTGGCGGCATTGACCATCGACGCTATACTCATCGGCCATATTCCGGTGGTGGTACTGCGTGTGCCGCAGGGTACTGCGAGCGGCCTGATCATAGTTCTGATCACCGCATTCGCCTTGGGGTTGCGGCTCATCCGCACGCCTTTCCATACATCCGTCCGTAAGTCCGAGTCTGACACTCAAACGGTCCAGACGACTTCCGTTTCCGCTGGTTTCCCGGCGCAAAATCCTCCGGCTCGGAATGCCTTCACCCAGCACTCCCCGATACCGGAATCCACCACACCGGTCCCTTCGACGCAGGATAATCCCGTGCAGAGCTTTGCTGTGACGGAGTCCTCTGCGCAACCGGTTCTGCCATTGCGCGCCTATACGTTGTATGCGACCTTCTCATTGCCGTTCGCGCTTATCCTGCTCATGACCGATTTGCCTGTGGTGGATTCCGGATTGCGTAATACCGTGGCCGTTGCCGCAGGCGCATTGGTCACTGCGCTGGATGCGGCATTCCTGAAGCCCAGCAGACACTCCCGCCACGCCGATTTCGAGTGGGTCGCCTCGGCCATTGTCTCAATGGCACTCCTGGCACCCATATCCTTCACCATGTATTCCGTAATGTCATCGGCTGAACCGTTCCCTCCGGCGGCTTCGCTCTGTGTCCTTGTCCCCGCTGCATGGGCGGTGGTGCTGGTGACGCTGCATGTACGGGTCTTGACCCATACCGGCAAAACCGTGCATCCGTTGTTCTGCGCCATACCGACCGCGGGACTCGTATGGACATGCGCTTCGGTATCCGTACCGTTGAGCCGCGGTCTTGAGGCGGTGATGGCGGATCAGAATCTCGCCCGCATGTGTGCCTATCTGGCCACAGTGTTGGTATCGGCCATCGCCATGGCCGCAGGCTGTCTGTTGCCACGTTCCGGCGCATTCAGACGCATCGGGGAACCGGCCCGCACCACGGCCAGCATCATCGGCGCGTTTCTGTTGATGGTTCTGACGTTCAGCGAATTCGGTCGCAGGGATGTTCCCGCGTTCATCACCGCAATGACGGCATTCATGCTCATGCTAGCGGTCTGCGCCGCGACCGGAGTGCTCGCTGCCAAACCCCGATTGGACGAGCCGGAAGAAACGACTTCCAAGTTCAATGCACCCATACCGGTTTCGACCATTGAGCTGAGGCCGCAACCAACTTCCCACGTGCAAGCCCCGCGTCCGCAGGGCGCACAATCTACGTATCGATCCAGATACATCTACGCTTCGGCCCTGTTCGCATACTGTTTTGCGATTTTCACCGCCGTGGTATTGATGCTTTGGACGCTTTCGGATCATCATCCGTATATCTCGGTCGATGTCATCGCCATCATCACGGGTTCGGCAGCGCTGATTGTGGGAGCATACCGGCTGCATGTCAACACGCAGGCGCGTAGTTGGCCGGCACTTTGGGCACCGCTGGCACTGCTCATGGTTCCCTCATTGCTGGCAAGCCAGCTGGAGCCGGTCAATTTCCCGCGCATGCTCGCGCTACTCACCATCTCGCTCGTCACATTGCTATTGGGAGCGCTGCTGGGATTGCAGGCGCCGCTGATATACGGTGCGGTGGTACTGACCATCCATATCCTCACGGTAATCTGGCCATGGCTTGCGGAATTCTCACGCCATTACTGGTGGGTATGGCTGCTCATCGGAGGCATCATCCTCATCGTGACCGCCGCGCGGTATGAGGCCAGTCTCAAATCCATGCGCAACATCGCCGCCCGCATCAGCGACCTGCGTTAGTCGCGTACACAATCAGCGTCACCAACGACCGGCTATAGGAGTGCCGCAATTGGGGCAACGGCCGTTCCCGCCGTTTGCCACAGACAGACGGTCGACGATGATGCGGTACCAGTCACGCTCAATGAGCTTTGCACGGCATGACGGATTCGGGCAGTAGGTAGTGTCCCCTTCACGGTCGTGGACATTGCCGGTGTAAACGTAGTGCAGTCCCTCACCGAGCGCGATTGCACGCGCACGGGTCAGGGTTTCATGCGGAGTGGGCGGCACGTCCATCATCCGGTAGCTGGGGTGAAAAGCGCTGAAATGCAGTGGCACGTCCGGACCGAGATGTTCGCGAATCCACGTGCATTCAGCGTGGAGCTGGGCATCATCGTCATTGAGACCGGGGATGAGCAGCGTGGTGAGCTCCACCCATACATGCTCGCCGCCTGGAGTGCGCGCCTCGTTGACCGCATAGTCAATGGTGTCCAACACATCCTGGAGATGCGTGCCGGTCACCTTCCAGTAGAAATCCTCGGTGAAACCTTTAAGGTCGATGTTCGCCGCATCCATGGCCGCATAGAAGTCGGGACGTGCGGCCGCACTCATATATCCGGCGGTCACGGCAATCGGGTGAATACCGTGCTCGCGGCAAGCAACCGCCGTATCGATGGCGTATTCGGCGAACACAATCGGATCGTTGTAGGTGAACGCCACCGAATCGATGCCACGATCCGCCGCTACCTGCGCGATTTTCTCCGGGCTTGCCTCCACACCAAGACGGTCGAAGCTGCGCGCCTTGACGATATCCCAGTTCTGGCAGAACCGGCACCCCGAATTGCACCCGGCCGTACCGAAGCTCAGCACGCTGGAACCGGGGTGGAAATGATTGAGCGGCTTCTTCTCCACCGGATCCACGGCAAAACCGGAGCTGCGTCCATAGGTATCGGACAAGATGACGCCGTCATGGTTTGACCGCACGAAACAGAAACCACGTTGACCAGGCTTGAGCACACAGCGTCGCGGGCAGAGTTCGCACCGGGCGCGGCCGGAGCCGTCGTCGAATCGTGTTTGCCACCGGCCGACTGCGGGATTCACACTTCTTGAATCAGGCGCGACTGTCATACCTGTGGAATCACCAGCATTGATTGACACGCCTGTATCAACAGACTTACGACTCATGGCATTCGACCCGGTAAGGCGATTCACAGTAGCAAAGGCATGCGTAGCCGCATCATTCCTCGGCATAGGCGGTCACCTCGTAGCGCTGGCAGTCGATCTCACCATCAGACCAATCGTAGGATGGGCGAATGCCGGCCTTGGCCAACAGGTGGGAGACGAAGTCGTGCGGATCGGGAAGTTGTTCCCAAACCTGCGGCAGGAAGGTGGCGCTCCGGCCGCGATGGTCGACGATGATCAGCCCATCCCGGCCAGGACGCAATGCCGATTCAAGTTCGTCGCGGGATTTTACTGGTCTGCCCGAATGCTTCGGTTCCCGGCCTGCATTCGTGGTTGCGGGACGGCTCCCATCAGTCAGAGTATGCCAGCAGCTACCCTGCGTCGCTTCCCCTTCGCCATTCCTGTTGGATTCCGATTTCTCGGCATCTGCCGTCACGACAATGGGTTCCGGCTCGCCCAATACCGAGACCTCCACGCTCAACAGCGGGTATTCGGCCGCCGCGACCGGGTCAAAGCGTGGGTCATGAATCGCCGCATCCACGGCATGCTCTGCAACGTCGCGCCCCAACGAGCGGTAGGCCACCAACGAGCCGATGCATCCACGCAGTCGGCCGTATTCGGTAAGGGTCACGAAGCTCGCACCCGACTGCTGCAGCCAAGGATGGGCCGCGATGATGTCACTCACCGACGATTCGGTTGCCATAGTCACGCCGGCGTCTGATTCGGAAACATCGGTAACGGTACCGGCGTCAGCATTGGCACCAACTCTGGCATTGGAGACGGTAGACCGTCGTGTATCCGTATCGATGCCCAGTCGCTCCCGGATGGCAGCCCGGGCAAGCGCCAGTAGCACGTCACCGCGTCCGCTATCCGCCGGATGCGCGTCAGTACCGGAATCTTGGGAGCTCTGATTCGCACCGTCAACGGCATCAGTGCGGCCAGCGGCATCAATACCGCCATGGATATCGGCGTCATCATGACGATCGGTGTAATCATGACCAGCTTCATTTGATTCGGCATCGTTCCGGCCGCCCTCCCACGCGGCAAAGGATGCATAGCCGACCACCGGCTCGCCGGGGTCATGCATGGCTGGGCGTGACTGGCCGGCGAGCGCCGCCACACCGTCATCGCCCGAAGTGGAGCAGCTGAGCTCGAACAGATGCATGTCATGACGTTCGGTCAGCACGTCCAACAGCCCGTTGATCGGGTAGGCTCCGCAGGCACGACGCGGATGGATGGGTTTGCGCAGCGCAAGAATGTCCTCGATGGTCTGGTCGTCCAGTGCGCGGGCGTAGGCCTGAGGATGGTAGTGCGAAAGATCGGAACTGATGACGATGACGGTTTCGGGGCCACCCCACAGGGCCCGCAGCACGTCGCCCACCTCCTTGGCGGTGGCGTCGCCCGCGTTGAGCGGAACGATTTCAAGGTCCGGGCCGAAGATGGTTTGCAGGAATGGGATCTGCACCTCCACCGCATGCTCCTGGGCGTGTGTGGGGTCGTTGACGATCAGCGCAGAAGCGGGAGCACCTGGCCGAGCGTGCATGCCGGAACGCAGTCCGGAACGTGAAACACCTCGTGAAACATTGCGTGAAACGTCTTGTGAAACATTACCGTGAGATGTAAGCTTGTGTGCGCCGTCGCCCGCATCGGCAGTGCCCGCACTGGCAGCATCCGCACCAGCATGGTCAGAAGCAGCAATACCAGCAGCATCCAGGCCATTACTGGCAGCTTTGCCGGCATTATCCGTGCTCGTGCCAGCAGCAGCACCATTCCCACCATGTCTCTCGCCGGAATCACGATTGACGGAATCAGTCGCAGCCATTCCCAACGCACGGCATTCAGCCGCGGTATCCACACGAGTCACATCCAATGGCGTCTCGAACGCATCCCACGTGGAGCAGGCCACGCCGCGGACCGCCACACGATGGGTCGGCCCCACAATCACCGCACGCTTCACCATGCCACGGCCGCGTTCCAGCAATGCGTAGGCAAGCGCCGCCGTGGTGCCGGAATACACGTACCCGGCATGCGGCACAATCACCGCTTTCGGTACACCGGTCGGAAGATTCGGAGCCAACCGCCGCACCAACGAACGGCCATAATCGAGCTGCCGGTTGATGAGCTGCTTCAACGTCACTCGGTCGGCCGGGTAGAACGAACCGGCCACCGACGCCGGCCGCACCGCCGCCGCACCCGCAGCGCCGGTTTCGAGCGGTTCATGAACCTCGTTGTTCCTGTGGAAGATATCGGAATGCACCATAACGACCACCTCACCTTCCATGGTAGCCCGATGGTGCTCGATACTTCACTGCATCACGATTGACATACCCTCAGTCAGCTTCGCCGCCAGCTCCGCTGGCAATAAGAGCCAAGAATAAGGGCCATGTCAATCTTGGTTGAACAAAGCCATATCAATTGGGTTCAACAATGCAACCCCGATTCAGAACAGTGCGTCCTGATTGAATTCGTCATCGCCGGCGGCAAGACCGGTGGGCTTGAAGGCGGCGGCTCCGTCCGCGGCCAGTTGGTCGGAAGCGGCGGCCGAGGCCTCGCGCAGGTCTCCGTCGAGCATCACGGCGTCCGGCGAGACCAGGAACATGCGTTCGTTGCCACCGGCCAGATACAGTCCGTCCAGCGATTCCACGCGGGAGAGCGCCACATAGCCCATGCCGGGCGCGAAGGTGCGTCGCAGGTCCATCACCGCACGATCGAGCGTCATGCCCTGCGACTTGTGGATGGTGATGGCCCACGCGCACCGCAACGGCACCTGCCGCACGGAGGCGAGCACGGTGTCGCCGTCCATCATCTCCCAGTCCGCCGGTTTCATCGTGACGATATTGCCGTTCTCGAACTCCACGATGGGCCAGCCACCCTTGGCTTCGGGCGCGAACCCGCGCACAGTGCCAAGCGAGCCGTTGACGAACTGATGGTCGGAATCGTTGCGCAGCGCCATCACCGCCGCACCGGTCTTGAGCACCAGCCGTTCCGGAGCGAGCATGTTCTTCCTGAGTCGGTCCACCAGATTCGCCGGGCCCGCGGTCTCGGCGTGGAACTCATGCTCGTCAAGCGCGATCTGGGCCAGTCTCATATCGTTGAGCCCGTCGGCCTGCCGGTTGACGGGGAACAGGTGGACGGCCACCTGACCGGGTTCGGGCATACGTCCCAGTCGGGTCAGCAGCACCTCGCGGTCGTGCTGGGTCACGCCGCCGGCGCGGATGTCGGTGAGTACGGTGAGCAGGTCGCCGGTGTCCTGACGATGTTGTTCGGTCAGGTAGCAGACGGCGGGATTGAGTTCGTCCCACACCAGTGATTCGGTGACGAAACCTTCCGGATTACGGTCGGCCTTGGCATAGCGTTCGCGTGCGGCCACGAATTCCGGGGTCGGGGCAATCAGGTCGTTGTTGCGACCGGATACGGAGACGGGCGGCAACTGGAAGAAGTCGCCAGAGAGCACCACCTGGATGCCGCCAAACGGACGCGGGTCGTGGCGAACCAGCCGGCAGACCTGATCGACCATATCGAACAGCCAGGCGTGCAGCATGGAGACCTCGTCGATGACGAGGATGTCCGCGGCCTGGATCTTGCGGCGACGACGGGAACGGATGAGTTTCAACAGGTTGGCCGTCAGGCTCGTGGCCACGCCCACGCCGCTCCATGAGTGGATGGTCTGGCCGTTGATGTGCGTGGCGGCGATGCCGGTGGACGCGGTGACGGCCACTTCGGCGCCGTCCGCCCGCGCCTGACGGATGAATTCGTTGAGCGTGTACGTCTTGCCGGCGCCTGGGGCACCGGTCAGGAACACGTTCGCGCCGGCGTTCAGGATGGCCAGGGCCTCGCTTTGGCGCATTGGTGTTCCTTTCGATTCCCGTGATATCCGATGCCCGATTGAGTGGTGAGTACTCCCCTCTCGGAGGGAGCGGAGAGGGGAGCCACGAAAAACAAGGCTCTGTTAAACCAAGATTGACATGAATTCCATTGGACTACCCCTCAGTCTCGCTTCCGCGAGCCAGCAAGAATAAGGGCCATGTCAATCTTGGTTGAACAGAGCCACAAACAGACTACTTGTTGAGGATGCTGGTGGCTTCAATGTCGGCAGCGATGGCCTTGGCCTCGGCCTCGTCCGGGCCGGGCACCGGGGCCATGAAGGCCTTGCGGTAGTAACGCAGCTCGTCCAGCGACTCGATGATGTCCGCAAGCGCGCGGTGGCCACCGTTCTTCGGCGGGCGGTTCTCGTAGACCGCCGGGTACCAGCGGCGTGCGAGCTCCTTGAAGGTGCTCACGTCCACGCTGCGGTAATGCAGGTGGCTCATGAGTCCCGGCATGTAGTGGTCGAGGAACTTCTTGTCCGAGCCGATGGTGTTGCCGGCCAGCAAGGGCTTGACGCCGTCCGGGGTGAAGCGCAGCACGTATTCGGTGACCTTCTGCTCGGCCTCGGCAAGGCTCAGGCCGTGCTCCCATTCGTTGATGAGGCCGGAGCGGGTGTGCATGTTGCGCACGAAGTCGTTCATGTGGGCCACGGCGGCATCGGAAGGCTTGATGACGAAGTCCACGCCCTCGTCCAGCACGTTGAGATCGAAGTCGGTGGGCACCACGGACACCTCGACCAGCTCGTCGCCGCCGAAGATGTCGAGTCCGGTCATCTCGCAATCGATCCAGATCAGGCGCGAGTCCTTCGCGCTGTACGTTTCCGCGTCATGTGCATCCACCATCGTGGGCCGCCTTCCGTAACTGTCGCTCGTAATCAGAACAGTTCAGACTATACCGCGGGGAATACAAAGAGGCTCCCTTTCCGTAGAGGAAAGGGAGCCTCAAGTATGGGACGCGGCGAATCACCTGCTATGTCGGCGAATCACCGGCCGTGACCGGCATCAGTTGTTGTGGAAGCCGGAGTAGTTCGGGGCCTCGGCGGTCATCACGATGTCGTGCGGGTGGGATTCGCGCAGGCCGGCATCGGTGATGCGGATGAAGCGGCCCTTCTCGCTCATCTCGGAGATGTTGTGGGCACCGATGTAGAACATGGACTGGTGCAGGCCACCGAGCATCTGGTAGAGCACGGCGTTGAGCGGTCCGCGGTACGGAACCTCGCCTTCCACGCCTTCCGGCACGACCTTGTCGTTGGAGGTGACGTCAGCCTGGAAGTAACGGTCCTTGGAGTAGGACTTCTTGCCGCGCGGAGCCATGGCGCCGAGGGAGCCCATGCCACGGTACAGCTTGTACTGCTTGCCGTGCAGGAGCACCTTCTCGCCCGGGGCTTCCTCGCAACCGGCGAGCGTGCCGCCGAGCATCACGGAGGAGGCGCCGGCCACGAGGGCCTTGGCGATGTCGCCGGAGTAGTGGATGCCACCGTCGGCGATGCACGGCACGCCGGCGGCCTTGCAGGCCTGGGCGGCTTCGTACACGGCGGTGAGCTGCGGGACGCCGACGCCGGCGACCACGCGGGTGGTGCAGATGGAGCCGGGGCCGATGCCGACCTTGACGGCGTCTGCGCCGGCGTCGATCATGGCCTGGGCGCCGGAACGGGTGCCGACGTTGCCGCCGATGATCTGCACGCCGTCGAAGGCGGAGTCGTGCTTCAGGCGGGAGATCATGTCGAGGGCGAGACGGGCCTCACCGTTGGCGGTATCGACCACGAGCACGTCCACGCCGGCCTCCATCAGGGCGGAGGCACGCTGCCAGGCGTCGCCGAGGAAGCCGACGCCGGCGGCCACGCGCAGGCGGCCCTGCTCGTCCTTGGTGGCGTCCGGGTACTGCTCGGTCTTGACGAAGTCCTTCACGGTGATCAGGCCGGTCAGGTGGCCTTCGGAATCGACCAGCGGCAGCTTCTCGACCTTGTGCTGTGCCAGCAGACGGTGGGCGTCGTCCTTGGAGATGTTGGACGGGCCGGTGACCAGGTTGTCCTTGGTCATGACGTCCTTGACCTTGAGGGTGTCGTAATCCTCGGAGGCGATGAAGCGCATGTCGCGGTTGGTGATGATGCCGACGAGCTTGTTCTCCTTGTCCACCACCGGCAGGCCGGAGATGTGGAACTTGCCGCACAGCTTGTCGAGATCGGCCAGGGTGACCTCGGGGTTCACGGTCAGCGGGTCGGTGATCATGCCGGACTCGGAACGCTTGACCACATCGACCTGGGCGGCCTGGTCATCGATGGAGAGATTGCGGTGCAGCACGCCGATACCACCGTTGCGGGCCATGGCGATGGCCATCTCGGACTCCGTCACGGTATCCATGGCGGCGGAGAGAACCGGCGCCTTCATGGTGATCTTGCGGGTCAGCTGCGTGGTGGTGTCCACTTCGGAGGGGATGACGTCCGTCTCGTTCGGCAGCAGGAGCACATCGTCATATGCAAGGCCGAGCTTGGCGAAAATCGGGGGAAGGGGGGCGTACGCCGACTGGGCGTTCAATTCATCAAGGTTTGTAGCCATGTAAACACTATATGAATACACGCTGACCTTCACGACACGCATGGTCTATACTGCCCCGCGCAATCCGGTATTATGCCGGCTTCTTCTCCGATTCCGACGCTTCCGGATGCCCAGGCGCGACGGGTGCCGCAGACGCGGCGATGGCGCCCGGCATATCAGGTGCATCGGCAGAGGTCTTCCCCTCCCCCGGCACGAGTCCGGTGGGCTGGCCCGACTCGGCCGTGGCGTGGTGGGCCTTCTTGCGCGCGGCCTCCATCGCCAGGTTCTCCGCACGCATCTCCGGGATGCGGTGCTTGAGATACGGGTACATGGTGGCGATGGTGAGCACCACCACCGCGATTGCCATGCCGATGGCCACGTGCTGCGCCTTGAAGAACAGGATCATCAACGAACCGAATGCGATGAGCGCCGCCCAACCCCACAGGATGAGCACGGCGGCACGCACCGAATGACCGATCTTGAGCATGCGGTGGTGCAGGTGCATGCGGTCCGGATGCATCGGCGACTGTCCCTTGGCCAAACGTCGCACGATGGCCAGGCACATGTCCAGCACGGGCAGGAACAGCACCAGGATCGGCAGCAGGATCGGCATGAAGACGGGCAGGTAGATGCTGGCGTGAATCGAGGCCGGGTCGAGACGACCGGTCATCACGATGGACGCGCAGGTGATGAGGTAGCCGAGCAGCATGGAGCCGGAATCGCCCATGAACAGTTTGGCGGGATGCCAGTTATGCAGGATGAAGCCCACGCAGATGCCCACGAGACCCACATCGATGAGCGTGGCGAGTGAGGCATAGCTCGGCGAGGAACGGGCGATGATATAGGAGTACGCGGCGAACGCGATGCCGCCGATCGCCACGATGCCCGCGGCCAGGCCGTCCAGGCCGTCCACGAAATTGACCGCGTTGATGGAGGCCACGATGAGGAACGCCGTGATCGCCATGGACAGGCTGGGGCTTGCGGTGACCAGCTGACCGCCCAACGGCAGCGAGATGATCTGCAGACCACCCCATGCCACGAACACGGAGATGAGCAGCTGCCCGGCGAGTTTGAGCATCCAGTCGAGGTCCCACAGGTCGTCCGCCATGCCGAGCAGGCTGATCATCACGCCACCGGCGAGGATCACCCACATCTGATAGCTGCCGGCGAACAGGCCGGACAGGAACGGCAGGCGGCTGGCGAAGACCATCGCCGCCACGAAGCCGATGAGCATGCCGAGACCACCCATGCGCGGGGTAGGCACGGTGTGCACGTCGCGTGCGCGGACCTCGCCCACCGCGCCGATTTCGATGGCCACGTGACGGATCAGCGGGGTCACGAGCCAGGTCACGCCGCCGGCGATGGCGGCCACCAGAAGATAGATTCTCATGCGCCCAGTCCCCCGCCGTTGAGGTGGAGGGCCTTGCGAATCACGCTTTGGGCGATGACGCCCTCACGCAGGATCTCGATGCCGTCACGACCGTACGGATCGGCGCGCACCACGGTGCTGGAGACATGGCCCGGCGTGGGGCCGCCGTCCAGATACAGGTCGACTTCGTCGCCGAACGCGGCGATGGCCTCCTCGACGCTCTGGGCGCTCTCCTCGCCGGAACGGTTAGCGCTGGAGGCCGCGACCGGACCGGTGGCCTTGAGGATGCGCAGCGCCAGCGCGGAGTTCGGGATGCGGATGCCCTGCGTGCCGGGACGACCGTCGGCGGTGTCGGCCAACGTTTTCAGCGTGCAGTCCGGACGTGCCACGGCGATCGGCGAGAACGCGCCGGGCAGGAACGCCGCGGAAAGACGATTCAGCGGCGACGGCAGGTCGAGACCGAGCTCATCCAACTGGTCGACGGAGGCGAGCAGCACCTGCAGCGCCTTGTATCGCGGGCGGCGCTTGAGCCGATAGATGCGATCGATGGCATCCGTGTTGCGCGGGTCGCACGCCACGCCGTACACCGTGTCCGTGGGGATGACGACCAGGCCGCCCTCGCGTATGACGCGCGCGGCCTCGGCCAATGATTCCTCCGTGACCTTCAGCGCTGCTCCCCTACTCACGCCCTTGCCTCCGTTCGCCTGTTGATTCACAATCTATCATTGCACCATTGCGCCCGGACGGGTACGGTCGCCGGAGATGGAAGTCAAATCGTCGAACCAAATGCGAGCAACGCAGGCCCGTATGCGGTGCGGGTCATTACAATGGAGCCCGGTTTTTGTTTCCTTACGCAATAATATGGAGGACCTCCCATGAGCGACATCGCCGCCGCAACCGCCAATCCAGCCGAACCCAACGGTTCCGATTCCATCAATCCCGCCGCCGAGCTGCCGCCCGTGGAACTGCGCTTGCCGCGCGCCAGCGAACACGAGGAGATGCTCGCCGGCCGCCTGTACAACCCGGCCGATCCGGAACTCGTCGCCCTGCGAGACAAGTCCGCCGACCTGTGCACGCGCTTCAATGCCACCTCGCGCGCCGACCACGCCACCCGCAACGCCATCCTCGACGAACTGCTGCCGGGTCACGGCAAGCACCTTGACATTCTGGGCCCGGTGTTCTTCGACTACGGCTGCCACACCACCATCGGCGACCGCGTGTTCGCCAACTTCAATTTCACCGTGCTCGACTGCTGCCCGGTCACCATCGGCGATGATGTGCTGTTCGGACCGAACGTCTCGCTGCTGCCGCCGATGCACCCGCTGCGTTGGCAGGACCGCAACGTGCGCGAGGCCGCGGACGGTTCGATGTACGACTACGAGTACGGCAAGCCGATCGTGATCGGTTCGAACTGCTGGTTCGGCGGCAATGTGACGGTGATCGGCGGCGTGACGATCGGCGAGGGCTGCGTGATCGGTGCCGGTTCGGTGGTCACGCGCGACATTCCGCCGCACACCGTGGCCGTGGGCAATCCGGCCCGCCCGATTCGCGAAATCACCGACAAGGACGCCTCCGCGCTGCAGTATTACGCGCTGTAGTTTCTTCTCCGGCTCCCCTCAGTCCGCTACGCGGCCAGCTCCCCTCAGCGAGGGGAGCCAAGATAGGCCTATTTCTCCGCGAAGAGGTAGCGGTCGCGGCCGGTCCAGTCCTGGCCGGTTATGGCGGTCGTGAAACCGGTGGCTTTGGCGTAGGCAACCAGACGGCCGCCCTGGGTTACGTCGTGTTCCATCACCAGCGCGCCACCAGGCTTCAACAGACGGAACGCGCGCTCGATAATGCGTTCGGGAATCAGCGTGCCGTCCGCCGAACCGCCATACAGGGCCAGTTCGGGATCCCAGTCGCGTACTTCGGGCTGTTCGGGCACGTCCGTTTCGGGTACGTACGGCGGATTGGTGATGACCATGTCCACCGTGCCGTCCAATTGAGCCAACGTAGTCAGCGACGTGGCGTCGCCCAATTCCAGCTGGTAGTTGGAGGCGATGGACGGGTATCGTTTCGCGGTTTCCGCCAGGTTCCGGCGCGTCCATTCGGCCGTGCGCGCCGACAGTTCCACGGCCCACACCTGGCTGCCGGGCACTTCAGTGACCACGGCGAGACCGATGGCGCCCGAACCGGCGCACAAATCCACCACACGCGGGTGCATGAGCCCGTGACGGGTCATCCAGTCCAAACCGGCCTGGACCACGGTCTCCGTCTCGGGGCGTGGAATGAACACACCCGGACCGACCTTCAGGTCAAGGTAGCGGAAGGGCGCATGACCCACGATGTACTGCAACGGCTCGCGCTTGGCGCGGCGCTCCAGCATGGCCGAGAACCGGGCCTCGTCGTATTCAAGCGCACTTCCCATGAGCAGCGCCTTGTCCACGTCACGCAGCTCCACACCGGCCGCTTCGGCCAGCAGCAGTTTCGCATCATGCTCGGGCGTTTCGATGCCGGCCTCGCGCAGTCGCGCCGCCGACTCACGAATCACATCGGAAATGATCATTGCTGGTTGGCGAGGCGTTCGGCTTCGTCGGCCTGGATGTCGGAATCGATCACGGCCTGCAGGTCGCCGTCGAGCACGGCGTCCAGATTGTAGGCCTTGTAGTTCGTGCGATGGTCGACGATGCGGTTCTCCGGGAAGTTGTACGTGCGGATGCGCTCGGAGCGGTCCAGCGAACGGACCTGCGAGTGGCGCATGTCGGCGGCCTCGGCGGCCTCCTGCTCATGCTTCATGGCCAGCAGGCGGGACTTGAGCACGCGCAGGGCGGCGGCGCGGTTCTGGATCTGCGACTTCTCGTCCTGCATGCTCACCACGATGCCGGTGGGGATGTGGGTCATGCGCACGGCGGAGTACGTGGTGTTCACGGACTGGCCACCGGGGCCGGAGCTCATGAAGATGTCGATCTTGAGGTCCTTCGGATCGATCTCGATCTCGTCGTCGTCCTCGTCGGCCTCGGGGAACACGATCACGCCGGCGGCGGAGGTCTGGATGCGGCCCTGCGATTCGGTGACGGGCACACGCTGCACGCGGTGCACACCGCCCTCGTACTTCATGGAGGCCCACACGCCGTCCTCCGGGGCGGGCGTGCCCTTGGCACGGATGGCGATCTGCACGTCCTTGACGCCGCCAAGCTCGGTGGTGTTCTCGGACTGCACGTTCACGGTCCAGCCGCGCTTCTCGGCGTACCGGGTGTACATGCGCAGCAGGTCGCCGGCGAACAGCGCGGCCTCCTCGCCGCCGGTGCCGGCCTTGATCTCCATGATGGTGTCGCGCGCGTCGTCCGGGTCGCGCGGGATAAGCGCGGTGCGCAGCTTCTCCTCGGCGGCCGGCAGCTCCTCCTCCAGTCGCTTGGCCTCATCGGCGAAATCGGGGTCCTCGTCGGCCATCTCGCGCGCGGCCTCGAGGTCGTCCTTCACCTGCAGCCAGGACTTGTAGGCGCCCACGATGGCGCCGAGTTCGGCATGGCGGCGCCCCAGCTTGCGCAGCTTGTCCGGGTTGGACACGATTTCGGGGCTTGCCATCTGCTGTTCGATGGATTCATACTCCTCAAGCGCGGTCGCCGCCGCCGGGAACTGTTCGTCTGCCATGACGCTTCTTTCGCTTCTTTCCGTGGATGGAACCTGAACTGGAATACGTGATGAATGGTGAAGGGTGAAAAGAATACAAAAACGCCAGTCCCACGGCGGACATGCCGAAGCATGCCGGACCGAGATGGACTGGCGTGAAGAATGCTACTTGCTCCTCTTGCCGTAGCGCTTCTCGAAGCGAGCAACGCGGCCACCGGTATCGAGAATCTTCTGCTTGCCGGTGTAGAACGGGTGGCACTGAGAGCACACGTCAACGAACATGTGATCTTCCTTGCCAGCGGTGCGGGTCACGAAGGTGTTGCCGCACGAGCACGTCACCTCAACGGGGTGGTAATCAGGATGGATACCCTGCTTCATTTGCGTCTCCTAATGATTCGGGGGACCCGGGTCGCATGCCCCTATGGTATGCGTGAACCGGAACCTTTGGGATTGTACTCGCATGGGCGGACGGGCGCGCCGAAAACAGCATAAGTGGGGCCACTCGGGCTTGAACCGAGGACCGGGCGATTATGAGTCGCATGCTCTAACCGACTGAGCTATGGCCCCACGCTGGCCTTTCACCCGCGAAGCGCCGCGGAAGCCAACCTGTCCAGTGTAGCACGGGCCGCACGGAACCACACGCCCCGCATATCCTCGGCTCATCGGCAATCCCCGCACCCTGGACCGTACGGTCCAAGGTTCAACGGTCCAGGGTTCAACGGTCGCCATACGCACCAGACATACGTCCGCTACTGCCCGATGTAGGCGAGCGGATTCTCGATGAACCGACGCAGACCCATTTCGGCGGCGCCGTACAGCGAGGGATGCTCGGACACCGGCGGCACGAACACGCGGATCTTCACGTTCGGATAGCCCAGGATCTCGGAACGCAGCCGGCCTTCGAGCACGGTGGCCAGCTCGTCGCCGAAGTGCGTCCACAGGCCGCCGAGCAGCACCGTATCCACGTCCACCATGTTCACGGCGGAGGCCATGGCGGAGACCAGCGCATCGGCCGCCTCGTCCACCACCGCGGCCACCTTCGGATCGCCGGAACGCCAGCGCTGCAGGAACTTCTCGATGGCCTCGGAACTGGTGGCCTCCTCGTTTTCGGCGATGCCGGCCGCCTCCACCAGCGCGCGTCGGCCGGCGAACGCCTCCAGGCAACCATGCCGTCCGCACAGGCACAACGGCCCATCCATCGAGACGGACATGTGGCCGATCTCGCCGGCGAATCCGTGCGAGCCGGTCACCACCTCGCCGTCGCGCACCACGGCGCCGCCGATGCCGATGTCGGTGGACAGGTAGATGAACGAATCCGTGCGGTCCACCACGTTCAGGAAGCCCGCACGCTCGGTGGCGTACCCGGGGATCTGGGCGATGGCGGCCATCTTGGCCTCGTTGCCGGCCACCACATCCAGCCTGCGCACCACGTTGAACCGGGTCAGGTTCACATTCTCCCAGCCGAGGTTGCGGGCCACGAGCAGCCACATGTCATCCGTCACGATGCCCGGCAGGGCGAGGCCGGAGCCCACCACCTTGCAGCCGCGGCGCTTGAGCCGGCTTTCCAACGGGAAGGTCATGGCGTCCAGTTTGGCGAAGATCTCGTAGGGGTTCGTGTCGGTCATGTCCGCGCTGACCCACTCCTGACCGAGCGTGTCGCCGTTGAGGTCGAGCGCCAGACAGCCATAGCCATCGGTGTTGATCTGCAGTCCGATGCCGGCGATGGTACCGCCACGGATCTTCAGCGGCGTGCTGGGACGGCCGTAGGTGGTGAGCACCACCGGATCGTCCTCCTGGATCACCCCGCCATCCAGCAGCATCGAGGCCAGCAGCGACATGGTGGCCTTGGTCAGCCCGGTCTCCTTGGCGAGGTCCGCACGGCTCATCGGCCGTTGCGCGCGCAACAGGGTGTCGAGCGTGACCGAGAGGTTATGGTTGCGCAAATCTTCCTGATTGATTCTGCGTAGTCCCGCCATGCCGCCCTGCCTTTCCGTGATTCCGCTCCCCCAGCGTCACCGAGAGCCCCTCACAAACAATACCGTCTTACGCACGCCCGACGATTGCCATCGCACGCTTCTTCGCGTGTTTCCGTTTGCAATCGCGGCTTGGAATACAGTATAGTTTAATCGTCTAACTTATTCAGCATGGCGCGTCGAATATCCGGATATATCAGTGGATATCAGGCGCACGAACCTCACCGAGGAGGAATACATGGCGAAAGTACTGGTTGCCGGCGTCGATACGTCAACCCAATCAACCAAGGTCCGCATCACGGACGCCGAGACGGGCGAGCAGGTTCGCTTCGGCCAGGCCAAGCACCCGGACGGCACCTCCGTCAACCCCGAGTTCTGGTGGGAGGCCTTCCAGCAGGCGGCAGAGCAGGCCGGCGGCCTGGATGACGTGGCGGCCCTCGCCGTGGGCGGCCAGCAGCACGGCATGGTGATTCTGGACAAGCAGGGCAATGTGATCCGCGACGCCATGCTGTGGAACGACATCAGCTCCGCCCCGCAGGCCGCAGCCCTCATCGACAAGCTCGGCGAGGCCCCGGCCGAGGACAACGAGCCCGAGGATGTGACCGCCCGCGGCAAGCAGCGCTGGGTCAAGGCTGTCGGCTCCTCCCCCGTGGCCTCCTACACGCTGACCAAGGTGGCGTGGGTGGCCGAGAACGAGCCCGAGAACGCCAGGAAGATCGCCGCCATCTGTCTGCCGCACGACTGGCTGAGCTGGCGCATCGCCGGCTACGGTCCGGTGGCCGAGGGCGAGGACGCCCATCTCGAGGCCCTGTTCACCGATCGTTCCGACGCCTCCGGCACCATCTACTACGACGCCGCGCATGACGAGTACCGCCGCGACCTCATCGCCATGGTGCTGGCCCCGGCCGAAGGCGAGGAGGCCGCCAAGGCCCATGCGGACGCCATCGTGCTGCCCACCGTGCTCGGCCCCACCGAGTCCGCCGCGGTCAAGGCCTCCCCCGCCATCGCCGGCAAGGACGTCGAAGGCGGCTGCATCCTGGGCCCCGGCGGCGGCGACAACGCCATGGCCTCGCTGGGCCTGGGCATGGCCGTGGGCGACGTCTCCATCTCGCTGGGCACCTCCGGCGTGGCCGCTGCCATCGCCGAGAACCCGGTGTACGACCTTTCCGGTTCCGTCTCCGGCTTCGCCGACTGCACCGGCCACTATCTGCCGCTGGCCTGCACCATCAACGGTTCGCGCATCCTGGACGCCGGCCGTGCGGCGCTGGGCGTGGACTATGACGAGCTGGCCGAACTGGCGTTCAAGTCCGAGCCGGGTGCGGGCGGCATCACGCTGGTGCCGTACTTCGACGGCGAGCGCACGCCGAACCGTCCGGACGCCACCGCGTCCCTGACCGGTCTGACGCTGCACAACACCACCAAGGAGAACCTGGCCCGCGCGTTCGTGGAGGGCCTGCTGTGCTCCCAGCGCGACTGCCTGGAGCTCATCCGCTCCCTGGGCGCCCAGATCAGCCGCATCCTGCTCATCGGCGGCGGCGCGAAGTCCGTGGCGATCCGCACGCTGGCCCCCTCGATCCTGGGCATGGATGTGACCCGTCCGGCCACCGACGAGTACGTGGCCATCGGTGCCGCCCGTCAGGCCGCCTGGGTGCTGTCCGGCGAGGCCGAGCCTCCCGCCTGGGAGCTCAGCATCGAGGGCGTGGAGACCGGCGAACCCACCGAGGCCGTGTACGCCGCCTACGCCAAGGCCCGCGGCTGAGGCAGCCTTAGGCATACGCCGATAGGATTGGCTTTGTTAAACCCAGGTTGACATGAATGCCATTGGACTACCCCTCAGTCGGCTTCGCCGCCAGCTCGTCCTGCAAATTAATGACGAACTCCGTTCGCATTCTGTTGGCTCGACTGTCGTCTCGCACATTGCCTACAAACAGCTCCGCTGTTTGCTTCACGGCAATGTCCTGACAAGGGGAGCCAAGAATAGGGGCATGTCAATTTTGATTTAACCGAGCCATAGGATTTCCGCCATAGATACGCATCAGGCCGTCGGTCAGGCCGGCACGCGCGCATGAATATGCGACGATGTCCGACTTGGCCGGCGGCCTTCCTGTCGCCAAAGAATCGCAACGTTGAGATGCGGTGGCGGCAGTGGTCATGCCGGCGACTGACAGACACCGAACCGGCCTGCCGATCGCCGTCGCGTAAGGCGACGGCCCGCCATGGCAGCCCCGTTATAATCGAATGGTTTGCACTATTTTGGAGAACGCTTATGAATGATCGCTCACGTATGATGCTGTACGCCCTGACCGCTTTGGCCTGTGTGGTCTGGATCTGGCAGTCCGTCCAGGAATCGATGGCCGATGGCACGATGATCAGCACGTCGAACATCATCTTCCTGGTGTGCATCGGCATCGCGGCCGTCTACTGCGCGGCCAATGCGCTGATCCTGTGGTGGCGTCAGCCCGGAAAGCACGATGACGAGGAGCCGGGCGACGACGATGCCGAGGACGTCGAGGACGGCGGGCAGGACGACGAAGCGCCCGGCACCGGCGAAACCACGGAAGTCGCTGACACCAAGACGGAATCCAATTCGAAGAACAACTGACTTCCCCGCCGTTGGCTTCGCCGACGGCCCATCAGTAATCACGACATATCAAAGGCTTTTCAAGCGGTGACGGCCTGCTCTGGCGGTTGCCGCTTTACTATTGTTCACAGACCGTATCGTCCCCGCTTCATCGCGATTCGCCGCCGGCTGGGCAAACAGCCAACGACCGACGGCCAACGGCACGATCGGAGCGGCACGGCATGCGGATATGCGTCATCGAAGGAGCATCATGGATTCAACTACTTTGGACATCGCCATCAGCGCGGCGCTGGGCATCGTCTGCATACCCTGCGGCACGTTCCTGGGCCTCATTCCGATGAAGGCCGACCAGGTGACCACCAAGCAGTCGCGCGCATCGCAGATGATGTGCTTCGTCATCGCGCTGGTGTTCATCGGCCTGCTCATCGCCGAGCGGGATCTGGAGACATGGGCCATCGTGGCCGGACTGGCGGTCGGCTTCGCGGTCGGCAAGATTCCGCCATTCCACCAGTGGGCGCTGGGCAAGTGGCCGTTCCTCGAACCCAAGAAGCCCGCCGGCAAGGCCAAGCGCGTCAAGAAGGCGAAGAAGAAGTAGCCTTCAACTCCCCTCACATCATCAAAACCATCAAAACGGCGTTATGTATGCGGCCCAACGAAGGCCACGCATACATAGCGCCGTTTTCGATGCCCTAACCGGCGTTATGTATGCGGCATGATGGTCGAACCGCATACATAGCGCCGGTTGTGCATCCGGCGCAGCAACACGGAAAAGGGACGCCGCCTGAGCGACGTCCCTTTCGGAGGAGGAATGGGAACTACGTTCCTATCCTTGTGGAGCCCGATCCGTTGGAAGATGCGGCCCGGACCCCACGGATTGCGAGATCAGCCCTTCTTCTTCTTGGAGAGCAGGTCGTAGGCCACGGCGGCGATGACCACGAGGCCCTTGATGGTCTTGACCCAGGCGGCGTCCACACCCATGATGGACAGGCCCTGGTTCAGGACGCCCATGATCAGAGCGCCGACCATGGCGCCGGGGATGGTACCGATACCACCGGTGACGGCCGTGCCACCGATGAAGCAGGCGGCGATGGCGTCCATCTCGAACTCCATACCGGTCTGGGCGGAAGCGGAGGCCAGGCGGGAGAGGGTGATGATGGAGGCGATGGAGACCAGGAAGCCCATGTTCAGGAAGATCTCGAAGTCGACCTTCTTGGTGTCGATGCCGGAGAGGATGGCGGCCTTGCGGTTGCCGCCGACGGCGTAGACGTTACGGCCGAAGACCATGCGGTTGAGCACGAAGTAGTACACGCACACCAGCACGCCGATGATCACGAGGACAATCGGGATGCCGCCCTGGGTGGCGTTGCCGGACATGGCCAGCAGGTAGGTGACGTAGCCGATGGCGAGGGCGGCGACCACGCACTTGAGGACCACGAAGCTCATCGGCTGGGCCGGCAGACCGTTCTTGACGGCCTTGGCGCGCTTGGACAGCTGGCTCCAGATCACGAGCACGATGGCGGCGATGCCCACGATCAGTGCGGTCAGCGCGTACGGTCCCACGAAGATGGTCGGCACATAGTCCTTGGAGATGGCGCGGAAGGCGGCGTTGGAGACCGGGATGGACTCGCCGGCCACGACGGTGGCGAGGCCACGGAAGATGAGCATGCCGCCCAGGGTGGTCACGAAGCCGGGGACGCCGACGTAGGCGACCCAGAAGCCGTGCCATGCGCCGATGACCAGACCGATGGCGATCATCAGCAGGATCGCGGCCCACCACGGCACGCCGTGTTTCATGGCCAGCGCGCCGACGCCGCCGATGAAGGCGACCACGGAGCCCACGGACAGATCGATGTGGGTGGCGATGATGATCATCAACATACCGATGGCGGCGATGAGCACGTAGGCGTTCTGCTGGAACAGGGCCACCACGTTGTTCGGGTTCAGGAGGCGGCCCGCGGTCAGGATCTGGAAGACGATGATGACCAGCACGAGGGCCAGGTAGATGCCGTAGGAGCGCATGTTGCCCAGCAGCAGGGACTTGAGGCTCTGCTCCTCGCCCTTCTTCGCGGCGGGGGAAACGGTTGCGGTAGACATTTGGGGATTATCCTTTCGAAGCTTCTTTGCTTTATCACGATGCCGGCGCGTCGATCGGGCCGGCTGGCGGCGTCAGGCGAAGACCTGGTCCTTGGGCAGGGCCGTCGGGGAGGTCATGTACTTCATGAGCTCCTCCTGGTTGGTGGTCTTGGCGTTGAACACACCGGTGATCTGGCCCGCGCTCATCGTGTAGATGCGGTCGCAGATGCCGAGCAGTTCGGGCAGTTCGGAGCTGATCACGATCACCGCGGAACCGGAGTCGGCCAGCTGGTCGATGATCTCGTAGATGTCGTACTTGGCACCCACGTCGATGCCTCGGGTCGGCTCATCCAGGATCAGGACCTTGGGATCGGTGGCCATCCACTTGGCGAGCACGACCTTCTGCTGGTTGCCGCCGGACAGGTTGCCGGCCGGCATCTCGATGGTCGGGGCCTTGGTGCGGAACTCCTTGCGGTATTTCTCGGCCGTCTGCTTCTCGCGGGTCTCGTCCACCACGCCCAGCTTGTTGGACAGTTCCTTGAGGCTGGCCAGGGAGGTGTTCTCACGGATGGTCTTCATGAGGTTCAGGCCGTAGACCTTGCGATCCTCGGTGGCGTAGGCCACGCCGTGGTCGATGGCGGAGCGCACGGTCGGGAACTTGACTTCCTTGCCTTCCACGAAGATCTTGCCGGAGGCGTTGGTGCCGTACTGGCGGCCGAACACGCTCATGGCGGTCTCGGTGCGGCCCGCGCCGATCAGGCCGGCCATGCCCACGATCTCGCCGGCGCGCACGTTGAAGCTCACGTCCTTGGCGACCAGGCGGTTCTCGTCGAGCGGGTGATGCATCTTCCAGTCCTCGACGCGGAACATCTCCTTGCCGATGTGGCTCTCGTGCACCGGGTAGCGGTTGGTCAGCGGGCGGCCCACCATGTCGCGGATCAGCACGTCCTGGTCCAGCGGGTGCTCGGCGTCGATGTCGATATGGCTGATGGTGTGGCCGTCTCGGATGACCTGCACCGCGTCGGCGGAGTAGGCGATCTCGTTGAGCTTGTGGGAGATGATGATGGCCGTGATGCCCTGGTCGCGGCGCAGGCCGTCGATCAGGTCGAGCAGGTTCTTGGAATCCTCGTCGTTCAGGGCGGCGGTCGGCTCGTCCAGAATGAGGAGCTTCACATTCTTGGTGAGGGCCTTGGCGATCTCGACCAGCTGCTGCTTGCCGACGCCGATGTTGGAGATCAAGGTGTCCGGGTTCTCGTCCAGACCGACCTTCTTCATCACGTCGTACGCGATCTTGCGCTGCTGGTCGGCATCGATCGCGATGCCCTTCTTCTTCTGGTTGCCCAGGAAGATGTTCTCCTGGATGGACATGTACGGCACCAGTGCAAGCTCCTGGTGGATGATCACGATGCCCTTCTCCTCGGAATCGCGGATCGTCTTGAACTTGCAGGTCTCGCCGTTGTATACGATGTCACCCTCGTAGGTGCCGTACGGGTACACGCCCGACAGCACGTTCATCAGGGTCGACTTGCCGGCGCCGTTCTCACCGCAGATCGAGAATATCTGGCCCCTCTTGACCGTGATATTCACGTCGTTCAATGCGGTGACCGGGCCGAAGCGCTTTACGATATGACGCATTTCGAGAATCACGTCACCGTTTGTAGCCACAGTTACCTCCTCCGATAGTAATGTCCCTGTGCATGGTGGAGGCGCCGTACCGCAACGATGCAGTGCGGCGCCTCCTGTTCTGTGAGCTAGCGGCGGGCCGAAGCCCGCGTACTGTGCTTTTCCTTATGCCTTATGGCTTGGTGATCGACTTCCGATTCCGATCACAGGCCGGCATCGGCGGCGGAGATGTAGCCGCCGTCAACGAGGACTTCCTTGAGGTTGTCCTTGTCCACGGTGACCGGGGTCAGCAGCTGGGACGGGACGTCCTTGGTGCCGTTGTTGAAGGTGTCCGGGGCGGTCGGCTCCTTGCCGTCGACCAGGGCCTTGATCATCTCGGCGGTGGCCTTGGCCAGCTCACGGGTGTCCTTGTAGACGGTCATGGACTGCTTGCCCTGGACGATGGCCTGGACGTTGGCCTTCTCGGCGTCCTGTCCGGTGATGATCGGGTAGTAGTCCCAGCCGGCGGCTTCGACGGTGTTGTAGGTACCGGTTGCCTCGGCGTCGTTCTGGGCGAGCACGGCGTCAAGCTTGGTGCCGTCGTTGTAGAAGGAGTTGATGCGGTTCTCCATCTCGTTCTGGGCCTTCTGGCGATCCCAGTTGTCGATGCCGATGGACTGCCAATCGTCGGCGGAGGACGGGACCTTGCCGGACTTGGACTGCAGCACGCCGGACTTGAAGTACGGTCCGAGCACGTCCCAGGCACCCTTGAAGTAGTAGCCCGCGTTGTTGTCGGTCGGGGAGCCGGCCATGAGCTCGACGTTGAACGGGCCCTTCTGGCCGTCCTTCAGGCCGAGCTTCTGCTCGATGTACTCGCCCTGCATGCGGCCGACGTCCTCCAGGGAGAAGGTGGCGTAGTAGTCGACGGCGTCGGTGTTCATGATGAGGCGGTCGTAGGCGATGACCTTGCCGCCGTTGGCCGCGACCTGCTCGGCGGCCGCACCGGTGGCGGTGCCGTCGATGGAGGCGATGACCACGTAGTTCATGCCGTTGTTGGCCATGTTCTGAATCTGGGAGGTCTGCAGATCGGTCTTGCCGTCCGCGTACTGCAGGGTGACGTCGTAGCCGTAGCCCTCAAGCTGCTTCTTCAGGTTCTCGCCATCGATCTTCCAGCGCTCGAGCATCTGCTCGGGCATGGAGATGCCGACCTTGACGTCGCCGGAGCTGCTGCTGTCACCACCGGCGGTGGTGGTGCCGCGGGTTCCGCCGCCGCAGGCGGCCAGCGGGACGAGCATAGCAGTCGCAGCGATGACGCCGAGAGCCTTGGTCCACTTGTTCATGGGGATTCCTTTCGTCATTGATAGGAACTTTGTTTCCTCTTCCTTGCGGTCTGGCAACCATTGCCGAACCTGTTAAAAATATACCACATAGTTTTTTGGTTTAACAATTACCAATCGTTAAGTTTGGCTGGAATAAGGCCGTTTTTCAGGTGTTTGATTCACTCAGCTAACTAAATGTGAGCGGTAACAATGACAGTTTTTCAACATTCCCTCGAACTATGAAGTACGTCATTTCATCGTTGAGAAAAACGCGACACGCCGAAATCCTTCCACCCCGCGAACATGGCGGGGCGAGTCAAAACGCACCAAAATGCACACGAATTACGTTCAAAATCGCACATCATCCGCAACAAAACGAAAGGCGACGTTAAATCAACATCGGCATGAATTCCATTGGACTACCCCTCAGTCGGCTTCGCCGCCAGCTCCCCTGACAAGGGGAGCCGAGAATGGGGGCCATGCCAATCTTGGCTTAACGAAGCTAAACGAAAAAACGCCGTCCCGCTGGATACGCGGGACGGCGTGGGTTGCGACGGGACATCGCAAGGGTTGCGGTTTTGAATTATCGGATAATCCGACCAGGAATCCGGGAATCGGGACTCAGCGGGCGGTCTCCCCCGTCTCGAACAATGCGAGGAACTTGGGACGCCAGGCGTAGCGCGTGGAGACCAGCACCAGTCCGGCGGCGGTCAGCAGGGCGCCGATCGGGGCGGCCACGGGATCCACGAACAGCAGGACGGCATAGGCCACGGCCAGCATGGCCAGCGAGAACAACAGCATTCGATGTGCGTGCATAGCGGTATCTCCATTGACGTTGCGCAGGTACGCAGAACGGGTACGGTTATTTAGTTCAATGATTTAACCATATACCCGTTTTGTTACATGCGCAAGTCATCCGACGTCGTTCCGCAGCGGGTCATCAGCTGGCCGCACCGCTTCGCCAAACGAGCACCTCATCCGCCGGATACGCGGCGAGCGGTCCGCGGGCGGAACGCTCGCCACGGGCGGCGCCGGTGATGTCGCGGTCCACCACGATGGGCGAGCCGTTCGGCTGTTCGAAGTATCCCTCCACGATGCGCGGCTGGCCGAGGTCGGCGGTGGAGACCACCGGACCGGTCGCCCCGCGCACCGCTTCGGGCAGCGTGACCGCGAGCCACAGCTCATCATCATCGGTCTCACGCAGGCTCAAAGCACCGGCTTCACCGCACACTACGGCGTCCGGCTCCCACGAGGCGGCCTTCGCCCCATTCAGATACGTGTTGGATGCCAGCGTCATAGGCTGCGGGATGCTGCGGTACAGCTCCTCATCGCCGAGGCCGGCCTCTTCGATGCGTCTCTCGTATTCGGCGAGCGAATGTGGATGGTCCTCGAAGCAGGCGGTGCCCGTATCCACCACGCCTTCGCCGCCGGCGGCATCCGTCATGCGCTCGGCCTCGCCGGCACCGCCGACCGCCATGAAGAGGTTGTTGAGGTACCGGTCGTCGCCGCCGTAGACGAAGGCCTCGCCGGCGGGGTCGGTGGAGTGCGGGAAGTGGTAGGGCGTGGACCGGTCGAGCACCTGGGTGTGGCGGATGCGGCCGGCGAACAGGTTGTTCACGAACGCCGCGCCCTGCGCGTAATCATCGAAGCTGAACTCGGAGGCGAACACGTTGTTCGTGAACGTGATGGGCCCGTGGGTCACCTCGGTCATCACGTCGCGCGTGTTGCGGTAGAACACGTTCGCATCCACCACCGTGCCCTGTGCCTGCCAGTCGAGCCACATGCCCAGCACCGAATCGTGAACACGATTGCCGCGCACCACGGTGTCCACCGCGGCGTGCATCTTGATCGAGGCGACCTCCCAGCCGAAGAACTCACGCTTGGTACCGATCCGGAAGATGTGGTTGCCCTCGATGAAGCTGAACGCGCAGCCCATGTGCCCCACCACGCCGTTCTGGCCGCAGTCGTAGATCACGTTGCCGCGCACCACATGGCCGCCGACCACGCCCTTCCTCCAACCCACGTGCAGGGCCTTGTACACGGCCTCCTTCTGGTACTGGTAGCCGGACTTGCGGTGCGTGCGGGTCGAATCGTTGTCTCCGGTGGAGATCTCCTTGCCCAGCGAGATGGCGGAGCATTTCGCGTCGTGGATCACGTTGCCCTCGATCACCCAGCCGCGCGACCAGTGCGGGCCGATCAGTCCCACCTGATCCGCGGTCGGCGGCGTGTACGGGCAGGCCGCGCGGCACAGCTCGAACCCGCGCACGGTGATGTAGTTGACGAACGGGCGAGACGGGTAGAAGCACGTCTCGCGCACGTTGATCTCCGTGGCCTCCGCGTTCGGGTCCGCATCATGGAAGTTCGCCCAGATCGTGGTGGTTTCGTCGTTCGTCTCGCAATACCATACGTTCACCGTGGCGTCCGGGTCCAGCAACGGCACGATGGAGTCCGTGGCCGCGTCGCGCCCGATGTCCCAGCGTTCCGGTTCGCGCACCTTGTCCAGCGAGGAGACCTCGTAGAACGACTTGCCGTTGAGGTACACGTCGCCCAGGTGACGGACCTCCACCTTGGGATCGGGGTAGACGGTCCAGTCGCCGAATACCGTCTCGACGTACGGGTTGTATCCGCCGAAGAACGAGTTCGGGATCTCGGCCCGCCATACGCCTTCGCCTTCCGGAACCCATGTGTCGATGCGTTCGGCACCGGTGATGACCGGGCGCGGCTCGCCCTCGGCGGCGCGGTAGACGATACGGTTCGTCTCGCTCTCGCCGCCGAAGCGCGGGTCCACGGACTCCCGGTACGTGCCCGCGTGCACGATCACCTCGTCGCCGGCGCGCGCGATGGCCGCCGCCTGGCCGATGGTCAGGAACGGGTCGACCTCACTGCCGATGCCCGCCGGGGAACCGGCCGAAGCCGAAACATGATACTGCGTCATTGCATTGCTCCTTTGCTGATGGGTGCCGGCCCGACAGTGCCGATGGGCCGGCGAAAACCTATGCGCCCTCCACGGCGGCGCGCTGTTCGGGCGTCCAGTCCTCGGGCACCTGGCCGATCACATGGCAGGGGTTGCCCACGGCGATGGAGTCGGCGGGGATGTCGTGCGTGACCACGGCACCCGCGCCGATGATGGTGTTGTCCCCGATGGTGACGCCGGGGCAGATCACCACGTTGCCGCCGAGCCACACGTTGTTGCCGATGGTCACGTCCTCGTTGTGCTGCCAGCCTTCAAGCCTGGGCTTGCGTTCGATGGCGTGGTTCGGCGTGTAGATGCTCACGCGCGGGCCGATGAGGCAGTCGGAGCCGATGGAGATCGGGCCGCCTCCCACGATGAGGAAGTCCATGTTGATGAAGGTGCGGTCGCCGATCTTCAAGCCCAGACCGTAGTCCAGGCGGATCGGCGGACGGAAGTCCACGCCTTCGCCGGCCTCCGGCACCAGCTCGCGGAACAGCCGCTCGGCTTCGGGGGTGTCCTCGAAGTAGATGCGGTTGATGCGGTCGCATGTGGACTGGGCCTCGCGCGTGAGTTCCGGCAGGATCTCCGATTTGCGGTATTGCAGCCAGTCGTCCGCGAAGAGCTTCGCCACGTCCGGGTGGTCGCGCTTCAATTGTTCGAGATCATGGGCCATTGCATTGCCTCCTTGCATTGGTGTGATTTCCCCGGCTCCCCTGCCGGGAGCCGACGGCAAAGCCGAATGAGGGATGGTCCTCCGAAATTTCGTTTGAATCAAGTATCGGTTCAACGGTTTAACTATATGCGCCCGACGATATTGTACGGCTGCCGACCAGGCATCCGACGAAGCCGCCGGCCCATTCGGTGCTGAGGAATCGCGCGTCGCACTCCCCCAGCGTCCGGGCGCCGGATATGTCGGCGTGCGCCATCAGCACGGTTTCGCAGGGCGAACTACCGACCGCGGCAGCGACTACCTCGGCATCGTCTTCGTCCTCGGTCTTTGCCGATGAAGGATGAGCCACATCGCAGGCGACAGGCCGGACGGCCAGGAATCGCAACCGATTGTCATACAGTCGCATGCCGAACCATTCGCCCGGCTCGATCGTCCCCAAATCCAGCAGCGAGGTCTCGCCTCGGTCGGTGATTTCGGCTGTCAGTCCGCCCTGCTTTACGCGCATCGTGACGTAGTGCGTCGAGTCCTGATGCAGCATCAGTTCCCGGTTCGGCGGGACCATCGCCGCATAGTCCGGCGCGTCCACGCGCATGAACCGGTATCCGTCGCGGCCGCGGACGCCGATCAGACGGTCGTCCTGTTCGTCGATGCGTTCGGCATATCCGTCATCAGCCAAACAATTCAGCGGAACCTCGACGGATTCCACCGAGCGCAACGCGCCGTCATCATCCAAAGAAACGGCGAGCGCGGCAGGCAGACGTCCCAGTCCGGGGGCGACGACCGGCCATCCGGGATCCGCAGTGTCATCCTGCTTGGCCGGACCGTCGCCCGCCAGCTTCCAAGAGACGGGGTTGCGTTCCCAGGCAACCGGCGCAACGAACGTTTCACGGCCCAGGTAGCTGAACAGTTCGCCCGGCTCCCGTCCCGGAGTCTCGCGCACGCCGAGGCAGGCGAGCAGCCAGCCGGCTTGCGGGTGGCGCAGCAGGTCGGCGTGGCCTACGCATTGGATGAGCTCGCTGTTGCCGAGGTGACGGTGCGTGAGCATCGGATTGCGCTTGCAGGCCTGGAACAGGCGGTCGTATTGGCCGACGACGCTGTGCGCGCCTTCGCGCGCCGGTTCGATCCACACGTCGCGCGCGGCGATGCCTTGCTCGAATCCGGCGATCGCGGCCGCGAACCCTTGCGGTGCATACGTGCGCATCATCATTTCGCTGTGTTCGAAGCTGGTGCCGCCCTCCGCGGTCATGAGGTACACCCAGTCGCCCATGCGATACATATGTGGGCCTTCCGCCCAGACCGCGTCCAATCCGTAGCCGCGCCAGATCACGGTCTTGTGGCCCTGCAGCGTCCAGTCGGACGGGTCGATGGGCTGGGCCCAGACCTCGGTCTGGCCTTCCCACTGGGGTTTGACGGCCGGACGGGTCTGTGTCCACCAGACCGCGCCATCGTTGTCCTCGAAGATGTCCGGATCGATGCCTTCCGCGTCCGCCACCCAATAGGGCCCTTGCCATGGCCCTTCCAATGTGTCCGCTGTGATGACGAAGTTGCCTTGGGCCGCCCGGCAGTCCTCGATGTCCGCCGGTGAACAACCGGCGGCGAGCGCCCGTTCCTCATTCACACGAGCCACGGTGCATACGATGGCATACCGTCCGCGGATGCGTCGGATGGTCGGCGCATACAGTCCGCCGGAGTCCTCCACGCCGTCGATGAGCAACCGGCGGGCCATCGCCGCGTCCACTGCATCGCCCACGTGCTCCCAGGATGTCAGGTCGCGCGTGACGTGGATCGGCAAGCCCGGCACCAGTTCGAACGATGAATTGACCAGCACGATCTCACCGCGTGTCTCATCCCATATCCACGAGGGATCCGGGTACATGCCCTGCATCACCGGATTGGCGACCGTGCGCACGCGCGCGGCGACACGATCGTCCTTTTCTCCGGTCAATGGCCGTGTCCGCATGCTTGGCGCTGCTATGCTCATCACTCCCCCTCCTACTGTTCGTACCGCGAAAAACCATCATCGGATGGACGCACCGCTATGCATGCGTCTCGATGAAGTCGATGATCGCCGCGGTGACCGGTTCGCTCCAGAAATTCCCCTCATGTTCGCCTCCGGCCACGCGAATCATGTGGACATCATGCCCCTGCTCGACGAAGTGCGCGGCTCCCGCCGTTCTGCGAGAAGCCGCGCACCGCATCATGATCATCCGTTACAGTTCCCGGTAATCGAAGTGGTCGAACACCGCTTCCTTGCCGTAGCCGGACAGGTCAACGGCGGCCAGTCCCACGAACGCTCCGGTGAAGAAGCCACCATAGTTGCGGGCCACATGATCGTCGGAGAGCACGGCGGCGTCCAGCACGACCGGAATCTCATGCCAGATCTCGCCGTCGAACGAGTACTCGTAGCCGTAGGTGCCGGTGCGCACCTTGGTCCGCAACCATACGGATTCGACTCCGCCCGGCACTTCGATGGCCTTGTCCTTGAGGAACGAGGTGTAGGTGTCGAAGTCGTTCTGGGCCACCTCGATGACGCGCTTGCCTCGTTTCTCATCCCAGGTGACGAAGGCCCACGACCAGCACAGGTGGTTGTAGAAGTTGGTGAGTCCGGCCATCTGCATGTAGTTGTCCGGATTGAAGGTCACCTTGGTTTCGGCGTCGAAGTCGAATGCCTGCCAACGGCGGCCAATCAGCGAGAGCTCGAACAGGTTGGAAAGCGAGCCCTGGCCGCGCAGGGTCAGGGAACCGCCGCCCACATGGCCCATGGCTTCGGTGAACGGCACGCGCAGGGTGTTCCAGTTGGGGTCCAGCGTGTCCGAGTCGAATTCGTCATGCTGGGAGTGGTCTGCCGGTGCCTCGGTCGCAATGGCGTCCTTCGGGGCCTCGACGTAGCGTTCGCCGCCGTGGCCGCCGACCACGTACGGCCAGCCGTCCTCATCCCATTCGACCTTCTGGATGGAGGTCTCGCGGCCGAGCGTGCACCAGCCGCGCACGCCGTGGGCCGGTTCGGTCTCGTGACGCCACGGGCGGCCGCACAGGGAGGCGTAATACCATTCGCCGCCGGGCGTCTCCACCAGCGCGCCGTGACCCTGCTTCTGCAGGTAGGTGTCCGGGGTGTCGAAGTTGGAGATGAACGGGTTGTGCGGGTCGCCTTCGAAGGATTCGGCGTCCAGCGTGCGCGAACGGGCCACGGATTCCTGGTGCTCGTACTGGGTGCCGCCTTCGGCGCAGAACAGGTAATACCAGCCGTTGATCTTGTACAGGTGCGGGCCCTCCACCAGCTTCACGTCCGTGCCGCGCCAGATGGTGCGTGCCGTTTCCGGCTTCAGGTGCATAGTTTCGGTGTCGAATTCGGTCAGGGTGATGCCGTCGAACTGGTGATGGTATTCGCGGAAGTCCCAGGTCTGCTGGACCAGGTACTTGCGGCCGTCGTCGTCATGGAAGAGGCTGGCGTCGAAGCCCACGCCGTTGACGCGGATCGGCTCGCTCCAGGGGCCATGGATGTCCTCGGCGGTGACGAGGTAGTTCGCGCAGTCCTTGAACGCGCCGTTGACGATCTTCACGTCCGTGTAGATGAGCCAGAATTTGCCGTCCGCATAGGACAGGTCGGGGGCCCAGATGCCGCCGCCGGAGGGGTTGCCCTTCATGTCCAGCTGGGAGACGCGGTTCAGCGGGCCGGGCAGCAGGTTCCAGTGGACCATGTCCTTGGATTCGTGCAGGCGCACGCCGGGCCACCAGTCGAAGGTGGAGTTGGCGATGTAGTACGTGTCGCCGACGCGGATCATCGAGGGGTCGGCGTTGAAGCCGGGAAGTACGGGGTTGGAGATTTGCATGTTCTTCTCCTCATTGAAAAGAATGGGTGCCGTGGGAAGGGCCAGGGAAGGAGGAGGATGAAAGGAATCGGCTCGGAAGAAAGACCGATCGCCCTTCCCACGGCACGGGTATGGGATGTGCCGGTTTGAGGCCCGGCACTGGCCTATTCCTGCTCGCGGTTGGCGGCACCTTGCTTAGCCCTTGACGGCACCGGTCAGGCCGCCCACGATCTTCTTCTGGAAGATGGTGAAGCACAGCAGGGCCGGAATCATCGAGAGCGAGGTGAAGGCCAGCACCTGGGCCGTATCGACGGAGTGCTGCGAGCTGAACATCTGGACGCCGAGCGGCAGCGTGTACTTGCTCGAATCGTTGAGCAGGAACAGGGGCAGCATGTAGGCGTTCCAGCTGCTGACGAAGGTCAGGATGCCGACGGTGGCCACGCCCGGCCAGCTCAGCGGCAGTACCATGCGGCCGAAGAATCCGATACGGGAGCAACCATCAAGCTCGGCGGCCTCCTCCAGCTCCTTGGGGATGGACTTGAGGAACGGCACCAGGATGATGATGGCCTGCGGCAGGCCGAACGCTATCTGCGGCAGGATGATGCCCAGATGCGAGTTGATGAGGTGCAGGTTGCGCAGGAGCAGGTACAGCGGGGTGATGGCGACGGTGATCGGGAACATCATGCCGGCCGCGAACAACGAGTACAGGAACTTGTTGAGCTTGAACTCGTAGCGGGCGATCACGAAGCTCACCATGAGGGCCAGCACCACCACGCCGACCATCGTGCCGATGGAGACGATGAGCGAGTTGACGAGCTCGGACCAGAAGATGTTCGAGGTGAACACCGTCTTGTAGTTCTCGAAGTTCCACGGGTTCGGCCAGCCGGCCGGGTCGCGGGTGATCTGCGAGTTGGTACGGAAGCCGCCGATGATGATGTAGAGCACCGGGCCGACGCACAGCGCCACCAGCAGCAGCGAGAAGAAGTAGACCACGGGATTGCCCCACGGGGTCTTGGAGGACTTCCTCAGCGCGTACGGGTCATAGTTCTTCCTGCCGGTCTTGTGTGCAGGCTGGGAAACTGCGGTCGTCATTGTGAAATCACCTCATTTGCAACTGCCACGGAGCCACCATTGGCCTTGGCACGCTTGGCCGCTTCCTTCGCGGCACGCTTGGCGCGGCGCTTGGCGTCCTTCTCGTCGGTGAGAGCGCCTTCGAGGTCGCGGTTGAGCACGAACTTCTGATAGGTCAGGGCGATGACCAGGGAGATGATGAAGATCACCACGGCCACTGCGGAACCATAACCGTAGTTGTTGGCGAGTCGGCCTTCGCGGACCATGTAGGTGGCCATCGTGGAGGTGCCGGCGGTGGACGAGACGTACTGGCCCCAGATGATGTACACCAGATCGAAGAGCTGGAGCGAACCGATGATGGACATGAACGCCCAGATGCGGATGGTGGGTCCGAGCAGCGGCAGGGTGATGCTCCACTGCTGGCGCCAGAATCCGGCACCGTCCACGCGGGCGGCCTCGTACAGGTCCTCGGGGATCGACTGCATGCCGGCGATCATGAGGATGACGGCGAAGCCGATGTACTTCCACGAGATGATGAACATCAACGTCCAGATGGCGATCTTCGGGTCGGAGATCCAATCGGCTCCGGCCAATCCCATCTTCTTGAGGATGGCGTTCAACGCACCGGTGGTCTGGAGGATCAGGCTCCAACCGGTACCCACGATGACCTCGGACACCACATACGGCACGAAGATGAGGGTACGAATCAGGGCGCGGCCCTTGAACTTCTGATTGAGCAGCAGTGCGAAGAGGATGGCGAGCGGGCCCTGAATGACGAGGGAGGCGACCACCACGAACAGCGTGTGGCCCAGGGCTTCCTGGAAGTTGGGGTCGGTCAGGATGATCTTGTAGTTTTCGAAGCCGATGAACTGGCCGTTGACGGTCGGCTTGCCGTAGCCCTTCCACTTGAAGAATCCGTAGTATCCGGCCATGAACACCGGCAGAATCACGAAGCCGAGGAACATGATGAGGGCCGGAAGCGAAAGAATGGCGATTTCGATGCGTTTGCGAGCCTTGTCGGTCAGAACCGACTGGCGGCGCTTGATTGCTGCGCCCGCTGATGCTGACATTGGTGAGACCTTCCTTATACCTTGGGAAAAGACGGGCCGTGGTGGCGCTCCTTGGCGGACACCACGGCCCTTGGACAGTGCGTCAGGTTGATCTCTCAGCCCTTGGCGGCGGCGCTTTCGACACCCTTGACGATGTCGTCGGCGGTGCCCTTGCCGGCCATCATGTTGACCACGCCCTCGTTGAGCGCGTTGCCGATGTTCTGGCCGAACACGGTGTCAAGCCACATGGAGACGGAGGATGCCTCGTTGTAGACGGACAGCACCTGCTTCAGGGCGTCGTTGGTCACGGCATCCTGGGCTTCCTTGTTGGCCGGGATGGTGGAGAAGGCGGTGGCGTACTTCTCCTGCCATTCCTTCTCGGAGACGAAGTTGAGGAAGTCCACGGCCTCTTCCGGAGCCCAGGCGCCCACGGCCATGCCGTCGGAGCCACCCATGATGGCGGTCGGATCGCCCTTGCCGGTGTCCATGGTCGGGAAGGCGAAGTAGCCGAGGTCGGCCATCTCCTGCTTGTCCGGGGTGAGGTCCTTGATCACGCCGGGCTCCCAGCCGCCCATCAGCTCCATGGCGGCCATGTGGTTGGCGAGCAGGCCGGCGGAGGAACTTGCGCCCTGCTGTGCCGGGGTGGTCAGGAAGCCGTCGTTGAAGGCGTCGAGGTCGAGCAGGCTCTGCACGTCGTCACCGGTGCGGGTCCAGCAGGAATCGCTGAAGTCCTTGTCCGCCTGAGCCTTCTCGAAGGTGTCGGAGGAGCACTCGCGCAGGGCGAACCAGTACCACCAGTGGGCGGCCGGCCATGCGTCCTTGCCGCCGACGGCGATCGGGGTGATGCCGGCGTCCTTGAGCTTCTGCACCACCGTCTTGAACTCGTCCCAGGTCTTCGGGGTCTCGGTGATGCCGGCCTTCTCGAACAAGTCCTTGGAGTACCAGATGCCGCCGGGGAGCACGGACTGCTGAACGCTGTAGATCTTGCCGTCGATGGTGCCGGTGGCCTCGGCGGTCTTCAGCTGGGTCTTGACGGTGTCGGAGACCTTGTCGGTCAGGTCCATGGCCTGTCCGGCCTCGACCACGTCACGCAGCTTCTGGCCACCACGGGCCATGAAGATGTCCGGGGCGGAATTCGGATCCTGAAGGGCGGTCTGCAGCTTGCCGTCCATGTCCTCGTTCTGGATGGCCTCGATCTTGATCTCGACGTTGGGGTTTTCCTTCTCGAAGGCCTTGGCGGCGGCCTCCCAGTAAGCCTTGCCGTCACCAGTGGTGGAGTTGTGCCACATGGTGATCTCAACCTTGCCGTCGGCGTTGGTGCTGCCGCTGCTTCCGCAAGCGGCCATGCTCACGCAGGTGGCCATGGCCAGGACGGCTGCAGCTACGGACTTGAACTTCATTGTCGTCTCCTTTTTCATCTCGACCGACGTCACCGTCAGTCAGCGATTTACGAAAGTTTCGAAAGCCGGTCGCTGCATAGCGTGCTTCTCTTTGCTTGCAGCAGACACTCAACACCGCTCGACAACCGCGTCAAATCAAGTATTGAAGAGCTTTTTCAACCCTATCGAAAACTCGCTTTGTATTTTCGATGTCTTTATCATAAGACCTTATTAGTTCAACGGTCAAACTTGGTTTACGAAAGTGTTGCGTTTCTAAAATCCCTTAATTTCCAACGTTTTTAGCCATTTACATACCGAAATTATCCCGAATTGACCTATCGAAAGTTTCGAATATAATAAGAATATACTTTTCGGCAAGGTGGACAATGATGGCATCAACTGAATCGCATCAGACCAATGGCGGCACGAAAGTCAGGCTTTCGGACATCGCCAGGCAGACCGGCTACTCGCTGGCCACGGTCTCCAAGGCGCTCAACGGCAAGGGCGACATTTCGGAGACGGCCCGGCAGGCCATCGACAAGGCGTTGAAGGATAGCGGATATGTGAGGCGGAACTCACCGGAGCGGCAGCAACGCACCATCGAGGTGGTCTTCCGGGATTTCGATACCATATGGGCGCTTGAAGTGATCCGCGGCATTCTGGAGGAATCCAGGCGGCACGGCATCAACGTCATGATCGTTCCCAGCGGCGACAGGAAACATCCCGACCCCGCATGGGCCAAGGGCATCATCGAACGACAGCCCATCGGGGCGATTCTGGTGTTCTCGAACCTGACGGACAGCGAACGCAGCCTGCTCCAATCCCACAACATCCCCTTCGTGGTCTTCGATCCTTCGGGCAACCCGGCGCTGGACGACCTCTCCGTTCAGGCGGACAACTGGATGGGCGGCGTGATCGCCACCCGTCATCTGCTGGAGCTCGGCCACAAGCGCATCGGCATCATCACCGGACCGGACGAGATGCTGTGCTCGCGCGCCCGCCTGGACGGTTATTCGGCGGCGTTGGCCGAACGCGGCATCCCCACCTCCCCCGAGCTCATCGCCGAGGGCGACTTCACCACCCCAGGCGGCTACGAGGGGGCCATGGCGTTGCTGGAGGACGAGCAGAACCGGCCCACGGCCATCTTCGCCGGCAGCGATCTGCAGGCCATGGGCGTGTACGAGGCGGCGCGCCAGTTGAAGATCCGCATCCCCGAGGACCTGTCCGTCATCGGCTTCGACGACATCCAGACCGCCGCCTACATGGGACCGGCCCTCACCACGGTGCGCCAGCCCCTGCAGGACATGGCCTCCACGGCGGCGCGCATGATCATCGACACCACCGAGGGCCGGCAGATTCAGAAGCGCGTGATTCTCTCCACATCCCTCGTGGTGCGCGACAGCACGCAGCGCCTGGCCCACGCCAAGGCCTGATCCCCCTTCTTTGCGTGGATTGCGCTAGCCGAATCGCAATCCACGCGCTCCGATCACACACACTCGCCCACAAACTGGAAAGCCCGCCCGAACATCTGCGTTCGGGCGGGCTTTCCGGTGGAAGGAAGGAGAGAAAGGAGAATTGAGGAAATGGAAAATCAACCATGGCGTCGCGCACGGCATGGCGTCGACGCCCGGCCGTCTGCGACTCGCGCACGGCGGCGGCGCACCGCTTCCGTAGCGCATTATCGGTTTTATATTCAGTTATCGCATCTTCAGTTATCGATATTCAATTATTCGTATTCAGTTATGCAAGATATGGCGAATCGTGCCGGATGCGCGCTTTCGCAAGCCATGCGGCCCACGGCACCGCGCATCCGGTGACGAAGCAATCCGTATCAGTCAGTCATTCGAGACCGAATCCGAGTTTCACTCAACCTCGGACAGGGCGTCGATGATGTAGTTGTTGATGGTGGCCTTGACGGACTCCAGGTGATCGGACTTGGTGGCGGCGATCAGCTCGGACTGCGGCTTATCGAGGCTGTAGGCTTCGAGGTCAGCCAGGGTGACGTTGCCGTCCTCGATGTCCTTGCCGATGCCGGAGTCGTAGGAGCTGTAGCGCTCGGCCATGAGATCCTGGATGAAGCCGTCCTGGTTCATCTTGTCGGCGACCAGCAGGCCGGCGGCGTAGGAATCCATGCCGGCGACGTGGGAGCGGAACAGATCCTCGGCGTAGAAGGAAGTACGGCGCGGCTTGGCGTCGAAGTTCAGACCACCGCGAGGACCGATGGAGCCGGCCTGCAGGACCTCCCACATCACGGCGACGGTCTCGTAGAGGTCAGTCGGGAACTCATCCATATCCCAGCCGATGAGCTTGTCGCCCTGGTTGGCGTCCAGAGAGCCCAGGAAGCCGTTCTCGCGGGCCACGCGGATCTCGTGCTGGTAGGTGTGGCCGGCCAGGTTGGCGTGGTTGCCCTCGAGGTTCAGCTTGAAGACATCGGTCAGATCATGGCTGCGCAGGAACTCGATGGCGGTGGCGGCATCGAAGTCGTACTGGTGCAGCGTCGGCTCCTTCGGCTTCGGCTCGATCAGGAACTGGGCGTCGAAGCCGATTTCCTTGGCGTAGTCGGCGCACAGGTGGAAGAACTGAGCGATGTGGTCGGTCTCACGCTTCATCTCGGTGTTCCACAGGTTCTCGTAGCCTTCACGGCCGCCCCAGAACACGTAGTTCTCGGCGCCCAGGCGCTTGCCGATCTCGAGGCTCTTCTTGAGCTGGCCGCCGGCGTAGGCGTAGATGTCGGCGAACGGGGAGGTGGCGGCGCCGGACACGAAGCGCGGGTTGGTGAACAGGGAGGAGGTGTTCCACAGCAGCTTGACGCCGGTGGCCTTCATGTTCTCCTCGATCTTGTCGACGACCTTGTCCAGGTTGGCGTCGGTCTCGCGCAGGGTGTCACCCTCGGGGGCGATGTCGCGATCGTGGAAGCAGAAGTACTCGACGCCGAGCTTCTGGAACAGCTCGAAGGCGTAGTCCACCTTGGCCAGGGCCTGATCCATCGGATCGGTGTACTTGTAGTACGGACGGTGGGCGGTGCCGGTGCCGAACGGATCAACCAGTTCCTGGTTGAAGGTGTGCCACCAAGCGACGCCGAAGCGCAGCCAGTCCTTCATCTTCTTGCCGGCAACGACCTTGTCGGCATCGTAGTAGTGGAAGGCCAGGCCCTCCTTCGGTCCCTTAGAACGACCGACGTACTCGACCTTGTCAACATCCCACAGACCCATTTGGGCGCTCCTTTGCAGTAGTGGTTCAACGGATTACGGGATTAATAGTAAACCCGTTAAACTATGTTTGTCAAATGATTGAATTAATACGGCGGCGCACAGCGTGTTGCCAATAATCGCAACGGTTTTCGGCAGCCATGCATAGACGCGGAGAAAAGACACCCACGAAAAGCGGACCGCATGCAGCCCGGATGCCGCAGCCCCGATTAGCGGCCGTTTCTTGCCAGGAGTCTGCACGATCTAGCAAATTCCGGACGGAAATCCGCCGAATCGCGGCCGTTTTTCGATAGACCGCACGGGCTCCTAGCAGAAACCGGCCGAGTCCGACCCGGCAAGGGCCATATGGCCCGCCGCATCCCCACGGCAGGCCATATGCGGAGCGTCCCCCGATTCCCAAGCCCGCCAGCCATCCGCGCACCTCATGGCGACGAATGGCCAACGGGGTTATCCGGCCGCCCGATTCCCCTCATATCAGTCAGACAACCGGCCAGATCTCTCAACAACGTTGGCCGGCGGATGTTCCTTCCGCCGTGAGGCACACGTTACGCCCCGCATGTAAACGTTCGCAATCCCCCGCCCCGGTTTGGTGGATAAGTGGAAAACCGCGCGATTCCGCCGCTCCCGAATGTGCATAACCGGTCGGCCATGCGGTGGATAACCCACCATCCAGCCCGGTTATCCACCGGTTGAGCCGATGGTTGTCCACCGCCGGCACAGCCGCGCGGCCGACGCCGGCGTGTCGCTCCCCTACTTCAGGCGTTCGTAATGCCGCCGTACCAGGTCGAAGGTATACACGGCGAGCGCCAGCCAGATCACGGAGAAGGAGATGAACCGATGCGCCGGCACCCGTTCCCCGAGCACCGCAATGCCCAGAATCAGCTGGATGGTGGGTGTGATGTACTGCGTGAAGCTCAGCGTCAGGAACGCGGCGTGCTTGACACCGTACGAAGTGAGCACCAGCGGGATCACCGTGAGCACACCGCAACCGGCAAGCATCGCCCACACCCACCACGGCTCCCCCGCCGGCACGCCGAACCGCGGCTGCACGGCGAGCGCCACGAACGCGATCGGCGTGAGCACGCCGGTCTCGAACGTCAGTGATTGGAACGGGTCGAGCGGCACGAATCGTTTGATAAGACAGTATCCCGAATAACTGAAGGTCATGAGCAGCGCGAGACCGGGGAACGAGCCGGTGTCCAGCACATACAGGGCCCCGCCGATGACCGCGATGCCCATGGAGACCAGTCCGAGCAGCGTGGTGCGTTCGCGCAGCAGCACGAGCGCCAGCAGCATATTGATGAGCGGCATGAGGAAGTTGGCGGCGCTGGCCTCGGAGGTGCGACCTATCGAGACCAGATAGATATAGACCACCCAGTCGATGGTCACGAGCACCGCGGCCGTGACGGCCATCGCGAAGACCTTCGGCGTGCGCCACATCGCGCATACGGCCGCAACGAGGCCACGCCAGCGGCCGGTCGCCAGCATGAACACCACCATCACCGCCGCCGCGGTGACGATGCGGTAAAGCATCACGTTCATCGACGGCACGCTGGCCAGTGCGGCCCAGTACAGCGGGAACATGCCGTATACGAACGCCTGCGCGAGCGTGGCGGCCATGCCCTTGGGCGTCTGGACGATCTGCGGGCCGGAGGCGCGCCCGCCATCGACGGATTCGGTGCCGGTATGTTCGGTGACGTCAGGTGCGGATGATGCTGGATTCACCGGACGATTCTAACGCAACCGGCCCGTGCGGCCCGGCTTGGCTTGTCCGGCTCAGATGATGATGCCGTTGCAGTGGTCGACTTCGTGCTGGATGATCTCGGCGGTGAAGCCGGTGAACGTGGCATGGCGAGCCCGGAAGCGACGGTCCTCGAAATCCACCTCGATGCGGCGGTGGCGCAGCGTGCGGCGTTCGCCGTCCAGGGACAGGCAGCCTTCCTGGGTGTCGTACGCGCCGTCGGTGGCGGTGATCACCGGGTTGTACATGACGGTGATGCGTCCGCCCAAGTCCTCGTCGACGAAGGCGATGATGCGCTTGTTCACGCCGATCATGTTGGCGGCCATACCCACGCAGCGCGAGCGGTTGGCCTCCAGCGTGTCCACGAGGTCCTGCGCCACGGCTTCGTCGCCGGGGCCGGCCTGTTCGGACGGCATGCGCAGGAAGGAACGGGAGGTCATGATCGGACGCTGCATGGTGGCGGACTCCTTGCCGTTGGGTTGGCGCGGCGATGAGCCGCTGTGTCAAGTCAGATAACGAAAAAGGCTTCCGAATCATCGGAAGCCTTGGTGGCGACCCCGGCCGGACTTGAACCGGTGACCTCCGCCGTGACAGGGCGGCGCTCTAACCAACTGAGCTACGGGGCCGT
>NZ_QFFM01000017.1 GCF_003129905.1 Bifidobacterium callitrichidarum
CTCCTGCGACTGGGCTTGAACCAGTGACCGTCCGATTAACAGTCGGATGCTCTGCCAACTGAGCTACGCAGGAATATTCAATTATCAATCCAACCAGTCACCCAGCTGGAGTGAAGCTCCTGCGACTGGGCTTGAACCAGTGACCGTCCGATTAACAGTCGGATGCTCTGCCAACTGAGCTACGCAGGAATATCCGCACACAAGATTGCTCTCGCGCACAAGTCACATATCATACACACTCTTCCGCAAAACGCAAATCGCAATTCCACCCTTGCGTGTCGCAATAGCTTCACCCAGCCCGAAGGAAACGTCTCCTACAACCCATCCACTCCTTTAACCCTTCCAGAAATACCCTTGATGCCACTTATACCTTTTATGTAATCCTTTATATCCTTTTGGTCTTATACTGATATCGTCACATCAACAAGGAGGTATCACTGATGGATAAACTAAGCTCATCGAATCTCTACACTGAAGCCGGAGAATACCGTTACATCGACGTCCCACTGCAACCATCGATTTTCGCTGAAATACTCCTCCTTCTTTTTAACGGCAAACGCTTTAAGCGCGAACAGGCGATTGAAGAGGTACGCCAATACCACCAGGAACACGGCGGTTCGCTAGATCACTTCTCTGGCCCAGGAGTCTTCAAAAAAGCAGCATCGTATCTCAAAGGACAAGGCCTTACCAATGTGAACTACGGGTACTGGACTCTGGACAATCAAGAAAGTCTTACACAGCCAGAGAGCATTCCCGCGTTCTCCAACACCGAAAACAGCGCCACAGATACAGACACCAGCATGACGCTGGCTGATCAGGTAATAGGACAGGGGAATGCTGCTGTCTATCTTTATTATTTTGACGCATATCGAGAGAAGGCCGCACGCGCTGGCAAAACGTATTGGCCATGTAAAATCGGACGCACCGACACGGATCCTTTATCTCGTATTTATGGCCAGTCACGGACCTGTTTCCCCGAAGCCCCTCATGTTGCACTCGTTATCAAGACCGACGATTCTTCAACACTGGAAACAACAATCCACGGCATTCTTAAATTACAAGGGAGGCAACTTCCAGATGCGCCAGGCTCCGAATGGTTTAACACCAATCCGGAAAGCGTAACAACGATTTGCACCCACATTTTCGAAGATCACATTTAGCAGAAAAGCTAATAGCATCTGCGAGACCTACAGGAAGGCGTATGACATGATGACCGATCCCCTTCTGCCGCCGCGCTTGTTCACACCGCGGGACCGCACGGATTATCTGTTTGCGCTGGCATTGCCCACGCTGCCGGTCGACGGCACGGTCATCGGCTTCTACCAGCCGTTTTGGACGCCGATCAGCCCGTGGCTTCTGGTGGTCTACTGTCTGTTGAATCCGAAGTTGCTGCGGCAATCCGCCCGCACATACACCCCACTCATGGCGTTGCCAATCGCACTGATCGCCCTGTCCATTCCAGGCTGGATGGCGTTCGGATTCCACGCGAACGCAGTGCTCATGTCGCTGTCAGGCGTGATTGCGGTGCCGATGTCAATAGTCGCGCTGGATATTGCGTTCTGCCGCAAGCATCTGAGCTGGCAGGAGTCAATACGCATCATCATCGCCGCCTACTGGTTCGCATTCGCCGTGGGCGTGGCGCAGTGGCTGGCGATCCGCGCCGGATTGGCCAATGCACAGGGCTACTTCAGCCAACTGATGGCGCGTTCGTACGTGGAGACCGGCGCGCACTGGGCGGGCGACCATGCACGTCCGCAATTCCTGTTCGCCGAGCCGAGCTACATCGGCATGCATCTATTCGGCGTGCTACTACCATTGTTCTGGCTGATACGACCGCGCGATTCCGTATACGCCAAGCGACTCAAGCACCTGATCATGGCGTTCGCCGCCGGCAGTGTGGCGATAGGTGCCGGCGTACGCATCGTGCTGGATTCGCTGGTGGCGCTGATCGTGGTCATTATTGTCGAACTCCGCTGGAGCGACGCCGCGCAACGTAGAAAAGGAACGCTACTGCTGGGCGTGATGGCCGCAGCCGGAGCCGTATGCTGCGTTGTGGTACCGCGCCTGCGATCCATCATGACGCACGGCATCACCGGCGACGGATCCTTCTTCGGGCGCATTTACCAGTCATTGGGCCCGCTGGGCGGCATCTTGGAACATCCATGGACCGCACTGACCGGTTTCGGTGCCGGCAATATCGCCGACGCCATGCACGCAGGCTCGACGAACGCCGCACGCATGCTGACGCTCTTGGGCACCGACCCACATACAGCGACCAACTGGTACGCGAGCATCACCCCGGACACCGCCTGGACCATGAGCGCCTACACCAGCTTCATCACCGAATTCGGGATGATTGGATTCATCGCGTTCCTGGCCGTTACGCTGCGATTCGTCACGTGCGGTTCGGGCTCCCAGTCCGGCACGACCACTCCCGTTTCCGTCCGCTACTCCCACAACACGATCGCCAACGATCAATCCAACAACAGTCGCATCACCACAGCGCCAGGTACGCCCCGCCCGTGGACCAAACTCACCATCTGCTGGCTCGTCCTGCTCGCCTACCTCTACCTCCAATTCGAGGGCTACACCTTCGTCGCCATTCCGCTTTTTGTGTGGAGCATGACGAATTGTGAGCATTGCTATTCCACCGTCATTCCAAAGTCGGAACTCAAAGGAAGTACCGCAGCTGATATATCACAATGACATAAATCATCAACCCCTTAACAAAAAAGGACTACTGCTCAATAGCAAAAGCTAGAGCAGCCTACCTCAGCAACGTAAGATGCGCTAACTAAAACAGAATCCCCCTCATCTTTAATACAGATTAGGAATCCGAATGAAAGAACTTTGGAAAACCCTCATTCGACATGGATAATATCTCAGGCATTTAACTTTACAGCGTGATAACAGACCAGCTATCAAGTATTTATTTGATACCACATTGTTTGACTTGCAAATCCAATGTGATTCGTAACGTTGCGTCTCACATGGTAGAAGAGACCCGAAAGAGTCATTAAGCAAGCACTACATCACCCCCCTAGGTACTTATACTTAGGGGGGATGTATCATAGAGAGACACTCTTATACAGAGTGCACGCAATTGATGAGAGAAGAAGTACGGACAATGCACACCCCCTCCAAGCCACCCCGATTGTTCATAGTAGTTCCCTGTTTTAACGAAGAACAAGTGCTACCAGTCACAGCTCCCCGTTTCCTTGCCAAAATCGAAGAAATGTCAAATCGACATGCAATCAGAGCAGATTCGCGAATCCTTTTCATAGACGACGGAAGTAAGGATAGCACATGGCGAATCATCACAGAGCTAAATGCCCAAGATCCTCGATATCAAGGTATTCGGCAGTCACGCAATCGAGGTCACCAAAACGCAGTACTCGCCGGCCTCATGGAGGCTAGGGATAAGAGCGACATAACCATTAGCATCGATTGCGATGGACAAGATGACTTTGATGCAATGGATCTAATGGTAGATAAATACCACGAAGGATACGACATTGTTTATGGCGTCCGTTCTAGTCGCGCCACCGACACTTTCTTCAAACGATTCACCGCTGAGAGCTTTTACAAGCTGCTCAATATTCTAGGCGCAGAAATCGTCTACAATCATGCTGACTACCGGTTAACCTCCCGACGAGTGCTTGATGCCCTCAGTTCTTTCCCTGAGGTACATCTATTCCTGCGCGGCCTATTCCCCTTGGTAGGTTTTCCTTCAACGACCATCGAATACGAGAGGCACGCACGCTTCGCTGGGGAATCCCACTATCCTTTAAAAAAGATGCTCTCACTCGCATTTAACGGCATCACCAGTTTGAGCATCAAGCCAATCAGAATTATTATGAATTTTGGGGGAATCGTCAGTCTTGTCAGTTTTATTGGTGTAATTTGGGCATTAGTTTCAGCAATTATCGGCAACACCGTATCAGGTTGGGCTTCTATGATCTGCATCGTTTGTTTCATAGGTGGGGTACAACTTCTTAGTCTAGGCATCATAGGAGAATACATCGGTAAGATATATCTCGAAACCAAACATCGTCCCCGTTATATCATCAGCGACACCACTCCAGAATGCAACAATTGATATATTTCATAGCAATTGTGATATGAAATCCAGGCGTCAATCAAAACAGAATAAGCGGATGTATCATGCTCGGTAACAAACACCAAACCTACAAAAACAACAAACAAGAACAAATTTCTGATGCAATTGGCAGGAAACTATCCATTATTCTCTTCGCATTTATGTCTTCTGTATTCATATGGTGGCTATATTGCAGCATCTCCTATTTTGGCACTATTGTATCCGCTGATCCAATTGAAACAACACTGAATACTAGTAATTCTGTTATCGAACAGCATCGCATTCTCACGAATTTCGGAGCATTGACTATTATAGCTTTAATTGGACTAGCTACTGTCATTCTCTTTTCAGCTAAAATCAGAATAAAAATACTATCACTCATCCGATTTTTAGCATTTCATCCAAAATCGGTTTTTATTGTAATGCTTTGCTGGCAGTTTATCATTATAATTTGTTACATTCCTGCTCATTTACGATATGATGCACGAACTGCACAAACAAGCGTTGTAAATGCTATAGCACACCCCGGCATATATGATAGCTATCTCTCAACTTACCCCAATAACGCATTCTTATATCTTATTGAGTATATCCCAGCAAAAATACTTTCTGTAATACTTGATGATAAATTTACTATGAATGAAGCACAAGCAGTTACAATGGTTGCTTTTTTTATGCAACTAATCAATATCGCAACAGTTGATATTTCAATACTGCTTATGAAGAAAATAATTAAACCAGTTTCTGAATATGCATCAAAATATGCTTATCTTCTTATGGTATTACTACTCGGTTGCTCAACATGGGTTATAATCCCGTATACCGATACGTTTAGTTTAATCCCAACAATGTGGCTTCTATCCCTTATAATTCATTCTCTCAAAGAAAAACTGACGCGACATCCCTATCCGTTAGACCCCAAAACAATTATTATTTTTTTAACTCACTTTATACTAATTGGCATAGCATCATGTTTTGCATACTCGATGAAACCATCATCAGTAATACCCCTGATAGCATTTCTCATCATCTGGTTCTTTTTGCATCTAGGTAAACAGATTATCACTTATTTCATACCATCACTGCTTTCAATTATCATTGGATTTGGAATTATCTTAGTTCCACTGCACGCCATCGAACACACTATTTTTAATTACAATGAAAACCAATCTGTTCCTATGACCCACTATATTATGATGGGCATGAAAGATCATGGACGCTACAACACCTATGACTACAAGCAGACTACAGCACGATCGACCATCGAAGAAAAGAAACAATATAACTTGTCTGTTATCCAACAACGATTAAATAGTTATGGACCCGGCGGATACCTTTCTTTCCTTTTAAAAAAAAGCTATTATAATACTGCTGATGGAACTTTTTCCGATAACTCCTATCTCACAGTTCTTAACGAACAAAAAGGCACAGGATGGATAGGGATTGGAAAAAACAATCCAATCTATAAATACAATGTTATTCCTCTAGTTTACATACAAAATTTTCTTACTGATGGAGAAGATTCACATCAAATCTATGAAATCATTATGCAAATGATTTATATTATAACCATATTCGGAATGCTATCCTGCGCTTTTGCTCTTTATAAGAAAAAAGAAAACTTGCATACAATAGCGTTAGAGGCCTGGATCATGCTGACAATTTTAGGTGGATATACATTCTTACTGCTCTTCGAAGCCGGACGATCACGATATATAATTCAATTTCTACCTTTTATATTTTTCCTATCGGCACTAGGTTGGAATCATATAGAGACTTCCAAAATATGTGTCATATACAAAGATATAAACCACAAAACTATAACTTCTATTTTGAATAAAAAATAATCTTAATATGGATTTGTTGTCAATTGCAGTATAGCTTACTGACATGAAATCCATATTTCTTCTTGCATTCCATAAAACATAATCTACGATAAGGAATCTCATATATCATAACTCGTTTTCTCACAACAAGAAGATTAGATGCATTCCCCTTGCATAAGCACCTAATATATGCAAAAGAAATCCTAAACCAGGTAACATACCCTTGCAATCCAGACTTGGGCCTATGTTACTTTCGCACATTAATCAGATTACAACGACAGCATCTCGAACAATCCATATCTCATGAGTTTGTTTTGCTCCGACTTCAACAGAGGTGTCTATGGCCAAAGCCACCAAAAAACAATTGGCAATCAATATGGTTGCGAATATCGTCGCTTTTTGCGTCCAGTTTGGTGTCAATTTCTTCCTGACACCGTATATCGTCAAGCAGCTCGGTAGCGAAGCATATGGATTCGTTACGCTTTCGTTCAACATTGCAGGCTTCGCCAGTATCATTACCACGGCCTTTGACTCAATGGTCGCCCGATTCGTGCTCATGGAAGATACTAAGGGCAATAATGATGTGGCGACCAAGTATTTCAATTCAGCGCTTATCGCCGACACCGTCCTCGCGATTATACTGTCGATCCCATTCGGACTTGTCGTGTTCTTTGCCTCTGACTTGCTCAGTATTCCCGTTCGCCTTATCGCCGACGTACAACTTGCTTTCGCATTTGCTTTCCTCGGCACACTCATTAATCTGGTCTTCGCATCGTTCGGATGCGTCTATTACGTCAAGAACCGGCTTGATCTTGAAGCCCGGCGCAATATCGAAGGCAACATTATCCGTGCTATCGCGCTGATTGCCCTGTTCGTGCTATTGCCCGCGAAAATCTACTTCATCACCGGCACGGTACTGATCGTCACCATCTACAATTGCGCTGCGAACCTGCATTACAAGCGAAAGCTAATGCCGGAAATCAAAATCAATGCGCAGAGTTTCAGCTTCCAATCCATCAAGAAACTGCTTTCTTCGGGTATCTGGAATTCGGTCAACAGCCTGAGCACCACATTGCTGAACACGCTTGATGTGCTTATTACCAATCTGTTCCTGGGTGCGGCGACAAGCGGCATTTACGCATTGGTCAAGACAGTCCCCAACTTCCTCAACCAGCTCATCGCCATTCTGGTGAAGGTCTTCGTGCCCAACATCAATATCCTGTACGCGCAGGGCAAGAAGGACGAGCTACTCAAAGAGGTACTGTTCTCCGTACGTGTGATGGGCTTCCTTGCCACTATCCCGATTGGCTTCCTTATGGTGTTTGGTGACGGATTCTTCGAGGCCTGGGTTCCCACGCAGGACAACAAGCTACTGCAATCACTGTCTCTGCTGACGCTGTTTCCGCTAATCGCTTCCAGCATCATCAGCGTGATCGTCAACGTGTACATCACGACCAACAAATTACGGGTTCCGGCACTCGTGCTGCTCGGCGTCGGCATCATTAACCTGGCCCTTGTCGTCACGTTGCTCACGTTCACGGACCTGGGCGTGTGGACAGTACCTATCGTGGGCATGACGACGCAGTTGTTGTATTACGTTGGCTTCCAACCGATTTACGCCGCACGCTGCCTGAACCTACCCTGGCATACGTTCTATAAGGCCATCGCCCTAAGCTCGGCATGCACCATCACCATGGTGGCAGCATGCCTGCTGTACCGTTCCGTATTCGAGGTGCATGGCTGGATTCAGCTCATCATCGCAGGCATGGTCTGCTCAGTGATCGCACTGGCAATCAACTTCTTTGTGATCTTCAATCGCAGCGAGCGAGCATCCGTGCTTGCCAAACTGCCCATCCGCAAAAAGTAGCGGTCAACAAGTGGCGGACGGACGTGGAACGACTCACCATCGCGCCCTTTCCGCTTCCATCCGCCACTCACGCCATGAGTTATCGGCTAATCATGTCACGAATCGCTCGCGAGTATGCATCGGCAATATCCTTACCATCTTGATTCCAAACGAATTGCCGACGTTCCCACTCTTCCTTGAAAACTGCGAGCTTGGTTTTAATCGGCACAGCATCAACTTCGATTCCGTACTGCAGCGCGAGAATCATTGCATGCATGCGCCCGGAAACCAGGCTTCGGCAATCAGCCAATTCGTCAACGTAATCATCGATGGAATCGATTTCGGCCAGAATTGCCCGCTTATTCTTCTCAGTAAACAACCATTCACGGAAACGTGCTGATTCGCAGTAGTCAGTGTATGTAGTGTATAGCAATTTGAGGTTCGCGTCCCCCGCACTGTCTTTTTCATCGTCCGAAATCTGCTTCCGGATGAGCCGATACCACATTTCGTAGTATTCATTTCGCGTATATTGGCGCTTCTTCTCAACGCTGAGTTCCTGATAGGCATACACGCATGCGCCACGCATCCGTCGGGCCACGTCGCCTTCACCGTGACGCTGTCCCAAAGGAAGGCAGGACTGAAGATATCGGTAAGCAAAAACCACGTCCGGCGCATAGGCAGCGTCAACGCGCAAAATATCATGCATGACTGCGAGCGTCTGCTCGTCTCTCACCAGAACAGTGGCGCATTTGGCGAAGGCCTCACGCAATGCGGCAGTCTCCTTGCCCGTGAATCGTGCGTCCGAACTGACGCCCATCACTGCCACAGGGCACGACCGCTCAGCAAGCGCATCGATCCAGGCCTGCAGGCTATGGAAGAACGGATGTCCATTCCCTTTGACCAATTCGCCACCACCGATGATGGCAGCATCAAAATGTCCCTCCGCGTCAAGTCTCTCACGAATCAACCGTGTGTATCGTTCCTGTACGGGCTCGCTTTTCATATCGCGGATGAACCGCTTCGTCCGCCAGACGGTTCGGCGCAGCCATGGCAATTCATCAGGCGTGGACGCTACGGGCTGAACTTCCGTCCGCATGTCTGCAAGGGAAGTGGGTTGCTCATCCGGAATGAACGGCATGACAACGGTATCGGCGCCGGTGGCTTTTTTCACCACTGTCGCCATGACTTGCGCTATGGCACGGTCTCCCAGATTGTCGGTATGGCCTTGATTCACCAAGAGAATACGCATGCGTTCACTTCCTCTCATCAATCAAATCGCAGAAACGGTCGAAGTAACCATGGACGTCGTATTCGGGATGTTGCGTAAGCGTCAATTGCGCATCATGAATCTTCTGCATACGCTTTTCCGAATCGAGAGCCGTATGCATCGCCGCTGCCAAGTCGTCGACGATAGTGTCATCCTCATTGTTGATGAGGAAAGCCGACTCATTGGACACAATCTCCGGAATAGCTCCGGATCGGGTCGCGATAATCGCCAGTCCTGCAGCCATCGCCTCAAGCACGACCAGACCGAACGGTTCCTTCCAACGGGAGGGGATGACTGCCACATCGGCGGCGGAAAGTACACCCGGCATGTCCTCGTGCTGAACAAAGCCGGTGAAGATGATGTCATCCCGGCCCGCACTCAACGCCTTGAGTTCCTCGGCATATGGGTCAACATCGTCAGTACCGAACCATGACTTGCCAACGATCAACAACTTAGTCGAGCAATCGCTCGCATTGGCCATGCGAATGTATGCTTCGATGAGCTCCCGTACGCCTTTCTCCGGCGTGATTCGTCCCGAATACACGAACGTCATGTCCCTCGAATCGATGCCGAACTCACGACGCCACCGTTCACGATCTCCGCCTTGCTTGAACGCCTTGATATCAATGGCATTGTCCAATACCTTGACCTTATCGGACATATCAACGGCTTCGGCACTAACAACCTGCGAGCGCAGGTACTCGCTGATTACAAGAAACACATCAACATGAGGCATGATGTCGCGAACCAGGGCCGGCGTTTTGCTTGACCCGTCATAATCGTTATGCATGTGGTAGATCAGGCGGACTCGCTTCTTGAGCCACTTGAACCCACTAATCATGTTGCACGCAAGCATATCGTTCTCTACAAGAATGACGTCATGCCTGCCACGCAGAACGAGCACAAGAATCTTCAGTGCCTCGGGCGTCACATACTGTCCACGATGCGTGAGGAAGACAATCTTATTGATGATGCGCGCAAGCACACGATGAATACGGGTTGCTTGAATCGGCACAATGTTCGTATGACAGTACCGAGCGCCTTCAAGAGCATCATCCGGCTTGGACAGCACAGTGATGTCATACCGCGGGCTCGTCTCGTTGCCTTCAATGAGCCGCGTGCATAGTTCCTCGACGGCGCCACCGCGTACCGCCGGCACAGGCAGGAATTGGGGAGGAATCATCAGCATCGTTTTCATCAGTTTTCTCCGGTTATTGGTCTTCTTAACTTCAGCAACTCACATCGTTGATCATTGGAGTTACCAGCAGTTCGTCGCAACAATCACTCGTTCCGCTAGATTCTGCTTCATTAGAACAGTTTCCTCAGTCGTTTCATGTCGCAAAGCAGTAAGCCCAATTGTCCCCATCCTCGTCGCGCACAACGCAATAGCAGAGAATCGAATGTTCCCATACGTCCCCTCACGGAGAGAAGCAACTTTCGGTTGAAGCTGTCCCTCAGTATGGCAGCCGCAACATGGCGGTCTTGTGGTGTCACCATCGGCTTGCGCAGATATTCATGAATCACACCGATGAGGTACACAGCATGCAACGATTGCGCTTGCATACCAAGGCCATATTGTTCCAGCACGGGGGCAATACCTTGCACGATTGTCTTGTAGGCTGCCCAGACTTCATCAAGCGAACGGCCACGAGACAAAGAATGAGCCGAGTAGTTCTCGTACACATAGGCCGTCTGGCCGCCCACATACACTTCAGGACAAACCGCATAGCAGGCATAGTTGTACAGAGCATCCTCTCCCAAGACCACGTCATGGTCGAAATGCGCACTTTTCGCCACATCCGCGCGGTACACCTTATTGAAGAGGAAGTTCAGCAATGAGGTATGTTCCGGCACCGCATACGTCTTGAGAAAATCATGCGTGGACTGTCGTTTCCCCGCAGACGTTATGGTCTTATGCTCCGTCAGCGCTCCGTCCGGTTCATTGCGTTCGCAGTATCCGAAAATATACATCCCGATACCATCATTCGCCTTCACCTCGCGAACGATGCCGCTCAACGAATCATCTCGATAGTAGTCATCACTGTCTGCAAAGGCGATGTACTTGCCCTGGGCGAGAGCCACTCCATATTCCCTAGCTTGGGAAGGACCTCCATTGGCGGCATGGACCACCGATAGCTCCTCGTACTTGACGGCATAATCATCCAAGATATGCGGTGAAGCATCCGTGGAACCGTCATCCACGCAGATTATTTCATATGGTTCATCTACCGTGTTCATCTGTGCCACAATGCTGTCAAGACACTGACGAACGGTTTTCTCTGCATTGTAGACGGGAATAACGAACGAAAGGAAAACACCATTATCCGAGACCATTGATCAGCTCCTCCCACTGGCTGGCGATGGCATCGACGGAAAAATCTTCAATCAACCGCAGAGCACTGTACGAATACCGATCCTGCAATTGTCGATTCCACATAAGAGACAACAGGTTTTCCGCAAAACGTTCCTCATCGCCGTCCTGTACCAGATGACCATTCACATCATCATCCACCAGTTCACTGGGCCCAGTCAGACAGTCATAAGCCACAATCGGCAATCCCTTTGCCATGGCTTCCAACAACACCATAGGGAATCCCTCGAACCGTGAAGTCATCGCGTAAATAGACGCCTTGTCATACCACTGCTCGATGTCGGACGTAGCAGGTACAAACCGGACATTGCCGAGTCCGAAATCACTGACTTGCTGTTTTAGTCCGCTTTCCAACTCACCAGAGCCCACGATGACCAGCTGCCAGTCGCCTGCACGGTCCTCGATGCGCGACCATACGGCAATGAGACGGTCAAATCCTTTCTGTTCAGTGAGACGACCAACAGCAAGCACCGTGTGCTCAGTACGGGGTGAAGGGGTTGCATCTTCAAACGGTGAGGGATTATTGATAACCTGCAGTTTCTCTTCAGGGAACTCCGCGTCAAGATACATCCTGCGGTCCTGCTGTGTGAGCAGCACCAACTTATCGGCATACCGCTTGGTCAACTGAATCGCTCTAATCCGCTTGCGCTCCGATTGTGCATGCACATAGTTGAAGTGATCCCAGACAATGTGATGACACGACAATCCACGGAGAGCCCACGTGGTCCAATAAGCGAGTGCTGAATCAATGTCAATGAGCACATCGAAACTATGGCTCTTGATATAACGACGCAGTTTCCATACTGGATAAACGAACGTACGGTACAGCTTCCCCTCGGAGGACGGCTTGAGCAAATAGTCAACCTTCACCCGCTCATCGACAGGGAAAAATGGTTGTCCATAGTCCCAGAAGCTCAAGATGGTCACATCATATCCACGCTGCGCGAGCGCATTGGCAATCATGATACCTACGCGCTCCGTGCCACCGGAGTGGGCAATCACGCCGTTAAGAAAGCAGATCTTCTTAGTCATGGTTTCCTCATAGTCCCGGTTAGAAAGCACCATGGAACGCTACTTCACGCTGGCAAGAAACTCCGCCATGCTGCCAAACATAGGTTTGTTCCGACACAGACATTCATTGGACACGGACTCATTGCCGACCAATTTCATCATCTCAATCCATGGTTCTTCCAGCTGTCCCAGATCATTGCAGAATAACCAAAATAACTCATGTAGTTCCTTCGCACCAGGATCTCGGCCGTACTCCTTGCGATACTCACGAACCAGTTCAGCGGCCTCTTCGTATTGACGCTTCTCTCGCTTGCTCTTGTACTCTTCCAAGGTTGAGATGACACGAACAGGACTCCCCACGGCAACACAATTGCTGGGGATATCGGCATTCACAAGACTGTTTGCACCAATAATCACGTTGTCACCAATGGTGACGCCTTTGAGAATGGTCGTATGCATGCCAATAAATACATTGTTGCCAATAGTGACCTTGCCCGAGGAACACAATACCTCACCATAGACACCTTTCAACACGGACCAGTCATAACCATGGGTAAGTATGGTGACTCCATTGGTGATCTGCACGTCATCGCCAATTTTCAGTAACCATGGACGGGTCAGATCAACAGTGTTAGTTGTAGGCGAGAAAAAAGTAGTCCGCTCCCCTATCTCAACTCCTTTTTTACGCAAATAGGACGCATAGGTCTGAGGATCCGCCTTTACCCCAAGCACCATGCGCCGTATCAACTGTTTAAGTCCCATGACATCCTCTCAAGCCATATCCAGTATTACTTCTTGACAGATTTCTTGATTGCAACCAACTTATTGAAAGCCTGCTCGCCCACCAGCCGTTTAATGGTGCGCGCAACTTTCTTCTTAGGAGATTGCCAAGTCCCGGAATACTGATGAATGCTGACGGTATTGACGGTCATATGAACTTTGCCAGTCTCATAATCTTTGGCGGCGAAATAATCCGTCGGGTAAATCCTCATTTCTCCCTCAAGAACCTGCATCGTGTTGTTCTGCAATAGACCATGATTCACTAGAAAATCAGTAATGTACTGAGGACTCGGAGTGAGGTTGAGCTCTCCTTGTTCATCCACGAAAGACAACTCATCATACATATCTCGCAGCCCCTTGATCAGAGAATTACCAGCCTCAGCGCCGAAGCCGATACCACCATTGATCCATTCGCCACTTTCAAAGCCCATGTAGGCTTTGTTCTTCAACAGATCGTCAAGCGGCTTCATCAGTTCCACATCTGTATCGAGGTAAATGCCACCGTGCGTATAAATGATGTCGAATCGCGCATAGTCAGGAACAAATCCCCACTTTTTACGATCATAGGCATCAGCCATGTAACGGTTCTTATGCACATCATAGTTGGACTCGTCCCACTGGATAATCTCATAATCCGGGGCGAATTTCTTCCAGCTTTCCATGCAACGACGCTCCTTCTCGGGTAGTGGAGCACCGCCAAACCAGCAGTAGTGAATGACTTTGGGAATCATCGAATAGCCTTTCGTGTATTAGTATTACGTTGGTTAATGGAACTGTTCATTGCATAGATATAAGGAATCGACATAATCAACATCAGCAGATATCCCGTTGGCTCCATCCTGAGTGTGATGTTGTAGAAAAAGAACACCACCATGAGAATGCAAGTTACCTGCACCATGGTTCGAGTTCTGCCAATAGGAATATATTTCGAACATGCACACCAAGCAATGACGATAATCGCTATATACAAAATCACACCCACATAGCCATTTTCAATAAACATCCAAATGGCGTGGAACCACTGATAATGCAATGAATAATGCTGGGAATAGAAAGAAGTGCTGAAGAAATTGGTGTAGTCAGCATTGCCTAGACCGATACCGAATAACAAGGACAACGGCTCATTATGAAAAATAATATCAGCAACGGTGCCAATTCCTGTAAATCGATTCAAATCACCAGTACCATCATAGCCAGTGTCTCGTGTTGCATAGTCAAGATATCCCTGCAGGCTGTAACTATTGGCATATGTCGTAGAATTCCCTGCATTCAGCAGAATAAAATAAGAAGAGGCTGCCATCAAGGCAACAGCTCCCAGAATTAGCACGACCATACTGCGCAACGATAGTTTCTTTCCAATCAATGCCGCAACCAGGATTATCACCATCTCTGCGAAATAAACTTTCAATTCCGCGGTCGCTGCCATGAAGGTTGCTGCCGCCAACGTTATCACAAAGAAGCGTGTAGTAATTTCCTTATCGAAATACCTCGAAGTAATTAAAATCATATACAAACATATAACGACATTCAATGGCAAATTGCTACCGGAGAAATTCCAGAACACGCCCCCTACCATGTCACCGACAATCGTTCCTTCCGGATACTGCACTAGGAATTTCTCCGCGGCGCATAGTGGCACCGACATCCAGAACACCGCAGACACCACACGCAGCACGATGTCGAGATCGGACTTTTTCAGGAACACGATGCAGGTGTAGAAATACATGAAATACCGCACTATGTTCCTGTATCCCCATATCAATGCCAATGGCTTCTCGGCGTTCAATATGCCGCCTACGGCACCGAAGGAACAGTACAGCACCATGAGACCGATAATCAGGCTGGTGTATTTGGCCGTCGTCTTACGTTCATAAAGCGCGAAGACAAAAATTAAGACGTTCAGAGCATCATTAATGTACAGCAACACCCTCGGCAGGCCAAATGTGTACACGAACGCATATGAGAAGAAGAAATACGCCTGCGCGCACAGCACCCATGCCGCTTGCCGTGATGAAGGCTGGAACAGTTTCTTCAGCTGTTCCACATTGAAGTTGGCCCACGATCGGCTAGTTTTGCGTAACTTCATCTTCAATCCAAAAACCGCTTCGATTGTTCTTCGATAGCGATGACCTTAGCAGGAATCCCCGCCAGCACCGCATGCTCAACATCGCATGATTTCACCACAACAGCTCCCGCGGCAACAACCACATGGTTGGCGATATGCACGTCACCAATCACTTTCGCTCCTACGCAAATCCGGACGCCATCACCAATGATTGGACACGCCGCATGTATGCCATCATTACCGATGCAATTGTTACCATAAAGCCGGCAATTCTTTCCCACCCGCGCATTGCCGTTGATCACGATTCCTTGCGTATGGTAGATGACGAGCCCCTCGTCAAAAACATTCTCACCGGCCTCTATGCCCAGTTTCCGTCCCAGCATATTCATCCGGCGAGAGCTGAGCAGATACATCAACGCATAGTACGGGTTGTTCTTGCGCTTACCATAATAAAAACAAGTGATGCGCATGCGCCGAGCGTATTTCCACGAATAATAATCCGGATGCGCCTTTAGAAAACGCAATATCTCCTGATACCGTCCACGACGGCCCAGATATAATGCTCTCTCTTCGGAGAGAATCCTGCGCAATTCCTTCCTATTAGGAATATGCATAGCTTCACCTCAATAATTATCCATAAGTACGATCAAAACCGACGATTTCTCTTCAATTGTTTTAAGGAGACCAACGCCATCGCCGCCCATACCCAACGATGAGCAATACACATATTCATCATTCTCAATTGGAATGGATTACAACGATACGGATACCGCGCAATGACCTTGCGTACTTCCGTGTCAGCAATAATATGACGAACTTCCTCATGTGCATCATATTCCTTATGGGTTCGTCCATAAGCGATTACCATGCCGATAAAGTGACGAACACGTCCCAGGAAATATCGATCCAATCGGTCGCGATATGTATCAGAACTGCATATTGCCTTCAAATCCTCATCCATGCGGACATACTGAGACTTCTGACGCTCAAGAAACCGATCGTCGAAAGAATGCGTAAGCGAAGCGCTGTTGGTATATCGGTAGAAGTGCAATGGCTCGGCTATATAGGTGATGCAAGAGGCACGTTGCAGGTAAGCAATGTCAAAGATAATGTCCTCCGAGATAAATTCACGTTCGGAAGGGAAACGAATCTGATATCCGCGAATCAAATCCATCGAATACAACGCATGCCAAACCGACATGGATAGCAGTGCCTCCATGCTAACCTCCGGCTTACTTGCAATCATCTCAAGCAGAACATGGTTGATGATGTCGGTTCCGCGGAACGTACGGTTATCATATGCCGCCGGCCGTGGATTGACTTTGCCTTCACCGTAGTATTCGTTGTAACCGCAGTAGCTGGTGTCGGCACCCGTCTTCCTCAGCTGCGCGTACAGCTCCTCCACCATGCGTGAATCTACAAAGTCATCGGAATCAAGAAACATCACGTATTGTCCCGACGCAACGTCCAAGCCGCTGTTCCGTGCCATGCCGAGGCCGGCGTTCCGCTTGTGCACCACGCGGATGCGGTCATCCAGCGTAGCCATGCGGTCGCACATCTCACCGGACGAATCCGTCGAACCGTCGTCCACCAGGATGATCTCAAGATGTTCGTAAGTCTGTTCCAGCACACTATCGACGCACTGCTGCAAGTACTTTTCGACGTTGTACACCGGGATGACGACGCTGATTAGCGGGTTCTCACTCATCATGTTTCCTCTCACACGATATAGCCGTGCGTCTCTTCATCAAGGATCCGACGCATCTCATCCTTGCGTTCCGGAGTCACGCCACCCCTGTTCGTATACGAGACATCAAAGGTATGACCGGACTCCATGCGTGCATCATTCTTGGACTTGAACTCTTCATAGCTCTGAAGCACTCTCGCCGGGGCACCGGCCACTACCGTATTCGAAGGAATAACCCCACCGACAATGCTCCCCGCTCCGATAACCACATTGCTGCCAATGGTGGTGTTCGGAAGAATGATGCTTTTCGCCCCGATGAACACGTTGTTCCCAATCACGACAGTGCCCACCTTGGAGTAGCCGATCGCCTTCTTTGTGCTGCCGTCATGGCACAACACCAGAACATCCGGAGCTAGCGTGACATTGTCTCCAATGGTAATAAGCCAGGGAAACGAGGAGTCCAGGAACGAACCGCGTTCAAGCTGGAAATTCGTTCCGATGGTCGCGCCTTGACGAATCCATCGTTTGATTCGAAGTTTGGTCAACTTTCTGTCAAAAAACACCTGTCCGCCTTAACTATTTCACGAGAATCGCATCAACTGAAGAAGTGAAGAACTTCGGGAAATACAGGCTCACATCGCCATGCTCCCGATACGATTGCACGTCCTCGACAACCGTGTATCGCTCCTTGTGCAGCAGCTCGAGAAGATCGCGAATGTGATCCGTATATGTATGTTCCTCGGTCGAATAATGGATGAATACCTTCTGACCGGTCGTATCCGCATTGGTCCGGATATTGTCACGAAGATGCGCATCAAGGGCCTGCACCACCTCATCACGGTCACGTCCGTTTTCGATGCCGCGCAACGTCATCTCGTTGGCAGGTGCGGTCAGATACCGGCCCAGCCAGAACTGAGGGGCACCCGCGATAATCTCGGCGCCCACGCCACGACCGGCGTACTGCACGCCGAAGTTCAGCGCCGCCCAGCCACCCTTCGAAGAGCCACCGAAACAGACCTTCTTGATTTCCGGACGCTTGAGGAACGAATCAATGAGTGCCTTGGTGGCCTGTTCCATCTCGAACTCAGGATAAGCGCCAAGATAATACCCGCCTCGACGGTCCTCACCGAAGTCATCGAGGATGAACAGTTTATTAACCGGAATATCCTTCAAGGTGCGCATGTAGTTGTAACGCGCCGGAATGCCCGCACGAGTGCATGCACTGAATACGACCAAGAGACGGTCTGAGCTTTTGTATGGCTGATACATGTATTTCAGCACCGTCGTCTTATAACGGAACTTACGCTCCTGTATGGTCTGTTTCAGCAGCGTGGTTGCGAACTCGAAGTACTTGCTCAGCTTCTTCATCACGCACCTACCGCCTGTCGGTATACCGCGCCGATGGTGCGGAAGTACTCCGCGTCGCTGAACTCGCGTTCGGCGAGCGCTCGGGACGCTTGGGACATATCCTCATAATGATTGCGTTCAGTGGCGATCTTCGCCAGCACATCGGCAAGCGCATGCGTATCGCCCGGCTCGATCAGGTAGCCGTTTTCACCGTCATGCACGGCGGCGGCCATGTCTCCCACGTTGGTGGCGACCACGGGCATGCCATGCGCGATGGCTTCCAGCACGGCCACCGGAAGCCCTTCGTTATAGGATGGCAGCACCAAAGTCTGGCATTGCTCGAACAGCGCACGCTTCTTCTCGCCGTCGGTCCAGCCGGCGAACTCCACAACCGGCATCCCGGCATCGGCAGCGGCGCCGGCCACATCGCCCAGCAACCCAAGCTCCCCGGCCTTAACCTTCAGCTCGTCTTCCTGGGCGCCGTTGCCGGCGATCACCACGCGCATATTGCCAAGACGCCCGGAATCACGCAGCAAGGCGACTGCATCCAGCAGATCGGCCACACCCTTGCGTTCGATGAGCACACCCATGAACAGCACACGGAATGGCTCACCGGCCACCGGCCAGTGCGTCACATCGGATGGAATATGCACGGCGTTGCTTATCACCACGATATTCGCGTCCGGCTCGATGGCCCTGATATGCTCATGCCACTGCTCGCCCAGCACAATCACTGCCGAAGCCTCGCGCAGCATACGGCGAACCGGCTCCTGCTGTGACGGCTTGCAGCCGCCATACCATTTGGCGAACTCGGATCCGTGCATATGCAGCACATCCGGAACCCCGTACTTGCGGCAAAGCCCGTGCACCTGCTGCTTGCGCACGAAGCTGCCCTTGTAGGACATGTGAATGTGCACCACGTCCGGTCGTGTCTGCGGATTGGCCAGCAGCGCACGGATGCGGCGCAGGGCCTTCGCGAAGAACAGCATCTTCCTGACCGGATTGGCAGCGATATACGTGGGAATGAACTTCATAGTCACGCCGTCAGCGGCCCAATCATGGCCCATCAGCTGGCTGATGACGCTGGTGATGCCACCCTTGACGGACGAATCGTTGCCGACCATCAGCACACGCAGTCGCTGTACCTGTCCCTCATGCCCAGGCTCCCGAAGTTTCCCCATCACCTGCGAGCGCACGAATCCATCAATCGAATCGATGATGGTCTGCGTATTGGATTCGAACGGCCGATACGTGGTGTTCTTCACCTCCGCTAAGGCGTCGACGAGCTGGGAGCAGTCGTCGCAAGCGCAGATGATGCCCATCTGCTTGAATTCCTTGATGAGCTGCAGCTGGTGGTCGTCCACATGCTCGCCGTATTTGGCGAGGCGCGGCACGGCAATCACCTTCTTACCCTTTTTCACCGCACCGATGATTGCTCCGGTACCGCCATGCGTGATGACGATATCGGCCTTGCTCATCTGCACGCCGAATTCGTCGCGGTCGAGGAACTGCTTGAACTCGTAATGCTTCGGCTGATAGTCGCTGTAGCCGCTCTGGGCGAATACCGGTTCCGTGATCACGCCGGAGGCCACCAGCTCATCCACCGCCTTGAGGAGTCGGTCGAACTGGAATTTCTGGGATCCCAGGGTAATGAAGATCATTGCTCGGCTCCCTTCCTAGTAGATGCTGCCCAGGCAGATGGCGTTCGGATAGATGTCCTTCATGCTCTCCCATTGCACGTAGAACTGGTCGGCGAACCGGTACAGCAGTTTGCCGGATTCGGTGGCGGAGGTCACTTTGGCGAAGGATTCGATGTAGATGAGCTTCTTGCCGAAGAGTTTCATCAGCAGGCACATGGGCAGCATGGCGAGTACTCCGGTGCAGATGATCACATCGGGGCGTTCCTTGATGATGATGCCCAAGCAACGGAAGCCGTTGAGCACCAGCTTGAGCAGCACCGTCTTTTCCTTGCGGTTGATCTGGCCCACGTAGTAGGTCTTCCTACCCTGTGCTTTGGCCTGGTACTGAGTCTTCTCGGTCAGGACGAAGCTGTCGTACCGCTCCATCAAAGGTTTCAGCATCATCAGCTGCTCGTAGTGGCCTCCCGAGGACGCCGCGAAGCAGAGTTTCGGTGATTTTCTGCTCATAGTCGTTGGTCTCCGATCAATGACAGCAGTCGGATAATCCGGACAGGCGGACAGACGCGCCGATTCAGTCCCTGCGGAACAGATCGCGGGTGTAGACCTTGTCCTCGATGTCATCGAGGCAGGCGTCGTAGCGGTTGGCGAGCACCGAGTCGCTGCGCCTCTTGAATTCATCGAGGTCATTGACCACTTCGCTGCCGAAGAACGTGCTGCCGTTTTCCAGCGTCGGCTCGTAGATGATGACGGTCGCGCCCTTGGCCTTGACGCGCTTCATCACGCCCTGAATGGCGGACTGACGGAAGTTATCCGAGTTGGCTTTCATGGTCAGTCGGTACACGCCCACGGTCACCGGCTTCTCGTCGGCGGCATCGTATTCGTTGTTCTCGCTGTATCCGTAGTATCCGGCCCTATTGAGCACGCTATCCGCGATGAAGTCCTTGCGGGTGCGGTTAGACTCCACAATGGCCTCGATGAGGTTCTCCGGAACGTCCTGATAGTTGGCGAGCAGCTGCTTGGTGTCCTTGGGTAGGCAGTAGCCGCCGTATCCGAAGCTCGGGTTGTTGTAGTGCGTGCCGATGCGGGGGTCCAGGCAGACGCCGTCGATGATCTCGCGGGTGTTCAGGCCCTTGGATTCCGCGTACGTGTCCAGTTCGTTGAAGTAGGAGACGCGCAGCGCCAGATAGGTGTTGGCGAACAGCTTCACGGCCTCCGCTTCGGTGAAGCCCATGATCAGGGTCTCGATGTCCTGCTCGATGGCGCCTTCCTGCAGGAGACCGGCGAACGTATGGGCCGCTTCCACCAGACGTTCATCTTCGGGATCCGTGCCCACCACGATGCGGCTCGGGTAGAGATTGTCATACAGGGCCTTGGATTCGCGCAGGAATTCCGGGCTGAAGATGATGTTCCTGGAACCGGTCTTCTCACGGATGGACTTCGTGTAGCCCACAGGAATCGTGGATTTGATGACCATGATCGCGTTCGGATTGACCTTCATGACCAGATCGATGACGGATTCCACGGCGGAGGTGTCGAAGAAGTTCCGCTTGCTGTCGTAATTGGTCGGGGCGGCGATAATCACGAAATCCGCATCGGCATAGGCTTTCTCGCCGTCGAGCGTGGCGGTGAGGTCCAGCTCCTCTTCCGCGAAGAACCGCTCGATGTAATCGTCCTGGATCGGCGACTTGCGGGCGTTGATCATGTCCACTTTCTCGGGGACGATGTCCACAGCCGTGACCTTGTGGTGCTGGGCCAGCAGCACGCTCAGGCTCAGGCCCACATAGCCGGTGCCGGCCACGGCGATATTCAGGGACTCGCGTTCAGTCATACGTGAACCTCTTTCTTTAACTGAATCATCGTGGGAAAGGTCATGCCGGTATCGCACTGTTCCGATGACTCCGGCAGGGGGCTTACGGTATTGAGGAGGCGCCTTCAGCGATCCTCGGCGTCGCGCTGCTTCGCGCCTTTGCCGCCATGCTTCTTGCCACGCTCCGACTTGCCTTCGCCGTAATAGTAGTAGTAACCGGACTTGTGGGACTTGTCCTGGTCGGCGTAGTTGATGGCCACACCGGCAGCGTGGATGTCGAGTGTTTCCAGTTCCTGGGCGGTCTGTCGGAGCATGTTCTTCTCGGTGATACCGAGGCCGGCCACAAGCAGCAGTTCGGGGCCTTCCTTGGCGAACACGGCGGCGTCGTTGGCAACCTGCATCGGGGCGGTGTCCACAATCACGTAGTCGTAAGCGCTGGAGACCTGGTCGATGAGGGCCTTCATGGCACGGGAGTTGAGCAGGATGCTCGGGTTCATGGTCTGGGTGCCGGCCGGCAGCACGTGCAGGTTCTGCTTCCAGTAGCGTTGGATGGCGTCCTGCGAGGAGACCTGGTTGGTGATGAGATGGGTCAGACCCACATTGCCTTCGATGCCGAGCTTGTCGCTGACGGACGGGTTACGCACATCGGCATCGATGAGCAGCACTTTGCCGTCGTTTTCGGCGAAGGCGGTAGCGAGGTTGACGCACAGCGTGGTCTTGCCTTCGGACGGACCGGCGGAGGTCACCACGATCACATTGGACTGGGGACCGTCTGGCAGCGCGAACGTGAGGTTGGTACGCAGACGACGCACCTCCTCGGCCTCACGGGAAGCCGGCTTGGCGATGATGACCGGGGTCTTGCCCGCGTATGCCTCATCACGGCTCAGGGTGCCGAGCACCGGCGCCTCCACGATGTTGGTGACATCGGTATCAAGGCGAACGCGGGTGTCCAGCAGGTCCTTGATCAGCGCGGCCACGATGCCCAGGATGATGCCGCAGGCCACGCCGGCAGCAAGATTGCGGGGAATGTTCGGAGAGCTGGGCGAGGCCGGCGTATACGCTTGCTGAACCACGGTCAGGTTCACCGGGGAGACGATCTTATCGCCCTCATCGGTGTACAGGGTGGACGTCACCTGCTTCTTCAGGCTTTCGGCGACCGCGTTGGCGATGTTCGAGGCCATCTTCGGGTCGGGGTTCTTCACCGAGATGTCCACCAGCATGGTGCCGTCCGGGTTCGATGCGGTGACACCTTGGGCGAGATCGCTCACCGTGGCGTTAAGTCCCAAATCGTCAATCACCGGCTGAAGCACGGATTCGGTCTTCACCAGCTGTGGATACGTCTGAATCTGGCTGTTGATGTAGTTCGCACCGGAACTCAGCTCGCCTGCGTTGCCTGAGCTTCCCGTCTCACCGGATCCCGCGGAGGTACGGTACGTGGCCAACAATTCGGCCGTGGCCGTGTACTGCGTGGTGCGTGTAAAGGTGTAACCGGCCATTGCCGCCACCACAACCACCAGCGTGATCACAGCGGTGATGAGATGCTTTTTCAGCACATTGAAAATGTCGAGAATCGTCACTTAGGCACTCCGTTCCCAGCTGAGGAATTCCAGCTCAGGGGTTGTTGCGTATCTGTTCAAGTTTACCGACAAGGGGGTACCCCCACCACGAGGAGGGTGTCTGGCGCCCCGCCGTCAGTCGGTCGAAGGGGTCTGGCGGACGACCAGCTCAGTGGAGCCTGCCGAGGCGCTCGCCAGCACGTGGATGGTGGTGGTGAACCGCTCCCCTGGCTCCAGGGTCACGGTCTTGGCGCCCACGGTGAGACCGTCGTGTGTGGCAATCTGGTCGAAATCCTCGCTCCAGTCCACCAGCCGGCCGCCAGCGGGGGCGTACACGTACAGCACGGTTTCGATCTCGCCGCGGCGGGGCTTGCCGTCGCCGTCGTAGCCGCGCAACAGATCGGGCGCGGCGGCCACGGCCGAAGCGTCCGCCGTGTTGGTGAGCGTCACGGTAAGTGTGTACTGGCGTGCCCCGTTGGGGTAGGTCTTGTCATATTTGCTGGTCACCTCGCGCTTCAGGTACCAGTCCATCTTGCCCATGGTGGCGTCGTTGAAGTACACGCCGGCCTCGGGCTGGGCGGGTTTGGTAGCCAGCGCCCCGGAGACCTGCACGCCGGCCAGTTTCTCCTGCTCGGCCTCGTGCGCGCTCCAGAGATACAGATGACCGTCCTGAACCGCCTGTCGCACGGTTTTGAGCATCTGCATGCCCTTGCCGTCGAGGTTGTGCAGCACGTGGTTAAAGACCTGGCTGGCAGCCAGCGCGAAGAACACGTCCTGTTCGGCTTGCGTGCTGGAGCCCAGGTAGATGCGGTTGAGCAGTATCCGCGCGGCGTTCTGGCCGTCCAGGGTCACGGCTGAGCCGCCACCCGATCCGCTGCCACCGGTACCACCGTCCAGCAGAGCACTGGCCGTATCATCCAACGTGACCGGTCCGGCCACAGCAAGCAGCCGTTGCAGAAACACCGGATCCACACTGATCACGCCATCCACGCTGCCATTGCCGGCACGCTGCCAGATGTCATGCGCCAGCTTGGCTGTGCGGGTGAAGTCCGGCGTGAAGTTGATGTCCTGATAGTCGGTGGCCATTTTGGTGGAGAACAGGTTGCGTTCGTCCGCCGTGAGCACGCTGCGGGCCTCGGCGTCACTGAACACCGCGTCCGCAGGCGGGGTGGCGAATGAGCCGAGCGCCAGTTTGCCTGCGTTGATGGTCAGCACACCCCATGAGCTGGCGATGCCGCCGGTGGCGCGCAGTTCGGCGTTGTTCTGAGCCAGGACCAGGTACGTACGGGTGCCGCCGGATTGCCCCGTGGCCAGCATCGACGGCAGGATGCTTGCCAGATTGCCGGCCGTGCCGGTCAGATCGGCCAACGTGCCGAGCTGCTCGCGGCCCTGTGCGATAGCACTGTTGAGCTGGGGGAAGTGCGTCTCGCCCACGGTGTTGAGCTGCGCGGCGGCATCCGTGAGCGACTGATTGGCCCGAGCGAGGTCCGGGGCCACGGAATCCAACCCTCCCAGCGAAATCGTGCCGTCCTTAATGCCGAGGTCGTTCACGTCGACGGTTCGTGCCACGTTGGCGAGCGCCGGCATCGCGTTGTTGGACACGTCCTCGAGGATGCGCACGACCTCGCGCACGGTGCTGATGTCCGAACCGTAGTATGGCGTGAGTCCGGCGAGCGCCCACACCGGCTGGCTGGTCTGCGCGTAAGTCCGGTCGATGTGCTGGGAGACCTCGTCGATGCCGTCCGCGATTTTGTCGAGGTCGAGGTCGCCGCCCTGCACTTCGGTTTGCAGGTTTTTCGCGGCAGCAACCGCGGCCTCCACCTCGCCTTTGGCGGTCCATGCGGATACGGCGAACCAGCCGCCCAGCGCGATAATCGCCAAAACCAGTACGCCGAGTACGGAAAGCACGATGCGACGGCGGGCGCGGGCGCGTTTCATGCGGGCCACGGACGCACGGCTCATGCGACGGCGGCGCGGGTGTGCGGAACCGTCGGAGTCAGGCCGGCGGGCGGCATCGGACGAATCGCGAGTCTCGGCAGCTCGCGGAACAGCGGACGCTGCGGGAGATGCGGACGGCACAGGAGGCTTGGGAGGCTCGCCGGAAGCCCCCGTCGGGCGAGACTCGTTCATCAGTAGGCCCCCTTATGGCTCAGCACAGCCCCCACCGTACGGAACATGAGTCCGATGTCGCCCATGATCGACCAGTTCTGCACATAGGCCACATCCAGCGCCTCGCTTTCCGCGGCGGACAGATCGGAGCGGCCGGACACCTGCCACGGTCCGGTGATGCCGGGCTTGACCAGCATGCGCGTGGCGTACAGCTTGTTGTATCGCGCATATTCCTCGGGCAGTGGCGGGCGCGGGCCCACGGCGGACATGTCGCCCTTGAAGACGTTGAGGAACTGGGGCAGCTCGTCGATGGAGAAGCGGCGGATGAACCGGCCCACCGGCGTGATGCGCGGGTCGTTCTTCATTTTGAAGATGAACCGGTCGGTCTGACCGGTCTGCTCGGCGAGGGCGGCCTTGAGCGCGTCCGCGTTGGTGACCATCGAACGGAACTTGATCATCTCGAACGGCTTGCCGTTGAGACCGATACGGGTCTGGGTGTAGAACACCGGGCCACCGTCGGTGAGTTTGATGGCGATGGCCACCGGCACGGTGATGATTGAGGAGCAGACGATGGCCAGCGCGGAGACGATGATGTCGAACAAACGCTTGGCGAGGCGCACGGACGGCGAGTACTGGGCGAGACGCTGGGTGATGATGGTGACGCCCTGGATGGAGCGGACCTGGAACTCGTGGTTCGCGGTGTCCGCCGCGGAGGCGAGCATCGCGATCTCCAGTCCAGAGGATTCCATGCGCGCGCAGAAGATGTTGTAGTTGTCCGAGTAGCGGCGCAGCTCGTCCGCCACCAGCACGGTCTGGGCGTTCATGTCGATGATGTGGCGGGCCAGATCGGTGTCGCTGTACTGCAGGACCGGCAGCGGGGCTCCCCAGAAGTCCTCGAGCGCGGCTTTCACCGAAGCCAGGTCCGGGTCCGGCTCGATGAGGCTCGTCGTCTGGTTGCAGCGAATCGGGCAGACGGCCACCGGATGATAGTTGAGCTGCTGGCGCAGGCGCAGGAATCGCAAAGTATGGCCGATGCCCTGGGGCGAGCCGACGATCACCGTACCGTAGGCGAACTGGCCCTTGCTGCGGCTGCGGGCCAGGAACAGGCGGGACACGATACGTTCCGCCAAGGTCAGACAGCTGCCGGCGAGCACCATGATGGTCAGCGTGGTGAGCGTCAGACGGAAATCGAAGACGTAGTCGAACGTGCAGTGGACCATCCAGCACAGGGCCGTGCCTTTGCCGAGCAGCATGTTCACGCGGTAGCCGTCGCCCATGACGTGCCGGTGATAGATGCCCACGGCCCGGATGGACCAGACCCAGAAACATGCGGCGATGACGAGGTACACCGTGGGGTCCATCGAGAACCCGAAGCGCATGGAGTAGAACGGCAGGTTGCTGCGGCGCAGGTTCAGTACGGTGGCGCCGGCGATGATGAACATGGCGGCGTCCACCAGCATGAGCGCCATGTTGACGAAGAACCGCCAATAGAGCACCTGGGAGAGCTGCCGCTGACGGAGATCGCTGAACTGCTCGTCGGTGCGTTCGCGGAGTTGAGCTGACTGAACCACTGATCCACCCTGCGCTGATCGATGTCGTACGTGTGCCTGAAAACATGGTCGGCATTCCGGGCGGCGAGCGCGGGTCGTATATGCCATTCCGAAGTCGGTCGGGAGGCTTGGGATACCCCCGAACTGCGGAAAATATTGTACAGGACCCCCTACGACTCTCGGGGGTGGATAGTGTCGGAATCAGTCGTTGTGGTCGGTATTGTTGCCGCGCTTCTTGAGCTCGTCGATTTCCTGCTCGAGTTGGATGATGTACCGGACCTGCTGGCGGATGAGCTGGTCGCGCAGATCGTCGCCGTCAGATGCCGCGGACGCGGCGGGCGCGGTCGAATCGGCGGACGACGTATCGGCGGTTTGCAACGGTTCGGCATCGTCGGCATGAACAGCGAATCGCGCAGACCTGCCTGCGGAACCTGCGGACCAATCACGGGCGGGCAGCGGGGCCAGCACCGACTTGTCGCTGGCGGCACCCGAGACCATGCGACGACCACGCACCTTACCGCGCGCGGATTTGACCTCGCTTAGCGGAACCTCTCCGGAGAAGATCTCGGCGGCGGACTCCCTCCAACGGGAGAAGCAACGCTCGATGCGCTTGTACCCGATGAGCTCGGGCGGCAGGCCCGCCTTGCGGAACAGGTCGACCGGGCTGCCGCCCTGGTAGTAGCTGGTGAGGCACTGACGCTTGAAGACGGTGGTGTAGGTGATGCGCACCGCCGACGCGGAGGCCACCGCCGGCAGGCTTTCAAGATAGCTGATTTGTTCCTTGGTGAAGGGTGCTCTGCTGCTCATGGTGTGACGCGGTCTCCCCGATGCTTGTACCGCAGGCATGCGCGATCCGTGGACGGTAAGAGGTTCAACATCGAGTTCCGTCATGGTCAGGGTCGCTTTCATGGTCTCAACAATCGTGTATTTCCCTGAGGTTGACCGGTCACACAAACAGCTCCAACCAACCGATGCCACCTCGGAGCATTATTCTAGCTGTTAGCGTTCACATCCACTAGAACGTTGCAAGAAATTTCACATTTCGAAGTACTGAGCGTTCTCATCGCGGACATCCTTCACCGCGCAAACGCTGCACCACTACCGAAAATCGATTGACACGATTCCAGCAATTATGGACATTTTCGCAACCTCATTGTTCAGTATATGACCGTCACAATATCTACGTACTTCCGCCGCATGATTGCGCACGGTTACGCATGGCTGTGCATGGCTCGACCGCATTCCCGGACTTCTCCCGCGCCCGTCAACGCGACAACCAGCATGCGGAACGGCCGGGCGCCGGCGTGCGGGAACCGACCACCCCTGGGTATAGCGTATTGGGGTGCTTTTGAGTGGGCCGCCCGGCCCGGCACGAGGACAACGACGGGTCGCACGAAGAGGAACCACCGGGAGAACCTGAGGAACCACACACCATCCGACATCGCCGGAAACCATATGGCTGGACGGTACGGAAGTGGAGTGTGCGTGGCAGGGATGAGCGGAAACGAACGTAGGGATGGCGGCCGTGGCATGGGCGCGCGACGCGACGAGCTGCAGCGGGTGCTCAGCCAGGAGGAATCGTACGTCGATGGCAAGCTGAGCCATGCGGCGTTCGTCTCGATCGCCATCCTGACCTTCATCACGTTCGTGGGCAATTTCACGCAGCTGCAGCTGAGCTCGGCGCTGCCGAACATCGTCTCCGAATTCGGCATCTCGGTCACCACCGGCCAGTGGCTCACCTCGGTCTTCCAGCTGGTCATGGGCGTGATGGTGCCGCTGACCGCGTATCTGACGCGCCGCTTCTCCACCCGGCAGATTGTGATTTGCTCGATGGTCGTGTTCACCGCGGGCTCCATGCTGGCCTGGCTGGGCCCGAACTTCATCTGGGTGATGGCCGGCCGTGTGCTGGAGGCCGCCGGCACGGGCGTGATGTGGCCGGTGCTGCAAATCACCGTGTTCTCCATCTACCCGCTCTCCCGCCGCGGCTTCGCGATGGGCACGGTCGGCATGGCCATGAGCGTGGCCCCCGCGATCGGCCCGACGCTCGGCGGTTGGCAGACCGACGCCAACGGCTGGCGCTCGATCTTCCTGACGCTGACCATCATCGGCGTCGTCTCACTGCTTGCGGCCATATTCGGCCTGCACAACTTCGGCTCGCACGATCCCTCAGCCCGCGCGGACTTCTTCTCGGTGGCGCTGTCCGTGTTCGGCTTCGGCGGACTGATGTTCGGCTTCACCAATTCGGAGGCCTACGGATTCGCCGCGCCCGTGGTGTGGGGTCCGATGCTCGTGGGCCTGGCCGGCATCGTCTGGTTCGCGGTGCGCAATGTGCATCGCGGCAGGGCCTACCGTGCGGCCAAAGCCGCGGCGGAAGCCGGGCTTAGGACCGATGCTGTAGCGCCGGCTTCTGGCACGGGTACGAACGCATCAGCGGCCAAGGTCACGACCACGACGGCCAACGGTAACGCTGCCGATGCCGGACGCCCCGCGCTCCCCCAGCCGCCGCTGCTCGACTTGGCCGTGCTCAAGAACCGTTCGTTCACCATCGGCACCATCACCGCCTCGTTGGCGTTCTTCGCGTTCAGTTCGATTCTGGTCATCATGCCGTTGTACATCCAGACCGACCGTGGCTATTCGGCCACGATGAGCGGCCTGATCATGCTGCCAGGCGCGCTCGGACAATGCATCTCCCAGTTCTTCGGCGGTCGCGCGATGGACCGCTTCGGCGCCCGTCCGGTCGTGCTGTTCGGTGCGAGCGTCCTTACCATCGGCACCATCGGCATGTCGCTCATCTCGATGGATACGTGGATCTGGTGGGTGTCGATCTGCCAGTTCATCCGTCAGATCGGCATGGGATTCCTGCTGATGCCGGTCACCACGTGGTCGCTGAACTGCCTGAACGGCCCGGACGAGGTGTCCGCCGGCTCCTCGGTGACGAACACGGCCCGTCAGATCGCAGGGGCCGTGGGCGCGCCTGTGCTGGTGATTCTCATGGAGACATTCGAAGCGTGGCGTCACGCTTCGGGTGCGTCCACCGTGGCCGCTACGATCTTCGGCATCCAGTGGGCACTGCGCATCTCCGCCGGTATCTGCCTGGTCATGGTGCTGCTGGTGGCGTTCGGCGTGCGCGGCGACGGTGCCGGCCGCACGCGCGATGCCATTTCGCTGCACACCCTGCGCCGCCGTCTCCATCGGGCGTGAGGCCGCACCTCGGCTCCCCTCTCCAACTCGGCTCCCCTCTCTGAGGGGGAGCTGTCGAACGAAGTGAGACTGAGGGGAGCCTATTGCACAGGAGACTCCCCTCAGTCAGCTACGCTGACAGCTCCCCTCAGAGAGGGGAGCCAGAGATTCGGTGGCCCAACGGATACCCTCTTGGGAGCCAGAAAGGCCACTCACGCCTTACCGAGCGCCGTCAGCACGATAAGCAGGACATTGAGCGCAATGATCAGCACAGCCACAACAATAAAGATGGCATGCTTGACTGCGCCATCCACCCACTCGCCCATCAGGGTCTTGTCATGCGTGTACCGCATCAGCGGGATGATGGCGAACGGAATGCCGATGGACAGAATCACCTGTCCCACCACCAATGCTTCGGTGGGGTTCGGCGCGAACCACAGCACGATGAGTCCCGGCACCAGCGTCACCACGCGGCAGGCCCACATCGGAGCCTTGATGCGCAGCAGCCCGTGCATGATCTCGGAGCCGGCGTAGGTGCCCACTGAGGTCGAACTCAGCGAGGAGGCCAGCAATCCGATGGAGAAAATCGTGCCAATCACCGGACCGAGCACGGCGACGATGGCGTGCTGTGCACCCTCGATGGAGTCGGTGCCCTTCATACCGTACAGCGAGTTGGCCGCAAGGATCAGCAGGCTCAGGTTCACGGTACCGGCGAGCAGCAACGCCCAAAACACGTCGACCTTGGACCCGTCCAGCAGACGTTTGATGCTCGGCTTGGCCTCTCCCCCGGCGTAATGGTCGTTGACCAGCGTGGAATGCAGGTAGATGGCGTGCGGCATCACCGTGGCGCCCAGCATCGAGGAGGCCATGAGTACGGAATCCGTGGTGGTGAAGTGCGGGATCAGGCCGCCCGCCACGTCGGCTGGGTTCGGTGGGTCGATGAACAGGCCGGCGATGAAGCCGAACGTGATCACCAGCAGCAGGGCGATGACCATTTTTTCGAACAGTCGATGCGTTTTGCCGCCTTCGAACATGAGCAGCACGGTGGATACCGCGCCGATCACGCAGCCGCCCAGGAACAGCGGCAGACCGAACAGCAGGTTCAGTGCGATGGCGCCGCCGATGAGCTCGGCCAGATCGGTGGCGATGGCGATGACCTCGGCCTGTGCGAAGAACATGAACCGGCCGGCGTCGCTCATGCGTTCGCCCAGCAGTTCCGGCAGCGATTTGCCGGTCACGATGCCGAGTTTGGCGGACTGGTACTGGATGAGCACGCTCATGGCGTTGGCCAGCACGAGTACCCACACCAGCAGATAGCCGTATCGGGCGCCGGAGGTGATGTTGGCGGCCACGTTGCCCGGATCCACATAGGCCACCGCGGCCACGAATGCAGGACCGAGGATGCCGGCGAGCGCATGGCCGTGCGCGTGATGCTCGGCCTTGCCGGCTTGGATGCCTTTCGCAGCGCGGCGTTCCTTGTCGATTTCAGCCTCGGAACCGTCCACATCGGCACGGTGGGCCAAGGCTTCGGCATCGAGGATATTGACGTTCGGATGATCCACGGCGAGACGGGGATTGTCCGGATGAATCGCACGTCGTTTGTCGATGGTGTGCATACGGCCGTAACCGCGGCCGTGTTTGCTGTTGACGATGGTCGGATCGTTGGTGGTGGCCGGAACAGTGCGGTTCGCCTGTCGATTCGGCTGGCCGGTACCGTTATTCGGAGTCTCTGATGTCGATGGTTCGCTCACGTTGTCGTTCATGTCCCCTGCTATGCGCTTCCCTTCAAATACCGGGCCCAGTTATAGCGCAGGCATGTTTCGCACGTCAACACTTTTCTTGGCTCCCCTTGCCAGGGGAGCTGGCGGCGAAGCCGACTGAGGGGTAGTCAGAGCTGGAACATTCCCGAACTGCTGACTACCCCTCAGTCATGCTTACGCATGCCAGCTCCCCTGACAAGGGGAGCCAAGGTAAAGGAAAAACTACGACATCTGTTCGTGCACGGAGGCGTTGACCCACTGGTGCTGTTCGACGTTGTATCCGGAGAAGATGCCGATGTCGAGCATGCAGTCGCGGTAATCGCGGCCGTGGGCGATGGTGATGTAGTTGTCATCCACCAGACGGTTGTGCGTGGGGTCCAGTCCCACCCATCGGCCGTCCTGATAAACCTCCACCCAAGCGTGCGTGGCACCTTCGCCGCCCAGGAGACCGGCGATGTATCGGGCGGTCAGGCCCACATGGCGGCATACGGACAGCATCACATGCGCGTAATCCTGACACACGCCCTTGCGCTGGGCCAACGCCTCTTCGGCGGTGGTACGGATCGTGGTGGAGCCGGGCGTGTAGACGAAGGCCTTGTAGACCTCGTCCATCACCTCGCTGGCCCGTTCGACGGGCGTGGCGGAGGACGGCAGGCCGCCCAGACGCTCACGGCACACGTCGATCATGGCCTCCACGCACGGACCGGGAATGGTGAGCGCGGAGTTGAAACGGTAGAGCGGCTTGTAGATCTCGGTCTTGATATGCGCGTTGTCCACGAACGCGATGCCCGTGACCGAATAGTTGAACACGTCGTGCGGCTCCGGGATGAATCCGGTCATCACCACGGAATCGAAGGAGTCGATGGTGGTTTCCAGCTCGGTTTCGGGAGTGAGCTTCACCTCGACGTCGATCACCTGCTGCCTCGGACCGGTGGCCGGAATGCATCGCAGCTGGAAACGATGATCGGTGACCGGCGAGCTGAAGGAGAGCTTCATCTCATAATCGAACACGAGTTTCTTCAAGGCGTCTCCTGCGGAAAATCAAACAACCTGTGCCATGGTGGGGCACGAACCGGCTAATGAACAACAGTCGTGTGTACCACCATAGCATTTCCGTCTGTCAGGGGCTCCGGTCAGGGGCGTTTGGCGTCCATGTTCATCGCGCTCAGGGAACCCATGTCCTTGATGGCCAGGGCGCTGATTCGGCCGGAATAGTCGTCCAGATACTGCTTGAGCAAGGTGGCCACCTCCTGGTAGCCGCGGGCGGGCAGCTGGCCCACGAGCCAGCTCAGGCCGTCGGCGAAGCAGCTCGGCAGCGGCATGCCGTCCAGCACCATCGAGTAGGAGGCGAGCTTGCGCAGCGGGGCCTCCATCTCCTCCATGGACAGGCCGAAGCGCGTGTACAGGTCGATGCGTTCCAGATACTTGCCGATGAACACGAACGCCTTGAGCGTGGGCTCGACGGACGAGTTCTCGATGCCGCCCCAGAAAGCGAGCAGGTCATCGGCGATGTCGCGGTGGTTGTACAGGTCCTCGGCGCTGGCGGCGTTCTTGGCGGCGTCCGTGATGTTGGTCATGGACAGCTCCACGTACTGCAGCAGGCGGGAGCTCAGTTCGGGGCGCAGAATCACGGCGTTGTTGAACGCGGCGGTCACGGCGGAACGCACGGAATCCGGATTGTTGCCGTCGTACAGGAAGTTCTTGACGAACTCGTCGAAGTCCTCGAAGTCCTCCGGCAGGTCGAGCGCGTGGGCGAACGGGCGGAAGGCGTCCACATCAGTGTCCATCACGCGGTCGTAGAACGGGAAGAACTGGTTCAGCGTGGTGAAGGCACGCTCGGTGTAGCGTCCGAGCCAGTACAGGTTATCCGCCTTGGAGGCGGTCACCAGGGACAACGAGTGGCGACGGGACTGGCTCAGCAGGTTCGCCACCTGCACTTCGGCGCCGAGCTCGTGCTCCACGCCGGTTTCGGGCGCGAGGACCCACGTGTCCTTGAAGCCGCCGCCCTGCGAGGAATTCACGATCATCTGGCCGGGCACGGACGAGTAGCGGGTCAGGCCGGAGTACCAGACGTGCGTGTTCTTGCCGGTCACCACGAATGCGCGCAAATCGCACTTGCGCGGCGACATCTCGCCGGTCTTCGGGTCGAACACGTCGATGTCGCGGAACTGGATCACCTCCTGGGCGATGAATCGGCGCGGGTCCTCCTTGATGCGGTCGGCCAGATCCTCACGGGCCTGCGCGTCCAGTGACGAGCCGAACACCACGCCGTAGCCGCCGGCCTCGGCTACGTCCTTGATGACGAGCTCGCCCATGCGGTCGAGTACCTCCTTGCGGTCGGCCTCGAACATCGGCATGTAGGTGGGCGCGTTGTGCAGGATCGGTTCCTCGCCGAGGTAGTACTTGATCATCTGCGGCACGAAGTAGTAGATGGCCTTGTCGTCGGCCGCGCCGTTGCCGGGCGCGTTGACGATCGCCACGTTGCCGGAGCGGTAGGCGGACAGGATTCCGGGCACGCCGATTACGGAATCGGGGTTGAAGGCGAACGGATCGAGGTACTCGTCCGAGAGACGGCGGTAGACCACGCCCACGCGATGGCGCTTGCCGGCGTAGTCGAGGAAGTAGACCTTGTTGTCCACCACTTCGAGGTCCTCAGGGAAGGCGAGCGCGGCACCGGTCTTCTCGGCCAGGTAGGCGTGCTCGAAGAACGCGGAGTTGTAGCGGCCGGGGGTGAGCACCACGGCGATGCCCTCGGTGGATACGAAGTCCATGGCCTTCCTGAGCAGACGCGGGTATTCGCGGTTGTCGCGGATGTGCACGTCGCGGAAGAGACGCGGGGAGATGCGGCGCTCGATGTCGCGCACGAACAGCGGGTAGCTGGCGCCGGAGGGGATACGCAGGTTGTCCTCCAGCACCCACCAGCGGCCGTCCTCGCCCTGGACCAGGTCCTCGCCGGCGATGTGTGCGAAGATGCCGCCGGGAGGGGTCACGCCGTTGACCTGCGGGAAGTAGCCGGCGGAGGTGTAGACGTATTCCTCGGGAATCACGCCGTCATGGATAATGGCCTTGTCCGAGTAGATGTCCTTGAGGTAGGCGTTGAGGGCGTTGACGCGCTGTTTCAGGCCCTTCTCCAGTTCGTCGAACTCGTTCGATTCGATGATGCGCGGCACCGGGTCGTACGGGAAGAGACGATCATGGTATTCGCCGTTCTTGTAGATGCCGAACCGCACGCCGTTGCGGGAGAGTTCGCGGTTGATCGCCTCACGACGGTTCACCAGTTCGTGGGCCAGCTTCTGTGCCGCGGATTCGATCATGCTGCCTGCTCCTTGCCTTTGCCGTGACCACTCCGGCCGTTTCGGGCCGATGCATACGTCTGCTGCCGCCCCTTTCCGGTCTGGCGCGCCGGACGCTTTGAGCGCGCTGACGCCAACCGCAACGGGGCTTGTTGCTTGTAATCTATGCCGGGCCCGTTTCGGCAAACGTGCGGATATGTTACGGGCAGGTCACTTGGATATGTGCGCAGACGGGTATGCAGTCGGATGTAGGTGGGTAGGTGGGTTGTGTGCAGGCGGGTGTAGGTGGGTAGGCGGGTTGCGTGCAGGCGGGTGTAGGTGGGTACGCGGGTTGCGTGCAGGCGGGTCTGGGTATACGCATGCCTGTGATGCCTTCCGATGCCGATAGGATGGTGGGCTATGACGATGACTCGACTTCGCCTTGATTTGGCTTATGACGGCGGCGGATTCTTCGGCTGGGCCCGCCAGCCCGAGCTGCGTACGGTGCAGGGCACCATTGAGGACGCGCTGCATAAAGTGCTGCGGGTGCCTACCGACGATGCCGACGAGCCGTTGCGGCTTACGGTTGCCGGCCGTACGGACACCGGCGTGCATGCCTCACATCAGGTGGCGCATCTGGATGTGTCGCCGGAGGTTCTCGCCCGCTGCCAGGGTCATATGGACGTGCCGGTTTGCGAGGCTTTGGCGCGACGGCTCAAGGCCGTGCTGCCCGCGGACATCGTGATGCACCGGGTGTCCGTGGCGCCGGAGGGGTTCGATGCCCGGTTCTCCGCGCTGGAACGCACGTACGTGTACCGTGTGGCCGACCGGTCCAGTGAGGTGGATCCGCGTCTGCGCGGCTGTGTGCTGCTGGTGGACGAGGACCTGGATGCGGACGTGATGAACAAGGCCGCCGCGATGACCATCGGATTGCATGATTTCGGTTCGTTCGCCACCCCGAACCCCGGCGGCACCACGATCCGCGAGGTCAAGACCGCATACTGGCGACGGGTGCCGGCCACTCCCCTGGTGCCGGAGGGATTGGATATGGGCGAGGCCTATCGGACGCCGTCATTGGAGTCCGGTCTGCTGGTGTTCACGATTGTGGCGGACGCCTTCGCCCGCAATATGGTTCGGTCCTTGGTCGGTTCGTGTGTGAAGGTGGGTTCGGGGCGCAAGTCCTTGGATTGGTTCGCCGGGAAGATGGCCAACCCGGTACGTGAGGGCTCAAGCGGACCTATCGCGCCGCAGGGCCTGACGCTGGAGCACATCGCCTATCCGGCCGACGACCAGCTCGCCGCCCGCGCCGAAGCCATCCGCGCCGTCCGCACGCTTTCCTAATCTACGAGGCTCCATGCATCCGTGGTCAATCGCACGGTGTGGTCATTTCCGCACCGTGTGGTTGGCGACGGATGCGCTAAGACACCAAAACCGCATAATAACGACGTTCCCGCGAACCACACGGTGCGAGAATTACCACACCGTGCGAGGAATACCACACCGTGGAGCAGTGGCCATCCGACAGCCACCGAGTAGCAACCACCGCCGAATACGCAATGAGGGTTGGAACCCAAACGGATTCCAACCCTCATTCAGCTTCAACAGCTAGATGCTGTGCTTCAAGCTCACTCGGCGTTCTCGGCGGGAGCCTCAGCAGCAGCGGTCTCCTCGGCCGGAGCCTCGGTGGCCTCAGCAACCGGAGCCTCGTCGGCAACCTTGGTGGCAGCCTCGGCGTCCTTCACCACGGCCTTCTTGGCAACCGGCTCGGTGACGAGCTCGATGATGGCGGCCGGAGCGGCATCGCCGACGCGCGGGGCGATCTTGACGATGCGGGTGTAGCCACCCTCACGCTGCTCCATCTGCTCGGCAATCTGGGTGAACAGGACGTGCACCACAGACTTGTTGCGGATGACGCGCATCACGCGACGGCGGGAGTGCAGATCACCGCGCTTGGCGAAGGTGATCAGGCGCTCGGCCAGCGGACGGAGGCGCTTGGCCTTCGGCAGCGTGGTGGTGATGCGGCCGTTCTGGAACAGGCTGGTCGCCATGTTTGCCAGCATGAGGCGCTCGTGTGCGGGGCTGGAAGCCAGACGCGGGCCCTTCTTAGGTGTAGGCATGGGATTAACTCCTTATTGTCCGTGAGTCCCGGGCAGGTGGGCATATGCCCGAACATCCGCTCGGGGACTCACCGGACGTGTTTTAGTGAAAGGGGCAGATCACTCGTCTTCCGGCGAGAAGAAGGTGCCACCTTCGAGATTGTTGGTGTCGAAGGCCATCGGCGAGGACTTGAGACTCAGACCCAGGGTCTGCAGCTTCTCCTTGACCTCATCGATCGACTTCATACCGAAATTGCGGATGTCGAGCAGGTCCTGCTCGGTGTGGGAGACGAGCTCGCCGATCGTGTGGATGCCCTCACGCTTGAGGCAGTTGTAGGAACGCTGCGTCAGGTTGAGGTCCTCAATCGGAACCGCCATCTCGGGGTTGGTCTCCTCGGCCACCGGGGCCGGACCGACCTCGACGCCCTCGGCCTGGGTGTTGAGCTCACGGCACAGGCCGAACAGCTCCACCAGGGTCGAACCGGCGGAAGCCACCGCATCGCGCGGGGAAATGGCGGGCTTGGTCTCCACGTCCAGAATGAGCTTGTCGAAGTCCGTGCGCTGTTCCACACGGGTGGCCTCGACCTTATAGCTCACCTTGAGCACCGGGGAGTAGATGGAATCGACCGGAATGCGGCCAATCTCACCGTTATCCTGCTTGTTCATCTGGGCAGGCACATAACCGCGGCCGCGCTCGACGGTGAACTCGATCTCGAGTTCACCATCCTCGGCCAGGGTCGCAATGTGATGCTCAGGATTGGCGATGGTGACGCCGGCCGGCGGGGTGATGTCCCCGGCGGTAGCCTCGCCCTTGCCGCTCTTGCGCAGGTACATGACCACAGGCTCGTCATATTCGCTGGTGAGCACGATGCCCTTGGTGTTCAGCAGGATCTCGGTGACATCCTCCTGGACGCCCGGCAGAGTGGTGAACTCGTGCAGGGCACCGGAGATGCGCACGGAGGTCACGGCAGCACCCGGGATGGAACTCAGCAGCGTGCGACGCAGCGAGTTGCCGAGCGTATAGCCGAAGCCAGGCTCAAGCGGCTCGATGGTGAAGCGGGAGCGCTGCGGATTCAGAGATTCCTCGGTCAGAGTCGGACGCTGTGCAATAAGCACTGTGGTTATCCTTTCAGCTTGACTCGGTGGTGCACTCACCGGTTAAGCGGTTTTGGATGGATTGGTATTGCTGAGTGCTCAGACGCGACGACGCTTCGGAGGACGAACGCCGTTGTGGGCTTGCGGGGTGACGTCGGTGATGGAACCAACCTCGAGGCCCGCGGACTGCAGGGAGCGGATGGCGGTCTCACGACCGGAACCCGGGCCCTTGACGAACACGTCGACCTTCTTGACACCGTGCTCCATGGCCTTGCGGGCGGCGGACTCGGCAGCCATACCAGCAGCGTACGGCGTGGACTTACGGGAGCCCTTGAAACCGACATCGCCACCAGAGGCCCAGGACACCACAGCGCCGGACGGATCGGTGATCGAAATGATCGTGTTGTTGAAAGTGGACTTGATGTGAGCCTGACCCACCGGGATCGACTTACGGTCGCGGCGACGGGCGGGCTTACGAGCGGCTTGCTTAGGAGCTGCCATTGACCCTCGTTTCCTAGTAACGAACTTTATTGTTGGTGCCCGGGCGATGGGATGGGGTCATCCCGTGGCCCGGATCATGCCACCGATTACTTGGTGGCCTTCTTCTTTCCGGCGACCGTGCGCTTCGGGCCCTTGCGGGTGCGGGCGTTGGTCTTGGTGCGCTGACCACGCACGGGAAGTCCCTTACGGTGACGCTGGCCTTGGTAGCAGTTGATCTGAATCTTGCGACGAATGTCCGCATCGATTTCACGACGCAGGTCACCCTCGATCTTGTAGTTGGCCTCGAGGTAGTCACGCAGCGTAATCAGCTGCTCGTCGGTGAGATCCTTGACGCGGATGTCCGGGTTGATACCGGTCGCGGCAAGCGTTTCCTTGGCACGAGTACGACCCACACCGAAAATGTAGGTGAGGGCGATCTCGATGCGCTTCTCATTGGGGATGTCGACTCCGGCAAGACGTGCCATTGCGATTCCTTCTTGTTGCCGTAGGTCTTGCACCCACTCGCCCGGTTTCCCGGCACGGGCCTACGTACCCGTGGTTCAGTGTCGTTCCCTGACGGGAAGCACTGTGAGGGAGTGCCTGTTTACTTAATGCCGCTGGAGAATCTGCTCTCAGCCCTGACGCTGCTTGTGGCGGGGGTTGGTGCAGATCACCATGACGCGGCCGTGACGACGGATCACGCGGCAGTTTTCGCAGATCCTCTTCACGCTAGGGCTGACCTTCATGGTTATCCTTTTCTGTGTACCTTTACTTATAACGGTACGTAATACGTCCGCGGTTCAGGTCGTAGGGGCTCATCTCGAGCACGACACGATCCTGCGGAAGGATGCGAATGTAGTTCTTACGCATCTTGCCGGAGATCGTGGCGAGCACGATGTGCTTGTTTTCGAGCTCTACGCGAAACATCGCGTTCGGCAGTGCTTCCACTACCTGACCTTCGACTTCAATCACACCGTCTTTTGCCATGCGCCTCAGTGTCCTATCCTTGGATGATTACTATGACGTGTACGAAGACACACCAACCTATAACTATATACGCAGATGCCCCTTTGTGACACTCGGCGTGTCGCAAAGGGGCATCAGTTGGAAAATATGCTATTCGGCTAAGCCGTTCGGTCGATCAGCCAGCCGATCGGCACCTGATAATCGGTAATCAGCCGAGGGCGGCGATGATCGTCTTGCTGATCTCATCGATCTCGCCGACGCCGTTGACGGCGACCAGCAGGCCACGGGACTTGTAGGTGTCCAGCAGCGGGGCGGTTTCCTTCTCGTAGGTCTCCAGGCGCTTGGCGATGGCCTCCGGCGTGTCGTCGGCGCGGCCCTGCTCGGCGGCGCGCTTCTTCATACGCTCCAGCAGCACGTCGCGGCCGGCTTCGAGGGCCACCACATGGTCAAGCTTGGTGTCCAGCTCGGCGAGCATCTCGTCGAGGGCCTCGACCTGGGAGGCGTTGCGCGGGTAACCGTCGAGGATCCAGCCGTTGGCGCAGTCCTCCTTGGCCAGACGGTCCTTGACGATCTTGTTGGTCAGGGAGTCCGGGACCAGCTCGCCCTTGTCCGTGTAGCTCATGGCTTCAAGACCCAGCTCGGTCTTGTTCTTGATGTTGTAGCGGAAGATGTCGCCGGTGGAGATGGTCGGGATGCCGTAGTGCTCGGCGAGCAGCGCGGCCTGGGTGCCCTTGCCCACGCCCTGGGGGCCCATGATCAGCAGACGCATGTTGTACTCCTTAACGGTTTTGTTTGTGAGGGGTTGTGTGTTCTCCCCTGAGTCTCTTACGTGACAGCTCCCCCTCAACGAGGGAGACTATTTACGCATTGGCTCCCCTTTCTGAGGGGAGCTATCAGCAAAGCTGACTGAGGGGAGCCGAATCGTGCGTGCCTTCCATGCGGGAAGGCCACAGTGATACGCAGATGCGGTACCGGCCGGATGACCGATACCGCATCGGAAAGGTTTACTTGCCTTCCTTGTGGTCCACGTTCTCGAGCAGGAAGCCGGTGTACTGGAACTGCTCGGTCTGGGCCTTGGCCTGGCGCAGGGTGTCGAGGCCCACGCCGGCGATGATCAGGATGGTGGTGCCACCGAACGGCAGCTTGGCGTTGAGGCCGAGGGCCATGATGAGCACGGTCGGGATCAGGGCCACGAACAGCAGGTAGACCGCACCGACGGTGTTGAGTCGGTTCATGACGTAGGTCAGGTAGCGGGAGGTGGCGCTGCCGGCGCGGATGCCGGGGATGAAGCCGCCGTACTGCTTCATGTTGTCCGCCGTCTCGTCCGGGTTGAACGTGATCGAGGTGTAGAAGAAGCAGAAGAACACGATCATCAGCGCGTAGAGCGCGATGTACCACACGGAGGTGGTGTTCGCCAGGTTGGAGTTGATCCACTTGACCCAGGACTGGTCGGACTTGCCGAACTGGGCGATCAGGGTCGGGATGGCGAGGATCGAGGAGGCGAAAATCGGCGGAATCACGCCGGACATGTTGATCTTGAGCGGCAGGTAGGTGGAGGAACCGCCGTACATCTTGCGGCCGATCATGCGGCGGGTGTACTGCACCGGCACGCGGCGCTGGCACAGCTCGACGAAGTCGACGAAGATGAGGATGACCACGAGCACGGAGACGACGATGCCGAACTTGGCCCAGTCGCCATCGGTGCCGTTGGTGCCCCAACCGATCTCCCACAGCTGCGGCAGGAAGCCGGAGCAGATGGACATGAAGATCAGGATGGACATGCCCTGGCCGATGCCCTTGTCGGTGATGAGCTCGGCCATCCACATGATCAGGCCGGTGCCGCCGGTCATGATGAGGACCATGACCACGAGGTTCCACACGGAGCCGTCCGGGATGACCTGGTCGCACTGGTAGTTGAACAGGGCGCCAGAGCGGGCGGTGACGAGGATGGTGGTGGACTGGAGCACGGCCAGGCCGATGGTCAGGTAACGGGTGTACTGGGTGAGCTTGGCCTCGCCGGACTGGCCTTCCTTGTGCAGGGCCTCGAAGCGAGGGATGACCACGCGCAGCAGCTGTACCACGATGGAGGCGGTGATGTACGGCATGACGCCCAGCGCGAAGATGGACAGCTGGAGCATGGCGCCACCGGAGAAGAGGTTCACCAGTCCGATGAAGTTCTCGGACGCGGTCTGCATCTTGCCCATGCAATCCTGGACGACCGAGTACTTGACGCCCGGGGTCGGGATGAACGAGCCGATACGGTAGACGATGATGATGAACAGGACGAAGAGAATCTTCTTCCTCAGCTCTTTGGTCTTCAGGGCCTGGATTAGTGTCCTCACCTGGGTTTCCTCCCTATGACGCCCCCTCGGGCGTGCGAAATTACACAAACTATCAAACGAGCATAGTCTAACGGGCCTACTTAGGCCACCAGATGTCTCGTGGATGTTTGCTGGATGGTATCTGTCATGCTGAACGAGGTGAGGCATCTGCGAGTGTGCAGGGTGCCGTTCGGGTCGAAAACAACGGTGTTCTCAATACGTGATGGGAATGTCTTCGACGCTGGATGCAGAGGATGATACGGAACACACACGGACGGGTCGCCGGTGCTCCACTGCGCTCAGAATGACCGTACGAACGGGAATCGGACGTACGAATCGAAGCCGCGGCTATTATGGTCGGCCAAATCGGCTTCTTATGCGTAGTGGCCCCCGTCCACCGATTGGCGGGCGGGGGCCACTATCAGGCTATTGTGCCCCTAAGGACGCTCAGTCCTCGGAGACGGAGCCGCCAGCGGCTTCGATCTTGGCCTTGGCGGAAGCCGAAGCCTTCACGCCCTTGAGCGTGAACGCAACGGTGGTCTCGCCTTCGCCCAGGACCTTCACCGGGGCGTTGTTGCGCACAACACCCTTGGCGACCAGGTCGGCCGCGGTGATCTCGCCGCCCTGAGGGAAGACCTCAGCGAGCTTGGCGATGTTGACCACCTGGAATTCGACCTTGAACGGGTTCTTGAAGCCACGCAGCTTCGGCAGGCGCATGTACAGCGGCAGCTGGCCACCTTCGAAGCCCGGACGAACGTGGTAACGCTTCGTCTGGCCCTTGGCGCCACGGCCGGCGGTCTTGCCCTTGGAGCCTTCACCGCGGCCAACGCGAATGCGATCGCGGTTGGCGCCCGGGGCGGGCTTCAGGTCATGCATCTGCAGGATCTCGTTATCTGCCATAATCAGTCAACCTCCTCGACGGTGACCAGGTGACGCACGGCGTTCACCAGACCACGGTTGGCCGGGGTGTCCGGACGGACGACGGTCTTGCCGATCTTGTTCAGGCCGAGGGTCTTGACGGTGGCGCGCTGAGCCGGGGTACGGTTCACGATGCCGTGGTGCAGGGTAATCTTCAGGTTCTTAGCCATGGGAATCACTCACCATCCTTCTCGTCAGCAGCGGCCTTGGCGGCAGCCTCTTCACGAGCCTTGCGGGCCTCGGCGATGCCTTCGGCGCGAGCACGCAGCAGAGCGTCGGGAGCGACCTCGTTGAGGGACAGGCCACGACGAGCGGCGATCTCCTCCGGCTCCTCAAGCTGCTTGAGGGCGTCGACGGTAGCGCGCACCACGTTGACGGCGGTGGCGGAGCCCATCGACTTGGACAGGACGTCGGTGATGCCCGCGCACTCCATGACGGCGCGCACGGAACCGCCGGCGATTACACCGGTACCGGGAGCGGCCGGACGCAGCAGGACGGTGCCGGCGGCGTCGTGACCCTGAACCGGGTGGGTGATGGTGCCCTTGACGCGCGGCACAGTGAACATGTGCTTCTTGGCGTCAAGCTGGCCCTTGGCGATGGCGGCCGGGACCTCACGGGACTTGCCGTAGCCGACACCCACGGTGCCGTTGCCGTCGCCGACCACAACCAGGGCGGCGAAGCTGAAGGTACGGCCACCCTTGTGGGTCTTGGACACGCGGTTGATGGTCACCACGCGATCGAGCAGCTCGTCGCCGTGGTTCTCCTCACGACGGTTGCGACGCTCGCCGCGACGGCCTTCGCCGCGCTGGCCACGACGACCCTTGCGGTCCTCGTTGTTGGATTCGGTCGCCACAGTGTTCTGAGTCTCTTCAGCCACTTGGGTTTCCTTCGTTTCGTTGTCGCTCACAGTGCAAGACCTCCCTCGCGGGCGCCTTCAGCAACGGCTGCGACGCGACCGGTGTACTTGTTGCCACCGCGGTCGAAGACGACCTCGGTGATGCCGGCGGCCTTGGCCTTCTCGGCGATCAGCTCGCCGACCTTCTTGGCGGCCTCGACCTTGGTGCCCTCAAAGCCGGCGAAGTCGGCCTGCAGGGTGGAGGCGGACACGAGGGTCATGCCCTTGGTGTCGTCGACCACCTGGGCAACCATGTGGCGGTTGGAGCGGGTGACCACCAGGCGCGGACGCTCGGGGGTACCGGAGATACGCTTGCGGATACGTGCGTGACGGCGCTTGAGGGCGACCTTCTTGCCTTTTCCGAGAATCTTGACGCTCATATCACTTACCAGCCTTTCCAGCCTTGCGCAGGATGTGCTCGTCAGCGTACTTGATGCCCTTGCCCTTGTAGGGTTCCGGAGCACGCAGCTTGCGGATGTTGGCGGCGACCTGACCCACGGTCTGCTTGTCGATGCCCTTGACGATCACGGTGTTCGGGTTCGGAACCTCGAAGGTGATGCCGGCAGGCGGGTTGACAGTGATGGTGTGGGAGTAGCCGAGGAAGAACTCGATGCCCTGGCCCTTGGCGACGGCACGGTAACCGGTGCCGACGATCTGCAGGGTCTTGGAGTAGCCATCGTGCACGCCCTTGACCATACCGGCCATGATGGAGCGGGCCAGACCGTGCTTGGCACGGGTCGGACGCAGGTCGTCAGCCGGGGTAACGATGATCTCGTTGCCCTCGACGGCGGCAGTGATGCCTTCCGGCAGGGTGTAGGAGTCAGAGCCCTTGGCGCCCTTGGCGGAGAAGGACTGACCGTCAATCGTGACTTCCACGCCAGCAGGGATGGCGATGGGGAGCTTACCAATATGCGATGCCATGTTTCAGCTCTCCTTTCTCACCACACGAAGGCGACAATCTCGCCGCCAATGCCTCGGTCGAGGCATTCCTTCTGAGTCAGCAGTCCCGAGGAGGTCGAGATGATGGCGATACCCAGGCCACCGAGCGGCATCGGCAGGGAGTCGGACTTGGCGTAGCGACGCAGGCCCGGCTTGGAGATGCGCTTGATGCCCTGAATGGAACGCTCACCGTTCGGACCGTACTTGAGGGTGACCTCAAGAGTCTGGCCGACCTTGGCTTCCTTGGCGGTGAAGTCCTTGATGTAGCCTTCACGCTTCAGGATCTCGGCGATGTTCGCCTTGAACTTGGAGTACGGCATATCCACGGTTTCGTGCTTAGCCGCGCTCGCGTTACGCAGACGAGTCAGCATGTCTGCGATCGGATCTGTCATTGTCATTTGGGCTTGTTGCCCTTTCTCGCTATGGTTTCCGCCGCCCTCACGCTTCACTTGAGGAAGCGATCGGGCCGCGGACCTTCAGCGTCGATGTTTACCAACTGGACTTCGTAACGCCGGGCAGCTCGCCGCGGTGAGCCTTCTCACGAAGGCAGATGCGGCACAGGCCGAACTTGCGGTAGACGGAGTGGGGACGACCACAAACCTGGCAGCGCGTGTAGGCGCGAACCTTGAACTTCGGCTTGCCGGCCGCCTTGTTCTTCAGAGCGGTTTTTGCCATATCAGTTCTCCTTGAAGGGGAAGCCGAGGTGCTTGAGCAGCGCGTAAGCTTCCTTGTCGTCCTTGGTGGAGGTCACCACAGTGATGTCCATACCGCGCACGTGATCGATTGAATCGGGATCGATCTCGTGGAACATGGACTGCTCGGTGAGACCAAAGTTGTAGTTGCCCTGGCCATCGAACTGGTGGCCGTTGATACCGCGGAAGTCGCGGATGCGGGGCAGCGCCAGGGTCAGCAGACGATCCAGGAACTCCCACATGCGGTCGCCACGCAGGGTGACGTACGCACCGATGGCCTGGCCCTCACGCAGGTGGAACTGAGCGACGGACTTCTTGGCCTTGGTGATCTTCGGCTTCTGACCGGTGATCACGGTGAGGTCCTTGACGGCGCCTTCGATGAGCTTGGAGTCGCGAGCGGCGGCACCGACACCCATGGAGACGACGACCTTCTGCACACGAGCGACCTGCATCGGGTTGGAGTACTTGAACTCCTTCTCCAGCTCAGGGATGATCTGCTCGTTGTACTTGACCTTCAAGCGCGGGGTGGCCGGCGCTTCGACGACGGTAGTATCGGTCATGCCAGCTCCTTTCCGGACTTCTTGGCGACGCGCACGCGCACGGTCTTCACCTTGCCGTCACGCGCCTCTTCCTTGATGGTGACGCCCACGCGGGTCGGCTGCTTGGTCTCCGGGTCGATGACCATCACGTTGGAGCGATGGATCGGAGCCTCGACGGAGACGATGCCAGCCTGCTGGCCCTGCTGCGTGGCGCGCACGTGCTTCTTGACGATCTGCACGCCTTCGACGATCAGTCGGTCGTTCGGCAGCACCTGCTTGACGGTGCCTTCCTTGCCGCGGTCCTTGCCGCGGATGACCTTCACCAGGTCGCCGCTCTTGATCTTGGCTACCATGTCAGATCACCTCCGGGGCGAGGGACACGATCTTCATGAACTTGTGCTCACGCAGTTCACGACCAACCGGTCCGAAGATACGAGTGCCCTTCGGTTCACGGCCGGAGCCGAGAATGACGGCGGCGTTCTCGTCGAACTTGATGTAGGAACCGTCCGCACGACGGGATTCCTTGACAGTACGGACGACGACGGCCTTGACCACATCGCCCTTCTTGACCGACCCGCCAGGGATCGCATCCTTGACGGAGGCGACGATCACGTCGCCGATGCCGGCATAGCGTCGCTTCGATCCGCCGAGCACGCGGATGGCGAGGAGTTCCTTCGCACCCGTGTTGTCGGCGACATGAAGCCGCGTTTCCTGCTGAATCATTGATTCTCCTTAGCCGAGCTGGTTCTCCCCGCACACCGGGCGCGGTCGGATAAACGCACAGAACATCTATCTAACCGCGCCCGGTGGACGGCGAGCCTTGCCGAACTTGTTTTTACTTGGCGCGCTCGATGATGGACTCGAGACGCCAGCGCTTGGTCTTGCTCAGAGGACGAGTCTCCATGATACTCACGAGGTCGCCAACGTGGGCTTCGTTGTGTTCATCATGGGCCTTGACCTTCTTGGTGGTACGCACAACCTTGCCGTACAGCGGGTGGGTCGCGCGCTTCTCGAGCTCGACGGTGATCGTCTTGTCCATGGCTTCGGACACGACGTAGCCGCGGCGAACCTTACGGAAGTTACGCTCTTCAGCCATAATCACTTCTCCTTGGATTCGGTAGCGGCCGGCTCCTGGCTGATGCCAAGCTCGCGCTCGCGCAGCACGGTGTACATGCGGGCGATATCGTGCTTGACGGCCTTGAGACGGGCAGTGTTATCGAGCTGACCGGTGGCGGACTGGAAGCGCAGGTTGAACAGCTCTTCCTTGGACTTCTTCAGGAAGCCCTCGATCTCCTCGTTGGTCTTCTCGTTGAGATTCTTGATGGAGTACTCAGCGGTACCGACTGCCATCAGATATCACCACCTTCACGTGCGATAATGCGGCACTTCATCGGGAGCTTGTCGATGGCGCGGCGCAGGGCCTCGCGAGCGACATCCTCGGACACGCCACCGATCTCGAACATCACACGACCGGGACGGATGTTGGCGACCCAGAACTCCGGGGCACCCTTACCGGAACCCATTCGGGCGCCGAGGGCGTGCTTGGTCAGCGGACGATCCGGGAAGACCGTGATCCACACGCGGCCACCACGCTTGATGTAGCGGGTCATGGCGATACGGGCGGCTTCGATCTGACGGTTGGTCACGTAGGCCGGGGCGAGGGACTGGATGGCGAAATCACCGAAGTTGATCTCGTTGCCGCCCTTGGACATGCCAGAACGCACGGGGCGGTGCTGCTTGCGGTACTTAGTCCTCTTGGGGATAAGCATTCTTGCTCACTCCTTCGTCTCTGCAGCTTCGGCAGCGGGAGCCTCGGCCTTCGCGGCCTCGGCAGCCTGCGGGGCGGCAGAACGGTTGCCACGGCGCGGACGGCGATCGCCGCGACGGCCCGGGCGGTTGTTGTTCTGCTGAGCCTGCTGCTCTTCGAACTCGGATTCGGTCATGTCGCCCTTGTAGATCCAGACCTTGACGCCGATGCGGCCGTACGTGGTCTTGGCCTCAAAGAAACCGTAATCGATGAGGGCGCGGAGGGTCTGCAGCGGAACGCGGCCCTCACGGTAGAACTCGGAACGGCTCATTTCCGCACCGCCGAGGCGGCCGGAGAGCTTGATGCGGATACCCTTGGCACCGGCGCGCATTGCGTCCTGCTGGGCCTTGCGCATGGCACGACGGAAGGTGACGCGGTTGGTCAGCTGCTCGGCGATGCCCTGAGCGACGAGCTGGGCGTCCAGCGCGGCGTTCTTGACCTCGAAGATGTTGAGCTGAACCTGCTTGCCGGTCATCTTCTCCAGCTTGGCGCGGACCTTCTCGGCCTCGGCGCCACGGCGACCGATCACGATGCCCGGACGGGCGGTGTGAATGTCGACGCGGACGCGGTCACGGGTGCGCTCGATCACGATCTTGCTCACGCCGGCGCGCTCGAGGTCCTTGTTCATCTCCTTGCGGATCTGATCGTCCTCAAGCACGAAGTCGCGGTAGCGTTCGCCGGCCTTGTTGGAGTCGGAGAACCACTTGGAGCGGTGGTTCTCGGTGATGCCCAGACGGTAGCCAAACGGATTGATCTTCTGACCCATCTTTAGCGGGCTCCTTCCTTGTTAGCCACGACGACCGTGATGTGGGAGGTGCGCTTGTTGATGCGAGCGGCACGGCCCTGGGCACGAGCGCGGAAGCGCTTGAGGGTCACGCCTTCGTCAACGAAGGTCTCCTTGATGTACAGGTCGTTCTCGCGGAACGGCTCGCCGGCCTTGTCGGCCTTCACGCGGGCGTTGGCGATGGCGCTCTCCAGGGTCTTGCGGACCGGCAGGGCCGCGGCCTGAGGGGCGAACTTCAAAATGGTGACGGCTTCGGTCGCCTTCTTGCCGCGGATGAGGTCGACCATGCGGCGAGCCTTGCGCGGCGTCACGCGGACGTGACGAGCGATTGCTTTAGCTTCCATGTTCTTTTCCTTATCCTTTAGCGGCGGGCCTTCTTGTCGTCCTTCACGTGACCCTTGAAGGTCTTCGTGGGGGCGAACTCACCCAGCTTGTGACCAACCATGGCCTCGGTGACGAACACCGGGACATGCTTGCGACCATCGTGAACGGCGAAGGTGTGTCCGATGAAGTCAGGGGTGATCATCGAACGACGGGACCACGTCTTGATGACGTTCTTGGTGCCCTTCTCGTTCTGCTCGTCGACTTTCTTCTGCAAGTGGGCGTCGACGAAGGGGCCCTTCTTGATGCTACGAGTCATCTTCTCGATACTCCCTTACTTGCGGTTCTTGCCGGACGGACGGCGACGAACAATCATCTTGTTCGAAGCCTTCTTCGGACGACGAGTACGAACCTCGCCCTTGCCCCACGGAGAGACCGGCGGCTTACCACCGCGGGTACGACCGCCGTGCGGGTGGTCGACCGGGTTCATGGACTCACCACGGGTGATCGGACGGTGGCCGATCCAGCGGGCGCGGCCAGCCTTGCCGAGCTGGATGTTGGCGTGGTCCTCGTTGCCGACCTCGCCGATGGTGGCGCGGCAGCGCGCATCGACGTTGCGGATTTCGCCGGACGGCATACGCAGCTGGGCGTAGGCGCCATCCTTGGCGACGAGCTGGACGGCGGCACCGGCGGAGCGGGCGATCTTGGCGCCGCCGAGCGGGCGGAGCTCGATCGCGTGGACCACGGTACCGGTCGGGATGTTGGCCAGCGGCAGGTTGTTGCCCGGCTTGATATCGGCCTGGGCACCGGTCTCGATGACGTCACCCTGCTTGATGCCCTTCGGCGCGATGATGTAGCGCTTCTCGCCATCAGCGAAGTGCAGGAGGGCGATGCGGGCGGAACGGTTCGGATCGTACTCGATCTCGGCAACCTTGGCGGGCACGCCGTCCTTGTCCCAACGCTTGAAGTCGATGAGACGGTACTGGCGCTTGTGGCCGCCACCGCGGTGACGGGAGGTGATACGGCCGTAGGAGTTACGACCGCCGGTCTTGGAGTTCTTGCGAACCAGCGACTTCTCAGGCGTGGAGCGCGTCAGCTCGGAGAAATCCGAGACAGAAGCGTTGCGGCGGCCTGCGGTCGTCGGCTTGTAAACGCGGATAGCCATAATGTAGTTCTTCCTTTAACTTTTCTCGGCTAGCCTTCAGTTGCCGAAGATGTCGATCGTCTGGCCCTCGGCGACGGTCACGATCGCGCGCTTCTGGGAAGCACGGTAGCCGAAACCGGTGCGGGTGCGCTGCTTCTTGCCAGCGCGGTTGAGGGTGTTGACGTTCGTCACCTTGACCTTGAAGATCTCTTCGATTGCCTGCTTGATCTGGACCTTGTTGGCGTCCTTAGCAACCACGAAGGTGTACTGGCCACGGTCGGAAGCGGCGTAGCTCTTCTCGGAGACGACGGGCTTCAGGATCACGTCGTGAGCGGGCTTGTGGATAGCGACCATCTAAATCAGGCCTCCTTCGGCTCGGTCTTGGCAGCCACGAAAGCCTCGAAGGCTTCCTTGGTGAAGACCACGTACTGCGCGGTGACCACGTCGTACGTGTTGAGCTGATCGACGAAAATCGGGTGAACGTTCGGCAGGTTGCGCACGGAGAGCCACTCGTTGATGTTGTCGCGAGTGAAGACAATCGTGGCGAACTTGTCGGCGGTGATCGGGTTCAGCGCGGCGAGAGCGGCCTTGGTGGACGGGGTATCGGTGATGCCGAAGTCCACAACGGCGATGCGACCGGCGTTGGCGCGATCGGACAGGACGTAGCGCAGGGCCGCGGCCTTCATCTTCTTGGGGGTGCGCTGGGCGTAGCTACGCGGCACCGGGCCGTGGATGACGCCACCGTGGACCCACTGCGGAGCGCGGGTCGAGCCCTGACGAGCGCGACCGGTGCCCTTCTGCTTCCACGGCTTCTTGCCGCCGCCGGAGACCTTGGACTGGTTCTTGACGGCGTGGGTGCCCTGGCGGGCAGCCGCGAGCTGGGCGATGACGACCTGGTGGACCAGCGGCACGTGAGCCTGGATATCCTCGTTGGAGATACCGAAGAGCTCAGCGGGGGCTTCGATGGTACCGGTGGCCTGGCCCTTGGCGTCGGTGACGTTCAGAGTAACGTTTGCCATGGTTTATCAGGCTCCCTTCACAGCCGAGCGGACGAGAACGATGCCGCCCTTGGGGCCGGGGACGGCACCCTTGATGGCGATGATGCCGTTCTCGACATCAGCGGAGACGACGGTCAGGTTCTGCACGGTGGAGGTCACATGACCCATGCGGCCAGCCATGCGCTTGCCCTTGAGAATACGGCTCGGAGTGGCGCATGCGCCCACGGAGCCAGGACGGCGCTCGTTCTTGTGAGAGCCGTGGGAACGACGGTAGGACTTGAAGCCCCAGCGCTTGATGGTGCCGGCGAAGCCCTTACCCTTGGTGGTGCCGGTCACATCGACCTCGGCACCTTCCTCGAAGAGGTCGGCGGCCAGTTCCTGGCCAGCCTCGAACTCCTCGACGTTGTCGGTGCGCACCTCGACGAGGTGGCGACGCGGGGTGACACCGGCCTTGGCGAAGTGGCCAGCCAGCGGCTTGGTCACCTTGGTCGGGTCGATGGCGCCGTAGCCGAGCTGCACGGCCTTGTAGCCGTCGGTCTCCTCGGTCTTGACGGCGGTCACCACGTTGGTGGACACGTCGACGAGCGTGACGGGCACGAAGAAGCCGTTCTCATCCCACACCTGGGACATGCCGAGCTTCTTGCCCAGCAGAGCCTTGCGATTAGACATAATGCTTCCTCCTCCCTTACAGCTTGATCTCGATGTTGACGTCCGCAGGCAGATCGATGTGCATCAGAGAGTCCACGGCCTTGGGGGTCGGGTCCACGATGTCGATGAGACGCTTGTGAGTGCGCATCTCGAAGTGCTCGCGAGAATCCTTGTACTTGTGAGGAGAACGAATAACAACAAAGACGTTCTTCTCGGTCGGCAGCGGAACGGGGCCAACAACAGTTGCGCCCGCGTTCGTCACCGTTTCGACGATCTTCTTCGCCGATTGGTCGATGACCTCGTGGTCATAGGACTTAAGCCTGATGCGGATTTTCTGTCCCGCCATTGCCGTCCGCCCTTTCTAGCGATGTTCGTTGTACTGTTTACCAACCTGCTTCTAGGGCACCGGCGCGTAATGCCCTCCATTGGACATGAGTCCTCTGGCGGTCATCCACATCAGTGCGCAGTCTCCGGCATCCGCTCCCTTCGAAGCACTCCGGCCTGCGCTCGCTTTTTTAATTCCAATTTGCGAGCCCAAATCAGGCAACTTGTTTATCTAAGCATTCGGGCGGGACTAAACGGCGGCCTGAGGAACTCGGGCGTGTCGCCGCCAATCGGTTCGTGGCGAAAGTCACGTCCGGAGCGGGAGGACGGGGATTGTGCGGGCCGGGCGGGGCTATTAACGTGACTGGCGTGACGCAATCGTTGGCCAAGAACATCCGTCCCATCACCGAGCACGGCGCGAACGTGTTGTACCAGCACGGCACGTTGGCACTGCTGGTGCCGGGCCTGCTGGAGGGCACCACCACCATCGGCGAGCTGCTCAGGCACGGCGACACCGGCATCGGCACCGGCGAGGGGCTGGACGGCGAGCTCATCATCCTGGACGGCATCGCCTACAAGATCGGACAGTCCGGCGTGGCCGAACGGGTACCGGACGACTTCACCATGCCGTTCGCCAATTCGCACCGTGCAGCCTACCAATACCAATGCGAGCGCACGGATATCGGCCTCGAGGAGCTCAACAAGCGCATCGTGGAGGCCAACGGCCGCGCCAACAGCTTCTTCTCCGTGATCGTGCACGGCACGTTCAGCTTCATGAAGACCCGTGCCGTCATCAAACAGCAGGCGCCCTACCCCACGTTGCTTGAGGTTGCCGACCGGCAGGCCATCTTCCTGCGCCACGACGTGACCGGCACCATGCTGGGCTACTTCTCCCCCGTGATGTTCCACGGTGCGGCCGTGGCCGGGTTCCACGAGCATTTCCTTTCCGACGACCACACCTTCGGCGGCCATGTGCTCGACGCGGTGCTCGGCCACGGCAAAATCTATAGCCAGGTGTTCGACACGCTGGTCACGCATCTGCCGGTGGACGACCCGGAATATCGAAACCACGATTTCAGCCGGGACAACATCGCCGAGGCCATCACCAGCGCCGAGGGGGACACCGCTCATTGAAGACGCATGCGCGTGCCTTATACGTATATATACGTATAGGCAACACAATCCATTACTAGTGCCATGGTCTGCCTCCTCCGCCTCCCCTCTTGCACATGTGACAAGTCATGGCTTCGCCCTGCCGCACAGATTTGCCTAGTCTCCCTGTTGCACACGGCCCGGGCCTGATACCTTGGGAACCATGAGCGAACAGCCCTCCACCTTGCAGCGGCGGCCATCATCATCCGCAGCACACCCGTCGTCACGCCGGAAAACCGCCGTTCGCGACTGGATTCCCGATCAGCCCGGCGCATGGGCGATGGCGCTCCTGCCGGCGCTGGCCGGCATGATCGCAGGTGGCACGAACGCGGTCACCGTCTGGCTGTTCGCCGCATGGGTGTTGTGTTACTGCACGCAATTCACCGTAGCGCGTTGGCTCAAGTCACGATTCGCGCGCCGCTACGCGCCGCCGGTTGCCGTATATACGGTATTGCTTGCCGCGGCCGGGCTTCCATTCGTGATCTTCCACCCGGCGGTCCTGTGGTGGGCGCCGTTATACGCCACGCTGGCCGCATTGTCGTTCGTCGCCGCATGGCTGCGCCGAGAACGGACGCTCTGGGGCAATTCGGTCGCGATCCTCGCCGCCTGCACCATGGCGATGGCCGTCGGCTCGTTCGGCACCCATGCGGCAGACGCGAAGTATCCGGCGCTCGCCAACGGCGGTCTGCCTGCCGCCATCGTCTTTCTGCTCACCCAGTTCGGGTCGGTGCTGTTCGTGAAGACGATGATTCGGGAACGCGGCAATAGAGGATATCTCTGGGCCTCGTGGATTTGGCATGGCACGCTGCTGGTCGCGGCATTCGGCCTGTGGGGGCTGCTGGGATTCAGACGATTGTTCGTGATGCCGGCGATTGTCTGCCTGTGGCTGCTGGCCAGGGCGATTGCCATGCCACTGATTGCCCGGCAACGCAACATCAAACCGATTGCGGTGGGATTGGTCGAGATGGCATCGAGCCTGGCCGTTTTCGCGGCCGTATTGATGACATTCTGAAGCCCTCAAAAAAGGAAGGCTCTGTTAAACCAAGATTCGCACAATTCCGTCGGACTACCCCTCAGTCAGCTTCGTCGACAGCTCCCCTGACAAGGGGAGCCGAGAATGGGAACATGTCAATCTTGGTTTAACAGAGCTAAAAGGAAGCCCGTCCGGGAGTGGACGGGCTTCCTTTATATATGCGATATACGCATCCGGCTAGCGGCCGGAATCAGGCGATCAGACGCGCTCGGAGGCTTCCTCGGTGGCGGCCTCGCCTTCACGCTCGACGCGCAGCTTGTGGCCTTCCGCCTGGGAGACGCCGTAGTAGGCGGCCACGGCGATGTCCTTCATGTCGTTGATCAGCGGGATGCGCGGGTTGGCCGGGGTGCACTGGTCCTCGTAGGCGCGCATGCCGATCTGGTCGAGCACGCTCCAGAAGTAGTCCTCGTCCACGCCGCAATCCTGGAAGCTCTTGTTCATGCCGAGCTTGTTGTCGCGGTAGTCCTCCACGGCCTTCGCCAGGTTCTCGACGGCCTCGGCCGGGGTCTTGCCGGTGTCGATGCCGAGGTTGCGGGCGATGTCCTGGTAGCGCTCCGGGGCGATGTACTTGTTGTACTTCGGCCAGGAGGTGGGCTCCTCCGGGATCTGGCCGTTGTAGCGGATCACGTACGGCAGCAGGATGGAGTTGGTGCGGCCGTGGGCGATGTGGCACAGGGCGCCGATGGTGTGGGCCATGCCGTGGCACATGCCGAGGAACGCGGAGCCGAAGGCCATGCCGGCCATGGTGGCGGCGTTGTGCATCTTCTCCTGGGCGTCGGTCTTGGCCAGGCCGGGCTCGCCGTTGACGGACTCAGCCAGGTTGTCCCAGATGAGCTTGGCGGCGTGCAGGGCCATGCCGTCCGTGAAGTCGTTGGCGTACACGGACACGTAGGCCTCGAAGGAGTGGGTCAGGGCGTCGAAGCCGGCGTCGGAGGCCAGCTTGCGCGGCTGGGTGCGGGCCAGCACCGGATCCACGATGGCCACGGACGGGGTCAGCGCGTAGTCGGTGATCGGGTACTTGTAGCCGGTCTTGTGGTCGGTGATCACGGCGAACGGCGTGACCTCGGAACCGGTGCCGGAGGAGGTCGGGATGCACACGAGCTTGGCCTTCTTGCCCAGCGGCGGGATCTTGAAGGCGCGCTTGCGGATATCGAAGAACTTCTCGCGGACGTCGGAGAAGGCGATTTCCGGGTGCTCGTAGAGCAGCCACATGATCTTCGCGGCGTCCATCGGGGAACCGCCGCCGACGGCGATGATGGTGTCCGGCTCGAACTCCTCGCGCATCATCTCGGCGCCCTTTTCGACGGTCTCGACGGAGGGTTCCGGCTCCACGTAGTCGATGATGCGGAAGGTCACGCGGTTGGAGCGGGCGCGCAGCTGGTCGATGATCTTGTCGACGATGCCGAGCTGCTCCATGACCTTGTCGCACACGATGACGGCCTTCTCGATGCCGTACATGTCGCGCAGGTACTTGACGGCGTTCGGCTCGAAGTAGGTCTTGGCCGGGATCTTGAACCACTGCATGTTGTTGTTCCTCCGAGCGATGCGCTTGATGTTGACGAGGTTCACGGCCTGCACGTTGCCGGACACCGAGTTGCCGCCGTAGGAGCCGCAGCCCAGGGTCAGGGACGGGGCGATGGCGTTGTAGATGTCGCCGATGCCGCCGAGGGAGGAAGGCTGGTTCCAGATGATGCGGCAGGCGTGCATGCGGACGCCGTACTCGCGCACGAGCTCCTGGTTGTTGGTGTGGATGGCGGCGGTGTGGCCGGCACCCAGCTTGAGCATCTTCTCGCACATCTCGAAGGCCTGCTCCTTGGAGTCGGCCTTGAGCACGGCCTGCACCGGGGCGAGCTTCTCGTGGGTCAGCGGCTCGTCGTCGGAGACTTCCTTGCATTCGGCGGCGATGATGGTGGCATCGGCCGGGATCTCGAAGCCGGCGGCCTTGGCGATGAACTGCGGGGACTTGCCCGGCACCACGGAGTTCAGCTTCGGCGTCTGGCCGCTTCCGGCGGTGCAGCCGAACATGTACTGCTCCAGCTTGGCCTTCTCCTCGGCGTTGACGAAGTACGCCTTGCGCAGCTTGAGCTCCTTGATGAGCGGGGCGTAGACGTCCTTGTGGGCGATGATGGCCTGCTCGGTGGCGCAGATCATGCCGTAGTCGAAGTGCTTGGAGAGGACCAGGTCGTTGGCGGCGCGCACGATGTCCACATCGGAATCGATGTAGGCCGGGGCGTTGCCGGCGCCCACGCCGAGGGCGGGCTTGCCGGAGGAGTAGGCGGCCTTAACCATGCCCGGACCACCGGTGGCGAGGATGGTGGCGATGCCCGGGTGCTTCATCAGGGCGCCGGTGGCCTCGATGGACGGGTGCTCGATCCACTGGATGCAGTTGGCCGGGGCACCAGCCTCGATGGCCGCGTCGCGCACGATGCGGGCGGCTTCGACGGAACACTTCTGGGCACCCGGGTGGAAGCCGAAGATAATCGGGCAGCGGGTCTTCAGAGCGATGAGGGACTTGAAGATGGCGGTGGAGGTCGGGTTGGTGACCGGGGTGACGCCGGCGACCACGCCGACCGGCTCGGCCACTTCGTCGATGCCCATGACGTCGTCCTCACGAATGATGCCGACGGTCTTCTGGCCGGCGAGGTAGTTGGTCACGTGCTCGCAGGCGAAGATGTTCTTGGTGGCCTTATCCTCCACGAGACCACGGCCGGTCTCGTCGACGGCCATCTTGGCCAGGACCAGGTGCTTGTTCAGCGCGGCGATGGACGCCTTGGCGACGATGCGGTCAACCTGCTTCTGGTCGAGGTTCTCGAACTCATCCAGGGCCTTGAGACCCTTGGCGACCAGGGTGTCGACCTCGGCCTGGGCTGCGGCCTGCTTCTCTTCGGGGGTCGGCTTGACGTCTTCGACCTTGTTCTTTGCTTCTGCCACTTGGGGTCCTCCTCGATCTTTCTTGGGGTATATGGCAAAGTTCCCTTGTGCAGCGGGTTGCCATGCGTCACCCGGATCCCGGCATGGGGTACCGGCCCGGGGCGATCGCGACCGTGCTGCCGTCACAACGCTGTGTGACCTGAGTCACAATATACAGAAGCCCTTATGGCACTGCATGCGCACAAAAACGACGGCGTTTCATGTTTGCTTATGAGTTCTTTTTGTAAGATTCTGTGCGAAATAGCCCAAAATACGGCCCAATTCCGCTGTTTTTGATGTCTTTTGTGCGATTTTTTACGTTCCGCACAGCAATATTTCACTGCCCGACCCATAACTTTATATAAATGTTTTTCTAAAAGTTTCCTCATCTTGCCTTTTTCTAGAAAACGTGTTTAGATAAGTGCCAGCAATCACCGTAATTCCAACGTCTGAGCGTTCGCAATCCTTGAGTCCGGGACCAATGGAGGTTCGTCATGAAGCCGCTGCAGCCCAATCAGGTCAAAGCACATAATCGCAGCGCCATCATCCGCTATCTCTACGCCCATCGGCACGTGACCAAGCAGGAACTCGAACGCGAGCTCGGGCTGAGTCTGCCCACCATCTCGCAGAACCTGCGCCTCCTGGAAGCCGACCACATCGCAGGCAAAGGCGATCTGCAGGATTCCACCGGCGGACGCAAGGCCCAGTGCTACGAGTTCAACCCGGACCATCGCACGGCCATCGGTGTCAGCATGGATTCCCACGAACTGCGCCTGTGCGCGGTGAACCTGTACGGCGGCGTGGTGGCCCGGCTCAGCACGCCCCTCCCCTACCGCAACACCAATGTCTATTACCAGCGCATTGGCGGCATCATCAACAACTTCGCGGCCGACGCGGAACGCAAGCACGGGCCGGTCCTGGGTGTCGCTTTTTCGATCCGCGGCATCATCGCGCCCGACGGCTCGCAGGTGACGTTCGGCCCGGTCCAAGGCAACACCGGCCTCACCCTCGACACACTCACCCAATCGGTGCATCTGCCTGCGCTGATGATCCACGATTCCGATGCCTCGGCCATGGCCGAACTCTGGTTCGACGCCACCCTGCGCGATGCGGTGTGCGTCTACCTTGACCGCCGGCCGGGCGGCTCGGTGATCATCGACGGCAAGCTGCATCAAGGCCCGAACCAATGCAACGGAGCCATTGAGCACATGGTGCTGGTGCCGGGCGGCAGGGAGTGCTATTGCGGCCAGCGAGGCTGCATGGACGCCTACTGCTCGTTGGAGACGCTGCCCGAGGATTACGAAAGCATCCCCGGCTTCTTCAGCGTGCTGGAGCAGGGCGAACGTCACCACCGCGAGCGCATGGATGAATGGCTGGATTACGTGGCACAGGCCATCGTGAATGCGCGTTCGGTCATCGCCGGGGACGTCATCATCGGCGGAGAGGCAGCCCCGATGCTGGAGGACGGCGAAATCGAGGATCTGAGGAACCGCATCGTTAGGCGCAGCCCGTTCGGTACGGACCACTTCACGCTGCGCAAAAGCTACTGCGCCGAAGACCAGGACATCATCGGCGCCGCCCTGCGCTTCTCGCAGCGCTATCTTGACGAGATCCGCGGACTGGCACCCGTGATGTGACCCGGTAACCATCGCGACAGGCCCGGCCGGATACGTCCGGACGCGGGCTCAGGGGCCACGTCTACAATGGGTGTATGAGAAATCCACCGTTGCATCGTTACGCTACTCGCCCAGGTTTGTATTTCACCGATGACGGTGGTGCGGACGTCGTGGTCCGCTCGGAGACCGCCGGTCAGGTATGGCTCTGCGTGCTGGAATCCATTGACCAGCCCAGCGCCTTCTTCCAGGACGCCATCCGTCTGTTCTCCGATCCGGGAACCTCGTTCATCCAGCAGATCCACGAATTCCCGGTCTGCACGCGCATCATCGAGCATCTGTATCTGCGTGAGACGCTCTTCCGCATGGACGGCCCCAACTACGGCCTGTGGTACGTCCATCTGCCCAAGGCATGGGATGGCATGCGCTATGGCTACCGCGTGGACGGTGCCTGGGACCCCAAGCACGGCGTGCGGTTCAATCCGTACAAGTTCCTGCTCGATCCGTATGGCAAGGGCGTGGAGGGGGCCATGGAGCTCGATCCGGCCACCTTCTCCTACGCCTGCGAGGTCAAGGACCGCAAGGTAATCGGCTCGGCGTATGGCGAGATGAGCACAGTCGACTCGCTCGGCCATGTGCCGGTGTCCGTGGCCATCGATGACCGCGACGTCCACAAGCACGAGGGCGATCCGGACCACCCGCATGTGCCGTGGCGCAAGACCGTGATCTATGAGATGCACGTCAAGGGATTCACCGCCAACGCACCTTGGCTGCCAGAGGAGCTGCGCGGCACGTACGCCGGCCTTGCGCACCCCATCACGCTGGCGTATCTGCAGAACCTGGGCGTCACGTCCATCGAGCTGCTGCCCATCCAGGCCAAGCAGGACGAGCTGTTCCTACAGGAACACGGCCGCAAGAACTACTGGGGCTACTCCACCCTGAGCTACTTCTCCCCCGAACCCACGTACGCCACCAAGGCCGCGCAGGAGAAGGGCGCCACGGCCGTGCGCCAGGAGGTCATCGACATGGTCCGAGCCCTGCATGAGGCGGGCTTCGAGGTGATCATGGACGTGGTCTACAACCACACGTGCGAGGGCGGTGTGGAAGGTCCCACGATATGCTGGCGCGGCTTGGACGACCTGGCCTATTACCGTCACCAGAAGTCCAATGCGGGCCGTCTGGAGGACACCACCGGCTGCGGCAACACGTTCGACTTCACCAACACGCATGTGGTCACGTTCGCCGTCGACTCGCTGCGGTATTGGGCCAAGCGCATCGGCATCGACGGTTTCCGCTTTGACCTGGGCGTGACGCTGGCCCGTCTCAACGGCGAGTTCACGCAGCATCACCCGTTCCTCTACGCCCTCCGCTCCGACCTGCTGCTGGGCAACCTGAAGCTCATCATGGAGCCTTGGGATCTGGGCAATCTGGGCTGGCGCACCGGACAGTTCGGCATACCGTTCGCCGAATGGAACGACCGCTTCCGTGACACGGCCCGCACGTTCTGGCTGCAGGACGTGGACGGCAGTTCCGATTTCGGCCGCACGCAGATGCAGGAGATGGCCACACGCCTGTGCGGTTCGGCCGATCTGTACGCCACCGATCCGGGGCGCGGCGCCACGGCGTCCATCAACTTCGTCACCTGCCACGACGGCTTCACGCTTACTGATCTGACCCGGTACAACAGCAAGCACAACGAGGCCAACGGCGAGCACAACAACGACGGCTCCTCCGTGAACCATTCCGCCAACTTCGGCGTGGAGGGCGTGACCAAGGAGCCGGAGATCATCGCCGCCCGTGAGCAGGCCGCCATGAACCTGACCGGTATGCTGCTGCTCTCGCTCGGCACGCCGATGATGCTGGCCGGTGACGAGTTCCGTAACACGCAGGACGGCAACAACAACGCCTACTGCCAGGACAACGACATCACCTGGATGAACTGGGACTGGCTGTATTCGCCGCACAAGACGCGCGAAATGCGCCGTTTGGAGACGGTTTCCCGGTTGGTCGCACTGCGTAAGTCGCTGGATCTGTACCATCACGAGGACTTCTTCACCCGCTTGACCCAGTTGGGATTGCTTAAGCCTTCGGATCGCGTGAAGTGGTTCCTGCCGAACGGCCAAGCGCCGATCGAACGCGATTGGTTCGACCTGTCCACGCGCAGCTTCACGATGCGACTGCTCTCCAACAGCGAGGTGGACGTGTGCATCGTGGTCAACGGCGTGGCCGAGGATCGTCAGTTCCATCTGCCTGCGGATAGCAAGTGGATGCCGAAGTGGTGTTCGGCGGAGGTCAACGGACGTTGGCCGGGTCACGGCGACCACGTGGAGTCCGGGGATGCGGCCGAAGACATCAGTGTGTGGATGCAGCACGTGCAGAACGCCAACGAGACCGTGCGCAGGCTGGCGGAACAGGCCCGTGAGACAGCTGCGGCCGGTGATGGGGTTGGGATTGCCGGGGCCTTCGGGGACGCCATTTCAGGCCCTGTGGAGGGTGCTGCGACGGCCGCTGCACCGGGCACGGATGCCAGTGACGCCGATAACGTACGTACCGCCGAATTCAGGGCCGTGAGGTCCTCGCGCACGGCCGCAGGTTCCGGCTCGGCTTCCGGCGTAAGCACGGGTGCCGCGGCCGATGCCGATTCAGTCCAGAGCGCGGAGGATACGCAGCTGCTGAGGATGACCGCGGCCTTGGAAATGGTCGGCAATGCCGCGGCAGCGGCCGTACACGACGACGCCGAACCTTCGGCAGCAGCCGATGCCTCCGGCGAATCCGCAGACAAGCCCGCACCGCTCGATGACAACGTCTGGACGATGCCCGCGCTCAGCATCACCCTGATGAAGCAGATACAGCTCTAGCCGGGCACGTCGGCGGAACGGTGTGCGAGACCGCCGCTCCGCCGACGCCTGCCTGAGATAACGTTCGACGCAATCGGGCGCAAATACGGAGAGCCCCTCCGTGGAACGAATCCACGAAGGGGCTCTCTGTGCTCGGAATTGCAGTAATAAGCGAAATTAACGCTTGGAGAACTGCGGGGCGCGACGGGCCTTGTGCAGACCAGCCTTCTTGCGCTCCACGACGCGGGCGTCGCGGGTCAGGAAGCCGGCCTTCTTCAGGGCGGCGCGGTTGGCATCACGATCGATGGCGTTCAGCGCACGGGCCACGCCGAGACGGATGGCGCCGGCCTGGCCGGTGGTGCCGCCGCCGTCAACGAGGACGATAGCGTCGAACTTGCCTTCGAGCTTGAGCAGAACGATCGGGGAGTTGACCTCACGCTGCAGCAGCTTGGAGGGGAAGTACTCCTCCAGGGTGCGGCCGTTGATGGTCCACTTGCCGGAGCCCGGAACCAGACGGACACGGGCGACAGCCTCCTTGCGGCGACCGGTGCCGTAGCCCGGCTCGATCGCGGAGGTGCCGGTGCCAGCGCCAGCGTTGGTCTCGGTGGTGTAGTTGGTGAGCTCCTCTTCGGTCTCGACAACCTGGGAGTCGTTGGTGTTTTCAGCCATGATTCTTATCTCCTCTCAGGTTTCACTTGGCCTGCTGCGAGATCTGGGCGATCTCGAAGACCTTCGGCTGCTGGGGGGTGTGCGGGTGCTCGGCGCCGCGGAAGACGCGGAGACGATCCAGCTGCACCTTGGCCAGACGGTTCTTCGGCAGCATGCCCTTGACGGCAGCCTTGATGATGCGCTCGGGGTTCTTCTCAAGCAGCTCGGCGTAGGAGTCGCGACGCAGACCGCCGGGACGACCGGAGTGAGAGTAGAGCTCCTTGCCCAGCTTGTTGCCGGTGAGAGCGATCTTGTCAGCGTTGATGACGATGACGTAGTCGCCGAGATCAGCGTGCGGAGCGAAGGTCGGCTTGTTCTTGCCGCGCAGCAGGGTAGAAACCTGGGTGGCGAGACGGCCCAGCACCACATCGGTGGCGTCGACGATGTACCAGTCGTGAGTCAGATCAGCTGGCTTCGGAGTGAAAGTTTTCACTGGATTACCTTTTCTATTCATTGTGTTCCGGGTTTTCGGCTGCTTGATGTGTGCTTGGTCAGAGCGCGCGTTCAAGAAGCGTCGAACCTCTTTATCCGTGGGCTCCCTGAAAGTCCTCGGTGGCGAGTGGGAAAGCGCTTTGAAGGACCCCTTAGGGAAACACAACAATCCACTAGTATATCGCCGGGCTTGACATAGGGCAATGCGGCGTGGTGTGGACAATACGACAAGGCTCCCCTCTTGCGGAGGGGAGCCAGGGAAGCAGGGCGGAGGCTACTTTCGGTTCAGCAGGGCCCTATCTCAGCTGTTGAAGATCTCGGCGAAGCGCTGGGCACCGGGGGTGTCGAAGAGCACTTCGAGCGGGACCACGTTGCCCTTGGCGTTGGCCAGCGGCACACGCCAGTTCGGGTATTCGTTGTTGGTGCCGGGCTGGTTCTGGGCGCGCTTCTCCCCCACCGCGTCGGTGATGGATGCGGCCAGCAGCTTGCACGGCGATCCCTTGAGCGCACGGTAGAGCGCATCGACGATATCCGCCTCGTGCTCCTCGCGGTGTTCGGCGAAGTCGGCGTCGAGGTAGCCCTGCTCCACCAGCATGGTGAGCATGGCGTCCTGCTCGGCCTTGGCGGACTTCTCGAATTCCTCGGCCGGGCCGGTCAGCAGGCCCAGACGCTCGCGAATCTTGACGTGCTCGTACTCCAGATATCCGGCGGCCGGCGGCAGGTCGTGCGTGTTGACCGAGGCCAGGGCGTACGGACGCCACTGGGACGGGGCGCGGAACACGCCGTCGCGCTGCTCGAACCATTCCACCGCGCAGCCGAGGATGCCATGGCTGGACAGGGAGTCGGCCACGTACTCGGGCACCACGCCCAGGTCCTCGCCGACCACCACGCCGTTCGTGCGGGAGGCCTCAAGAGCGAGGATGCCAAGCATGATGTCGGAATCGTAGTAGACGTATGCGCCATCCGTGGCGGGGCGGTTCTCCGGGATCCACCACAGGCGGAACAGGCCCAGGATGTGGTCGATGCGCACGGCACCGGCGCGGGCGAACATGCCATGCACCATGTTGCGGTAGGTGGTGTAGCCGGTTTCCTCCAGGTCGATCGGGCTCAGCGGCGGCTGGCTCCAGTTCTGGCCCTGCTGGTTGAACATGTCCGGCGGGGCGCCCACGGTGGCTCCCTTGGCGAAACGCTCCGGGTGCCACCAGACGTCGGCGCCGAGCGGGTGCACGCCCACGGCCATGTCGTTCATGATGCCGATCTGCATGCCGGCGTCCTTGGCGGCCTGCTGGGCCGCGGCGAGCTGCTCGGAGGCGATCCATTCGCGCCAGCGGTAGACGTCGAGCGTGTCCGGGAACTGGTTCTTGAGTGTGGCGACCTCAGGGGACTCGCGGTTGAACTTGCGCTCCCAGTTGTCCGCGTCGGCAGCGGGGGCACCCCACTTGTCGTAGCACAGGCACCAGGTGGCGTACGCCTCCAGATCGGAGCCGCAGGTCTTCTTGAACTCCTCGAATGCGGCCTGGCGATCGGCGGAGCGGCCGGCCTTGAAGATGATCCACAGGGCGTGCATCTTGCTGCGCCACATGGCGTCGCGATCGATGAGCTGGGGGTCGCCGTTGAGCGCTTCGGCATCGGCGTGCAGACCGTCCACCTGGGCCTTGGCGTCGGCGGCGAGCGCGGCGTATTCCGGCACCGACTCGGGGCGGATGTACGTGAAGTTCACCAGTCGGCGGCTCACGGGCAGGTACGGGGACGGGGTGAGCGGCGAAACGGGTTCGGCGGCGTGCACCGGGTTGATGAGCACGAAGTCCGCGCCGGTCTTCTGCTTGGCGTCCACCAGCATGGTCTTGAGATCCTCGTAGTCGCCCACGCCCCAGGAGCCGGAGGAGCGAATCGAGTACAGCTGGGCCATCCAACCCCACAGGCTGCCGCCCTTCATCGGGTCGAGCAGTTCCACATGGTCGGGGGCGCTGATCAGGGTGGCGTCCTGCATGCGGTTGCCCACGCGCACGTGGAGCGTGTGATAGCCGACCGGCAGGTCGGCGGGGATGATGAGCGCGGCGGTGGAGACGAACGTGCCGTCGAGGTCGTAGGCCTGGGAACCGTCTCCCGGACCGACCGTGATGGTTCCCTCGTATGGTTCGCCGTTCTCCAGGGTGATGGTGGCGGACGGCACGTCGAGGATGCCGGTGTTGACGAAGACCTTGTCTTCCTTGCCGGCGATGTGGAGCACGGTGGGTGCCACCAGACGACCGTGACGACGGTTCAGGATGCGGCGGATGGCGGTTTCCTGAGCGTTCTCGCTGCTGGCGTCAATGCCCAATGCCGCGAGCACCGCCACCAACACATCGTCGTCGATTTCGTGGTAGTCGTGGCTCATGCCTACGTAACTGGTGCCAATACCGACCAATTTGGCCAGCCGAATCAGCGGACGGGCCAATCGAACTTCATTCTCGGTGCGCTCACTCATAGCCCCAGTCTAACGCCGGCGAGCCGCGCCACACCGTATTGGAGGCAAAGCAACGCAGGGGAATTTACGCATATTCGAGGCATGACGCCCCTATTCCGGCGTCCAAATGGCGAACGATTGCCGTGAGACGGGGTGCCCGACGGGATTGTTCATCCCGAAGTCATGGCAACGTCACCGCAAAGTCACCTGGGCCGCAGCGGCATCATTCCGACGTGCTGTGCCGCGATTCATACTGCCAGTCTGCGCTCAGGCCGTCTGCCTGCGGCTTTCCACGGCGTGGCGCACTTCGATGGAGGGATCCTCAGCGAGTTTGGCGAGCATGTCCTGAGAGGTGTTGGGGTTCAGCGCCACGGCGCGACGCACCATCGAGGAGAGTACGGCGGGTGCGCCTTCCTCCAGCGTGGTGCCCAGGGAGCCGAGGAAGTCCAACGTTTCAGCGTCCACTTCCGGGTTCTGCGCGCCTTCGAGACGCATCTTCCAGCTGGTGCGCTTGTTCTTCAGGGCCGTGTCACGCACGGCGGGCACCGGATCCTTGGTCAGGCGGCCCACCAGCCAGTTCTTGTCGTCCGCGTTGCCGGCCACGGCCTGGCGAACGGAGTCGTCCGGATCTTCGGAAAGCTTGACGAGCACGTTCGGGAACGGCATGGTGCTGGCCAGGAACACACGATCCTCCACCGGGGTGTGGGCGTTGCCGGCCACGGCCTCCAACAGTGCGGTGGCGCGCGAGAAGGCGGCCTGGTTGGAGCGGTCCGGCAACGGACGACGCGCGAACTCGGACAGTTCGGCGGAATCCGTGGAGTGGCGCAGACGCTCGTAGGTGGCGGTCAGCGGCTCGAAGTCCTTGGCTTCCTGCGCTTCGGACTGCTCAGTGGATTCGGGCTGCGGTTCGGTGGTTTCGTCGGTCATGTGCTCCAGCTTAATCGGTGGTTCAGTCGCTCGGTGACTCCCCTCAGTCAGCTTCGCCGACAGCTCCCCTCAGGGAGGGGAGCCCAAAAAGGCGCGCTCCAGCTTAATCAAGGGGGACGGGGATGTTGACCATATCTACCGGTTCCGGCGTCACGGCGGCGTTGAACGTCTCCCGCACGCGCTCCTCGAATCGCGCGGTGGCATCGGAGGGAATCACGGCGGTCAGTTGGATATCGGCCGCATATTCCTCGTCTTCCTGCCGGCCGTCAAGTTGCGCGAGGATTTGCTGGAACCGGGCCAACTGCGGATAGTCGAGACGCACACGATAGCGCCGGGCGGTCATGATCCGGGCCGCACGGGCGCTTTTCATCGCCAGCGACGCGGCGGACGAATAGGCCCGCACCAGGCCGCCCGAACCGAGCAGGATGCCGCCGAAATACCGGGTCACGGCGATGACGCAATCGGTGGTGCCGGACTGCTTGAGCACGTCGAGAATCGGCTTGCCGGCGGTGCCGGAGGGTTCGCCGTCGTCGCTCATGCGTTCGGACAGGCGGCCATCGGCTCCCCCGCACACGGCGGCGTACGCCACGTGACGGGCTTTCGGATGCTGCTCGCGGATCGCGGCGACGAACGCGAGCGCCTCGTCAAGCGAATCGACGTGGGCGGCATCGCCGATGAATTCTGATTTCTTCTCGACCAGCGAGTCGTGCGCGGGCTGGTCGGCGGTGTTGAGGATCGTCTGCATGGCTGTGCGGTACGTTAGGTAGGCGGGGCGACGGGCGCTCAGCGCTCGGAGACGACCACGTTGAGGTCCTCGCCAGCGAAGTAGGCGGCGATGCAGGCGACCATCTGGCGGGTGAGCTCACGGAAGGCGCCATCCGTTCGCCAGCCCACGTGCGGGGTGAGCACGATGCCGGGGATGGACCGCAGTGGGTCGTCGGCGGGCAACGGCTCATGGTCGTAGACGTCGAGGGCCGCGGGGATGTCGCCTTTCTGCAGACGTGCGACCAGCGCACCGGGTTCGATGACTTCGGCGCGGGCGGTGTTGATGAACAATGTGCCCGGCTTCAGGTGCGCAAGGTTGTCCGCGGTGATGAGGCCGCGCGTGGCCCCGTCGATGAGCGGCATGTGGACGGAGACCACGTCCGAGGAGGCGATGAGCTCGTTGAGGTCGTCGACGGGCGTGGCGCCGGATTCCTCGAATCGTTCCGCCGGCGTCTGGCTGGTGCGCCAGGCGGCGACCTCCATGCCGAAGGCGCGGGCGATGCGGGCCACGGTGGAACCGATGCCGCCGAGGCCGATGATGCCGAGTCTGCGGCCGGCGAGCTGCAGTCCGTCGCCGAGCGGATTCGCCCAGACGCCGGCCTTCACGCCGCTGCTGAGCTCGCCGACGTGGCGCACCAGTTCGAGCAGCAGTGCGAACGTATGCTCGGCCACCGCGTTGTCGCCGTAGTGGACGGCGTTGCAGATGCGCACGCCGAGTTCGCGCGCGAGGGCGAGGTTGATGTAGCTGGCCACGCCGGTGCCGGAGAAGACGATGCAGCCGACCTTGCCGCCCTCGCCGCCGCGCACGCCGCCGGATAGTCTGTGCAGCAGGTCGTCGGACAGGTGCGGGCCGCCGTTGATCATCACATCCGCTTGGGCCGTACGTTCGACGATGAGGTCGGCGTCCTCGGTGAAGTCCAGGTACAGACGCACGCGGGCCACGTCCTTGAGCACGGGCAGTTGCGCCTTGAGCGGTTCGACCATCGAATCGAGGATCGCGGGCATCACCACGAGCGGGAGGTCGGTGCGTTCGGGCTGGGTTTCGTAGATCTCGGTCATGGGCACCACATTAGGCCGGCGGCGGGAGAAGCGGATGGTTCGGCTGCGATGCAGACATCCTGTGATACATCGGGATCACGGATGGATGGATATCGATGTGACACCAGCGCAATACCGGCACGATGGAGGACAGGCTGCTCGCCACCACCAGCCGTCGCCGGGAGCCGGCACTTGCCGTCAGCCGCTTACTGTGCGGACTTGGCGGCCTGCTCCTGGGTGATGTTCCACTCGCGCACCACGTTCTGGTCGGCACCCATCGAGTAGATGACGTTCCAGATGCGTTGGCGTATCTGCGCGTCGTACGCTTCGTCCCAACAGGCGCCTATGGGGTGGTCGCTGGATATCGGGCACCATTGGTAACTGCCCTGGTGCACGTTGGCGGTGGGCACCCAGTCGATGCGGTTCACGCGCCAGGAGCCCTTGACGCCCTTCTTGCCGGCGAACTGGATGCGCGCGGTGACACCCTGGTTGTTGACCAACGTTTCCGGGGTGTTGGCGGATTCGGTCACCGCGTTGCCCAGGCCGTAGATGATCCAGGTGCCGTTGTAGTTCTCGATGGGCTGGGCGCAGTGGCATCCGGCGCCGTAGATCACGTCGAACGCGCCGGTGTCCGCGAGCTCGTGGGCCTCGGAGACCTGCCAGGAATCGGCGTAGTCGAGGTACTCCTGCACCGAGTGCATGGCGATGGCCACCACATCCGCACCCTGTTCGCGGGCCTTGTTGGCCTTGTCCACCGCGCGTTGGATGTCCGAGTCGTGATTCGGGTCGCCGGCCTCACGCAAGCGGTCCACCTGCCAGTCGTAGTCGGCGGTCATGCCGTTGAGCGAGACGGTGCCGGTCACAAGACCAAGCTTGCCGCCGCCAGTGGGCGAGTCGACGACCAACGGTTTTTCGGAGTCGGCCTCGGTCTTGTACGAACCGGTCTGGGCGATGCCGTCCGCCTCAAGTGTGTCCCACAGGCGTGCAATGCCGTCCGAACCCTGGTCCCAGGAGTGGTTGGTGGCGTGCGTGCAGGCGTTGTATCCCACGTTTCTGGCGGCGTCCGCGACTTCCGGCGGGATGTTGAAAATCGGGTATGCAGAGTAGGGGCCGCCGCGTTGGGCAATCGGCGTCTCGAATTCGCAGACAGCGATGTCCGAGGCTTGGATGTACTGCTTCATCGGCGCGAACAGTGGATCGAAATTGAAGGCGGTGCCATCCGTGGCGTTGGGGTTGGACCCCTGGAAGTGGCTCCACAGGCCCTCATGGAACAGCAAATCGCCATTGACGAGCATGGCGATGCAGTCCGTGTCCGGGCAGTCCGGGGAGTTGCCATGGTGCTCGGTGACCGGCTTGGGTGTGGACTCAGGTTTCTCGAGGGTGGCGGTGGCGCGCTGGTTGGGCGTACCGGTCCGCCCGCTGCCTGCGTG
>NZ_QFFM01000018.1 GCF_003129905.1 Bifidobacterium callitrichidarum
GGGCTCGCCCCTGGGAATCCCAGCCAGGGAGGCGCGGGCGGGGCCGGTGCGGTTGTATCGACGTTCGTACCGTCAGCGGCGGCATCGGCAGCATCGGCGGCCGGCTGACGGTCGCTGCGATGATCATTGTGATCCGACTGAATCTGGTCGGAGGCCTTGGCGGAGTCCGTCGCGTCCGCATCGGACGGGCCATCGGTCACGGCGGCATCGTCGCGGCGGGCGGCGGAATCATCGGCCGAGGCACGGGATTGATCGGACTGGGCGGGCTGTTCGGAGCGGGCGTTGCCCCTGTTCGGATCGGACTTGGCGAGGGCAGCGGCCCAACCGTGAGGCTTGTGGTCTGCGGAATCGTTGGATGCGGCGGGCTGACCGGATTGTCCGGCAGCAGGCTCGAAGCCGTCGGTGATGGGATTGAAGGTCTGCGTCTGTTCCAGCGCATCGGCGGGCACGGCATCGGCCTGCTGACCGGCGGACACGGAATCGGACAGGCCGGCCTGGGCGGCATCACCGGAAGCCGGACGCATGAAACGGGCGTGATCGGGGTTGGAGCGAGTGGCATCACCAGACGCGGCAGGCGCGGCGGAAACGACGGAATCGGAACCATCACCGGCAATACCGGACATGCCGGAAACCGCGGATTTACCGGCACGTTCCGCCTCAACGGCCTTGGCCTGCTCCTCGAGCGGCAGTCCCTTGCCCCATGTGAGCGTGTTCTCCAGCGGAGCGAACGTCTCGCCGTAGCGGCCGGTGCGGCCGGAATGCACGGAATTGGCCAGTCGGGCGATGCCTTCGGACGGGCCATCCTCCTGGGCGAGCGACTTGTCGGACGTGAAGGTGGACGGCAGGATACGCGAGGCCTGTTCGGAGCGGGCCTCCACCTCGGCGTCAGGGAAGTAGAGGGCGGAATCGTAGGAGCCGTGGGCCTCGTCGCGCACGATCTTGCCGTTGTGCAGCTCCACCACACGCTTGCGCATGGAGTTGACGATTTCCTCGTTGTGCGTGGCCATCACGATGGTGGTGCCGGTGCGATTGATGGCGTCCAGCACCTCCATGATGCCCAGCGACGTGGTGGGATCGAGGTTGCCGGTGGGCTCGTCCGCGAGGAGAATCTGCGGATGGTTCACGTACGCGCGGGCGATGGCCACGCGCTGCTGCTCGCCGCCGGACAGCTCGTGCGGGTAGTTCCTCTCCTTGCCGGTGAGGCCCACGGTATCCAGCACCTTGGGCACCAGCGACTTGATGGTGGAGCGGCGCGTACCGATCACCTCGAGGGCGAAGGCCACGTTCTCCCACACGGTTTTGTTGTTGAGCAGCTTGTAATCCTGGAACACGAAGCCCAGCGAACGACGGTAATGCGGCACCTGACGGTTCGGAATGCGGCGCAGGTCGTTGCCGGCCACGCGGATCTCGCCGCTGGTGGCCTCCTCCTCGCGCAGCAGGAGGCTCAGCAGCGTGGTCTTGCCGGAGCCGGAGGCACCCACCAGGAACACGAAATCGCCGCGCTCGATGTTGAGGTTGATGCCGTCGAGTGCGGGGCGCGTGCCCCTGGGGTAGATCTTGGATACGTTATCCAATGAGATCAGTGCCATGTTTGCTCTTGCTTTCCTTCGATTATCTTGGCTTCCTCGGTCAGGGGAGCCGAGGTTTTCGAGATTTACTCTTCGGCTTCGGCGGCGGCCTGACGACGCTGCTCGTGACGCCAGCGGATGCCGGCCTCGATGAAGCCGTTGATGTCGCCATCGAAGACGGCCTGGGTCTGGCTGGTCTCGTAGCCGGTGCGCAAATCCTTGACCATCTGGTACGGGTGGAGCACGTAGGAGCGCATCTGGTCGCCCCAGCTGGCCTTGATGTCGCCGGCGAGCTCCTTCTTCTTCTTGGCTTCCTCCTCGTGGCGCAGCACCAGCAGTCGGGACTGCAGCACGGCCATGGCGGAGGCGCGGTTCTGGATCTGCGAGCGCTCGTCCTGCATGGTCACCACGATGCCGGTGGGCAAGTGGGTGATGCGCACGGCGGAGTACGTGGTGTTCACGCCCTGGCCGCCGGGGCCGGAGGAGCAGTAGGTGTCCACGCGGATATCGGTGTCCGGGATGTCGATGTGATCGGTGGCCTCGACCAGCGGCACCACCTCGACGGCGGCGAAGCTGGTCTGGCGGCGGCCCTGATTGTCGAACGGGGAGATGCGCACCAGTCGGTGGGTGCCGCCCTCCACGGACAGTCGGCCGTAGGCGTAGGGCGCGTCCACCTGGAAGGTGGCGGACTTGATGCCGGCCTCTTCGGCGTAGGAGGTGTCCATGACCTTGGCCTTGAAGCCGTTACGCTCGCAGTAGCGCAGGTACATGCGCAGGAGCATCTGGGCGAAGTCGGCCGCGTCCACGCCGCCGGCGCCGGAGCGGATGGTGACCACCGCGGAACGCTCGTCGTATTCGCCGTCGAGTAGGGTCTGGATCTCCATGGAGTCGAGGTCCTTCTGGATCTCGCCGATCTCGTTCTGGGCCTCGTCCAGGGAGTCCTGGTCGCCTTCCTCGCGGCCGAGCTCCACGAGCGTTTCCACGTCGTCGATGCGCTGGGAGGCGGAGTCGAGACGCTTGAGCTGGGATTCGGCGGCGGAGAGCTTGCTCGTGATCTTCTGGGCGTTCTCCGGGTTGTCCCACAGGCCCGGGGCCGCGGCCTGGGCCTCGAGATCCTTGATCTCGGACTTCAGACGGTCCACGTCCAGCGCCTTGGCGATGGAATCGTACTTGGCGCGGGCGTCACCGATTGCTTGGGAAAAGTCAAATTCTGCCATCGTGTCTTACCTTACTGTTCGTGCTGTGAAATACCTTGGAATATCACGTCTTCGTTGACAGCCTGTGCACATTCCGTTGGCTTGGTGCCGGTTCGGTTCCCCTCCCCGACTCCACGATTCCGGTTCCCGTTTCCGCTGTGCTGGCTTGGCGGCGTTTGGATTCGTGTTCTCTCGGGCTGGGCTCCCCGGCCTGCCGGTCCGCGGTGTTGCGATGCGTTGGGGCGGGATTGTTGGCGAGCCGTTCGCCGATGGCTGATTTGCCGTTCAGTCGCGTTGGCTCGCCGAATCGTCCCTGTGCATCAGACGTGCTCTTCCGCGGGCACGGTGTGCACAGGCAGCGTCAAAGCCCCGCGTAGATGGCGGGGATAACCAGGGAGCCGAGCATGGCCACAGCAATGACGACGCACACCACGCGCACCATGGTGCGGCGGCGGTGTTCGCGCTGCTGACGGCTGTCCTGATATTCACTCACGAGGTCAGGAGTATAGCGATGACCTGAGACGGGAATCGCGCTAGGCTGAAGCGCATCATCGCGCCGGACATTGCCTATTTCCGGATGTGTCGCGAGTGTCGGAATCGCCCGATTTGCCGATTCGGCTGCGCTGGCCACTTTGGCCGCGTTGACCGCATCGGATGCGGCATCACAGCGCGAAGCCGAGCTCCTCGGCGGCCTCGGTGGGCACCGGGTCGTTGCACCAGTAGTCCTCGAGGTTCTCGGTGGTGGTGAGCGACCGGATTTCGGCACGGTCGATGTACAGTTCGCCGCTCAGATGGTCGGTCTCGTGCTGGAAGATGCGGGCCGGCCAGCCGTGCAGGCGTTCCTTGTGACGCTTGCCGTCCTCGTCGTCCCATTCGGCCTCGATGTCCAGCCAGCGCTTGCGCACCGCCTGGTAGCCGTCGAAGCTCAGGCAGCCCTCGAAGAAGCTGGCGGTCTTGTCGCTGGCCGGCTTGTACGTGGGGTTGATGATCACATGGAACGGGAATTCCGCGATTTCGCGCGGATCATCCTCGTCGTCGCGCACATGGTCCTCCACCACGGCGAGGGCCAGGCCCAGGCCGATCTGCGTGGCGGCCAAGCCCACGCCGGGGGCTTCCAGCATGGTGGTGTGCATGGTGTCGATGAGCTTCAGGAGCGTGTGCTTGGACAGCTGGCCGTTGTAGGCGATGGTCTGCTGGCGCAACACCGGTTCGCCGGCCTGCACGATGGGCAGGATCTTCTCCTTGCCGCCGGTCTTGATGAGCTGCTCGACGATACGGTTGAGTTCGAGGTCGACTTTTGCGTTCTTTCCAAACATGGGGTTCCTTATATGGGGCGATGCAGGGGACGGATATGGGAGGGAATGGGGGACTTACGTGATGCTCCCCTCAGTCAGCTCCGCTGACAGCTCCCCTCAGAGAGGGGAGCCAGTAACCGGTTTCCGCGGCGCTTCTCTCCGAGGGGAGCCAAATTGCGTAGCAAAGACCGAGAAGGAGTACCGAAACTACAGCGCGAGCTCTTCGGCCACGATCTTGGCCAGTCGCGTGCAGACCTCGTCGGCGTAGGCCTGGGTGGCGGCCTCGGCCATCACGCGCACCAGCGGCTCGGTGCCGGAGGGGCGCAGCAGCACGCGACCGGACTCGCCCAGCAGCTCCTCCTCGTGGGCCACGGCGGCCTGGATGCGGGGGTTGGTGGATGCGGCGTTCTTGTCCACGTTCGGCACGTTGATGAGGGTCTGCGGCAGCTGCGGGAAGTCGGCGGCGAGCTCCTTCAGGCTCTTGCCGGACTTGACCACCTCGTTGCACAGGGTCAGGGCGGTCAGGGTGCCGTCACCGGTGGTGGCGAATTCGCGGTTGATGACGTGGCCGGACTGCTCGCCGCCGAGCGTGTAGCCGCCCTTGAGCATCTCCTCGAGCACGTAGCGGTCGCCCACGGCGGTCTCTACGGTCTTGATGCCCATGTCCTTCAGGGCGAGCTTCAAGCCGAGGTTGCTCATCACGGTGACCACGAGCGTGTCATGGGCGAGCTTGCCTTCGCGCTGCTTGGCGCGGGCCAGGATGCCCATGATCTGATCGCCGTTGACCATGTTGCCGTCCTCGTCCACGGCGAGGCAGCGATCGGCGTCGCCGTCGAAGGCCACACCCATCACGGCGTCCGTGGCCTTGACCATGGCCTGCAGCTGCTCGGGGTGGGTGGAGCCGGCGTTCTTGTTGATGTTGTAGCCGTCCGGGGAGGCGTTGATCACGATCACGTCCGCGCCGGCGCGGCGCAGGGCCTCGGGGGCCACCACGGAAGTGGCTCCGTTGGCGCAGTCGGCCACGATCTTGAGGCCCTTCAGCGGCTTGGGCTGGGTCTGGTCGTCGTTCAAGGGCGCGATGGTGGAGACCAAATGGTCGATGTACAGGTTGGTGGCGGTGTTCTGGTCATGGCTCACGCGGCCCACGCCGGCGCCGGTGGGGCGCTCCCAGTCCTGACCGAGCACGGCCTCGATCTCGTCTTCCTTCTGGTCGGGCAGTTTGAAGCCGCCGCGCGCGAAGAACTTGATACCGTTGTCCGGCATGGGGTTGTGGGAGGCGGAGATCACGGCGCCCATCTCCACGTTGAGCACGCTGGTCAGGTAGGCCACGCCCGGGGTGGGGATGATGCCGGCGTCAATCACGTCGAAGCCGCCGGCGGACATGCCGGCCGAGAGCGCGGAGGCCAGGAAGTCACCGGAAACGCGGGTGTCACGGCCCACGAGCGCGCGACGGCGACCTTCCGGCTGGTCGTCCTTCGTGCCGGCGTCGCCCAGGACGCGCACCGCCGCGTCTCCCAGGTCGAGCGCCAGTCTGGCGGTCAGATCCTTGTTGGCCAGGCCACGAACACCATCGGTTCCAAACATCTTCGGCATATGAGTCCCATTCCTTATATCTCAGTTACCCGATTCATCCTAGTCGACTCCGTGCGTTCCGTGGCACCGTGCCGCCCCACGCGGGCAGTCCTCCGCATTTTCTTCGCGGTTGGAACGCATTGCCGAACATGGATGTCTGCGGGATAATAAGAATGATCGAAAGGAGCGCAACATGCCCGACGAGAACGTATTCATCATGGACGGCATCAAGACCCAATGGGACGATGACGTGATGGTGATCACCGAACCAGGCTTCGACCGCACCGCAACGTTGGACAATGACGGCAACATTCTTTCCTCCACGTTCGGCAAACAAGGCGAGCCTTTTCTGCATCACTGGTTCGGCAAGATGAAGCCGATGATCGATGAGTTCCGGACCATCGACCGGGAATATTCCAATGCCTGAGATTTTCTTTCTGGCTGGTTATAGCGTGTATTTCAGCACCTTGGACCGTGAGCATGGCGTTCATGTCCATGTGGCGCAAGGCGGCAAACGCGATCTTGCCCGGTTCGTACTGTACGCCGACGGCACTGTGTCGTTATCTCACAACCATGGCCGAATCCCGGCAAAACATATCCGCCTGATCCAAGCCGCCGTCGCACGCAACTACAACGAAATCATCGACGCATGGCATCGTCTTTTCGGCGATGACGTGCATTTTGACCACTGATCAATGGTCGTTTTCCGCACTACTTACATCGTCTTTGGCGGTGGCGGCAACGACTGCGTCGGCACCGGAGGTGTGCAGGCCCACGGGGCGATGGCGGCGCACGTAGAGCCAGCGGAGGATCAGTGCGCCGATCACGAGCACGGAGACCACCACGGCAACGATGCCGGCGGTCATCATGCGCACGGGGGTGTCGTAATCGGTGGTGTCCGGCTTGGTGGGGTTGGGGATGCGGTGGCCGCGCACGAGCAGGCGGTGCGAGTTGACGCCGTAGGGCGTGCAGGTGATGACGGTGGCGAGGTCCTTGCCGTCCTCGATGTCAAGGTTCTTGAGGTTGGTCGGCAGCACCACGCTGATTTTGTCGACCTGATAGGTGTAGGTCTCCCCCAGCACGTGGAATGCGAACGTATCGCCCTTTTCGAGGGTGTCGAGGCCGGTCAGCAGCTTGGCGCTCGGCAGTCCGGTGTGCCCTGAGACGGCGGCGTGCGTGGTTGCGCCGCCTACCGGCAGCGAGGAACCTTCAAGATGGCCGATGGCGATTTGCAGGACGCCCGCGTCCGTGCCGTGGTAGATGGGGAACCGCACTTTGAGCTTGGGGATGGTGACGTAGCCCATGATGCCGGTGCCGGAGACGTCCAGCAGGGAGTCGTACTGCTTGGTCTGTTCCTTGGTGGGACGCCAGCGGTCCGTTTGCGATGGAAGCGTCGCGTTGTACGCGCGAGCCGCTTCGAGCATCTGCTTGCGCTGTGCTTTGGAAAGGTCCTCGGTCTCCTCGATGTAGGTGGCGACCGCGCGCGACTGGTGCATACGATTCCACCAGTCCGCCACCGTGGGGTACGCGATCAGGCCGATGCCCGCGACCAGCACCACCGCGAAGAATGCGGAAATGATGCGCGAAACCGTGTCCGCGGTCTTCCTGCGATGAGCCGCCATCCCCATTCCTTTCCATACAAATCGACCCCCTCAATGACCGAGGGGGTCAATCTTTTTTCTCGGCTCCCACTAATTAGGGATGCCACACGTTTTTTGGCTCCCCTCTCTGAGGGGAGCTGGCGGCGGAGCCGCCTGAGGGGAGTCCACGAGGAGCCCCCTCACCCGCTACTTCGCCTTCCGCTTCCGATGCACCAGCAGAATCACACCCAATCCGCCCAGCACACCGGCACAAATCGCCGCGATGACGACATTGGAGCCGGTCTCGCCAATCGGCGGGGTCTTCTTGCTTGGCGGGGTGTTGTCGCTCGGCGGGTTATGGCCCCCCGGCGGAGTCGGAGGCGTCGGAGGCGTATACGTGTTCGTGATGGTGATCACGTCGTTCTCGCGGTCCACGAGCACGGTGTAGTTATCCGGCACGGTCTTCTCGACCGCTTGGTACTCATGGCCGGCGGGCAGGTTGGTCCACTCATGCGTCCAGTTGTTGGAGGCGTTGAGCTCCACCTCGTCGATCGCCTTGCCGTCCTGGAGCAGCTGCACGATTACCTTGCCCGGACGGCTGGTCGAGGAATCGCCCTTCCAGACCTTGACGACCTTCTTCTTCACCGTTTCAGTCGGAGGAGTCGGCGGGGTGGTTTCGCAGCTGGTCTTAGGGTAAATGGTGGGATTCATCGTGGTCTTGCCATTCTCACCAGTGGCGGAAGGAATCGAGACCAGTAGGGCCGAAGGCTTGCACGAAAAATCACCATCGCTGTACGACTCGATGACTACCAGATACAGGCCCTTGGCAAGACCATCGAACGTAGCTACGCCAGAAGCATTCGTGGTTCGGGTTGCATCCGCAGGAATGTTGTCCGTTGAAATATATCCACGAATGGTCTCGGCCAAATCACGATAGGCATCGGCATCCGCTTGCTTCCACGTAATGTTGTACTTGTTGAAAGGATAAACGGATTCAAAATTGCCAGACGAATCCCAATTACCGACGTGATACAGCTTTACGGTGGCATTGCCGATGGGCGTATCACCGTTCTCATAATCAACGGTGATGCTGCCGGTTTCGTCCACAGTAGTCGCAGCCTCATCAGCTACAGCCGAGGGCACGGCCACAAGCCCGGCCACGCACATGGCGAAGGCGAGCACCAGCGCGCAGATCGTCGCAAGGGCATTGCCTGCCCAGCGCGCGCCGAGCACCGCCACGCTTCGGCCGGAACGGCCGCCATTTGTGTCAGTCATCATTCTTCCTTGCTTCAATCTCTTCTTATCTGCTCCGTTTGTGATAAAGCCACTATCGCCGGACCGAAAGACAGCCGCAATCGTTGCGATTGCTACCAATCCTACGCCGCTTCACCTTTCGGTACCGCCCGCGCGCCGCCTATTACAAAATCCGCCGCATTCGCCGGCCGACTGTTGTTCCTTTAGTGTTCCTGGTAATGAGTGCGGCAGGAGGCGATTTCCAGCCGCGGCTCATCACCACCACGGATGCGATAGACCAGACGGTTTTTGGAGTCGATACGGCGGGACCACCACCCGGACAGGTTGCCGCGCAATGGTTCCGGCATACCCACGCCTTCGGCCATGCCGTTTCGCTCAATGTCCTCGACGAGCAGGTTGATGCGTTTCAGCGTCTTTTTATCGACTGTCTGCCAGTACAGGTAGTCCTCCCACCCTTCATCGGACCAGACTTTGATCACGTCATTCCCCGATCAGGTCATGTGGCTGCCCGAGTCCAGCATCAAGTTGAGCCACGGAGCGCGCCAGATGCCGCATATTCGCTGGCGAATAGAAGGGGTCAGCCGTCACCTCGAAGGGGATGCGCCTTTCCCGGACCACCGCCTTGGCAAAGATGTTGAACGCGGCGCTCATGCTCAGTCCGAGCTCATTGCATACCGCGCTCATATCCTTTTTCGTCTGCTCGTCCAGTCGGACGTTGACCAACGTCGTAGCCATGAAGCCTCCAACCCACAAGAGATATCGTTTATATATTGATTATATATCTTTTATATATAGATACCGTGAGCGATTACATGAAATCCGACGGTTCACGACCAGATCTTTTCAAAGCGGAAGCAGATGGCCAGGGTGTTGCTTCACCTCGCCAACATAGGCTAGATGAAACAACACCCTTAGACGGTTATGGGCCCGGACCGAAATCAGCGGGCGTTGCGGCGACGCAGGCCGAACCACACGCCGGCGGCGATCACGCACGCGGCACCGGCCACGTACAGAATCGTGGTGCCGATACCACCGGTCTCAGGCAGCTCGGAGCCTCCCTTGTTCTCGATATCGGCAGTCACAGAACCATCAGTGGTTTTAATGTTCTTAACCAATCCATCGGTGCTGCTGCCGTTGAGGCTGGTCAGTGCATTATCGTTAATATCACCGTTCCACAACACCTTGTGTTCCGCGGTGATAGTGAACTGAATCGGCTTGTCGGGCTTGTTGTAGCCATCAGGAGCCTTGGTCTCAACCAGCTGATAATCGCCGGCATCCAGACCGGTCCACGTGTACTTGTTACCTTCAACGCTTGAAGTCGCCTTGGTCGCATCGGAGATGGCCTTGTACTCGCAGGCGGTCTCGCCATCAGTGGTTGTGCAGACCTTCTTCTCCAAGGTGAATTCGGCACCAGTCAATTCAGTGCCTTCAGGACTCACCTTGCTGAACACGGTCTTGTAGGTGAACACGATGACCGTATCAGGCGGAGTATTACCAGTTTCGCCACCCTGCTCATCATTCGGGTTGTTAGAGAACTCAAGGTGCATCGTGTTCCGGTTGCCTTCGGCACCGACCTTGGCATCAGTGGTAAGTTCGGACTTGTACTCGACGGTGATGACGCTGCCGGCCTTCACGGACTTGATGCTCTTCAAATCGGCGAAACGAACCTCAAAAGTGCACTGGTCAGTCAGACCCTCGTCCACAACTTCGTACCCTGTGGTAATCGTATTTCCATCGACCTTCACCTCGACGGTATCCTTCTGGAACTTCAGACCCTTAGCCTCAGTATCGTGGAACGTGAACTTGTAGACCTTGTACTTGTCATAGTTGTCGGCAACCGTACCAGTCAGCTTAAAGGGAACCGGGTCACCAAAATCATAATCGGCGGAATCAGTCCACTTACCATCATTCTTATCTGTGCTGGTTACGCTGTTATCCTCATTAGAGTCGGTCTTGTCCATGACCTTCTTCTCAGAGGTCGGCACATTGGACTTCGGCGTAATAGTCACATCGCCCACTACCTGCACGATGTACAGCGTATACGCATCATCACCGGTTACAGTACCATCCTTGTCCTTAATCAGGTAATAACCAGCAGGAACGTTGGACAGTTTTGTGGTCTTAACCGTATCGTATGGAGCGCTATTTAGATTAACGTACTTCTTGATGACATCCAGCTTCGCCTGATCGCCCTCCTTGGAAACAGCCTTCAGCGCATCCAGCACGGTCTCCGGCACAGAATCACCGACAGCAACAGCTGTTCCGTCGTTCGTGCCGTTCTGCCCCCACTTCACGTTGGACAGAATCTTGTTGCCGTCCTTATCCTTGGACACATCGCCAGTAAAGATCTGATACACCTCATACGTATGGGTGTTATCAGCCGGCGGCGTAATCGTATAGCTGGTTTTGGCAGCGGGGATGATTTGCTCATCGCCATCCGCCATTGCGGGGACGGCGCCGACGGTGAGGCCGGTGAAGAGCATCGCCACGGCGGCGATGAGGCCGAGGAGGGCCTTGCCTAACTTCTTCATGATTGCTCCTTTTTAGAGTTCTTTCTCTACAGGTTTGGTTTGGTTGGTGGTTGTTGGTAAATGGGTTGGGGGTTGTGGCTGGCGCTCCCCTCAGGGAAGGGAACCAGAAAAGGAGTCGCCCTCTTTTGGGAGGCTGTCTCTCCCCCACCCGGCTTTGCCGGGAGCCCCCTCGTCAGAGGGGGCCGAGGAAGTTTTTTGGCTAGGGGTCTCCTCCCCTCGGGTAGGGGATGGTCATGGGCGTCGCCTCCTTACTTCGGCTAGGCCGAGTGTGGCGACGAGCACGGCTAGGGTGCCGCCGACGAGGAAGATGCTGGTGCCGATGCCGCCGGTGTCCGGCATTTCCACGCCGGGCTTGTTGGGGATTCGGTTGCCCGCAACATCTGTCTTCGTGCCATCCTTCGTGAAGGAAATCTGGACCGTTGCACCATCGCTGGAGTTCTGATCGATCTTGAACGTGTACTTGGTCGTGGAGAGGTCGTAGCCTTCCGGCGCCACCGTCTCGACCAGTTCGTACGTGCCGAACTTCAGGCCGGTGAGCTTGATGATGCCGTCGGCGATGTCCTGTACGGTGCCAGACTGCTCGTCCACCTTGCTCACGTCAGTCAGACGTGTGATGGAGGAATCCGTGCCGCTATCAGCGCCAGAATCGGAATTCGGGCAAATCAGACTGTTATCCTTGCTGGCACCATCACCGTTACCGTCAACGATGCAGTACGCTTCATCCTTCACGGACGAACCGGAACCATCCTTCGTGCGAATCAGCTCCCACTGAGCACCCTTCAGATACGTGGTCGAATCGGAATCTTCCGAACTGACCTTGTACCACGTGACTTCCGTGGACTGGTCACTAATGGCATTACCGTTATTGGCGTCCGGAATAAGATTCGCGTTCATCTCCTTGGCCGTATCGCCATCGGCCCAGCCGCCATTCCATGTCACTTTGCCATCAGAGTCAATCTTGAACTGGTACACGGTCTTATTCAGCGTATAGCCGTCAGGCGCGGTGATCTCGTGAAGCAGATACGTGCCCGCATCCAGACCATCGACCTTGAACTTGCCAGGCGTCGTGTCAATGTCGCACTTCACACCGGGATTGCCGCTAACACCGTCAGCAGCGACACAGGGCGTGACCGCCTTCTCGGTGGACCTATTGTCAGCGAACGTATTCATCTGATTATCCACCGCTAAACCATTGCCATCAAAGGTATTGAAGTCCTCATCAGCAACAGTTTCACCTTCATAACCAGTAACGTTCGCATCATCGGCATGCGAATAATCGGACACCGAAGAACATCCAGATGGTGCAATCGAACCCTGTGAGTTGTTGTATAGTTCGACGACCTGCACCTCGTTGCCGGTGAACGTGAAGTTCGCGTTCGCGGCCGTGGACGGCTTATACCAATTGCCCGACTTTGGATTGGTGCTGTCGTGGAACAGGAACTGCTTGCCGCTCGTGACCCGCGGGATTGTGACCGCCACGTAGTCACCGCAGGCCCGGTCCATTTTCACGAACTTCCACGAAACACCGTCGTCGTAGTACAGGTAGTAGTTCGACCAGCCCACCAGCGTCTTCTTGAAGTACACGGTCGTGCTCGGCGTCATCACCGTGAACGAGACGGTCTTGTTGCCGGCCTTCGCGGTGATGGTGGCCGTGCCGAAGCCGTGCACGGACACGGTGGCCTTTGCACCATTCTCGGACGTGCTCACCGTGGCGATGTCTTCGTCGCTAGTCGTCCAGACAATCGGCACGGACGGGGTGGCGGCCGCAGTGAAGGTGAGGTCATCGTCACCAGCGGTGATTACGGCGTTCTCCGCAACGGATTTATCTTCCGAATCCTTGACGGTCAAGCTTGTGACATTGGCAGCCTTGACCGTGATAGTCACCACAGCACTGCACACGTCCGGATTAGATACCGAGCATGCCTTGACGTAGACGGTGTCATCCGTGTCGCTCGTGCCGATGACATCCGCACGCAGATCACTGGTCTTGCTCAGTACGGCGGCAGATTCGTCGGACTTCGGAGTGCCGTTCTCATCCGTGAACGCCCATGTGACGTTCTGTACGGCTTCAGACGGCTGGACGGCGGCGGTGAGCGTCGCCTTGTACTGGTTGGACGAGTCGAGCGTGGCGGAGGTCGGGGTGATGGTGACGCCAGTGGCAGCATTCACATTATCTTTGATGTTCCAGATCTTCGTGTTGGTCGCATCGCCCTCCGACGCAATCTGCCATGCGGAACCAGCCAAAGGAGATTTGGTGGAATCCGTATCGTCCGTCTTCGTCCATGTCACCTCGTGGCCGGAGACCTTATTGATGATCTTGCCGCTCGTCATGTCAGTCGTGCCGAATTCCAATGAACTGTCAGCGTCCTTGGAGACCGACTGGCTCACGGTGACTGCCGTATCCGATGCTTCACCGGTCGCGGCATAATAAATATTCGTATTCAACTGATAACCGTCGCCAGCCGCGACCTCTTTGATGAAGTAGGTGGCGTTCGACTTAAGGCCTTCGATCTTGAACGCACCGGCCGCAGCATCCTTATCGGCGAAGTCGTTGTCTTTGACCGCGGTATAAAGGGCGTTCTTACCGTTCACGGCATCGTCGTATGTGCCGTACACAGCCCACGTGGTGCCGGCGAGCGCGCTGCCGTTCTCGTCTGACTTCTGCCACGCAATCGCAGAGCACGACTCGGTGTACGAACCGTTCCACGGGAAGTTATGACGTTCCTGATCCATGTCGATCACGGACGCGGAATCGCCGTCGTTCGCACCGGCCTGCGTGAACTTCGCCGCGAAGTGCGGGTTGTGCATGGAGAAGTCGCCCTCCGTGTACACGCGGCCGTTCGTGGTCACATGCGACTCGAAATTGCCGGTCGTATTGTCCGCGTTACCGGATTCGTCGCCGGAGTTGGCGTCGCCGATCACGATGATGCTGCCGAGCATCGCGGCGGCCGGATCGTCCTCCGTGTACTTGTCGGTGCCTTCGTTGGCGATGCCGCCGTAAATGGTGAGGTTATCGGTGTCGTGGAAGTTCCACAGGATCTTCTGCGCGGCCTTCGCGTACGCCTTCTGGATATCGCTGCCAGCCACGTCGGAATAGCCGTCGGAGATCTCCTGACCGTTCCACCAGAACTGCCAGCCGTTGTGGAAGCTGATGTTCTTGCTGTTGCCGGTCACGTTGATCACGATGGATGCGGTGTCGGCGATGTTCGTAAACGCGAACGCGACGCCGCGGTAACGGGTACCATCGATGTAATCGGTGAGCATGCTGGCGTCGAGATTGAACACCTCCATCGTCGGATTGTTCGTGCCGGTGAACGTGATGAGCTTCTCACGGTTTGTGTAGGAGTCGGTGGTTTCCAAGCCACGGCCGGTACCGTTTTTCGTGTCATCGGTGTAGTTGAACGTGTACTGGACGTGGCTGGTGTTGGAGTTGTACTTGTGACGGGTCAACGTGTCCAGCGTGGAAACGCTCTGCGATACCGTGCCGGTCGCGGTCTGAAACGCCAGCGGCGCGGAAATGTCCTCGACGATGTAATTCTGGTAGTACTCGCTCTCGGAAAGGTTCTTGATGTCGTCGGAGGCGTCCTTGTCGTCGTCGTCGCTTTTGACGGTGACGTTCTCCATCGGATTGTTCACGTTCCAGTTGACTGAAGCATTCGTGTTGGACGGATTCTTATCCAAGGACTTCGTCCCGGTTGCGCCCCAGCGGTCGGAACTGGTGCCGGCGATCGACGCGATATGGCCGTTGTCGCGCAGAAAACCGGAATGGGTCCACGCCTGTACATTCGACCAATCCGGCAAATCAGTATCACCAGTGTTGCCGCCGACCACCAACGCCGTGCTGTCCTTCGCGGGACGGAACTGCGTGCCAAAACCGGCGATACCGAAACGAAAGCCGGCGTTGCTCCACGAGTTCTTGATCGGGTTCATCATCAACTTGCCGTTGACGACCGTCAGACCTTCGGCCTCCACAGCGTACGAGCCGTCAGGACCATTCGCATTCTTCAGATTGGCGGTGTTGGCCGGCTTCTTGCCCACGTACATGTTGCCACCAACCCACGTGGCGACGCCTGAATCACGATTAGTGGAAGGATCCGTGTCGGTACCCATCTTCTGCTCGGACGGCGTGCACAGAGCGCCATCGGACAATTGGGCATCCTCCGCATAGACGCTGCGGGGTGCGGTGATGAACGCGGCGGAGCCGACGAGCATCGCTGCGGCGAGGGTCGCCGCCGCCAGGGCTTTGGCTTCGGACACCCCCTTTGCAAACGGGGTCATCGTAGGTACGTTCATCGTCTCTCCCTTGAGGTGGTTGCCTTTCGTTCAACCACCCTCGGTTGTCTCGTGCGTCGTCGTTGACGGTTCGGCGTACGGCGCAGTGTTCACGCTTATCCGTATTACAAGGCAAAGCACAGCCAACGTTTGCACGACTGCAAAGCAGTCTTTATTTGCAGAAAGTACTGAAAACACTTGCATTCCTGCATCATTGCAAACGTTTGCCTCGCAACGGCTTTTATCGTACACCAAATATTCTGCAAGCGTTGTCATAGGCGTTTTGCGTGTCATATTATGGACATGCGAGCCATAGCCGATCAGACGACCGACGTCACGGCAACCGGAAACTGCACATCATCAACGTGCGCCCCACCCGGCCGAATACCCCCTATCGGCTAGGAAGAGTTCACCTAAAAAACAAGGCTCTGTTAAACCAAGATTGACATGAATCCATATCTGACTACCCCTCAGTCGGCTTCGCCGACAGCTCGTCCTGCAATTGAGGACGAACTTCGTTCGCAGCTTATTGGCTCGACTGTCGTCTCGCACATTGCCTACAAACAGCTCCGCTGTTTGCTTCACGGCAATGTCCTGACAAGGGGAGCCGAGAATAAGGGGCATATCAATCTTGGTTTAACAGAGCCAAAAACAAATTCACCTGTCGCTCAAATCCAACTGACACGAATAATGGCACTCGGCTTCGTTCCCGCCTTGCATATGGCGCTGGAAAGAATCGAGTCATCCACAAGGCTCGCCGGCACATAGCGGCCTGTCCATACATCATTCGCATCTTTTTCCTTCGCCAGCCCCAGCGACCATGTCACCTTGCCGGTAAACAGCACCACTGCGCTTTTCGCTGATTCCACTACATAGCCATTAATATCCAGGGAATCAATTCCGGAGAAGACGCTTTGTGCAATGGCATTCTTCTTCGCCGCATCATCATGGCCCTTCTGCGGCGTGTATCCGGGTTTTCCTTTGTCCGCGAATTCAATGCGATTGGCCGCAACCGCACCACTATGCAAATCGTCAGGGAAACGACGCGCTATTCGCGCCCTTTTCTCGTTCACATAAGCAAAACCAAGCAGATGAGCGAGATTCTCTCCAAGGAACACGATGCACACATCATCACGTCCAGCACATTCGAGACGAAGACAGCCACTGTCCATAAGACGACGATATTCGGGAAGGATATTGCGCCGGGCCGAGCGGAGCCATTTGATCTTGTCCTCCGTCCACTTACTTTTGGACAATTCCTCCCCCTTTGGCTCGCACGGTACGAAAAAGGGGATCGCCCCCCTATCGGGAGGCGGTCCCCTAGGAACCCAACACCAACCGCGTGGCCTCTTTCGCTACGCGAAAGCAAACACGAAGGCCTCCGTCTCTTGTCGAGAATACTTCTCGTAGACGGTATCGCCTGGCCCGTTGGGCTACCCCTCCCTCTCGGATGGGAGGTACCGGCGGATGGTTCCTGCAGGCCGACTACGCCAACCCGACCGACCGGATAGTCCGATTGGGTACGGCCTCATAAGCCTGTACGTCTATAGTAACGCCTGGCCGCGGACAGCGAAACAACCATTCATGCCCGATGTGCTATCGACGTAGGAAATACGAAGACTTCCGATGAATGTCCATACACAATTTCGACAGTCAGTAGGTCTTGAGGGCAAGGTCGACGGTGAGGACGATGCCGGCGATGACGGCGGCGGCGCGCATGATGTTGGCGGGGATGCGGCGCGTGATGGGCGGGGCGATGTAGCCGCCGATGAAGCAGCCGAGGCACAGCATGATCGCGGCCGGCCAGTCGACCGCGCCCTTGATGATGAAGACGACCGAGGCACTGATGTTCGCGCCGGTGCCGATGAGGGTCTTCAGGGCGTTGATCTTGTGGAACGGGCCGATCTTGGCGGCGTCCAGCACGGCCAGCGCGCAGGTGCCGGCACCGGCGCCGAAGTAGCCGGAATAGATGGCGACGGCCACCACGCCAAGCCAGACCCACCATGAGTCCTGGTTCATCGGCTGGACCGGCTGGTCGGACGGCTGGACGACCGGGTGCGGATGGGCGGGAGCGGTCGCGGCGGACTTGGCGGCAGTCGTATTGGTTTTGTCGGCGGATGCGAAAGCCGCACCGGACTCATCGGACTTGCCGGACGCCCCGGCAGCGGCGGACTCCGCGGACATGTCGCGTAACTGTTCGGCGGCGTCGGCGGCGGCCTGCTTGGCCTGCATGCGGCCGCGCGGATTGACGGCGATGATCAGCGAGCTGAACAGAATCAGCGCGGGGGCTGCGAATTCGAAGACGGACGGGTCGAGTTCTAGCAGCAAATACGCGCCGACGATGCCACCGATCGCGCCGATGGTGACGTAGGTGATCACACGCAGGGACTGGCCCTTGAGCTCACGCCGTGCGCCCATCACGCCGCCGATGCCGGTGCCCACCACACCCACGGTGTTGGAGGCGTTCGCCAGCACGGGCGGGATGCCGAACGCGAGCAACGCCGGGTAAGAGACCAGCGAGGACGCGCCCACCGCATACCCCACGAATCCCGCGCCGATGCCGGCCAGCAGGATCAGCAGCAGTGAGACTATGGAAAAACCCGCAATCATCCCTTGACGTCCTCTCGAATGCTCACGTTGTGTGGCCGGCACGTCGTTGACTGTTTGACACGCGCAGGCCTTGACCTTGAGCGAGAATACGCCGCTGGATGCGGATTGCGGGTTTTCTTTTGCTATGTGGACGGGACTCACGGACTCGCAATAGCGGTATCTGACGAAAGTAGCTTCTCGGCTTGCCGATGACGTGCATGATTGTTATCGGCCATGGATTGCGTGGGCACCCAGCTAAAACGGCTTTACAAACCAGTCAGGCGAATTTGCTCAGTCATTGAGTATTTTTGCTCAATGACTGAGCAAAAATACTCAATGACTGTTATGCTACGAAACACCGCTCGAAGACTTCCTACTCGGCAACATCGCACTATTCGCGTAAGCGCGAATCAACGGCGAAAATCAGCCCGAATCAAGGAAACAATCCCAGCACAAACGAAGATGGCTCGTCACCGGGAATGGTGACGAGCCATCTATTTAAGGGCTCCTCTTAGAGCGGAAAGCCTGAAGCGCGGAGCCTGTTGCGCCAATCAGAGGGCCGCGTTGTATTCGCGGACCTTGAGGGTGCGGTGGGAGGAGGCCACGTTCTCGACGATCAGGCGCTTCAGGGCGTTGTCGGCGTCGGCGTGGGCGGCGAGCCAGGCGTCGCCGAGCTCGACCAGCGTGGCCGGGTCGGCGTAGCCCGGGTAGAGGCCGTTGAGCAGGGCCTCAGCCATGTGGTAGGTCTTGTTGGCCCAAATCCAGTCCACGGTCTCGAAGTACTTGGCGGCGAACGGCTCGGCCAGGTCGGGGCGCGGGGTGGCGGAGAAGCCACGGGCCACGGCCTCCAGCTGGGCGTTGGTCAGCTCGGCGTTGTTGAGCGCCTCGTTCCAGGCCCATTCCTTGGCTTCGGCCAGACCACGCACGGCACGGGCGCCGAGCGCGAACTCGCGGTTCTCGGTGGTGTCGCGCTTGGCCAGCTGGGCGTCGATCTCGGCCTCGTCGAACTCGTTCACGGAAGCCAGCGCGTTGACGATGGTCCACGTGAAGTTGTTGTCGATCTCCAGGCCCGGCAGGCTCACGGTGCCGTCCAGCAGGCCGTGCGCGTTGGCGGCGAAGGCGGAATCGCCCTCCTCGCCGTAGCCCAGGTAGGCGGTGATGAGCTGGAACTGGGTGTCGGAGCCGGCCTCGGCGGCGTTGGCGAGCTTCCACAGCTCGGCGGCCACGTGGCGCAGCACCTGCTCACGGGCGGCGGGGGCCACGTAGTGGTGGGCGGTGGTGCTCATGCAGGCCAGCGCGTAGCGGAAGGTGGTGGACTCGGTCTCGGTGGCCAGCAGGCGCAGGGTCATGTCCACGAAACGCTCGGCCGGGAACTCACCGTCGCGGGTCATGTCCCAGAAGGCGAGCCAGGTGACGGCGCGGGCCAGCGCATCGTCGAAGCGATGCAGGTTGGCCTCGGCGAACGCAAGGGACTCGGCGTCGAAGCGAATCTTGGTGTACGTCAGGTCCTCGTCATTGACGAGCACGAACGCCGGACGCTGCTTGCCCGCGGCCTCGGCCACGACGGTGGTCTCGCCGTCCACATCCAGCTCGAGACGGTCGGTGCGCACGATCTTGCCGGTGGCCTCGTCCTCGTTGTAGAAGCCGATGGCCAGGCGGTGCGGGCGCAGGACCGGGTGCTCGGCGGGCGCGGTCTGGGTGAGCTTGAGCTCGGCGATGGTGCCGTTCTCGTTCTCTTCGACCGCGGAGGCGATGGTGTTGATGCCGGACTGCTCCAGCCACTTGGCGCTCCAGGCCTTGAGGTCGCGGCCGGAGGTCTGGGCCAGTTCGTCGAGCAGGTCGGCGAGCGTGGCGTTGGAGTAAGAGTGCTTGATGAGGTAGTTGTGGATGCCCTCGAAGAACTGCGTGCGGCCCACGTAGAACGCCAGCTGCTTCAGCACGGAGGCGCCCTTGGCGTAGGTGATGCCGTCGAAGTTGACGTACGTGTCGTTGAGGTCGTTGATCGGGGCGACGATCGGGTGCGTGGTGGGCAGCTGGTCCTGGCGCAGGGCCCAGCTCTTCTCGCCAGAGCAGAAGGTGGCCCAGGCGTCGTGCCATTCGGTGGCCTCGGCGGTGGCGAGCGTGGAGGTGAACTCGGCGAAGGACTCGTTGAGCCACAGGTCGTTCCACCACTTCATGGTCACGTAGTCGCCGAACCACATGTGGGCGAGCTCGTGCAGCACGGTGACCACGCGGCGCTCGGCCAGGGCGTCCGTCACCTTGGACTCGAACACGTAGGAGTCGCGGATGGTGACCATGCCGATGTTCTCCATGGCGCCGGCGTTGTACTCAGGCACGTAGATCTGGTCGTACTTGGCGTACGGGTACGGCACGCCCCAGGTCTTGGCGTAGAAGGCGAAGCCCTTCTTGGTGATGTCGAACAGGTAGTCCACGTCCTTGGCGAACGCCTCGGCCAGGGACTGGCGGCAGTACTGGGCCATCGGGATGGTGCGGCCGTCCTCGTTGTGGTATTCGGTGTGCCATTCGGCGTACGGGCCGGCGCAGATGGCGGTCAGGTAGGAGCTCATCACCGGCGTGGTCTCGAAGGACCACAGGCGGGTGCTCTCGTTCGGCTTCTCGCCGAGGGTGCCGTCCAGGGTCTCGCGCGGGTCGGCCTCGACGGAGGCGGCCGGCATGTTGGAGGTCACGATCCAGCTTTCCGGGGCGAGCACCTTGAAGTCGAAGGTGGCCTTGAGGTCGGGCTGGTCGAAGACGGCGTAAACGCGGCGGGCGTCCGGCACCTCGAACTGGGAGTACAGGTAGATGTTGCCGTCGGAGGGGTCCACGCTGCGGTGCAGGCCCTCGCCGGTGTTGGAGTAGCGGCACTTGGCGGTGACGGTGACCTCGTTCTTCTCCTTGAGGTCCGTCAGCTCGATGCGGTTGTCCACGAACGCGGTGGCCGGATCGATGGCGCGGCCGTTGAGCTCGATGGAGGAGACCTCGTCGGCGATCAGGTCGAGGAAGGTCGAGGAACCGGGCTTGGCGTTGAAGCAGATCAGCGCCTTGGAGCCGAAGTTCTTCGGGCCGACCGTCAGATCGAGGTTGACGTGGTAATGAATCGGCGCCTCGACTACGGCCTTGCGCTCTTCGGCCTCGACGCGGGTGAGATTGGAACCGGGCATGCTGGTACTCCTTTACCTTGTGGTGGTCGTCCTGTGCTCTAGCGGATGTATAAGTGCGTTTTCATGGTGATGGCCCGGTGACTTCCGGTGGCCGCGGGTTTTCGCTCCGCGGTTTCCGGGATTCGCCGGGCCTTCATAGGTCAGTTTTATCGGTGGTTGCTGTAGTTATCGCTTCCAGTGTAGTGCGTGCGCCGCGTTTGCGGAGTCACTGCTTCTCCACCACGCTGGCGGCGTCCACGTCCTGCGCGAGATCGGCCACGACCGGCACGATCATCGGCTTGCGGTGGAGCTGGCGGGCCACCCAGCCGCCGATCGTGCGACGCATGATCTGCTGCAGCTTGTAGGTGTCCTTGGTGCCCTGCATCATCGCGTCGTTCAGCTGCTCGACGATCTGATGGCGGACCTTGTCGAACTCGCTTTCGTCCTCGGCCACGGCGTTCAGGTAGATCTTCGGGCCAGTGACCACCTCATGGGTCTCGGTGTCCACCACGATGAACGCGGAGACGAAGCCTTCGGTGCCCAGGATGCGGCGCTTCTCCAGCTCCTCGTCGGTGAGCTCGCCCACCGAGTCGCCGTCCACGTACACGTAGCCGCAGGGCACGGAGCCCACGACGGCGGCCTTGCCGTGGTAGAGGTCCACCACGTCGCCGTCCTCGGCCAGGACCACGTTCTGCGGGTCAACGCCGGTCTTGACGGCGATGAGGCCGTTGGCCACCAGGTGGCGGTTCTCGCCGTGGATAGGCATGGCGCACTTGGGCTTGACGATGTTGTACATGTACAGCAGCTCGCCCTCGTTGCAGTGGCCGGAGACGTGGACCGCGGCGTTGTCGCGGTTGACCACCTTGGCGCCGAGCTGCACGAGCTTGTTGATGACCTTGTACACGCCGTGCTCGTTGCCCGGAATCAGGGAGCTGGCCAGGATCACGGTGTCGAACTCGTTGATGTGGATGTCGCGGTGGTTGCCGTCGGCGATGCGGCCGAGGGCGGCCATCGGTTCGCCCTGGGAGCCGGTGCACATGTAGACGAGCTTGTCGTCCTGGATGTCATTGGCCTGCTTGAGGTCCACGACGGTGCCTTCGGGGATGTGCAGGTAGCCCAGGTCAGCTGCGATGGACATGTTGCGCACCATGGAGCGGCCCACGAACACCACCTTGCGGCCGTACTTGTGGGCGGTGTCCACCACCTGCTGCACGCGGTGCACGTGCGAGGAGAAGCTGGCCACGATGATCTTGCGGCTGGCCTGCGCGAACGCCTGGTCCAGCGCCGGACCGATGGAGGTCTCCGGCTTGACGAAGCCCGGCACCTCGGCGTTGGTGGAATCCATCATGAGCAGATCCACACCCTTTTCGCCGATCTTGCCGAACTCCACCAGATCGGTGATCTTGTGGTCGAGCGGCAGCTGGTCGAGCTTGATGTCGCCGGTGTCGATGAGGGAGCCGGCCGGGGTCTTGACGTACACGGCCAGGGCGTCCGGGATCGAGTGGGTCACGGTGACGAACTCGAGGTCGAACGGACCCACCTTGAGACGGTCGCGGCCTTGCACCTCGACCTTGGTGGGGTTGATGTGGTGCTCCTTGCACTTGGCGTCCACGAAGGCGAGGGTCAGCTTGGAGCCGATCAGCGGGATGTCCGGACGCAGCTTGAGCAGGTAGGGCACGCCGCCGATGTGGTCCTCGTGGCCGTGGGTCAGGATGAGGGCGTCGACCTTGTCCAGACGGTTCTTGATGTAGCTGAAGTCCGGCAGGATGAGATCCACGCCGGGCTGCTCCTCCTCGGGGAAGAGCACGCCGCAGTCGATGAGCAGGAGGTGACCGTTGTATTCGATCACGTTCATGTTGCGGCCGATCTCGCCCAGGCCACCGAGCGGCGTGATGCGCATGGAGCCCTTGCGGTACTTCGGCGGGGCGATCAGGACGGCGTCCTGCTGGGGCGCGGTCGCCGGCTGGTTCGCCGGCTTGCGGGACGCGGCGCCGCGGGAGGCGTTGCCACGGGACGAGGTGCGGGTGGTGCGGGTGGACGCACCATTGCTGTTGCGGCGCGCGGAACCACGGCGACGCGAATTGCTGTTTTTGCTGGTTTTCTTCTGTTCTGCCATATCCTGTTTGTTTTTCTTGTTGTGCCTCTGTTCGTCTTGCAGGGGCGACGGGTTTCAGCCCGTATTACAGCAAGCCGGCTGCTCGCATGCCCGCGGTGGCCTTTTCAAGCTGGTTGGCGTCGGGGCCGACGTTCGGCAGGCGCATGGTGGTGTTCGGGATGTATCCCTTGACCTTGAGCGCGGCCTTGGCCATGACGGCCTGGTAGCCGTCGCCGTTGAGCGCGTGGACGAGCGGGGCGAGCTGGTTGGCCAGGCGGCGCGCGGTGGTGATGTCGCCGCGGTCGAACGCCTGCACGAGCTGCTGCATGGGGTTGGAAGCGACGTGGGCGATCACGGAGATGATGCCGACGGCGCCGATGGAGAGGAACGGCAGGAACAGGCCGTCATCGCCGGAATACCAGGCGAGGCCGGTGCGCTGCTGCTTCTCCACTGCGGCAGCAAGATCGCCGGTGGCGTCCTTGACTGCCTTGACGTGTTCGAGTTCGGCCAAACGGTCGTACGTTTCGACCTTGACCTTGAGGCCGGTGCGGCCGGGGACATCGTAGACGATGATCGGCTTCTCGGCGGATTCGTCGACGGCCTTGTAGTGGCCGACGACGCCGTCCTGGGAGGGACGGGAATAGTAGGGCATGACGACGAGCACCGCGTCGGCGCCCGCCTCCTGGGTCTGCTCGACCATGCGCACGGTGTGGGCGGTGTCGTTGGAGCCGGCGCCGGAGATCACCGGCACGTCCACGACCTCCTTGACGGCGCGGACCAGGTCGACCTTCTCGTCCATGTGGGTCACGGGCGACTCACCGGTGGTGCCATTGACCACCAGACCGTCCGCGCCATCGGCCACGAGATGCTTGGCGAGCTGCTGTGCGGCCTCGAAATCAACGCTGCCGTCGGACTTCATGGGGGTGACCATAGCCGGCAGGATTCGGCCGAAAGGCGCAGGGTCAAGAAGATGCATGTCATGCTCGCTCATAGTGTTCACCGTACTTCCCGTTGTGGACGCTGCGCGGGGTGCGTTCGGCGTCCGTTTGTGGATGGTTGTATTGCTTGGGTTTGATTGGTTTTACGTATCGGTTTTGCGGTCTCTTGCGGCCTTACAGGTCGAGGAAGTTGGCGAGGCCGACCGTCAGGCCCGCGGGGGCGTCGCCGGCGAGTTTGCGCACGGCCAGCAGCACGCCGGGCATGAAGCTGGTGCGGTCGAAGCTGTCGGCGCGGATGGTCAGCTGCTCGCCGGCGTTGCCGAAGAGCACCTCCTCGTGGGCATTGAGGCCGCGCAGGCGCACGGCGTGCACGTGGATGCCGTCGATCACCTGGCCGCGGGAGCCGCCGTCGGTTTCGGTGGCGTCCGGCACGGGGGCCATGCCGGTGGCCTTGCGCGCCTCGGCGATGCCGTGGGCGGTGTGGATGGCGGTGCCGGAGGGGGCGTCCACCTTGGTGGGGTGGTGCAGCTCGATGACCTCGGCGGATTCAAAGTACTTGGCGGCCTTGACGGCGAAGAAGTCGGCCAGCACGGCGGAGATGGCGAAGTTCGGGGCGATGAACACCTTCTGGGTCTCGGGCCGCGGGCCCTGGGCGATGGCGGCCTTGACCTGGGCGAGCTTCTCCTCGGTCCAGCCGGTGGTACCCACCACGATGTCCACGCCCTGGCCGATGAGGGTGAGCACGTTGTTCAGGCTCACGCTCGGCACGGTGAACTCCACCACCACGTCCGTGTTGTCCGGGGTGATGGCGGTCAGGTCGTCGCCCGCGTCCAGCGCGAGCGCCAGCTGCGTGTCCTGCGCGTTGTTGACGGCTTCGACCACGTGCGAGCCCATACGGCCCTTGGCGCCGACCACAGATACCTTGATCACGTTGTTCTCCCCTTGCTGTCCGTTCCCGCCGGGTTGCCCGGCAGGTGCTGTTGCTGCCTGATTATTGGTTGCCGGTTGCATTTGGCTGTTTGGCTGTTTGGCTGTTCGGCTGCCTCTCGGCATTCCCGCCGCGTTCCTGCCGCGGCACTGATCGGCACTCAGCCTATCACCCGCGTACGTTGCCGCCAACGGTTTGTCCGCGCTGTGTACATCGGGCGCGATCCGTATGGCTCAAACCGTCAGCGACCCACCGGGCTCCCCTCAGTCGGCTTCGCCGACAGCTCCCCTCAAAGAGGGGAGCCAGACTAACCGAGGTTCCAATCGGGCGAGCTGCACGTTACCGACGCTACCGGCGTTTGGAGAGGCGCCAGCCGAGGAGGGCCAGGGGCACCGCGGCGAGTGTGAAGGCGAAGGGCAGCAGCATGCCCACATGCGGGTTGGCGGCGTCGAGCACGATGCCCGCCACGGACGAGCCGATGGACGTGCCCACCGTGCCGGCCGTGGTGACCCAGCTCAGGCCTTCGGTCAGCGATTCGGGCGGCACCAGGTCCTTGACGATGAGGTTGCCGGTGGCGAACAGCGGCGAGACGGTCAGGCCGGTCAGGATCTCGATGAGTCCCAGCAGGATGAGGTTGTCCATGGTGACACGGAAGAAGAGGTATCCCACCGTGAGCAGCGCCAGGAACATCACCATGTGCCCCCAGTGCGAGCCTTTGAGCTGCCGGGAGCCGAAAATCAGTGCACCCACGCATGAACCGACCGCGAACATGGCCAGCTGCAGGCCCAGAAACGGTTCCAAGCCCATGCCCTTCATCGTGGCGGTGATCGACACGTCGAACGAGGTGAAGCTCATGTTGAACACGATGAACACCACGAGCAGCGGCAACACGCCGCCGTACAGCAGCACGCTCTTGGGCTTGGCGCCACTGCGCTTGAGTTGGCGCAGGGTGAGCTGGTCGGCCTCGCCGGACGTATTGCCGGAATCCGCCGTCGCTTGGCCCGTACCGGCCTGGGATTCGCCGGAGGCCGCACGCACCTCGACCTGCTCGATCATCACCGGCGGCTGGGTGGATTTGAGCGAGAGGAACACGGTGCCGCCGATACCGCAAGCCAGCGTAGGCACGAACAGCTGCGAGACGGGATGCACCGAAGTGGCCAGCCATGCGGCCAGGATGGGGCCGAGGATGAATACGATCTCATCGATGGCGGCCTCCATGGCGTAGGCCGTGTTGAGCAGTTGCTCGCCGTCCTCCACGCCGCGCAGGGCATATGCCCAGCGGGTACGCACGAGCGCGCCGAAGGAGAACTGGGTCAGGCCCATGATGATGGCCAGGCCGAACAGCACGGGAATCGGCACGCGCACCAGCGCCGCGAACGCGAAGGACAGCATGGCGACCAATTGCACGGCGAGCGCGATGCGTCCCACCCGGGCCTGACCGAACCGGTCGAAGGCTCGGGCGTAGAACGGGGTGACGCAGGACATGGCGAGCACATAGACGGCGCTCATGGTGCCGGCGACAGTCCAGTTGTCGTAGATGTGGTTGAGTGCCAGCACGATGCCGAGGCTCATCATGGATATCGGCAGGCGTGCCACGGCTCCGGACAGGCAGAACGCCTTGGTGCCGGGCAGGGTGAACAGGCGCTGGTATGGCGAGTGGTGGGCGGCTTGAGTCGTCCGGTCGGTTTGCGTCGATTGCACGGCCTGTGCCAATTGCGTGTTCTGCGCTCCGTTCGCCTGCGGTTCGGCGGTCGGGCTCGGCTGGTCGGACTGGTGCGACTGCGTTGCCGTACGAGTCGTGGACATGGTTGTTCTACTCCTTACTGGGGTGTGTTCCGGCATGTGCGCCCGCCCACACATGCCATCCGAGGGTAGCGGTCCCCGAGCAACGTCACGCGGTGCGTTTCAACCGCGGACCCTGTCTGTTCCACCTTGCCCGGTCCGCCCATCATGGGCGAACGGTCTTGCGTGTCCGTTCGGAACGGGCGGCGTGTTCGCCGTGCCTGTTCCGAGACGACGGGCGAGGAGCGGACGGGGTCATGAACCTTTGCTGGTTCAGTCGTTGTCGGATTGTTCGGGGATGCCGGAGCTCAACTCGGTAAGGATCTCCTTTTCACTTTTCGCGCGGGCATGCAGCTCGCGCCGACCCGCATCGGGTTCACTGACATAGTAGAGAGTGGCGTCGATGCTGTCCAATTCCACGTCTTCGACCGCGGCCAGCAGAAGCCGGTACATGTCGAGCTGGGCGAGTTTGCGCATCTCGTCCTCCGGCTTGACGGGTCTGTGGCCGGTTTTCCAGTCGACGACCGTATACCGTTTGGCGCCGTCCGTCGGGTCAAGGCCGCCCGCGAAGACCGCGTCCAGTTTGCCGTTGACCAGGCCGATGCCGGGTACGTCCACCACGATGGCGCGTTCGGCCCACACCGGCGTGCGTGCAGCCCATCTCGATTCAGCCAATCGACGCTGCCAGAGCCGGAGCTTGACTTCCTGCGCGGATAGCCCGGCCGAATCGTCGGATTGATCAGGTGCGGTTGAATCGTCGGATTGCGAGACGTCGGGCGAATCGTCGGGTCGCGGGATGCTCCCGCCAAAGACACCCCCGACGGTTCCGCCGCTTTCGCCGGGCCGGTCGCCGTTCCCACCCGTCCGAGCCGCCAACGCACGGATCAGCTCTTCCCGTGTGACCGTGCTCTCACCATCGCCGACGGTTTCCATGGCTTCGCAAGAGAGCGCGGCCTGGTCCAGCCTTCCGGCGTTGACGAACCGCTCGGCCCAGGCATGGAATCGCGTGCCGAGTTCGGCAGCCGGCGAGGAGACCCGCGGAATCGGGCGTATGATGCCGCGCCAGTAGGCGCGCTCCTCGCGCTCCCCCATGCCGCCCACGCGGGCCTGCAGGCTGGTCACGTTCTGACGGCCGACGGCCAGGATGCGCTGTGCCTTGGCCTTGACGTCCCGGTCCAGATCGTCGCCCTCCAACGAGCCGGCCATCAGATCGGCATCGTTCACCAGCAGTTGGGCGCGTTGCAGCAGTGGACCGGGTTCGCGCGCGGAGGCATTCCCGACAGCGACGACCTCGGCGTTTTCGGCGTCTTCAGGAATGGCACCGGCCGCCTGGGTCGCGGAAGCCGCTGCGCCATGGACGGAGATATCTGCTGGACGGTTGGATTCCCGCAGTTTCGTGTCCTCTACATCCCTTGCCGCGCGTTTAATGAGCCTGCGGACCTGTTCGGTGCCGTTGGTCAGGCGGCGGACCGTCTCCGGACTCAGTGAGGCCGGCCAAGTCAGGTCTTCAACCCGTTCGGATTGTTCGATGGGGGTGTTCCACGCTGCACCAACCACCGCTGCGCCATATTCGGCGGCGTATTCGCCCACGAAGAAGCCTTCGGGCGGCGCGATCGGTTCGCCGTCCGACGAAACCAAGGGCAAGTCACCCTTCTCCCCCGCATACGCTTCGATGCTCGCTTCGGCGGCGACCACGCCGACATGGGAGTGGAGCGCGTCATGCACTTCGAGCCAGAAATTGGAAGGGGACGAGGCCCTTGAACCCTTGGACACCATGGCGGGGTCACGGCCGGGCTCCCCGGCGTGACGGCAGTAGGTCAGCAGCGCATCCTCCTTGGCGCGGGTGAGCGCCACGTACATCAGGCGACGTTCGTCGGCATGGAGACGGCGGCCGTATTCCTCGGTCTGGGTGAGATACCAGCCGGACGGATCCACCTCGTCCACACCGTCGCCGACCTTGCGCATGGAGCCGAAGGCCTCGTCGTCGATGAGTTCCACATCGTCGAGAGCCTGCAGCGATGCGATGGGGTTCGCGTCCGGGTCGGCGTCATGCGGGAAACGCGGCAGGATGCCGGTGTCGGCGCGCATGGGGACGGGAACGGCCACCGGGTTGGTGAGCCATGAGTCGGCGGTCTCGTGGTATTCGGGTGCCGCCCATCGTCCCTGTTCGGTGCCTCCGGTGCGTTCCTCATCCGGCGTGACCTTGAGGTGGTCGCCCTGGTTGCTGGGGAATCCGCCCGCGGTGAGCCCGACCACGGCCACGGCGTTCCATTCCAGGCCCTTTGACTGGTGCACGGTCATGAGTTCCACGTCCACGGGCCCGTCCGGCAGGCTGGCGGCCTCGTCCTCCACCGAGGCCAGATGATCCACCCACGTCATGAATCCCTGCAGGGTGGCGGTCTGTCCCATGGCAATCTCCTGCGTATAGGTGTCCACCAGATCCACGATGGCGTTCATGGGCATATGCGCCAGCGTGGGGTTGGCGGCATGTTGCGGATTGCGCAATGCTCCCGCCACCACGGTGTCGATGTCGAGATCCAGTGCCTCGACGGCGGTGCGGATCACGTCCGCAAGCGGGTGGCCGACCATGCGCTGGGTGAGGCGCAACGCCTTGGCGGCGCGGGCAACCGCATGCCGTCCCGGTTCGCTCAACGTTTCGGTAAGATGCTCCACGTCCGAGCGCAGCAGCAGATCGGGCAGGAACACGGCGTTGGCCACCTGATCGCGGTATTCGCGCACGACCGCCGCCCATTCGGCGCTGGGGGTATCCGGCTTGGCAAGCCCCGCCTGCACCAGGGCCAGGAACCGGCGTTCGGTGTTCCGTTCCTCCGCGGCCCGCGCCAAAGCGGTCAGGTCGGCCGCGGACATGGCGAACCTCGGCGTGGCGAGCAGCCGCATGAGGGAGGCCGTATCGGTATGGTCGGCCGCCACGTGGAGCAGGGCCAGCAGATCGCGGATCTCCGGGCGCTCGAGCAGGGCGGAGTATCCCACCACGAACGTGGTCAGGCCGGCCCGTTCCAATGCCTCCTGATATTCAGGCATACGCGATTTGGAGCGGAACAGCACGGCGACCGGGGCCTTCTCGTCCTGGGACTGGCCCTTGGGGTACACCCATCCGGGGTTCCACGGATCATCCGAGGGCTTGCGGAACCGGCTGATGGCTGTCTTGCAGAAACGCACCACCGCGTCGATCTCCTGACCGGCGGTCTCGAACCCGAGTATGCCCAACGTGCCTTCCGGAGCGTCGGGCATGGCATCCAGCGGCGAGACGTCCACTTCCCTCATGAGCGAGCTGGACGGGCGTTCGGGCCGCGAGCGCAACGGCAGGGTCAGGTCGTTGGCGGCTTCGAGCACGATGCGGCTGTTGCGCCGGGTCACGGTCAGCGGGAATGGTTTGGAGCCGGCCGGCATATGGAAGTCCCGTTGGAACATGCGGAAGGCGCCGGGGCTGGCTCCTCGCCATGCGTAGATGGATTGGAACGGGTCGCCCACGGCGTTGACGGCCGAGCTTTCGGCGTCGCCGGCGGTCGCACCAGCCGGCCGCATGCCGGACGTGCCGGCGGTCACGCCGACAGATTCCGTGCCGGACGCGCCGGCATCGTTCCGGTCATTGCCGGACGCTCCGGCGGTCGCATTGTTCGTCGTATCGACGTGGAAAAGCGCGGCGAGCAGGGCGGCCTGCGTGGTGGAGGTGTCCTGGTATTCGTCCAGCAGCACATGGCTGTACCGGCGGCGCATGCGTTCCCCGATGGAGGGGAATCGTTCGATGAGCTGGTATGCGGCCAGCGTGAAGTCGGAGAATTCCGCCATATTGCGGGCCCGTTTGGCCTGGGCGTACGCCTCCACCAGTTTCAGCAGGATCTCGCGTTTGCGGGTCACGGTCAGCAGTTCGCCGCAATGGTAGATACAGCGGGCGTGCAGTTGCCTGTTGCGCTCGTCCAGTTTGGCCTGCCAACTGGCATCCGTATCCTTTTTGGTGCGTTTGACGGTGGCAATGCGCGGCTCGGCGTCGGGCATGGGCTCATCGCCGATGGCCTGTTCCAGCCGGTCGATGAAGGCGGTGTCCCATTGTCGCACCCGTTCGACGGCGTTCTCGAAGCTGGTGCAGCCGGAGCCGATCATGGCGCTGCCGATGGCGCCGGACAGGGCCAGGACTTGGCCGGCGAGGGTGTTGAACGCACCGAAATCCTCGCCGAGGGCCAGATCCATGTGCTCATCGATCACTTCGGTGGCCAGCTGCAGGGCTCCTGCCTCGCTGAGGGGTTGGGTGTTCTGGTTGAAGCCGACCAGCAGACCGTACTGGCGCACGATGGTCTGGAAGAAGGCGTCATAGGTGAAGATGGCGGGTTTGAGGAACGCGCGGTCGCCGGGCACGGCGCTGGAGCCCGATTCTCCATCGTGCATCTCGCCGGCCACCGCCGCGGAAACACGTTCCAACAGTTCGCCCGCGGCCTTGCGGGTGAAGGTCAGGCCGAGGATGCGTTCGGGGGCCACACCGCGGTGGATGAGGGCGATGATGCGTTGGGTCATGGTGAAGGTCTTGCCGGAGCCGGCGCCGGCCACCACCAGCACGTCGGCATCCACCGGGGCGTCGATGATGGCGGCCTGTTCCTTGGTGGGGGTGAACGTGCTCATGCTTGCCTCGTTTCGAATACGGTGTCGACCTGCCCCGCGCAGGCCGGGCAGATGTGCTTCATGCGGCAGAACGCCACATGCGTGGGCTGGGGATGGGCCGCGATCGCCTCGGACCGGCTGGCGGCGGCAGCGTAGAACACGCGGGCGATCATGGTCAGCGCCCACATCGCCTGCGTGCCGGCGAGGTTGGTGAACCGTTCCCAGTCTTCGCGGCTCACGTCTTCCGGCGGCGTGGCGGCATCGGGCCACGGCACGTCGTAGAACGTGTCCGGGGATTTGTAGTGGAAGCGCGGCGTGAACGGCTCCTCGTTCAATGCGCCGCTTCGGAACAGCGGCGGTTGGAAGACGCCTTCCGGCGCGTAGCTTTGCGCCGGGGCGGCGTTCTGGGCGACGTGGAACAGTTCGCTTTGCGCGATGTACGGCATGGCGGCGAGCGCCTTGGCACCGCGCGCCCGTCCTTCGGGGAAGGTCAGTCCGAGCTGGTAGCACACCAGCTGCAAATCGTTGAAGATCTGCTTGGTGGTGGGCACCTTGCCGGTTTTGTAGTCGATGAGGCGGATGCTCGTGCTGCCGTCCTCCTGTATACGGGTTTCCATGCGGTCGATGCGGCCGGACAGGCGCACGGTCAGATCCTCGCTCATGCCTTGCGGCCAGCCACCCACCAGCGCGCCCATGCATGCGGACAAGGTGGCTCGGTCGATGGGCCTGATGTCCTCCATGGCGTTGTATGCGGCGAGGATGTCGTTCAGGTCGAAGCGGGCGGCGAATTCCCGTTCGCAGTCGACGTGATCGAGTCGGCCGAGTCGTACGGCTTCGGCGTTCCTGCCCAGATAGGAGGCGGGGCTGCCGTTGCCGGCCACGAAATAGTCGGCGATGTTGGCCAGCATGTCCGCGGCGGAGTCGTCCTTGCGCATGGCGGCGTACCGATCCCGCGTATCGGCGATGGACTCGGGATCCGAGCGTTTCTCCTGATAGATCTTGTCCAGTCGTGCGGCGACCGCGGCGATGCGCTGACTCGGCGTGGGTGAGCCGTCCAGACCCAGGGTCTCCATGAGTTCGGGATGCTCGTCCAGCCGGTCCAGCCCTTCCTCGCTGCCTTGCTGGGCGACCGCGTGGATGAGCGTGCCGAAACCGGTGGCCACCGAACCTGGGCGGGGCCCGGCGAAACGGTTTTCCAGCATCCAACAGACCGGGCAGGCCCACAGGTTGTCCACGGCGGACGGGGACAGCGTGACCATGGGGCAATGTCCGTCGCCATCATCCGCAACCGCATCGCCGGCCGTGACGCCATCGTTCTTGGCGACATCATTGGCCGTAGCAGTGGCATTAACCGTGGAAACGCCGCCCGCGCCGGTCTCGCTTCCCTCACCCCCAGACGACGTCACGTCATCATGCGGCGGCATGAAGGCCCAGTCATCCGGGTCGGCGGAGGCGATACCGTGTTCGGCGAGCAGGGCCAACGTTTTCATGGCATCCCGAGCCTCCGGCGACTCCGGTTCGGCCGTGGTCAGCATCACGCGGGCGGCGGTCACCAGTCCGCGTGCGTCCGCATCCAGTCCCGCGAACTCATGCCGGGTCTCGGAGGTCTCGCCGCCCACGGCCGTGAACCGCGCCTGCGCCCTGTTGCGCGGGTAATGCTCCGGCAGGTACCCGAAGAGGAAGTCCGAAGGGGTGGCGTCGTCGTTCCATACCGCGCTGACGGTGACGTTGCGCGAGGCGCGGGTCAACGCCACGAGGAAGCTCTTCTTCTCGCTGGAGAGGACGGCTGCCAGCCGCGGGTCATGTCCCGGTTCGGCAGGTTGGCGGGTGCCGTCATGCAATACCAGATCGGCGAGGTCCTCACCGCCGAACAGGGTGTTGCGTCCGGCGAGGTTGGGCCAGACGTCCTGTTGGATCACCGGCAACCAGACATACCGCCAATGGCGGCCCGCGGCACCCGCCGGGGTGGTGAGCGTCAGGGCGTCCTCCACCGGCCCGATATGCGCCAGCGAATCGGCCTGTACCTCCATGCCGCGCACCTGCGCCATGAATCCGGCGATGTCCCTGTCGGCGGTGGAGTCCTCGGCGAACTGGAACAGGCGCATGGCCGCATCGAGCCGGTCGTTGGCGGCGCGCCCGTCATCGGTGTTCTCCAATGCCGCGCGCTGCCATACCGGAGCGACCCCTGCGGCGTTCCATGCGAGGGACAGCACATAGGACGGGCGGCGGCGCTGATCGGGCGGCAATCGCAGCAATCCGTGATTGACGGCATCCACCAGCGTCCACAGACGGTCGAACGCCCGGGCTTGGGGGTCCTTGCCCAGCACCGCGCCGACGGCCTCGACGACGGCATCCGACGGTGCCCGTGGCGCGTCAAATGCGAGCATCACGAACAGCGCATCGGCGCCGAAGGCCAGATCATTGCCGGATGGACCGTCGATGACGCTGTCATCCACCGTCACACTGCCAGTCTGTGTTTCACGAGACGTTTCACAATACGCCCGGTCTCCGCAATGCGTTTCACGGTATGTTTCACGCAGTGTCTGCCAGGCTGCCGCCAGCCCGGACAGTATGGTGTCCTCTCCGGCGAGCATCGACAATGATTCCAATGCCTCCAGCGCCGATTCGATGGGTGCCAGGCGGGCGGGGCCGCCGGTGCCGGGTTTGGTGCCGACGGTCAGCAGCGGACTGTTCACCACCGCCGTGACCCGCGCACGCACATATGAGGCGATCTCGCCAAGGCTCATCCGGCAATCGGCGATGCCCTCATGACGAAGCAGTGCCAGCTCGGTCAGGGCGAACAATCCCTGCACGAAGGATTCGTCCTTCAGCGGGCGGGTGACAGACGAGTACCGTACCGGCACGCCGTCGCGGCGCAGCCGTTCCCCATAAAGACGGACGGCGGCGTTGTCGTGCGCGATGACCGCCATGTCGTTCCAGCGCACCTGACGGTCCAGATGCGCGCGTTTGATGCGCCAGACCACGTCGTCCAACTCCTCGCGGGGTGAACGGTACAGTTCGGCGGACAGCGTGGAATCGGTCGGAACGGCATCGGCTCCGCCGCCATCCGCAGCGCTTTTGGTATCACCAGAGGAATCGGCGAGGCCTGTCCGCAAAGCGCACGTCAGCTTCCCTGGCCTTTTGGCCAGAGGCAGCGGCTCCTCTTCCGGCGAGGGAATCGACAGCGAGACGCGGGATGCGACCACGGCCGCCCTGGCACCGGAACGCCAGGCCTCGGGGATATCCGATGCGCCGGGATCGGCAGCTTCCCCACCGGATTCCGGAAGACCATCCTTCTCAGCGATGGCAGAGGTCCACTCCGATATGTCCCGGATGGTCGGGAGAAGTCCTGCGCCCGAGGCATGGGTCAATGCCATCTCGACGGCATGCAATGGCCCGTTCACGATGCGCCGCATAAGGTATTCGGGGTATGAGCCGCGGAAGGTCTGCACGGCCTCATCCGGGTTCCCCACCAGCACCAGCTTCACGCCGGCCCTGCCGAGTTCCTCAAGGAATCGGATTCCCGCCAACGTGGTGTCCTGGACGTCGTCGACCACCAGCAGTTCGGGAACGTCAAGCGACCGCAACCATGAATCGGCCTGTCCGCGAACCGCTGCGGAGGCACCGGATTCCGGCTCATCGCCGGATGGGGCCTTCCCCTCCCCGGCATGCGCGGCAACCATGTCATGCACCGCGCGGGCGCCGGCCACCAGAAGATAGGAGGCGTCCAAACGGTATTGGCCCGGATATGCCTCACCTTGCGCGGCGATATACTCACGCCGCAACGCGAATGCCAGGCTCCATTGGACGCTCAGTCTCGCATCGGCAGCGGCGGCGCCCAGCAGGCGAGGCTCCTCCGCTGCCCCGATGCCGAGTTCGTCCAAACGGGCGAGCATGTCTCGCAACTGGCCGATGAAAGCGTCCGAAATGCCTTGCGCGAAGGTGTTCGCGCTGGTGGAGCCCGCGCCCGAGTCCCCCGAACCGGCGGAACCCTCTTGCGCGGACACCTCCACCGCGGTTTCATGGACCAGCCCGGCCCAGTCGTTCTGGGCGAAGTACCCGCGCAGCAGCGCGCAGGTGGCGCAATCGTCTCCGGATACGGCATGCCCCACATGCACGGCCATGACCTGACGCAACAAGGCATCCTGCTCGGCGCCGTTGAGCAGCCTCGGGGCCACGAGCCCCTCGCCCCTGCGCGCGGCCGATATGGCGCGGAAGGCCACCGCGCCCAATGTGGTGACCGGCCTGGCCTGTCCGGAAGCCCCCAAATCGCGGACCACGCGGTTGCCCAAGGCATCGGCGGCCACGCGGCCGGATACGGCCATCACCGCGCCGGCGGTGCCGTAACGGCGCAGGCCGTCCTCCAACACGGCGAGCGCGAACTCGGTCTTGCCCGAACAGGGCGCACCGATCACCAGCCTTGCCGCGCCGTCGCGGTCAAGGCCGTCCAGCAGGTCCGAAGCATGCAATCCGTCAGTCATGGCTCAAGCCTAACCCCGGTTTTTGGGGAGGGAAAAATTTTACCGCCCGCAATATTCGGCGGTATCGTCGGCTGTATGGTAAGTGAGCGGATGCCGTGGAGACGCATCCGCACCCGAGAGAGGGAAGACTATGGCCAATGCACCGAGCCGGCCACCGAAGCTGCCCGGCTACGATTTCGTCCAAACGCTGGGCAGTGGCGCCACGGCGACCGTATACCTGTATCACCAGCGCATGCCCGCCCGCCCGGTGGCGGTCAAGGTCAGCGCCAAGACCCTTGATCCGCAGGCGGCGGCCCTGTTCAACCGCGAGGCCAATTTCATGGCCAAGCTTTCATCGCATCCTTATATTCTGCCGGTGTATGATGCGGGCGTCACCTCGGACGGGCATGGGTTCATCGTGGTGGAATACGCTCCGGGCGGCACCTACAACAGCATGATGAAGGCCCAGTCGCTGACCTGCGAACAGGTGCTGGATCTCGGCATCAAGCTGGCGAGCGCGCTGTTCACCGCGCATCGCAGCAACATCATCCATCACGACATCAAGCCCAGCAACATTCTCATCACGTCGCAGGGGCTGCCGGTATTGGCCGATTTCGGCATTTCCACCGATGTCTACGACCGTACCGAGACGGGGTTCTCGCCGCCGTGGGCGCCGCCGGAGGTGCTGCAGCATCTGACCAACGGCTCGGAGGCGGCCGACATCTACTCGCTGGCGGCCACGTTGTACGCGCTGTTGGTGGGGTGCTCGCCATATCAGCATGAATATCGTCCGCGTTCGCAGTCGGAGCTCATCAGCCTGATCATCAACCAGCCGCTGCCGCGCATCAACCGCGCGGACGTGCCGGCCGAGGTGGAGAACGTGCTGCGCCGCGGGTTGAACAAGGATCCCGATCAACGCTACTACTCGGCGCTGGAGTTCGCACGGGCCATGCAGCGCGTGCAGTTCGCGTATTACGGTCATGCCACGCCGGTCACGGTGGAGGGTATGCCGCCGTATCCGAAGGACATCGAACGTCGCCGCAGGGTCACGGATCAGACCGGCCAGATGACGGCCGCGCCACGTCATTGGGGCAAGCCCGTGGCCATCGCGGCTTCCATCGTGGCGGCGTTGACAGCCGTGGGGCTGGTGTTCGCGTTCGTGGTGTGGCCTCGCATGGACAACGCCGCCAGTTCGGATGCCCGGCAGCTGGCGACGCCCGGTACGTCGGATAACGACGGCGACCGCAACGGACAAGACGACGACGTGATCACCGATACGGCGAACGCGCAGGTGCCCTCGCCGGAGAACGTCACCGGATCGTACGCGCAGGACGGTTCCTCCGTGACCTTCACCTGGACCAATCCCGACCCACAGGACGGCGATACCTATGCGTGGGCGATCATGCAGGGCAGTACGGCCGATCAGAGCGCCGCGACCACCACCACGAAGGACACCCAGGTGACCGTGAACGCGCAGGATGGTTCGCAGACCTGCATCCAGGTGTCGATCGTGCGCGAGAGCCGTCAGATGTCCGCGAATCCCGCAATCGCCTGCGCGGCCAAACCGCAGTAGTCCCGTCATCGATACGCATTGAAACCACACGCCGGCACCACTAGACTGGCACCACAGAGAGCAGGAAGGTCAGGGGGAAGACCAGATGGCCAGATCAGCCCGATCATATGATCGCAGGCGTCGCATCGGCGCCGCATTCCGTCGTCTGCTGCCGTCCGGCAGCCATACATGGACCATGCCAGCGCTCACGCTGCTGTTGCTCATCGGCCTGGTGGCGGGCGCGGTCATCGTCAGCACGGTGACCAGACGGCATATCCAGCTTGACGACGGCACCGTGTGGGTCACGTCCCTGAACAATCGGAAAGCCGCGCGTTTCAATGTGAAGAACCGTGAGGCGGACGCCGGCATCGCCTCCTCCGCACCCCGATTCGACGTGGCGCAACATAACAGCGACACCATCCTGGCCGAGCCGAACAGGGCCTCGTCCATCAAGGCCTCCACCGTCAGCACCGACGCGAAGACCGACACCCGCGCCAACACCACGACCATGATGGGTGGAGATACGGTGGCCTTCCTCAATGAGAAGACCGGCAATGTGTGGACCGGCCAGTCCTCGCATCTCGACGCGGTCTCCCCCACGGCTTCGGATCCGCAGATGGAGCTCGGCTCGGGCGGGCGCATCGTCGTGACCCATACGGGCGAGGTCTACGGCTACCGTCCATCGGACGGCATGGTCCTGCGCATCAAGGATGCGGGCGGCAGCCCGCAGGAAATCGGATCCCTGACCGGCGGCCGGCAGCAGACGGCGGATAGTTTCACCGTCATCGGCGAGACGCCGGTGATCGCCTCCGGCACCGACATTCTGTTCAAGGGCGGCAAGGCCACCGTGGACACCACCGGCAAGCTCACGCTTCAGGCACCACCCACCGATGACCGCCAAACCGACTGGGTGGCGGCCTCCTCACCACATGGTCTGGCTCTGGTCAGGTTGAAATCCGGCGCCAAACCCGTGTTCCTAGCCAACGGAGGCAAGGGCGAGACCGCGCAGCCGGTCTCGTTGAACGGCTGCGTCATGGCCGCCTGGAGCCAGAAGGTCAGCAACTACGTGCGCGTCTGCTCCCCCACGGGCACGGACGGCAAACTGCAGACCCTCGACGCGGTAAGCACCACCTCGCAGCTGGTGTTCCGCACCAATCATCGCCTTGCCGTGCTCAATGACGTCATCAACGGCAACGTGTGGAATCCCGAGGACTCCACCAAGGTCATCAAGATCCAGTGGAACCGCATCCAGACCGAACAGACCTCCAAGGAGGAGCAGAACACCGATTCGGCCAACAACCACCGCGATTTCTCGAAGACCTGCTCAGCCCAATCCGGTCAGATCAAGGCCGTGGACGACACCATCGGAGCCCGAGCCGGCTCCGAACAGATCCTCGACGTGCTCCGCAACGACGAGCAGACCGACTGCTCCGTGCTGCGCATCACCAAGGTGGGCGCGCCCAGCGGCGAGAACATCACCGTCTCCCCCATCTACGATGGCAGGTTCCTACAATTGGACGCCTCCTCCGCATCCTCCGGCACCGCGACCTTCTCCTATGACATCACCGACGGCCGCGGCCAGAGTTCCTCCGCCACCGTGACCGTGAAACTGACCGGTTCGGAGAACAGGGCGCCGCTCCAGTTCGACACCCCGCCGGAAATCGATGTGGAGCAGGGCGCCAGCTACACCGCCAACGCGCTGGGCAGCTTCACCGACCCGGACGGCGATCCGCTTACCCTGATCTCCGCGGTGCCGCAGAACACCGATCAGGTGCAGGTCTCCACCCGCGCGGACGGCCAGCTCACCTTCAACACCGGTGCCCTGGCCTCCGGCCGCGTGGGCGTGGAACTCACCGTTTCAGACGGACGGGCCAGCGGCACCGGCCTGGTGTACTTCTCCATCAAACCGGCGAACACGCTTTCGGCGGTCATCGACCCGATCGCCAAAACCACCACGCCCAATACGGACACCACCATCACGCTGGCCTCCTACGTGCACGGCACATCCAGCGAACCCGCGCAGCTGAGCCAAGTGGATACGCCGGACGGCGCCTCCACAGCCGCCAATACGGCGGATATGACCATCTCGTTCAAAGCCGCCAAGCCAGGCACCTACTACGTGCCGTACACCATCACGCAGGGGTCGGTGCCCGCCACCGGTCTGGCACGGGTGGAGGTGCAGCCGGTCGAGGGCGAGGCCGCCAAGCCGGTGGCCGCCAACGATGTGGCACTGCTCGGCGCGGACAACACCGCGATCGTGGAGCCGCTCGCCAACGACGTGGATCCGATGGGCGGCGTGCTGTCTGTGGCCACGGTGAGCGCCCCCGCTGGCTCCGGCATCAAGGTGGGGCTCGTGAGCCACAAGCGCGTGTACATCACCGCACGTCAGGTGCCCACCAGTCCGGTGGCCATCAGCTATACGGTCGCCAACGCCTCGGGCACTGCCAAGGGCACCATCGTATTGCAGCCGCCGGCGTTGACCTCCTCGAATTCGGTGCCGAAAGCCGCCAACGTCAACGCGCAGGTACGTGCGGGAGGCATCGTCTCGGTGGATGTGCTCGACCATGTGACCTATCCGGACGGCACCACGGTCAAGCTCAAGAACAATCTGCAGTACGACAAGAACACGTTCAAGGGACTGGCCTTCGTGTCCGGGGACACGGTGCGCTATCAGGCATCCGAGGAAACGGGCACGTTCCCGATCACCTACACGGTGGAGGACAACCTCCGCAACGTGGCCTCCGCCACCATCACCATCTCCGTGCACGCACGCAACGCCGAAGGCAAGGCAGCCCCCACCCCGCATGACACGGAAGCCCAGGTGGCCGCAGGCCAGAAGGTGCGCATCCCCATCACGCTGACCGGCATCGACGTGGATGGAGACGACGACCAGCTCCTCGGCCTGGGCAACAAGGCCCCCAGCCTGGGCCGCATCTCCGAAGTCGGCTCGGATTACCTGATCTACGAGGCGTATCCCGATTCCTCCGGCACCGACACCTTCTCCTACGCCGTGGAGGATTGGACCGGCCAGCGCGCCCAGGCGCAGATTCGCGTGGGCGTGTTCCAAAGCTCCTCCAGCTCCGGCGTGTACGCGCGCGACGACGAGATCACGCTGCGTCCGAACACGGCCGCCACCGTGCCCGTGGCCCAGAACGACATCTCCGGCGACAACACCAATCTGACCGTGGACAAGACCGTCAAGGCTCAAGGCATCAGCGGCGTGAACGTGAAGGACAACATGATCGCCTTCACCACACCGGCGAACGCCACCACCGCGTACATCGCCTACACGGTCAAGGACAAGGCCGGGCTTTCGGACACGGCCACGCTCACCGTGAACGTGGATCCGAACGCAGCCATCGAACCGCCCACCGCCTACGACTACCGGGTGCCTTCCGCGGCGACGATCGACAAGAAGTCCGTGGACGTGGACATCTCCCAGTGGATCGCCAACCCCTCGGGCACCGTCGACGAGCTCGAGGTGGGCGTGCACCCCTCGGCGGCCGACCATGCGCGCGTCAAGGGCGGCAAGCGTTCGACCGTCATCACCGTGGACCTGACCTCGCAGGCCCGCGCGGTGCCGTATACGGTGACCAACACCACGCACCACATCACCTCCACCGCGTTCATCCAGGTGCCCGCATACGGCGTGTTCCCGCCCACATTGCGCCCGAAGGCCCCTGAGCTGAAGGTCAACTCGCGCGAGACCATCACCATCAACATCAACGACTACGTGCGCGTGGGCGCCGGCAAGGAGCCGCATATCGAGTCGTCCGGCTCCGTGAGCGCCACCAAGGCGTCCAACTCGGATCTGTACGCGAACGACCACACGCTGAAGTTCACGGCCGTGGACAACTATTCCGGTCCGGCGTCCATCACCTTCACCGCCACGGACGGCAAACCCGGCACGGACAAGAACCGCATCATCAATTCGGCGGTGATCACGCTGCAGATCACCATCGTGGGCAAGGACGTGCCGCCGCCCACGTTCACCTCCTCCACCATCGATGTGGAGGCCGGAGCCGATCCGAAGACCATCGACCTGAAGGCGCTCACCCACGCCCCGGCCGGATTCGAATCCGAAGCCGCACGGTACACGTACGCCGGCGGCACCTCCTCCTCGGACCAGATCACGGCGAAGCTGTCCGGCAACGGCAGCCTGCAGATCTCCGCCACCAAGGAGGCACAGCCGGGCACCACCGCAACCGTCCCCGTGCAGATCAACTATGAGAAGGGCACGGTGAACGCCGGCGTGACCGTGCGCGTGGTGGCGTCCAGCCGTTCGCTGGCCCGCATCAGCGGCAAGACCCTGCAGCTCAAGGCCGGTTCCGGCGATTCCGTGGATGTGCTGGCGGATGCCTACAACCCGTTCCCGGATTCTCCGCTGACCGTGGTGGCCTGCAAGGCGGACGACTCCACCAAACTCACCGTCGACGCATGCGACCCCTCGGGCCGCATCTCCATCACCGCCGCCTCGGACATCGGAGCCTCCACGAGCACCGTGCTGGTGACCGTCGAGGATGGCAGCAAGGTCAAGGAGCGGCAGGTGACAGGCACCATCACCGTCTCCGTGATCGACCGGCCCGAACCGCCGCTCCTCTCCCCTGTGGGCGGCGAACCGCAGAACGGATCGGTGACCCTGACATGGACGCCGGGCGCGGCCAACGGCAGCCCCATCACCGAATACCGGGTCGATTGGACCGGAGGCGCGGAGGGCAGCAAATCCTGCGGTGCCGTCACCTCCTGCCAGATCACGGGACTGACCAACAACAAGCCCTATTCGTTCACCGTGAGCGCCCGGAACGAAGTGGGCTGGTCCAAGCCGTCCGCCTCGGTGGAGGCCACGCCGGACCGGGTGCCCACTGCGCCGACCAATGTGACCGTCACCGGCGGCAACAAGACCGCGACCGTCAGCTGGGACGCCCCCAAGGGTGATTTCGGCGCCGTGGACAACTATTCGGTGACCATCAGCGGCGCGGGCGCACCCCAGACCAAGGAAACCAACGGCACGGCCAACAAGATGACGTTCACGTTCCCCAACGGCGACATCAAGGACGGCACCACCGTGACCGCCACGGTCAAGGCGCACAACGCCATCAACTGGGGCGCCGAATCCGCGCCCTCCGAGGCGGCGGACGTCTGGGGCGACCCGGACGCGCCGACCATCGACCTGTCCAACAAGGACGAGGAGGTCACGGCCAAGATCACCCTCGGAGACAACCACAACGCCGGCTGCCAGGCCATCGTGTTCGGCGGCGACACGGAAGGCAGCCTGTCCTGCTCCGAGGATTCCACCACGTTCACCGTCCACGAGAGCGATCTGAACCAGTCCAAGATCACCGTGACCGCCACGGTCAAGCCCAAGCGCAAGCCGTCCGATCCGGAGACCGGCAAGGCGTCCTTCACCCCCGTCTACGAGGTGCAGCAGCCCACGAACGTCCGCACCTCCGGTTCGGGCAGCACCTGCACCGTGCGCTGGAGCAAGCAGGGCCTCGTCCAGTCCTTCAACGTGACCGCGGACGGTCTGGGATCCACCACGGCCGGCAAGAACGAGACCTCCGCCACGTTCAGCATGGATCCGTGGGCCACCTGCGGCACGGCCTCGGTCGAGCAGGTGTTCAACGGCGAGACCAGCGATCCGGTCTCCGGAGGCCCGTCGGGCTCGCCGTACGTCTATGAGGTCAAGGCGAAGATCACCGCCCCCAGCAGTCTCAAGTGGGGCGACAGCAAGGACGTGGTCGAGGTGTCCGGCGGTTCCGTGGACACCTACGGCAAGGACGCCCGCTACCAGATCGTCATCAACGGCCAGGCGTTCGACTGGACTCCGGGACGCCCGCTGGACGTGACCGACCTCGACATCGACGATGACGACGACTACCGGTGGAGCGTCAAGGTCACCAGCACCGAAGGCCTGAGCGGGCTCAACAACACCGCCTCCGGTGGCACGATCCGGGGAACCCGCCCCGGCGTCGAGCCCGACACCGACGGCGAGGCCTCCACATCCTCCTTCAAATCCCGTTCCAGCACCCATGCACTGATCAGATCGCCATGGATATTGGGACTGGCCAGAACGCCGGGGCGGTGAGGACCTTACGACCCATACGTTCCGAATATTCCATGAATCCCTCGCCAATCCAGCGCACGGACATCAATCCGATGGCAGACAGACATAACCGACACACCCAAAGCCGCCGAACACAGCCGACGGCATAACCCGGCAGCACGACCAGCAACAGTAGGAGAACAATCCCCATGAGCGAACACATCGACGACGCAACGCAACTGTCCGACGCCACCAGGCTTTCGGACTCCACCGAATTCTCGGACTCCACCCGCCTGTCCGACGCCACGCGCCTCTCCACCACGCCGCATGGCCCGTCCGATCACGCCCGCGGCAAGCAGCCCTCCGGCGGCAGGCAGGCCAAAGCCACGTCGTCCGATACCAAGGCCAACGCCGCATCTCCCGTGGTGCAGCCCAGCCTTCCTCAGCGTCCGGGCACCGGAAGCGCGTCCAAGCCGTCCGGCCCGCAGACCGCGCCCATCACGCCGAAACGGAAGGGCGACGAGGGTTTCCCGAAGAAGACCCGGCAGCGCGCGGCCTCCCAGGCCCCCGGCGCCATCGATTCCGGGCTACTGCCGGAACCCACCGACGAGGTAAGGGAGTTCCAGGACTCCTTCCACGCGCTGGTGGAGAACATCTCGAAGGTGGTGGTCGGCAAGGTGCAGCCGATCCGCCAGTGCGTCACCGCGCTGCTGGTGGGTGGCCATATCCTGCTCGAGGACAATCCGGGCACCGGCAAGACCCAGCTGGCCCGAGGTTTAGCCAATTCCATCTCCACCAGCTTCAAGCGTATCCAGTTCACCCCCGATCTGCTGCCCTCGGATGTGGTGGGCGTGACCTTCTACGACCAGAAGCACAGCGAGTTCGAGTTCCGTGAGGGCCCGATCTTCGCGTCCATCGTGCTTGCCGACGAGATCAACCGCGCCTCGCCGAAGACCCAGTCCGCTTTGCTGGAGGTCATGGAGGAGCAGAAGGTCACCGTGGACGGCGAAACCCATCCCGTGCCGCAGCCGTTCATCGTGATCGCCACGCAGAACCCCATCGAGCAGCTCGGCACCTACAAACTGCCCGAGGCGCAGATGGATCGTTTCCTCATCAAGACCTCCATCGGATATCCGGGCCATGACGTCTCGGTGGATATCCTCAAGCAGCTGGACGTGACCGACCGCGCCGGCGAGATCTCCCCCGTGCTCACCGGCGAGGATGTGCTGAGCCTGCGCAAGGTGGCCTCCGACATCTACGTGGACGATGCGATCCGAGAATACGTGGTGCGTCTGGTGGAGGCCACCCGTCACAACGAGAAGATCATGGTGGGCGCCTCCATGCGTGGCGCGCTGGCCCTGACCCGTTGCGCCCGCATCTGGGCCGCGGCGGACGGTCGCGCCTACGTGGTGCCGGACGACGTCAAGGACCTGGCGGTGCCGGTGCTCGCCCACCGCATCACGCTCACCCCGGAGGCCACCTTCGACGGCGCCACCGCCGAAAGCCTGATCGCCCAGATCCTGGAGGACGTGCCCGCCCCCACCATCGGACGATGACGAAAACACTCCTGCAGGAGAAGGTTTTCTCGGAAGGGATTTTCATGGATACCGCATCCACTGCAATCGCACGGCGACGCCGGAGACGCGAGCGCTCATTCAGACGCGCCGTCAGGACGGTCCGGAGATTCTTCGCCTCATACGTCTCGCCCCTGGGCTGGGCGGTGCTGGCGGCGGGGCTGGCATGCCTGATCGCGTTCGCGTTGCTGGGCTGGTACGAGCTGCTGGTCTTCGCCATCGTGGCGGCGGTGATGCTGCTCTCCGCCGTGGTGCTGTCCCTGGGCAACACGCGCTTCAACGCCGCGATCTCCGCGTCCAACCGGCGGGTGACCGTGGGAGACATGGTGTCCGTGCTGGTGGATATCGATAACAAGGGCCGTACGCCTACCACCAACGCGCGTGGCGACCTGCCGATCGGCGACGCCCACGAACGGTTCACCATCCCGATGCTCGCTCCGGGCCAGGCCAAACAGACGGATGTGGAGTTCCGCACGGTCTCCCGCGCCATCCTGCCCATCGGCCCTTTGCGCATCCGCAAAGGCGACCCGTTCGGACTCATCCGCCACGAAAAGGAGCTGGCGGAGCGGCTCACCGTGTTCATCCATCCGAAGACCGTGCGTCTGAACACGTTGAGCTCCGGCGTGCCGCGCGATCTCGAAGGGCAGCCCTCCGGCCAGATCGTGGACGACGACCTCGATTTCTACGGCCTGCGTGAATACGAGCCGGGCGACGACGTGCGCAACGTGCACTGGCTGAGCTCGGCGAAGACCGGCACCCTGATGATCCGCCAGTATGAGGCCACACGTCGCACGGACACGTCGGTGACCATGAGCGTCAATCCCGACGATTACGCCACCAGCCAGGAATTCGAGATGGCCGTGTCCATCCACGCCTCCATCGGCGTGCAATGCCTGCTCCAGGACCGTCCACTCTTCTGCCATGCCGGCGAGTTGCATGCCCAGCCGCGCAACGCCATGGAGTTCCTGGACGCCTCCAGCGCCATCGAACCGGACCGCGAGGACAATCCGAATCTGACCGAAGGCACGCTGCGGCACAGCCCGGACGCCTCGTTCTACTTCTTCACCGTCGGTTCGCTCAAAAGCGTGGATCAGATCAAGCGCATGACCATGGCGTTGCCCCGCTCCGCCAGTTGCGTGGTGCTGCAGGCCGATTCCGGTGCGAACCGCGGCATCAGGCGATTCGCCAACTTCACGCTGGCCACCGTGGGCGAGCTTGACGACCTGCCGCTCATCATGGGGGTGCTCGCATGACCGCCAACCGTCGCAAAGCTCCCATTAGCGCCAGCCAAGCCACGTATCGGGCCACCGGGGCGACCGGATCCGTCGCGCCGGCCCGATCAGGGCAGCCGAGCCAATCGGCACAATCGATTCGGCCAACCCAATCGACTCAGCCGAATCAGCCGAATCAGCCAGCTCAGCCGACCCGCACCTCGGCCGGGTTCTTCACCGCGCCACGCACCGCACCCGGCCGGACACCGGGAGGACTGCCCTCCGGAACCGCCCCCGTCTCCGGCGCCACGTTCGGCGGCACCCTTGGCACCAACACCACCACCGGGTCATGGGCGGATTCCACCCACTCGGTCATCTGGATGACCCATGGGGACCTGGCCCATGGCATCGGCCGCTCCGGCCAGCCCTGGGGACGTCATCTCATCAGTCTGACGGCCGTGGTCGCGATGATGCTGCTGGCGTTGTCCAATCTCATCGACGTCTACGGCGAACCCGTCGCATGGGCCGCGGCGGCGGTGCCGGCCACGCTGATCGGCGCCCTGATAGCCCTCGCCGGCACACGCCCCATCCTGCGACTGTGGTGGCAGCTGGTGTTCCTGGCGTTCGCGCAGTTCATCGTAGGACCGGTGATCGCGTTCAACGGCACCACCACAGCCCATATCGTGCCCGGTCTTGAGACCCTGAGCCGCGGCTGGGAGGCGACGTTCGGCTCGTTCAAATACCTGATTTCCATCACGCCGCCCATCGGCACCGCGGACGGTTCGCTGATGGCCGTATGGACCATGGGCCTGTGGCTCACGTTCCTGGCCGGCATCTTCGCCATCCACGGCAACGCCTGGCTGTCCCTGGTCAGCGTGCCACCGCTGGCGTGCGCCGTGGCCGTCTGCGCGTTGCTGGGCACCGGGACCGGCTGGCAGAGGCCGATCTGCGGCACCGCCTTCGCCATCGTGCTCATCGTGTGGCTGTCCTGGAGGCTCGACCTGTTCGAATGGGGCCGCTGGATCTCCAGTCTGATCATCGTGGTGCTTGCCGCGGGTCTGGCGTTCGGCGGCACGCTGCTGGTGCCGCAGGACCGCATGGTGCTGCGCGACCGCTACAACCCGCCGCTGAACCCGTACGACTACACCAGCCCTCTGAGCGGCATGCGCTCCTATATCAAGGATCACAAGAAGGACGTGCTCCTGACCGTCACCGATCTGCCGGCGGGAACTCCGGTACGTCTGGCGGTGATGGACCGTTTCGACGGCTCGGTATGGAACCTCTCCGATTCCAGCGAGGCTTCGGACTCCTCGAACTACGAGCGCGTGGGCACGTCCATCGCCACCAGCGAGAAGGGCTACCCGTTCACCGCCACCTTCACCGTGAACAAGGGGCTTGCCGACACCTGGCTGCCATTAGCCGGCGCGGCCAGGAGCGTGGATTTCAAGTCGAACAACGACACGTTCTACTACAACGCGGACACCGATTCGGCCATCATCCCCTCCGGCACGCACGAGGGACTGACCTACACCGAAACCGGCATCGTCCCGACCAAGCCCAGCGACAAACAGGTCAGCCAGGCCAAGGCCTCCCGTATCAGTCAGCCGCAGGCGCAAGACGTGCCCGATTCGGTGAGCAAACTGGCCACGTCGATCGCCGGCGGCCAGGCTTCGGGAGGCGCGGCCGCCGCCGCGTTGGCCGATACCCTCAAGGAATCAGGCTGGTTCTCCCACGGCCTGCAGGGCGACTACCCGTCCGAGGCCGGCCACGGCAACTACCGCGTGAACAAGCTGCTCGCGGGTACGGCCATGGTGGGCGATTCCGAACAGTACGCCTCGGCCATGGCGCTCATGGCCCGCGAACTTGGGTTGCCTTCGCGCGTGGTGATGGGCTTCCTGCCCAAGGATGAGGATGGCAGCATCTCGGACAAGCGCACCAAGAAGGAGACCGGCAACCACACCGTCACCGAATTCACCGGCAACGACGTGACCGCCTGGGTGGAGATCAAGCTCCAGAACCTCGGCTGGGTGGCCTTCTACCCCACGCCCAAGGAAACCAAGGTGCCCGATGAGAACCAGAACCTGACCCCACCGAACCCGCAGACGCTGGTCCGTCAGCCTCCGGTGCCGCTGACCGACCCCCTGCGCGACAAGACCCAGGCCAAGGGCCAGAGTTCCCTGGCCGGAGCGGACGCGGACGCCGATTCCGCCAATCTGCTCTGGCCAAAGTTCTGGCGTGTGACCCGTCTGGTGGCGCTCTACGGTAGCCCGGTTTGGCTGCTGCTCATCGTCTGCGGCCTGATTCTGACGGTGAAGGCGCTGGCACTGGCCCGAGCGAGAAGGCACGGCAGCCCGCAGACTCGCGTGGCCGCCGGATGGGACGCCATCCACGCGCTGGCCGAACAAAGCGGCATCACCGCCACCGGCACCAGACGCAATCAGGCCCAGTCCATCGCCCGTCAGCTCAACACCGACCCGCAGGCCTTCGCCCAACTGGGTCGCGAGGCCGACTATGCCACGTTCTCCGGCAAGGCCGTGCTCTCCAATCAGGCCGCCGCCTATTGGAAGAGCGTGGACAAGGTACGCAAATCGATGCTCGCGGCGCTACCCCGATTCAGGCGGATTCGCACCCGGCTTTCACTCAAGAGCGTGGTTATACTGTCAGGTAGACGCGCCACAGTCAGGAAGCCAAAGGGGTCTCGCACCGTCCGGCGCACGTCGAAGAAGGGAACGACGTCATGAGTTCAGGTTCCATCCGCACCGCCATCGCGAGTGACGTGGGCCTGAAACGCCGGAACAATCAGGACAGCGGCCTCGCCTCGCACGGCGTATACGTGGTCTGCGACGGCATGGGCGGCGGCATGGGCGGCGAGCAGGCCAGCGGTCTGGCCATCCAGCGGTTCGCCCAACTCGCCGGACGTCCCGAACGCAACCGCGCCGACATCGACGACGCCCTGGCGCTCGCGCAGCATGACATCCTCCAATTGGGCCGCGAGCTCGGCGGCGTGGCCGGCACCACCATTTCCGGTCTGATTCTGCCGGTCACGCCCGATTCACCGGATTCCCCGAGGCCGATGGATTCGTCGGCTTCACCAACCTCGCCGGACCTGCCGGACGCTTCCAATCACACGCCAGCCGATGGCTCCGGCCGGGCTCCCCGCGAATTCATCGACCAGACCTATGTGGTGAATGTGGGCGATTCGCGCACCTACCACATGAATCCCGTACCCGGCACCGGCTCATCCGAAGCGCCCGTCTGGGATGTCTCCTCGTTCACCCGCATCACCCGGGACCATTCCAAGCGTCAGGAGGCCATCGACTCCGGCCAGATGCTGCCGGAAGTGGCCGAAGCCACCATCCCACGCAACATCATCACCCAATGCCTTGGCGATCCGAACGGCATCGAGCCGGACGTCTACGTGGCGGATATGACCGGACGGTTCATCATCTGCTCGGACGGCCTGCACGGCGAAGTGCCGGATGAACGGATCGCCGCCATCGCCGCCGCCCACTCCTCCCCGCAGGAGGCCGTGGACGCGCTGTTGGCCGCCGCGCTCAACGCGGGCGGCACGGACAACATCACTGTGATTGTGGTCGATATGCCGCCGACCTCGCCCAAACACCATGCGTTCAGCGCCTGCAAGCTGGACGCGGGTGAGGAAATCGGCGTCATCGAGGACGCAACACTGCAAACACTCAGGACGTTGCGTTCGGCATAGCCGAGCGGAGTTAAGGAGGAAAACCCATGGTTGATTACGATGCCGCGGTCGCTGCCGTACAGGATCCGAATGCGGATCCCATCCTGCTGGCGAAGGTCGCCTATGAGAATCCGGAGTTCGGCGCCAATGTGGCCGTGAACCCCCGCTGCTACCCCGGCCTGAAGCGCTGGCTGGCCGAGTTCGGCGACGAACGCGCCCGTCAGACCCTGGAGCAGATGGGCTTCACCGCCGACGCGATCGGCGGCCCGGTGGTGGATCAGCAGGCACCCGAAGCCGAGGCACCGGCCGAATCCGACGTGGTCTACGGTCAGGAGACTGCCGCGGAGACCTTCGCCGAACCGTCCGAAACCGCTCAGCAGACCGACGCCCAGCCCGCCGCCGACGCCTGGACCGACGACGGTCAGTCCGCCGAATCGCAGTCGGCGTATGACGGTTACGCCGACCTGCAGTCCGTATCCAATCAGCCGGCAGAATCGTATGCCGAAACCTATGGCGTGACTGCCGATCAGCCGGCCGACGTCCAGCCTGCCGACCAGCCCGCGGCCGGCTACGCGCAGCCCGCCGCCGAGACCTATGCCCAGCCGGTTCAGCAGACGGTCCAACCGCAGCCGGTATTCGAGGAGCCGGTGGTCACCAACCCGTACGGTTTCACCGTGCAGCTGGCGCTGACCACCACCGATCAGATGCAGATCGCCCAGATCGCCCAGTACGCGCCGGAGCTGCGCGTGTGCATCGCCCGCAACCCCAATACGTACCCGGCCCTGCTGGATTGGCTCGCACAGCTGGGCGACCCGGCCATCAACGCCGCGCTGGCCTCCCGCCAGTGACGCATGATGCGGTGAAGTAGCGAAAGGACAGCATCATCATGGCCTTCATCCCCTATCCCCCGGCACCCGAATTCGGTTGGTACGCCGACGACCAGCCGACCGATCAGGCGGCCGACCAGCCGACAAACGCTGCGGTCGAGCCGGACAGCGCCGCGTCGGCACCCGAGACCTCCGCGGCCGATGCCCTGCAATCGGTGACCGACCCCGCAATCGCCCCTACCGAATCGGTCAGCGACATCGCCGATGCCCCGACTCCCGCGGAAGGCACCCCGCATGCCGCCGAACATGACATCGAGGACTGGGACAGCACCGTGCTCTCCCCCTCGTTCACGTCGAAGGCACCGCAGAAGGTGTACCTGCTCCACAACGACCTGACCGGCCAGACCATCGTGATCGACAAGAGCACGCTGCTGGGCCGCAAGCCGTCCATGGACGTGCCGCAGGGCGCCAAGTCGGAACGCATCGAGGATCCGACCCGCACCACCTCGCGCAACCATGCCGCCATCAGCATCGACACCGACGGCGCGCTGTGGATCGAGGATTACGGTTCACTCAACGGTACCTACATCATCAAGGACGGTCAGGAGACCCAGGTGGTCAAGGGCACGCCGCTCAAGCTCGACGCCCCCGCCACCGTCCGCATCGGCGACCAGTTCTTCAACTTCACCGAACAGGCGAACTGAGTTTCGCTAGTCCCGAGCTTGCGCGTCGACCTCCGTGAGCTCGGGCGGCCGACGGGTCGAGAAGCGGAACATCATCACGGCGAGCACCGCGCCGAACACGGCCATGCCGGCGAACACCCACATGCTTTGGGGGAACGCGCGCAGGTAGGCGTCCGCCTGGCCCGCACCGCCCGCGACCTGTGCCGCGGCGAACTCGGTGATCAGCGTGCTGGCCACGGCCGTGCCGATCGCCCCCGCCAACTGCTGTACCGTGTTCATCACCGCCGAACCATCGGCGTTCAGCCTGGCCGGCAGCTGGTTCAGGGCATGCGTCTGGTCGGGCACGAGCACGAACCCGGAGAACGCCATGAACACTGCATAGGCCACCGCGATCACCCAGATATTGCCGGAAATCAGAATGAACACGGCATCCATCACCGTGACGACCACGAATCCGATCACGATGAACTTCGGCGGGAAATGATTCTTCAAGGCACCGCCGATCATCGGCGCCGAAATCGCACCGACCACCGCGCCGGGCAGCAGCGTCAACGCCGCCGTGAGGCTGCTCAGGCCGAACCCGCGCTGCAGCAGAATCGGCAGCAGGAAGTTCAGTCCCAGCACGCCGCCGGAGGCCATGACCAGAATCAGCATGCCCAGAGAGAATCCCGGATACGCGAAGACGCGCACCTCCACCAGCGGCCGTTCCATGCGCAGCTGCATCGCCACGAACGCGGCCAGAACCGCCGCGCTGGCGACCAATACCAGCCAGAACCGCCAATCGCCGTTCCACGAGGCGAAGAAGCTCACCGCGACGATCAGGCCGGCCAGTCCGACGGCGACCAACAGCAGCGAGGGCACGCTGATGGTGGCCTGTGCGGCGTCGCCCTCATGACGAATCTCGGGCACGGTGGCCATGCCGAGCAGGAAGGAAATCAGCAGGAACGGCAGTATCGTGTAGAAGATCCAGTGCCAGTTCAGGTACTCCATCACCACGCCGCCGAACACCGGGCCGATGGCCGGCGCCGCGCAGGTGACCAGGCTTACGATGCCGAGCATCGCCCCGCGCTGCTCCAGCGGGGCCTTCTCCAGAATGATGTTGGTGATGAGCGGCAACGAAATGCCCGTACCGAGCGCCATGACGAGTCGCGCGGCCAGCAGCATCGGGAAGTTCACCGCGAACGCGCCCAACAGCGTGCCCGCGGTGAAGATCACGACCGCCGCGACGAACAACGCCCGCGTGGCGAAGCGACGCACCATGAACGGCGAGCTCGGAATCGCCACCGAAAGCAGCAGCAGATAACCGGTGGTGAGCCACTGCACCACGGACGCGCTGATCGCGAACTCCTCCATCAGCGTGGAGTAGGCGATGTTCAGCGACGTTTCGGACAGGATGCCCAGGAACGTAAGGATCGCGAGCGAGACCACCGCCACCACGAGCCTCGCGCCGACCGGACGTTTGCCGGATTCCGCCGACTCTCCGGCGCGTGCCGCCCGTGCGTGCTGCGTGTCGTATCCGCCCATGCGTATGTTCCTTTCCATGTTCGATGATGTTTCGATGACGCCGTCGTCCTTCCACAACCGATTCGTCAGCCGATCGATCAGGACAATCTGTCATGCTATCGGCGAATGTTACGCGAAACTCATCCGAAGCCCTTCGGCCCCGTCACGCCGGTGCCCTGCCGGTCCCGTCCTTCCTGCGCGTCCGGCGCGTCCCGCCGGGTTGCTCCCCGTCCATCTCGCCCGACATACCCCCGATGTGCGCCCTTGAACGGGGCGAATGTATGCTGAAAGTCTGACCAATAGGGCAACAAGGAGACGATTATGCGCGAACTCAACTGGGCCACGCTCGGATGCGGCGTCATCGCCAACCAACTCGAACAGGCGCTGGAAGGCGAAGGCCGCAAGCTGTATTCGGTGGCGAACCGCACACACGCCAAGGGCGTTGCCTTCGCCGAGAAGTACGGCATCGGCAAGGTCTACGACAACATCGACGACGTGTTCGCCGACCCGGATGTGGATGTGATCTACATTTCCACCCCGCACAACACGCATATCGAGTTCCTGCGCAAGGCGCTCACCGCGGGCAAGCACGTGCTGTGCGAGAAGTCCATCACGCTCAACAGCGAGGAGCTCAACGAGGCGGTGGCCCTCGCGGCGGCCAACGCCGTGGTGCTCGGCGAGGCCATGACGCTCTATCACATGCCGCTGTACCGTAAGCTCAACGAGATCATCGCCTCCGGCAAACTGGGCGATCTGAAACTCATCCAGATGAACTTCGGCTCCTACAAGGAGTACGACATGACCAACCGTTTCTTCAACCGCGAGCTCGCGGGCGGCGCCATGCTGGACATCGGCGTGTACGCGCTCTCCTTCGTGCGCTGGTTCATGAGCTCCACCCCCGACCAGATCCTTTCGCAGGTCAAGCGCGCCCCGTCCGGCGTGGACGAGCAGGCCGGCATCCTGCTGACCAACCCGGACGGCCAGATGGCCACGGTCACGCTGTCGCTGCACGCCAAGCAGCCCAAGCGCGGCCTGCTCTCATTCGACAAGGGCTTCGTGGAAATCTACGACTACCCGCGCGGCGAGCGCGCGACCATCACCTACGTGGAGGACGGCCACACCGAGGTCGTGGAGACCGGCGAGACCGCCAAGGCCTTGGCCTACGAGGTGGCTGACATGGAGGCCGCCATCGCCGGCGACCGCTCCGTCATGCATCTCGACTACACGCGCGACGTGATGGATATGATGACCCTGATCCGCCGCGCCCAGTGGGGCATGACCTACCCCGAGGAAGAGGCGAGCAGTAAACGCGACTAACGGACGGGAACCAAGTACCTCTAATAATCAACGGGAGCGGTAAAGGACGACATGCGTCCGCCGCTCCCGTTTCGTATGGTCCTACACCAGCGGTTCTCGCGCGTGCAGCTCACAGACGACGCCGGTCTCCTTGCGAATCCATTCGGCGGCCTGCAGCGCGGCGATGTTCCACAGCGCATGCGGGATGCCGCCGAAGTCCGGTTGCGCGGACCAGAAGGTCAGGTCATCGGGAAACGCGGTGATGGCCGTCCCCTCCTCGGGCGCCACTCCACCGCCCGGCATGACGGTACGGTACAGGCGGCGGGCCAGCGTGGCCACGAATTCGTTGGCCGCGGCGAACGTCTCGTTCAAGTGCTCCTCGGCCGTCACGGGCGGCCCGACGATCTCCCACGATTCCACGTCCGAGGCGTCCCAGTGCGCTGATTCGCCGTCCACCTTGCGTTCCAGCGTGACGAACAGTTTGGCGAACTCTCCCGAAGACAACCCGGTAACCCGCCTGCGTGTGGCCAATTCAATCGGCGTCATGCGTCCTCCCTGATATTCCTTGGTTCAACAGAGCCTGGTCCTTATTCATCAATGCCCAACGTACGTCCACTGCCATAGTATCCACAACGCGCATAAAGCACAGCCTTCCAACGAATGCCTCAGGGTCATACAATCGTGTCATGGGATTCCGGGACGAACCATTGACCGCAGCGCAGCATAAAGTACTCGTTTGGATCGGAGAAGGCTGCCCTTCTGATGTTTTCGATGACTATTCTCCGCGCATATCCGCACGTGCATTGTCCAATCGCGGACTTGTGACCATTACTGGGCATGGGAAACAATGGAGCGCCTCGCTCACGAAGGATGGAACATTCTATTTACAGAATGGTCGATATCCGGATACTACGGAATCCCATAAATCCGGCACCAATATCGAAAATACTTCCATCTCAAACCAAACCATCAATCCTTCTTTGAACATGCCCAGCGGAAATCCGCAGTCTCCCAAGCGGCCGGAGAACCCGAAGCAGGATTCCGCCGATAATACTGTCAGTATCACCGAAAAACATCCAATCGAACAAGACAATCCGCCACAACATAACAACGTTGAGACACGGCAGAAAACCAACGACACTACCGAACAGCACAATAAAAACACTAAAACAGAGCAATTCATCAATGATTTAATCCAAGCCGGTCTTTCAGGAATCGCCGTTCCCCCATCCGAGGAACATCATTATCGGCACATGGCAGGAACAGCGAAACGTTACAAGAAAATCCCTTCGGGCATGAAAATCGTGTTTGTGGATAAACTATCCGCGAATAATTGCACTCTATGCGTCGCACTTATTCCAAAGGATACAAGCGAATCCGTTGTACTCACTCCGGTTCCGATACCACATAGGCTCTCTCAGCAAAATACCGTCGTGCAAACTATGGCGGACAGCAAAACCTTTCGGATAACCGGAGAAACCCGACACCGCGCTTTACTATGTCTGAGCGGACTGGTTACGGCAGCCGAAGCGGACAATATGACCGTAGAATCCGCAATCAACGTGGTCACTGATGATTACCGGTATTACCAGCCTGACGCTCCACGTCATGATGAAATTCACATCTCTCTTGGAGATGACACCTACCGCGTATGGCTCGAACAGCCTTTGGTACGTCAACGTCATGAGCCGACCCGCAGGGAAATCAATCTCGTCAGCCGTGGCATATTATTCCCCGATTATGACGAGTATCCCGGCGAGCAGCTCGTTCTTCAACTCAGAGAGAAGGGCAGCACGAATTGGAGCGGATATCAGGACAAAGTATGGGGCAAACATTGGGCCGATAACACTGACCATAAATTGGAAGATGATCTTCCGGAAGTTCTTGAAGCAATACGGCTACGGCACAATGATCTCGTTCTTCAACGACGCAAGGAAGCAGAACGACTCCAGCAGGAGCAAGAAAAACGGGATCGTCACGAACGAGCACTTGCAGCCGCTCGCGAAGAGGCTCTGGCTCAATATCGCCGTAAACAGACAACGGATTCGATGATCAGACAAGCAAGAAATTGGCGAGATTCCAATCTCTTGATGGAGTATGCCATTGCCTTGGAACAGGCGGCACGAACGCATCCCTCACAGCGACATGAACTGACGAAATGGGCCTCCGAAATTAGAGAGTATGCTGCTGTCATCAACCCGATTCCCGATGGTGCCCATCCTGAATTATCGGAACCAACGACGAGTGATTTGCAACCTATTATCAACCTAATCATGAAAGGTCGTTAATATCCCCACCAACGCGGAGCACGCCTGTACTCCACCCGAACGGGAATTTCCTCAGGTCTGAGCGGCCGATCCACGGAAGTTCGATAATTATAGGGGGTGATGCGTTCTTCCTCATATTTCCGTTTGAGATATTCAACGGATTGAGCAAACCCGTGCTGTTCCATCTGTCTGAACAACTGTTCAAGCAATTCCTCCAGCCGATGGTTCTCCGCCTCGGCGGCACCCAAACGTTCATGCATAGTCACGGCTCTTTGTCCGCACCAGCATCGCAGCAATTCATGCAATGGACGCCCATGCTCCAAATACCATTGGTATTCCCACTGCGGATCGGTTCGATGCGGACGGTTATCCGGCCCTACGCCAAGATGACCGTTCCTGCATTTATCTCGATACTCCTTTTCGTCTTGATCCACCCACGCAAGAACCGGCATGGGATTAATTCGACAGGCATACTGCGCTATAAGCAATCCCCCTTCCGGAGAAAGCATCACGCCTCCGTCTTCCTTGAATCCGGCAACCTGATCCAAAACATCATCCACGGAAACGCCTATCCGCTGTTCCAGTCCAAGTTCGTCCAATACTTGTACCGACCAATGAACGTACGACCAGTCCCACTGAGCTATGGTTTCGGGAATAAGCAAACAGAATACTTCACACATCGCGTCCGTTTCCGTTTCGGTAAGCTCAACATCCTCGAATTTCTCCCATTGCGCCATTCGCCAATCGAATTGCTCTACATCCGCCCATGGGCCATGCAACCTACTGCCTGGAACATTAGCTCTCGTTCCGGCATTATTTCCCTCAAGAAACTCCACTACATATCGCGGAGTTTTCTTGCTGTTATCGATCTCAACGACTTTGACGTGCTGAGACGGTTCGTAAACCCTCAACCGGTAAATCAGTTCGTCCCCTATATCCGGCATATTCAGTCCCTTTGATCTTCAAAAATTCATGAGCGAAAGGAAGCCATCGCCGAGAACCGAGCACACACGCTAAAAAACGATTCCAGCTGTTCCGATACCGGTTCACAATGCCGGTTGAACGGGATATGCCAGCGGAACGAGTTCACCGCTGGCATCATAGAACTCGCGCAAGTTCATGGTATCCACGCCCATTGCGGCAGCCACGTCAGGAATTTTAGGTTCCTTCTTCAAAGGGTTGCTGAGCATGGGATGGACCGCCTGCTCATTGGTGACGACAATCGCATTCTCGACCATTGCGGCAGCGATTAGCCACGGATCAGCTTTTGACTCCGGCTCCCATTGACGATATGAGGCTTCCCGGTAAAGCCCGCAGGTGACCAGATAATCCTGAACTTGTGCGTAAGCCGCGCCGATCCCATCGGTCTTGTGTGAAAGCTGTCGGCTCTCAAACAAACCGAATGCCCACTCCGCCAGCTCATCCCGGACACCTCTGTTGTCCTTCTGAGTAATCTCCTTGAACACCGTGTCGAGAATTCGTATCTTGCCGTTACGAGCCATGCGCTCCATCCATCGCCAAAATGGATGGAATTCTTTATATGAAAATGGGTGATGAACACGATAAGAATCAATAAAGATATTCGAATCCAATAGAAATAAGTCACTCATCGATCCAAGCCTTTCGCCTTAAGCAGACCGTCATAGGCATGCATGGATTTGATACCCAGCAAGGACAGACCATCAGAATAGGGCAGACTGCCCCGATCGACGCTATCGCGAATCATGCGCACGAACCTTGTATCGAGATGAGATGCGTTCGCCAAATTCTGATTCCCTCCAGAACCAGATTCCGCGCCCATATTCGCTACTTGTCGTTCACTTGCAATACGTACCAGACGCACGTCCTCATCACCGGCCAGACCAAGCTGGTGCGCGTAAATCGTCAAGGCCAAGGCACTTAAGCCATACCGTTTTGCACATCCATGAGCGATGTCCTGCACGCGAATGCCTTCCGCAACCATCGCCATCCAATATGCTCGGAACTCAACCTCATCATTCACAACCGTTAAAACGACCGCCTGATTGATCTTGCGCTCAACGCTGCTGTCAACGGTGAAGGAGGAATCGTTGTATACCTCGTTGGAGCCAAGCAGCACATGGCCGATTTCATGCAATAAGGAAAACATCATCGCAGCATAAGAATCATTGCGATTGATGAAAATTAACGGCACCACCTCATCCAGCAATACGAATGCACGGAACTCCCGTACATCCAGACGGCGTGCATTGGACGTACCCGCTCGGGAATCGACCATTACCATCAGACCAGCATCAGATGCCTTACCGCGCAAGAAACGGAACCGCTCGTCATTGCTCTTACGTCGGCACCATCCCGCTTCGAGGGACAGCTTTTCACGAATACATTCGGACAACTCATTCGCAGTTGCATGAGATGGCACGCTTCCAACCAACAAGTTCTTTTCAAAACCCTGCGCGATCATCTCATCACGCGCCCAATCCTGACGGTTACGCATAATGGCAATCGTGTCCTTAAGGTTCCGGCTCGCTTCGACGCCGTGATTGTCAATCGTGCGATACCGTATCAGTTCATCCTCATGCGCCTCAGGAACAACAGAACGTACGAGGGCACCGAATGGCACCTGCAGCGCAGACCCAATTGCGGACAGCTTGGTGAACGAGAGACTCAACGGATCAGCCGCACTCAGCCACTGTGGAAACTCAGACAAACCCTCTTTATGAGCCACGGCCTCCGGATCTGCACCACTTTGACTGACAGCCCACCGCAGCGTGGCAGGGTATACGGTAATCGACGCCATTCCCGCCCCTCCTTAGCCTGTATCTAGGACGTAGTCACGCCTTAACGGAGAACACGTTCAACTTTGAATAAGAAACCAACTATAGGCTCATAATATCCTATCGACCAGATTCTTCTTGGTGAACCGACGTGCCTCACGTTTTTTGAGCGCGTAGGGTGTGGTGGTGCCTCATCGGGAATGAGCGCGAACGGTATCGGTCCT
>NZ_QFFM01000019.1 GCF_003129905.1 Bifidobacterium callitrichidarum
CTTGGGACGCACTGGCAATCATTGACTATAAAGAAGTAGTACAAACACGCTCTTGAGTTCTCAAACCACCACCACACCAACAGGCAGCCAACCAACCAAGGGAAGGAAACCCGCCGTGCTGAGCGGCAACAGGTGAATAACTTACACGCAACACAACCAACACGCAAATCGAGGCATGCCAAAACGAGGGAAAACCGCTTCATAGCAAGGCTCCCTCGGCGTGTCGCAAACAGCCCACAACGCTGTTCTACAGACAGAATAAGCCTCTCAACCCCGGCCCCGATGCATCAACATTCATTGTTCAACGGCGTGTCGGAAGAATTCAGTCCGACCTCAACCGGCATTCATCCACCGGACACTTGCTCCCCGTTCCATCAAAAAAGTGTGAGGCATGAACGCCGTTGTTCATGCCTCACACTGCGGGACCGATCGTCAGAAAACCGACGGAGTCGATCAGGCGGTCAGATCGTGCGCCATCTCCTCGAATGCGGCGAGGTAGGTATCGCAGGCCTTGTCGTCGTGCGCCACGGACAGCGTCCATTCCTCCTCGCGGCCCGGGGCCATGTAGATGCCTCGGTTCGCCTCGTAGAGCCAGGCGAGCTGGTTGAGCGCCGCGTTCTGTCCCTTGCGGAAGCTCACGTAGTCGGTGATCTTGTGCGGGGAGAACGTCACGCAGCCCTTGGCTCCGAAGCCCTGGGCGTAACCGGGGAAGTCGTACTTCTTGATGATCGCCCGGCAGCCGTCCATCAGACGCTGGTTCATGTGGTCGAGATGCTCGTAGGCTTCGGGCGTGAGCACCTTCTCCAGGCTGGCGCGGGCGGCCGCCATGGACAGCGGGTTGCCGGAGAACGTACCGACCTGATAGACCTCGCCGTCCTCGACCACGTGCATGACCTCGTCGGTGCCGCCGATCGCGCCGGAAGGCAGGCCGCCAGCCAGGGACTTGGCGATGGTCACCATGTCCGGGGTCACGCCGAACAGCTTGGTGGCACCGCCGGGGCCCACGGTCAGACCGGTCTTGACTTCATCGAAGATGAGCACGATACCGTGCTTCTTGGTCAGTTCGCGCACACCTTCCAGGTATCCGGGCTCGGGCGGCACGATGGACATGTTCATCAGACAGGCTTCCATGATGAGGCAGGCGGGCGGGTTGCCCTCCTCCTCCATTTCCTTGACGCGGTGCTCAAGGGCGTCGAGGTCGTTGAACGGCACCGGCACGGTGAGCTCCACGGTGGCCTTCGGGATGCCCGCGCCGTACGGCAGGGACTTCAGGTGGTAGCGGTCGCCGATGTTGTTGTAGTCCTCGGAGATGGAGATCATCACGGCGTCATGGTGGCCGTGGTAGGAACCGAAGATCTTCATGATGTGGTCGCGGTGCGTGTAGGCGCGGGCGATGCGGATGGCATCCATCGTGGACTCGGAACCGGAGTTGTTGAAGCGCCACTTCGGCAGACCGAAACGTTCGGCGAGCTCCTCGGCCACCACCACGTCGTCCCAGTCGGGCATGGCGAAATGCGAACCCTTGGAGAAGCGGTCGTTGACGGCCTCGGCGATGATCGGATTGGCGTGGCCCTGGAGCATGGCGCCGAAACCGTTGTTGAAATCGTAGTATTCGTTGCCGTCCACGTCCCACATCTTGGCACCCTGGCCGCGATCCACGTAGATCGGCCACGGATCGCGCAGCTGGTAGGAGGAGGCGACGCCGTTGCACAGGTGCTTGCAGGCACGCTCGTACATTTCACGGGACTTGCCGAGCTTGGCGTTGAGCTTGTCGCCTTCCTTCGCGGTCAGTTCCTTGATTCTGGTTTCATCGATGGTAGCCGCCATGGTGTCGCTCCTTGGATTCTTCAGTGATTGGTTGGTTGCGATTCAGGATTTCGCATGAACCGTAAGTTCAACCTGCGTTTTTCTCGACATCTTTAGGTAATCACCTATTTATTTCGTAGCTATTAACTCAATATTCCACGATTTACAAACCAATGTTGCGTGAGTGTTGCGAAAACCGTTGGATAATATGAAAACAGGCATGAAAAAGGCTCCCCTCGGAGGAAGGGAGCCAATGTTTGCACTAGTTGCGGAAGTCCTCGAACATCATGGTGTAGTTGTCATTGAGTTTGTTCGAGCAACGCTTTTCCAGGATGGCGTGCTTCTCCTCCTCGGCGGAGGGCACCACCACGTTGAATTTGCGCATCGCGGCGGGCAGCAGCTCGTCACCGCCCTTCAGCACGCTACCGGCGCCGGCATTCTGTTCCACCGTGGTCTTGTTGGCCGGGTCAAGCATCCAATTGATGAACGTCTTGGCCTGAGCCACGTTCTTGGCACCTCGCGAGATGGCCACATTGTCCACGAACTTGTTCGCCCCGTCCGAGGGGAACACGAATTTCAGGTCGGGATTGCTCGCCATGGCCTGATAGGCGTCGTAACTCCATGCCATGCCGACCTTCTGTTCGCCGGAAGCGAGCCGGTCCGCCACCCCCTCGGAACTCATGACACCTAGCTTTGACTTGTACCTCTCCAGCAGGTTGGCCGCGTCCTGGTAATCCTGCGGATCGGTGGCGCACTGGTCGGCCCCGACGGCACGCAGGGCGGCGTTCACCACTTCGATCTGGTCGCCGAGCAGCTGGGTCTTGCCCCATGAGGCCTTGGGATGGAAGAAATCGTTCCAAGACGTAGGTGCATCCGACGCGGGAATCGCCTTGGCATCGTAGACGATGCCTGTGTAACTGACGATGTAGGGGGCCGAATACTCCATTTTCTTGTCGTAATAGGGGTTGCGGAACTCGGTTTTGATGTTCTTGGCGTTCGGCAGCGTGCTGACACCGAATTTCATGAGCAGTTTTTCATGGATGAGCTGTTCGACCATGTAATCACTGGGCATCACGATGTCGTACCCCTCGCCGCCGGTGGACTGCAGCTTGGCTTCCAACGCCTCGTTGCTGTCGAAGGTGTCCACGGTCAGGGAGATGCCGGTGTCCTTTTCGAAAGCCTTGATCACGCTGTCCGGCATGTAGCCGGCCCATGTGTAGACGTGCAGTTCGCCGCCGGCGGCCGCGCGGTAGGGGGCGACCGCGCTGACCGCCGGCCCGGAGGCCACGTCGCTGACGCCGCCCGAGCAGGCGCCGATCCCGCACACCATGGTTCCGGCCAGGATGCAGGCGCAGCCACGCCGCATCAGGATTCGCATCGCATCATGCTGTGGATGTCTCGTATTCGTCATCATGCGCCTCACTTCGATTTGCGGTTCGTCAGCAGCGTGGAGGTGACCGTGACCACGACGGCCAGCAAGAGCAGCAGCGAGGCCACCACGTTCACGCTGGGGTTCACGCCCTTACGGATCAGGGAGAATATATAGATCGGCAGCGTGGTGGTGCCGGCCGTGGTCAGGAAGTTCGAGATCATGAAGTCGTCCATCGAAACCACGAACGCCATCAGCGCACCGGACACGATGCCGGGCACCAGCAGCGGCAACGTCACACGGAACACGGTGACGGGTCCGGAGGCCCCCAGATCCTCGGCGGCCTCGAAGCAGGCATGGTCGATGGTCGCCAGTCTTGCCCGGATCGGCATCACCACGAACGGGATGCAGAACGTGGTGTGCGCGAGCACCAGCGGCACGAATCCGGGAGCGAGTCCGATGAGCCTGATGAACGCCATGGTGGCCACGCCGAGCACGATCTCGGGGATGAGCATGGAGGCGTTGATCAGCATGGAGGCGAGCGCCGAGCCGGCCCGGGACATATGATCCACGGCCAGTACGTAGAGCACGCCCAGCGCCGTGGAGAGCACGGTGGCGATCACGGCCACGAGCAGCGAGGTTTCGGTGGCGTTGATGATGGCGCCGTTGGTGAATACCTCGCCGTACCAGCGCAGCGAGAATCCCTGCCACAGGAGTGCCTGTTTGCCGCCGTTGAAGGAGAAGAACACCACGATCACCATCGGCACGTAGAGGAACGCGAGCACGGCCACGCTCACGAATCCGACCATCGGGAATCGCTTGAGGGTGTTGCCCTGCTTGCCGGAACGGCGCGTGCTCCACATGCGGTCGGGCTGCTTGCGTTCCAGGTCGGCGGGCATGCGCACGCCGGGCACGTCCTGCGCTTCCCCGCGCTCCCGTTCGGTCTTGGCCACCAAGGCGCCGAATTCGCCGGCGTTGCCGTAGCGCACCTTGTTCGGGTCGGTATCGTCATGCATCACGGTCATCGTCATTCACCTGCCTTCCGGGAAGCGCGGCTGCCAAGGATGGAGGCGACCAGTGCGCCGAACAGCGTCACCGCCAGGATCACCGTGGACAGTGCGGCGCCGAACGGCCAGTTGCGAGCCTCCGCGAATTGGGAGGCGATGAGGTTGCCGACCATGAGCACGCGGCCGCCGCCGAGAAGCACCGGCTGCACGTATGAACCGAACGCGGGGATGAAGCACAGGGCGATGCCGCTCATCACGCCGGGCATGGCGGCGCGGAAAATCACGCGGCGCATGACGGTGAGCTTGTGCGCACCGAGATCATAGGCCGCCTCGACCAGCCGGAAGTCGAATCCGGACAGGGCCGAATACATGGGCAGGATGGCGAACGGCAGGAACGTGTAGATCAGGCCGATCACGGAGGCGAACGAGGTGTACAGCATCTGCTGCGAGCCGATGCCGAGCAGCCGCAACGCCCAATTGATCGGGCCGTTCTCGTTGAGGATGAGCATCCACGCATAGGTGCGCACCAGCAGGTTCGTCCAGAACGGGATGGTGACCAGCAGTACGAGGATCTGCTGGATCTTGGCGCTTTTCATGGACATCCACAGCGCGATTGGGAAGGCAAGCGCCACGCAGATCACGGTGGTGAGCAGCGCCTGCCAGAGCGATGTGCCGAATACCTGCAGGTAGCGGGCGTCGAAGGAACGGTTGCCGAAGAAGTCGTGGCGGAACAGCAGTTTTTCGTAGGCGTCGGTGGAGAATTTGAAGACCACGCCGCCGCCCATGTCCGGCCGGCTCATGAAGGAGAAGGCGATGATGACGCCGATCGGCCCAAGCGTGAACAGCAGTCCGATGATGATGGACGGCAGGGAGTAGAGACGGTTCAGCATGCCGGGTTTGGCGGCGTGGGGCGAGCCGAACCAGCGGCTCCATGCGGAGGTCTTTGCGGCGGGGACGTCCACCCGTTCCTCGCGCGCCTCGGTTTTGCGGTCGGCGGCACTCATCGTTCCACCACCCTCATGTGTGCGGCCTCGACCTCCACTGACACCGTGGCGCCTTCGTGCAGCACGGCCGTGTCGTACGGGGGCGAGAGTCGGACGAGGAGTTTGGTGCCGTCCGTGAGCCGGACCTCGCAGCGCACGTCGGCTCCCATGAACATGAGCGTTTCGACCGTGCCGGTGAGCGCGGATTCGCGCGGGGCGGTCAGGGTGATGCGTTCGGGACGGATGGCGGCACTCACTTCGGCGTCCATCGGGAGATCGGAGATGTCCTGCTTCACGCGGAAGGGCACGCCTTCCACGGTGATTTCGCCGTCCGCGCTTTTGACCGCGTCCACGAAGTTGATGTCGCCGATGAAGTCGGCCACGAAACGGTTGGCGGGTTCGTTGTAGATCTCCTCCGGCGTGCCCACCTGTTCGGGTCGGCCTTTGGAGAAGACTGCGATGTGGTCGCCCATCGAGAGGGCCTCCTCCTGATCGTGGGTCACGAACACGAAGGTGATGCCGGTCTCGCGTTGGATGCGCTTCAGTTCCACCTGCATCTGGCGGCGGAGCTTGAAGTCGAGGGCGGAAAGGGATTCGTCAAGCAGCAGTACCTTGGGGCGTTTGGCGAGCGACCGGGCGAGTGCCACGCGCTGCTGCTGACCGCCGGAGAGCTGATGGGGCTTGCGGCCGCCGAATTCGCCGAGATGGACGAGATCGAGCATTTCCTGCACGGTTTTGGCGATTTCAGCCTTCGGCTTCTTCTCCATTTCGAGGCCGAACGCCACGTTCTGCGCCACCGTCAGATGCGGGAACAGTGCGTAGCTTTGGAAGACGGTGTTGACCGGACGGTCGTACGGCGGTAGTTGGTCGATGCGCTGGTCGCCCAGGTAGATCTCGCCGGCGTCGAGGCTTTCGAGACCGGCGATGGAGCGTAGGAGCGTGGTCTTGCCGCAGCCGGAGGGACCGAGCAGGATGAAGAACTCGCCCTGGCGGATGGCCAGGCTCACGTCGTTGATGGCCTTGACTTCCTTGCCTTCGGAGGATTGGAACACCTTGAACGCACGGTTGATCGTCAGTCCGGATTCCCTTGATTCGACTTCAGGGTCGCGTGCCACCAATGGTTGGGTCTTGCTCATCGCGTCTCCTTACTTTTCGGCTCGTACCATCACAACTGTCAGTGAAGAAGACCGCGATTTCCATAAAGTAAACAGAACATTGCGATTCTTTTCGCAATGAAAACAGGAGATTATGCGAAAAGCGCGTTAGCCTTGTTTGCATATAACGAAAATCGCATATTTGCACTGATTTTCCGGCATCAACTTGCCGGAAGCCGCGCGGCATATACTCCAGTGAAAATATGTCACATAGTGAACCACAGATAATACGAAAATCGCAGATCCAGGACACGCGAATTAACGATTTCGAATCATTCCGACTTCACCAACGGGCATAATGGGACACAGAAGACAGGAATGCATACCAATCAGGACAAGGACGGCGATCATGGCGGCGGCGAAAAGCAGTAAGGACGGCACCGAAGGCACGGCATCGGACACCACCGCGCAGTCGATGGACGAGACGAACAAGAAGATCGTGACGCTGCTGCAGGAGGATGGCCGCCGGTCGTACGTGTCGATCGGCAAGCAGATCGGTCTGTCCGAGGCGGCGGTGCGCCTGCGCGTGCAGAAGATGCTGGATGACGGCATCATGCAGATCGTCGCTGTGACCAATCCGATGGACATGGGTTTCAAACGCCAGGCGATGGTGGGCATCACCGTCAACGGCGACATCGAATACGTGGCGCGTGAGCTCAAGGAGATCCACCAGATCGACTACGTGATCATCACGGCCGGACGCTTCGACATTCTCGCGGAGATCTTCGCCGAGGACGACGAGAGCATGCTGGAGCTGGTGAACCGGCATATCCGCAAGATCGACGGCATCGACCGCACTGAGCTGTTCACCTACATGCGCCTCGAATCCCAGCGTTACGACTGGGGCGTGCGGTAGGGCGGATATGCCGACGGATGGCATTGGCTCCCCTCGCTGAGGGGAGCTGTCGAACGGAGTGAGACTGAGGGGAGCTGCGGTTCATTCAATCTGCGGCTCCCCTCAGTCGTCTTCGACGACAGCTCCCCTCTCTGAGGGGAGCCAAGGTGCGTGTCACGCCGCCTACGGCACGGGCGATACGACGCCTCGCGAAATCAGATCACGTGGTATTCCTTGAGCAGCGTGGCGATGTCGGTGCCGTCGAGCTTCTTGAGAACCTTGCCGAGGACGGCCTTTTCCACGAAGTTGAGCTTCATGTCCGTGACCGGCGCCCCGTCGCGCAGCTTGACGGTGGCGTTGAGGAGGTTGCGCACGTCGTAGACGCTGCCCCACACCTCCGGCACACCGCGGTCCACGTCGAGCAGGGTGTACACCGCTTCCATGCCGGTGCGCATCGAGTACTCGGTGGTGAAGATCGTGTCGCGCGGGGTTTCGGCGAACTGACCGAGGAACGCGAAGTTCACGGCACCATCCGGCACCACATCCGGGCGGTCGCCGGCGGCGCGCGGCATGAAGAACGCGGTGATGTACGGCATCATGACCGGCACGGTGTTGGCGTGGTTCTTGGCGAGCGCTTCGATCTTGTCGGTCGGGACTCCCATGTGGTAGAGCCACTCCTCGCAGATCTCCTCGCCGGTGCATTCGGTCATCGGCTTCTTGACGTAGTTGCCGGGCTTGTCCGGGAACAGGCCGTAGACCCATACGCACAACTGGTCCTTGGGCTGGTCGCGGAACTGCTGCTGGCGGTTGAGGGTCCAGCTCATGAGCCAGTTGGAGTCGGTGACGGTGACGATGCCGCCGGTCACGACATGGCCGGTGAACGGGTCGCGCTTGCAGATGCGCTGGATGTAGGGCGGGATCTCATTGTCCAGTGTGGTCACGGTGGCGCTCATCCACTTGGTGGCCTGCGGGTCGGAGCAGAACTTGTCCGGGTGGCCGAAGCTCGGGTCCTGCTTGGCGATGTTGCGCCACATGTCCCAACCGCCGCCGGGCTTCAGGTCCGGGTTCCACGGAGCCGGCGCGTGCTGCGAGCCCATGGCGGAGTTCTCCACGCAGCCGCCGTTGGTGATGAACACGAGGTCGTTCTCGGTCAGGTCGATGGAGGATTTCTCGCCTTCATGATCGATGTCGAGGCGCACGGCGAGCTTCTTGGTGGGGGTGGAGTACGGGTTGCGCTTGAAGACGCCGGAGGTGGCCTGGATCTTGAGGATGGTGTCCTGGCCCACGCCGGTGTGCTCGCGCTTGGGGCCGTCTCCCCCGCCGATGGCGAATTCGACGTTCTCGACCTTCGTGTTGTAGTGGAACTTGACGCCGTGGCCTTCGAGGTACTTGACCATGGGCAGGATCATCGACTCGTACTGGTTGTAGCGGGTGAAGCGCAGGGCGGAGAAGTCCGGCAAACCGCCGATGTGGTGGATGTAGCGCTTGATGTACAACTTCATCTCGAGCGCGGAGTGCCAATTTTCGAACGCGAACATGGTGCGCCAGTACATCCAGAAGTTGGAGTTCAGGACCTCGTCGTCGAAGAAGTCGGTGATGGGCTTGTCGTAGAGCTCCTCGTCCGGGGTGAAGAAAAGCTTCATGATCTCCTGGGAGGCTTTGTCGGACAGGCCGAACTTGCCATTGGTGCCGGCGTCCTTGCCTTGGGTCTTGGTGGCGCGGCACAGCGAGTAGTTTGGGTCCTCCTTATTGAGCCAGTAGTACTCGTCCAGCACGGAGACGCCTTCGGTCTCGATGGAGGGGATGGAGCGGAACAGGTCCCACATCACCTCGAAGTGGTTGTCCATTTCGCGTCCGCCGCGCATCACGTAGCCGAGGCCGTGGATTTCGGCGCCATCGCATGCGCCGCCCGGCACCGGGTCCTTTTCGAGGATGTGGATGCGGTCGCCGGGCATCTGGCCGTCACGCACCAGATAGCAGGCCGCGGACAGGGCCGCGAGTCCGGTGCCGATGATGTAGGCCGATTTGCCGTCGACGCCGGCCGGCTTCTTCGGACGGGCGAACGCCTCGTAGTTTCCGTTGGAATAGTACATGACACTCCTCCTTTGGAGAATGCATTGACATTGCGTCAACCTTTTGACAGACATCTTGTCGCATTATTCGCCGGCGCGCCATGGGCAGACGCCGGCGTTGTGTGGGGTTTATGGATTTTGCGAGGGATGCGAAGGACGTGCGACCGCATTACCGGGCGGGGTGGCTCCCCTGTTCACGGGAAGCCGCCCCGATCGGAGTATCAGATGTTGCCGCGCACGTGCTGGTCGGCCCAGGACTGGGAGTGGGTGAACGTGGCCGGATCGGCGCTCACGTTGGCGTGCGGGTCGTCGAGCGCATCGATGGCGGCGAGTTCGGCGTCCGTCAGGTCGAAGGACGCGCTGGCGAGGTTCGCCTTCATGCGTTCGACATGCTTGGACTTCGGGATGATGATGCGACCTTCCTGCGTGTGCCAGCGCAGCACGACCTGTGCGGGCGTGACGCCGTGGGCCTCGGCGGCCTTGACGACCGGATCGGATTCGATGTCCTTGCCGTGGCCGAGCGGGCTGTATGCCTCGGCCACGATGCCGTGGGCCTTGCAGAAAGCGAGGTTGCCAGGCTGGTTGTAGCGCGGATGAACCTCGATCTGGTTGACCGCAGGAGTCTCACCGGAGTCCTCGATGATGCCGCGTAGATGTTCGGGCAGGAAGTTGCTCACGCCGGGCACGCGGATGGCGCCTTCATCGCGCAGTTTGAGCAGCGCGCGCCAGGTTTCCTTGTAGAAGCCGGCGGCGGAGAACGGCCAGTGGATGAGGTACATGTCGATGACGTCCACCTTGAGCTTCCTGCGGGACTCCTCGAAGGCCACCATGGCGGAGTCGTAGCCCTGATCGCAGTTGCGCAGCTTGGTGGTCACCCACACCTTGCCGGCCATGCCGGTGGCCTTGAGCGCGTCGCCCACCTGCTCCTCGTTGTAGTAGGCGGCCGCGGTGTCGATGTGGCGGTAGCCGATCTCCAGTGCCTCCTCGACGGCTCGCTGCGTATCCTCCGGGGGAATCTGGAACGTGCCAAAGCCAATCTGCGGAATCACCGAATGCGCCTTGTCGTTCAACGTCAGTTCGGGGGAAACCAGTTGCTGCTCGCTCATGACGATCCTTTCGTTCATGGAAAACGAATGTTCGCCTTCATGCTACTCCCGGAACGAGGGAAGGTCACTGGTCGATTGGAATATCAATGTGAAGCATTGCATGAAATCCTGCAGAACTACCCCTCAGTCGCCTATGGCGACAGCTCGTCCTGCAATTTAGGACGAACTTCGTTCGCGTTTTGTTGGCTCGACTGTCGTCTCGCACATCGCCTACAAACAGCTCCGCTGTTTGCTTCACGGCAATGTCCCGACAAGGGGAGCCGAGAAAAGAATCACGACGATTCGTTTAGCGGACGGGATGGTTGACAAGGTCGCGTTCAATCCATGCCATCACGAGGTCCGCGAGACGGTTCACCTCATCATCGGTCAGCTCACGGCCTTTGGGGATGTGATGCCATTTTTCGATGCAGCCGCGGCAGCAGGTGGCGGTGGCGTGTTGGGCGGTGAAGACCGGATGTCCGCGCCACGGGGTCTGGCGACCGTCGTTCTTCGGTTCGGCGGCGCCGACCCGGTCATGCAGCATCTCGTGCGCGTGGCGGTCGATGGTCGCCTTGCCTTTGGCCCGGGCGTACGCGCGGTCCTTGTCCGCAAGTTGGAATTTGGCGCGGAATTGCGAATGGGAGAGTCGTTCCAGCGTCTCCGCTATCCAGCGTTGCTCGTCTTCTGCTGTGTTGGTCACGGTTCGATATGGTAGTAGCGATGGATCCTCCCCAAGCCAGGCTCCCCTCAGTCAGCTTCGCTGACAGCTCCCCTCAGAGAGGGGAGCCGGAACAACGCCGCAATCTCCGGGAGGCCACAATCTCCGGGAAATGAACGGCTCAGGCAGCAGGCAGGCAGCTGGGGCCGAAGAGGATCTTGATTTCGGCGAACAGGGAGGTGTCGCGCTTGACGCGGAACCGGTCGCCGAAGGTGAGGACTTGTGCGTTGCCCTTCTCGTCCATCACCGCGAGATGCACCTCGCAGTAGCCGGGGTGGTTGGAAAGCACCTGTCCGAGCTCCATCATGCGGCGACGGTCGAGCGCCACCGACGGCAGCGTGATGACCAGCGGACGCTCGTCCTCGGCTTCCAGCGTGGGCACCTGCATCTCCGTGGCCCGGAGGGAGACGGTCTCGTCACGCAGTTCCACCTGGCCGCGGATTTGTACCACGGAATCAAGCGCGAGTTCGGCGGCTGCCGCCTCGTACACCTTGCCGAAGAACATGCATTGGATGCTGCTTTCCATGTCCTCGATGGTGACGATGGCCCATGGGTTGCCTTTCTTGGAGACGCGCCGGTCCACACCGGTCACGAGGCCGGCCAAGGTGACCTGTTGGCCTTCGGGCATGGTCTTGGCCCGGTCGATGAGGTGCGCGATGGACATTTCGCGCAATGACGCGAGCACGGACTGCATGCCGGACAACGGATGATCGGACACGTACAGGCCGAGCATCTCGCGTTCGAAGTTGAGTTTGGTCTTCTTGTCCCATTCCTCGATGTCCGGCACGCTGACGGAGGCGTCGCCCATGGCCTCGGCTCCCCCGTCCTCGTCATCGGAGAACAGGTCGAACTGGCCTTCAGCCTGCTTGCGTTTGAGGCTGACGACCGAGTCGATGGCGGCCTCGTGCACGGTGAACAGGGCGCGGCGGTTCGGGTCGATGGAGTCGAACGCACCGGCCTTGATCAGGGATTCCACCAGACGTTTGTTCAACGCGGTCAGCGGCACGCGACGGATGAAGTCCATGAAGTTCACGAACTTGCCGCGCGGGCCCTCGCGCTCGGCGATGATATCCTGCACGGCCTTGGCGCCCACGTTACGGATCGCGCCCAGGCCGAAGCGCACCACGTCGCCGACGGCGGAGTACTCGTACACGGATTCGTTGACGTCCGGGGAGAGCACCTGGATGCCCATGCGGCGCGCCTCACCCAGGTAGAGCGCGGTCTTGTCCTTGTTGGTGGCCGCGCCCTGCAGCAGGGCCGCCATGAACTCGACCGGATAGTGGGTCTTCAAGTACGCGGTCCAGTAGGAGATGAGCCCGTAGGCGGCGGAATGCGCCTTGTTGAAGGCGTAGCCGGAGAACGGCACCAGGATGTCCCACACGGCGGTGGCGGCCTCCTCGGAGTAGCCATGCTCCTTCATGCCCGCGAAGAACGGGACCTTCTCCTTGGCCAGCACCTCGGGCTTCTTCTTACCCATGGCTCGACGCAGCACGTCTGCCTTGCCCAACGAATAGCCGGCCAGGATTCGCGCGGCGGACTGCACCTGCTCCTGGTAGATGATCAGGCCGTACGTCTCGTCGAGCACCTGCTTCAACGGTTCCTCGAGCTCGGGGTGGATCGGCGTAATCTTCTGCAACCCGTTCTTGCGCTTGGCGTAGTTGGTGTGCGAGTCCATCGACATCGGGCCCGGACGGTACAGGGCGATCAGTGCGGAGATATCGTTGAAGTTATCGGGCTTCAACGTCTTGAGCAGCGCGCGCATGCCGTCGGAATCGAGCTGGAACACGCCCAGGGTGTCGCCACGGGACAGCAGCTCGTAGGTCGGCTTGTCGTCCAGCGGAATCTTGGTGTAGTCGATGGCGGGCTTGCCGTTCGCCTCGATGTTCCTGAGCGTGTCATGGATGGTCGTCAAGTTGGACAGGCCCAGGAAGTCCATCTTCACCAGGCCCAGCGTCTCGCACGTATGGTACTCGAACGTCGTGGTGATCGTGCCGTCGGTACGCTCCAACAAAGGGCTCGTGTCCGTGATGGGCGCGCTACCCATGATCGTGGCGCAGGCATGCACACCCGTCTGGCGGATCAGGCCCTCGATGCCCTTGGCCTCGTCGGTGATGCGCCGCGCGTCCGGATCGGACTCGTACATCTCACGGAACTCACGCGCCTCGGCGTATCGTTTCGCGGTCGGGTCGAAGATGTCGTGCAGGCTGATGTCCTTGCCGCCCGTGGCCGCCGGGGGCAGGGCCTTGGTGACCTTCTCGCCTACGGAGAACTCGTAGCCCATGATGCGCGCGGAGTCCTTCAACGCCTGCTTGGTCTTGATCGTGCCGTAAATCACGCACTGCGCGACCTTGTCCGTGCCGTACTTCTCGCCGCAGTACTCGATCACCCGGCCACGGCCCTCCGGATCGAAATCCACATCGATATCCGGCAAGGAGACGCGCTCCGGGTTCAAAAACCTCTCGAAGATCAGACCATGCTTCAACGGATCCAACTCCGTGATGCCCATCGCGTACGCGACCATCGCGCCTGCGGCCGAGCCACGGCCAGGACCCACCATGATCCCATGGTCCTTGGCCCACTGGATGTAATCCGCGACCACCAGGAAGTAGCCGCAGAACTGCATCTGGCAGATCACGCCGCACTCGTAATCCGCCTGCTTCAACACCTCCAGGGGCGGATGCCCGTCATATCGCTTCTCCAGGCCCTCCTCGACCTTCTTCAAAAACAGGCTCGTCTCATCCCACCCGTCCGGGCAGGGGAACTTCGGCATGAACGCCCCGTCCTCGTGATCGTCGAACATCACGTTGCAACGCTCCGCGATCCGCAGCGTGTTGTCGCACGCCTCGGGAAGCTCACGGAACAGGTCGCGCATCTCGTCCGCGGTCTTGATGAAATAGCCCGTGCCGTCGAACTTGAACCGGTCCGGATCATCCAGGCGGGAACCCGAGTTGATGCACAGCATCGCATCCTGCGCGCCAGCATCCTCCGCATGCACGTAATGCGAATCATTCGTCGCCAACAGGGGCGCGTTCAATCGTTTGGCGATGTCCAGCAAATCCTTCGTGACCTGGGTCTCGATCTTGAGGCCATGGTCCATGAGCTCGATGAAGAAGTTGTCTCTGCCGAAGATGTCCTGGAACTCGCCCGCCGCACGCAGCGCCTCATCGAACTGGCCCAGACGCAAGCGGGTCTGGATGATCCCCGACGGGCAACCCGACGACGCGATCACACCCTTCGAATAGGTGGCAAGCACCTCCTTATCCATACGCGGGTAACGCATGACACGGCCCTCGAGATTGGCCACGGAGGACGCCTTGATGAGATTGACCAGTCCCTCATCGTTCTCCGCCCACATGGTCATGTGGGTGATCAGACCGCCGCCGGAGACGTCGTCACGTCGCTGCGCTTCGGTGCCCCAGTGCACGCGGGACTTATCCTGTCGCGCGGTTTCCGGGGTCACATAGGCTTCGATGCCGATGATGGGTTTGACGCCGTTGGCCACGCAGTTGGTGTACATCTCGTACGCGCCGTGCATGTTACCGTGGTCGGTGATGCCGATGGCAGGCATGCCCAGTTCCGCCGCACGCTTGGCCAGCGCCGGAATCTTCGAGGCGCCGTCCAGCAGCGAGTAGTGCGTGTGGTTGTGCAGATGTACGAAGTTTCCGGTTTCAGCCATGCGTTCCACCATACCTTGTGGTCTTGGCAGCGCTTAGTCGACCAGAATCGTTTCATCCAAAGCGGAGACGGATATGTCGGGATCGGTCGGGGCGACGTCGGCCTCGGCGTGGCGGGCTCGCATGGTGGCGAGGGCCTGGGCGAGGTCGGCCGGGTAGTGGGATTCCACGGTGGTCCACACGCGGGTGCGGGGGTGTCGGAATTCGAGTTTCATGGCGTGCAGCCACTGGCGGTCGAGACCAAGTGCCTCGGAAAGCACCGGATTGGCGCCATACATCGGGTCGCCGCACAGGGGATGCCCGATGGATGAGAAATGCACGCGGATCTGATGCGTGCGGCCGGTCTCCAGGTTCACGGAGACAAGCGTGGCCTCGTGGCCGAATCGCTCCAGAACGTCCCAATGGGTCACGGCGGGCTTGCCGGCCGGGGTCACGCAGAATCGAAAATCGGAGACCTTGGCGCGGCCGATGGGCGCTTCGATGGTGGCCTTGTCCTGCTTCAATGAGCCCTGCACGAGCGCGTGGTAGGTCTTTTTGACCTCATGTTCGGCGAACTGCCGGCGCATCTCGGTGTATGCCAGATCGGATTTGCATACAAGCATGAGACCGGACGTGCCCACGTCAAGGCGGGAGACGATGCCTTCGCGTCCGGCGGCGCCGTAGGAGGTGATATGCACGCCGCGATCGCGCAGCGAGCCCAACACGGTGGGACCGGTCCAGCCGACGGATGCATGGGCGGCGACACCGACCGGCTTGTCCACCACGACGATGTCGTCGTCCTCGTAGACCACGGCCATGTCGTTGGCGATGGGTTCGGGTTCGGAGTGTTCCTCGACAAGATCGAATTCGACGGTCTCCCCCGCCGCCAAGGTGCTGGACCGGGCGACGTCACGGCCTAATACGCGAGCCTGGCCGGAATCGATGAGATCGGCGGCCTTGGACCGGGAAATGCCGAGCATCTTGGCCACGGCGACATCGAAACGCTTGCCCACGAGGGCATCGGGGGCGGGAACCATGCGACTCATTGCTGGGCGTCCGCCTCCGGGGTGTCACTGGACGTTTCCAGATCCTTGGAACTGAACGGCTCGCCCTTCAGGATGAGCAGCACCAGCACCACGCCGGCGACCACGAGGTAGATATCCGCCACATTGCCCACAGACCAGCCGTAGTTGAGGAAATCCACCACCTTGCCGTTGAGGAATCCGTCCGCGTACATCACGCGGTCGATGAGGTTGCCGAACGCGCCGGCGAATGCGAAGGACAGCGTGACCGTCCATTTCATGGATACGGTACGCACGCCGAATACCGCCAGCGCCACGCATGCCACGACGGCCAGCAGGCTGATCACCCACGTGGCACCCGATCCCATGCCCAACGATGCACCGGGATTGCGCACGAGCGTGAGTGACAGCAGTCCGGGGATGATACGGATGGTTTGGCCGGCGGACAGTGCCGCCATGGCCCAGGCCTTGGTGAGCTGATCGACGATCAGCGCGACCGCGGCCACACATGCAAAGACGGCCGCGCGGGTGCGCAGCCGTCCCTGTTGGTTCGTCATACGACTTGACCCTGCCTATGCCTTAGTTGTTCGAGGTCTGGTCTTCGTAGTTGTTGGACTCGGAGACCTGCGAAACCAGCTGGCCGAGGAACTCGGTGAGGCGGGCGCGGTACTCGGTCTCGAACTGCTTGAGGCTCTGGATGTTGCCCTCGATGACCTTGGACTGGGCCTGCAGGTTGTCGCGCACCTGCTCGGCGTAGGTGTCCGCGGCGGAGCGGGTCTTCTTGTCGTACTCGGCGGCGCGGCGCTGGACCTCAGCCTCGTAGTTGTCGGCGTCGGTGTGCTGCGTCTTGGAGTAGTTGTCCGCATCCTGACGGGTCTTGACGGAGTAGGCGTCGGCCTCGGAGTGCACGTTCTTGGCGTAGTTCTCGGCGTCCGCGTGCGTCTTATCACGGTAGGCGTCGGCCTCGGAGTGCGTGCGGTCGGAATAGGTGTCCGCCTCGGAACGGGTGCGGGCGGAGTAATCGTCGGCCTCGGCACGGGTGCGATCGGAGTAGTTGTTGGCCTTGGTGACCAGGTCCTCGTACTTGTTCTGGGCGGCCTCGCCGATCTCGCGGGCCTTGTTCTTGCCCTTCTCGACGTACTGGTCGTGCAGCTGCATGGCCAGGGTGAGCATGGCGGTGGCGCGCTCAGGCTCGGTGCCCGGCATGGAGGCGGCGCCTGCGATCTTCTGCAGAGAGCCGGTCTCGGTGCTCGGCTCGACCTTGGAAACCTGGCTGCGCAGCTGGTTCTCGCGCTGCTTGGCCTCTTCGAGCTGACGGGAAAGATCCTGAATCTGGGCGGCCTGCTGCTGGGCCACGGCACCCTGCTGCTGGGCGGCGGCGAGCTTGCGGGACAGCTCCTCGGCGGAGGCGCGGAACTTGTCGCGCTCCTGCTGGATGGCGGCAATCTGCTGGCCGACGGCCTCCTGGTTGCCGGAGGCCTGGGCGGCCTGGGCGGTCAGCTGGTCGATCTGGGCGTTGAGCTGGTCGACCTGCCCCTTGAGCTGCTCGTTCTGGGAGGCCAGCGCACGGTTGGATTCCTCGGCTTCGCTGAGCTTGGTGGCGGCCAGCTGGGCGGCCTGATCGCCGCGGGACTGGGCGTCCTGCTGGGCCTCGGCGGCGGACTTCTTCAGGTTCTCGTTCTCGGCCTGAAGCTGCTGCACCTGACCGGACAGCTCGGAAATCTTGTTGTTGAGGCTGGTCACGTCCGGACCCAGGGCCTGGGTGGACTGGCCGCCGGCTACCGCCTGACGTCCCAGAGCTTCGACCGTTTCCGTGACCTGATCAAGGAAGTCGTCAACCTCATCGACGTCATAGCCTTCCTTGAATCGAACGGTCTGGAAGGTATGCTCCCTAATATCCTTCGGCGTCAACAGAGCCATAAATCTTGCACCTCGCTTTGGGGCAGTGCCCTCGCTTACGTTGGTATCATCACGATGCTATCACGACCCCATCGTTTCATGGCAAGTAACGCGGTTTTATGGCGGATAAAGTTCGCAAACCGTGTTGCGGCGCCGGCCGCCGCGAGGTCAGAAGATGATCATGATCACGGATTCGAGGGCGACGAGCAGGAAGTACAGGACGATGAAGCTGATGTCCAGGTACATGCCGCCGAGAGGCAGCGGCCGGATGTACTGGCGCAGCCATCGAAGCGGCGGCTCGGTGACGGTGTACACGGCATTGATGAGCTGAGCCACCACGCCACGCGGGTACCAGTTGCGGGCGAGCAATGAGACCCAGTCGAGGATCATGCGGATGAACAGGACTGTGATGTAGGCGTTGATCAGCCATGCGAGGATGCGGCCGATCATGGCGAAAGTCAGGGATAACATGCTGCCAGCCTAACAAGCGGCGGTGAAATGTTCGCTGGTGGCCGGATATGCGAAAGCCGACTCCCTGCTGGAAGTCGGCTGGAAAGATGATGGGAGAACGATTGTCCGATTATCGGCGAACCATGTTCGGATCCACTCCCCTCAAGATGGGACTAATCCGCGAACAGGTCGTGGGCGGATGCGGGGGCGGTGGGCTCCTCGACCTTGATGTTCACCTGGGCGGGGCTCAGAAGGAACACACGCGGGGTGACGCGCTCCAGGGATCCGCGCACGCCAAACACCACGCCTGCGGAGAAGTCCACGATGCGGTACGCCACGGCCTCGGACACACCGGTCAGGTTGAGCACCACCGGCACGCCGTCGCGCAGGGCGCGGCCCACGAGCTGGGCGTCCTCGTAGGACTTCGGGTGGATGGTGGTGATGCGGTTGACGCGGCCGACCGGGAACTGCTTGGTCGAGGACGACGTGGTGGTCGTGGCCGCCGGCATCGGGGTCACCGTGTGGTCGGAGTCGAACGTGGGCTTGGGGGCCGGCTGGACCGGTTCCTCCTCCTCGATGTAGTCGTCATCGTCATCCACCACGTCGCTCATGCCGAGGTAGGACATAGCGTTCTTCATGAACCCTGCCATGGTTCGATCCTTTCAGCGGTCAGCTTCAGCGCAGGAAGTCGGGAATGTCGAGATCGCCCATCGGGTCGCTCGGGGCGACGGCCGGACGCTCGGTGGTCGGGTCGTCGAACGGCAGCGAGGTCGGGGTGCTGGTGGCGGGCGCGTACGTCGGCTGAGGCGTGGCCGGACGCGGCTGGGCGACGGGCTGCTGCTGGACAGGCTGCGGCTGCGCGGCCGGGGTCTCGTGGGTGGTCTGGCGCACCGGCGGATGGCTCAGCGCGCTCGTGGGCACCACGGGGCTCACGGGCTTCTGCTGCTGGGCGGCCTCCTGGGCGGAGACCGGGTCGAAGCCGGCGGCGATGACCGTGACGCGCACTTCGTCGCCGTAGGCGTCGTCCAGCGCGAGGCCCCAGATGATCTGGGCTTCGGGGTGGATGGCCTTGCGGACCAGCTCGGTGGCGGCGGACGCCTCCTGCAGCTTCAGGTCGGTGGGGCCGGCGATGTTGATGAGCGCACCGTGGGCGCCTTCGATGCTTTCCTCCAGCAGCGGGGAGCTGATGGCGATTTCGGCGGCCTGGGTGGCGCGGTCCTCGCCCCGCGCCGAGCCGATGCCGAACAGCGCGGTGCCGGCGCCGCGCAGGATGGAGTTCACATCGTTGAAGTCGACGTGGATGTACGAATTCGCGGAAATCAGATCGGTGATGCCCTGAACGCCGGCCAGCAGTGCGGTGTCGGCGGTCTTGAAGGCCTCGATGATGCCGATGGAACGGTCGGAAAGCTCCAGCAGGCGGTCATTCGGGATGACGATGAGGGCGTCGACCTCCTTGCGCAGGTTGTCGATGCCGTAATCGGCGGAGGCGGCGCGCTGCGGGCCTTCGAAGCTGAACGGGCGGGTGACCACGGCGATGGTCAGGGCACCCTGCTGGTGGGCCGCGCGAGCCACGATGGGGCTGGCGCCAGTACCGGTACCACCGCCCTCACCGCAGGTGACGAACACCATGTCGGAGCCCTTCAGGGCTTCCTCGATATCGGACTGGTGGTCCTGGGCGGCCTTGGCGCCCTTCTCCGGGTCGGCTCCGGCGCCGAGCCCGCGGCTGGTCTGATCGGACAGGGAGATCTTCACGTCCGCGTCGGAGCGGAGGAGATCCTTCGCGTCGGTGTTTACCGCTACAAACTCGACGTTCTGCAAGCCTTCGGCGATCATGCGGTTAACGGCGTTTCCGCCGGCACCACCGACGCCGACGACCTTGATATTGGTCTTGTCGTTGAACTCTGTCTGCGCGATCTCGCTCACGTTTGGCTCCTGTCACTTCACGGTTACACCCAAGAGTAGCGCACCTAGGCTACTGCCTGGGGGAAATTCACACGCCCAACCGCGCGTGTTGTGTGGATATTTTCGTCTTTTTGCGTACGTTTGCCGTTTTTCGGGTCCCAGGCGGCCGCCGGACCGGTTCCGCACGGCGTGCGGTCAGTAACTGGCGTCCATCGGGTCGTCGCCGAAGAGGGCCTCGCGCTCCTCATGGGTGGTGGTGCGCGAATCGAGCCAGCCATAGGGCAGATGGACCTTCTTGGCGAACCGCACGCGGCCGCGCGGCTTGTCCACCACACGCGGCGGGTATTCGATGGTCGGGTCCAGACGGCCGATCTCGCGGTCCACGTCCGCCAGGCTCTCGCATTCCATGAAGGCCTTGCGCGTGGAGCCGCCCACCGGGAATCCCTTGAGATACCAGGCGATGTGCTTGCGCAGGTCGTGCACTGCCATCATCTCGTCGCCCTCGTAGAACTCGGTGAGCAGTTCGGCGTGACGGTGGATCACCCGGCAGACCTCGCCGAGGTTCGGGTTGAGGCGTTCGGGGTTGCCGGCGAAGGCGTTCTTGATATTGGCGAACAGCCACGGGCGTCCCTGGCAGCCGCGGCCGATGGCCACGCCGTCGCAGCCGGTCTCGCGCACCATTTCGAGCGCGTCCTCGGCGCCCCAGATGTCGCCGTTGCCGAACACGGGGATGTCAAGGCTGCTCTTGAGCTCGCCGATGCGGGACCAGTCGGAGTGGCCTCCATAGTATTCGGCGGTGGTGCGGGCGTGCAGCGTCACCGCACGGCAGCCTTCCTCCTGGGCGATGTGTCCGGCTTCGAGGAAGGTCTCGTGCGCGTGGTCGATGCCCACGCGAATCTTGGCCGTGACGGGGATGCCGGCGGGTTCGCACACGGCGACCACGCGCTGGATGAGCTCGGTGAAGATATCCGTCTTCCATGGCAGGGCCGAACCACCGCCACGACGGGTGACCTTGGGCACCGGGCAGCCGAAGTTGAGATCCACATGGTCGGCCATGCCTTCGTCCACCACGATCTTGGCGGCCTGCTCGGTGATGGAGGGGTTCACGCCGTACAGCTGGAGCGAACGGATCTTCTCGCTGGGCGCGAAATGGCACAGTCGCAGGGCCTTGGGGTTGCGGGCCACGAGCGCGCGGGCGGTGATCATCTCCGCCACGTAGAGACCGTCGGGACCGTACTCCTCGCAGATCACACGGAACGGCCAGTTGGTCACGCCCGCCATGGGTGAAAGCACGACCGGCGTGGGCACGGTGATGTTCCCGAGCTTGACGGGGGCGATGTGCACCGGTTCGGCCGCACGGGCCGGCGCATCCGTGCGCGGGTCGAGGTTACCGGTCTCGTGGGGTGCGGTGATTACGGTTTCGGGGGTGTCTGTCACGTTTGTTTCCGTCTCCTTGGCTCCCGTCGGAGGAGCTGTCAGCATGAGCCGATTGAGGGGCAGCCAGGTCTCCATGACCTTGACTACCCCTCAGTCTCGCTTCGCGATCCAGCTCCCCTGACAAGGGGAGCCGAGGATTGCCCGATCAGTACAGGCCGCCGGCCTCCTGGATGCCGGAGGCGGGCCAGGGCTCGCCGCCCATCTCGACGGGCTTGAGCGGCACGCGGGTGCGCTTCTCGCCGATGCGCGCGGAGACGTAGTCGGCCACCTTGTCCAGGGAGACGCGCTCCTGGGCCATGGTGTCACGCTCGCGGATGGTCACGGCGTGATCGTCGAGGGTGTCGAAGTCCACGGTGATGCACAGCGGGGTGCCGATCTCGTCCTGGCGACGGTAACGGCGGCCGATGGCACCGGACTCGTCGTAGTCGATCATCCACTCGTTGAAGCGCAGGTCGGCGGCGAGGTTCTGGGCCACCTCCTGCAGTTCCGGCTTCTTGGAGAGCGGCAGCACGGCGGCCTTGATGGGGGCCAGACGCGGGTCGAGGCGCAGCACGGTGCGCTTGTCCACGCCGCCCTTGGTGTTCGGGGCCTCGTCCACGTCGTAGGCGTCCACCAGGAAGCACATGAGGGAGCGGGTCAGACCGGCGGCCGGTTCGATGACGTACGGCACATACTTCTCGCCGGTGGCCTGGTTGAAGTAGCTCAGGTCCTCGCCGGAGTGCTTGGCGTGCGCGGACAGGTCGAAGTCGGTGCGGTTCGCGATGCCCTCGAGCTCGCCCCAATCGGAGCCCTGGAAACCGAACTTGTATTCGATGTCCACGGTGCGCTTGGAGTAGTGGGCCAGCTTCTCCTTCGGGTGCTCGTAGTGGCGCAGGTTCTCCGGCTTGACGCCGAGATCCAGGTACCACTGGGTGCGGGCGTCGATCCAGTACTGGTGCCATTCCTCATCCGTGCCGGGAGCCACGAAGAACTCCATCTCCATCTGCTCGAACTCGCGGGTACGGAAGATGAAGTTACCGGGCGTGATCTCGTTACGGAAGGACTTGCCCATGTTGGCGATGCCGAACGGCGGCTTGGAACGGGAGGAGGTCATCACGTTCTTGAAGTCCACGAAGATGCCCTGGGCGGTCTCCGGGCGCAGGTAGTGCAGGCTGTTCTCGTCCTCGACCGGGCCCAGGTGGGTACGCAGCATCATGTTGAAGTCGCGCGGCTCGGTCCACTCGCCACGGGTGCCGCAGTTCGGGCAGACGATGTCCTTCATGCCGTTCTCGGGCATCTTGTCGCCGTGCTTTTCGGCGTAGGACTCCTCAAGCTTGTCCGCACGGTTGCGCTTGTGGCAGTTGAGGCACTCGACGAGCGGATCGTTGAAGACGCTCACGTGGCCGGAAGCGACCCACACCTCGGGCGGCAGGATGATGGAGGTGTCGACGCCCACCACGTCGGGGCGGGTGACGACCATGGAACGCCACCATTCGCGCTTGATGTTGTCCTTCAGCGCGACGCCGAGAGGACCGTAATCCCAAGCGGAACGGGTGCCGCCGTAGATTTCGCCGGCGGGGAACACGAAGCCGCGACGCTTCGCAAGGGATACGACTTCATCGAGTTTGGATTGAGCCACAATGCACCTTCTGGTTTGAACGGTTTGGGGACTTGGTTACAACCGCTTCAGAATAGCGGCACTCCCCTACATCACTTTTATAAAACGTAGGAACAAAGTACTTTGCAGATCCGTCTTCTGCCGGCTCCCCTCAGAGAAGGGGAGCCAAATGTATGGAATCAGCGGCAGGGGCGGGTGAGGGGCTGCCAGGGGTCGAGTTCGACCGGTTCGGACTCGGCAATGGCCAGGGTGGCCTCGTCGAGCATGTCCTTGCGGATGATGATTTCGGTGACGAACTGGTCGAACCAGGCGTCGGAGGCCACGTAGTAGCCGTCCTTGCCGTTGTCCTTGCCCCAGCTGTTCTCGATCTTCCAACGGTTCGGCTTGCCGTTCTCATCCAGGTTCACGCCGGTGAGGGTCATGGCGTGGTTGCTGGGACGGTCGCCGTATTCGAGGCCGTCCGCCTTGCTGAACGTGAATTCGGTGCCGAACAGCTGATCCACGCGCACGGTGTCGCGGTCGAAGACGCCTTCGCCGCGCAGGGCGAACTGCATGCAGTCGCAAGCGAACCAGATCGGATGGCCGGCCTTGAGCTGGTCCACGGCGGCCTTTTTGAACACGTCGAGCGGCACGTTGACGAATTCCATGTCGCCCGCCTCGATGACGTTAGCGGTGTAGCGGATGCGGTAGCGCGTGTTGAACGGGGTGCGCTTCATCGGGGCGTTGGAGATGGTCACAAAGTCGTTGACGTTCACCGGTACGTACTTGCGATAGAACTCCATCGGGGTGATGCCGGTCTCGCGGATCTGCTTGCGCTCGTCCATGCCGGACTCAGTGTTGGACTTGGACTGTTCGGCCGCACCTTCCTTACCGTCCTTGTCGTCATCGTCGTCCTTGACACGGGCCAGGAAGTCGAACGTCTCCGGCGGCTCGCCGAGGGCGATCGCGCAGATGCGGTAGACGGTGGCCATATCCTCGCGCTTGGCCTCGCGCAGGGCGTCCAGCGTCTCACCGTTTGCATGGCGGCGACGCAGGTCGGCGGCGAACTCGCGCAGCTTGGTGTTGAGGTACTGCTTGAAGGCATCGGAATCGCGGGAGTTCGCGGATTCGGGGTAGGCGGACTTGGGCACGAGGCCGTACTTGTTCACCAGTGCGGCGAACATCTGCCACCAGCCGCCGTCGTCGGATGGACCGTCGTTGATGACTTCGAAGATGCGGGAATCGGTGGGCTCGTCCAGGGTTTCCAGCACGTGCTCGAGGTAGGTGTTGGACTTCTCGATGGCGTCCCAGAAGAAGAGGTAGGTTTCGGAGAATTCGAAGTCCTCGAGGTTCCAGTGGTGCATGAGTTCGTAGCGCAGGGTGTTGAGGGACGCGAACATCCAGCAGCGGCCGGAACGTTCCTGGTTGGTGATCGAACCCTGCTTGAGTTCGATGGAGAAGTCGCGCGGCAGGGCGCGCAGGCCCTGGTAGTCGGTGGCGGCGGCGAGCACGCCGGTGGAGACGGCGGCGTTGGCGGCCACGAGATTGGCGCGGTCGGCGTTGAACGCGCGCGAATAGTCCCTGAGCTGGTCGATGTCGACGGCGGATTGATCGGTCATGGTTCCTCCCCTGTAGATGGGCTCATGCAAACGGTTTCATCCTACACGGGAGAAGGAGGTATGAGCGGACGCAGGAGAGACCTGACCGCCATATGATTGCCGAAAGCCGTCCGACCGGGCTTCCCTCAGTCCGCTTCGCGGCCAGCTCCCCTCATCGAGGGGAGCTAAAATCCTGAGCGCCGGCCCAATACCACGACGATGGGCGACGCGCCAGAGGCAGGGGCGGGAAATCAACGGTTTCTGTGCGATTTTGTGACGAAATTGTCTGGATTCGGGCATACGTTGGGCACTGTAATGCAGGGGAACCCGCGACAACGGCGGGTTGAGAAGGCCTTGGGCCTGACCCTTTGAACCTGTTGGTTAAGACCATCGTAGGGAGCAGTGATATGAGCGATGATTCGCACGTACATTGTGGTACATCCAATCCAGTGAATGACAGCGCACACACGGACGGGCAGCCCGACCTGACGGCTTTGCGCGCTTCCATCGCGCAGGCCGTGCGCAACGTGAAGGACAGGACGCCGCTGGCGCAGTCGTTCACCAATTTCGTGACCATCAACCTGGTGGCCAACGCGCAGCTTGCGGCCGGCGGCACCGCGGCGATGAGCTTCCTGCCGGACGACGTGATCGACACGGCCTCAATCTCCGGCGCGGACTACATCAACGTGGGCACGCTGCTGCCGTTCTATGCGGAGGCGCTGCCGCAGATCGCCCGCGCATTCCACAAGAGCGGGCACAAGTGGGTGCTCGACCCTGTGGCGGCCGGCATCGGCAGGACCCGTACCGAGATCCTGCGCGCGTTCCGCGCCGCTCCCCCGACCATCGTGCGCGGTAACGCCTCGGAAATCATCGCCCTGACGAACATGTGGGGGCTGGCCGCCGTCGATGGCGAAACGAGCCGCCCGGCCGGCGGGGAGTCGGTGGATGAGGTGGACGCTGCCGTGGAGCCCGCAAAGCGTCTGGCCCGGTTCCTTGCGGATTCGGCGCCCGAGGGCAAGGCCGCCGTGGCCGTGTCCGGCGCCGTGGATCTGGTGACCGACGGCGAACGGGTGTACCGGCTGCCGGGCGGCAGCGCGCTGATGGCCAAGATCACCGGTGCGGGATGCTCGCTGGGCGGCGTGACCGCCACGTATCTGGCGGTGGCGGAACCGTTGACGGCCGCCTTGGCCGCATCCCTCCTGTACAACCGCGCAGCCGAAGTGGCCGAGGCCAAGGCCGAGGGACCGGGCTCGTTCCAGGTGCATCTGCTCGATGCGCTGTGGAACCTCACGCCCGAGCAAGTGGCCGCATCCGAGATTCTGACGTACTAATCGTACTGCTTTCCGCAGTTTCTAGGCTCCCCTCTCTGAGGGGAGCTGTCACCGTAGGTGACTGAGGGGAGCCACACCCAAACTTGTCAATCTCCCTATTCCATATAGACCATACAGACTTCCTATATTTCAAATCAAAGGAATAACCCATGAGCAACGAATATCCGTACGCATCCATGCGCGACTCGTTCGACCTGTCCGCGTACTTCGTGGTGGGCCCCGAGGACTGCAAGGGCCGCCCGCTGACCGACGTGGTGGACCAGGCCCTGCGCGGCGGCGCGACCTTCCTGCAGCTGCGCGCCAAGCACGCGGACGCCTCCGAGCTGACCGCGATGGCGCAGGACATCGCGCAGATCATCGAGGACAACGACAAGTCCGACTCCGTGGCCTTCGTGATCGACGACCGCGCGGACGTGGTCTGGCAGGCTCGCCGCAAAGGCATCAAGGTGGACGGCGTGCACATCGGCCAGACGGACATGGAGCCGCGCGAGGCCCGTGCGCTGCTCGGCGACGACGCCATCGTGGGCCTGTCCGCCGAGACCGAGGCACTGGTCAAGCTCATCAATGAACTGCCGGATGGCTGCATCGACTACATCGGCGCTGGCCCGCTGCACGTCTCCACCACCAAGCCTGAGGCCTCCGTGGGCGGCAACGACGGTTCCGGGAAGACCCTGGACGCCAAGCAGATCAACACCATCTGCGCCGCCTGTGACTTCCCAGTGGTGGTGGGAGGCGGCGTGACCGCGGCCGACATGGACATGCTGGCGCGCACCAAGGCCGCCGGTTGGTTCGCGGTATCCGCCATCGCCGGCGCCGACGACCCCGAGGCGACCACCCGCGCGATGGTCGAGGGCTGGAAGGCCGTGCGCGGCGAGACGAAGCACGGCTATGCCAAGCGCATCGTGACCCACTCCCCCGCGGCGGACACGCAGGCCGCCCAGGAGGGCACAGCGCCCGCCGGGGCCGAGGCCACGGAGCAGAAGTTCACCAATGCCAAGGAGGCCAAGGCCGCGCAGAAGCTCGCCAAGCAGCAGCGCGTGGACATCGCCGCCCGCGGTTCGGCGCAGCGCGACAAGGCGCATATCCGCAAGACCAAGCCCGTGCATTTCGAGAACCAATTCGGTTCCTACGACCTCGAGGTGCCATACACCGAGATCAAACTGTCCGACACCCCCGGTGTGGGACCGAACCCGCCGTTCATCGACTACAACACCGAAGGTCCCAAGTGCGATCCGAAGGAGGGCTTGAAGCCCCTGCGCCTCGACTGGATCAAGGACCGCGGCGACGTGGAGGAGTACGAGGGCCGCGCCCGCAACCTGGAGGACGACGGCAAGCGCGCCATCAAGCGCGGCCGCGCCACCAAGGAATGGCGAGGCCGCACGCACCAGCCGATGCGCGCCAAGGACCACCCGGTGACCCAGATGTGGTACGCCCGCCACGGCATCGTGACCCCTGAAATGAAGTACGTGGCCGAACGCGAGAACTGCGATGTGGAGCTCGTCCGCTCGGAGCTCGCCGCCGGCCGCGCGGTGATGCCGTGCAACATCAACCATCCGGAAGCCGAACCGATGATCATCGGATCCGCGTTCCTGACCAAGCTCAACGCGAACATGGGCAACTCGGCCGTGACCTCCTCCATCGACGAGGAGGTGGAGAAGCTGACCTGGGCCACCAAGTGGGGCGCGGACACGGTCATGGACCTCTCGACCGGCAACGACATCCACACCACACGCGAGTGGATCCTCAGGAACTCCCCCGTGCCGATCGGCACCGTCCCGATGTATCAGGCACTCGAGAAGGTCGAGGACGACGCCTCCAAGCTCAGCTGGGAGCTGTTCCGCGACACCGTGATCGAACAGTGCGAGCAGGGCGTGGACTACATGACCATCCATGCCGGTGTGCTGCTGCGCTTCGTGCCGTTGACCGCCAACCGCGTGACCGGCATCGTCTCCCGCGGCGGCTCGATCATGGCCGAATGGTGCCTGCAGCATCATCAGGAAAGCTTCCTGTACACGCATTTCGACGAGCTGTGCGACATCTTCGCCAAGTACGACGTGGCGTTCTCGCTGGGCGACGGCCTGCGCCCCGGCTCCCTCGCGGACGCCAACGACGCGGCCCAGCTCGCCGAACTCATGACGCTGGGCGAGCTCACCCAGCGCGCGTGGGCCAAGGACGTGCAGGTGATGATCGAGGGCCCGGGCCACATCCCGTTCGACACCGTGCGCATGAACATCGAGATGGAGAAGGCGATCTGCAAGGACGCCCCGTTCTACACGCTGGGACCGCTGACCACGGACACCGCGCCGGGCTACGACCACATCACCTCCGCCATCGGCGGCGTGGAGATCGCCCGCTACGGCACGGCCATGCTGTGCTACGTGACTCCAAAGGAGCACTTGGGCCTGCCGAACAAGGACGATGTGAAGCAGGGCGTGATCGCGTACAAGATCGCCTGCCACGCCGCGGACATCGCCAAGCACCACCCGCACGCGCAGGATCGCGACCTGGCCATCTCCAAGGCCCGCTTCGAGTTCCGTTGGCTCGACCAGTTCAACTTGAGCTACGATCCGGACACCGCCATCGCCTTCCATGACGAGACGCTGCCCGCCGAGCCGGCCAAGATGGCGCACTTCTGCTCGATGTGCGGCCCGAAGTTCTGCTCGATGGCCATCTCGCAGAACATCCGCAAGCAGTTCGGCGGCGCGGCGGCCCAGGAACAGCTGGTACAGGACACGCTCGCCGGGAAGATCCCCTCCGCTCAGGAGGCGCGCGGCGCCATGACCGCCCCGGCGACCTCCGGCACCACCGCCACCGCCGAGGACATCCAGGCCGGCATGGCCGAGATGAGCCGCAAATTCCAGGAAGGCGGCTCCAAGCTGTACCAGAGCGCGCAGTAACATAAAGCCGACTCATCCATCAGAAAGGAAGAACCATGTCCACCTTGCCGCCTGTACTCGCCATCTCCGGATCGGATTCCTCCGGCGGCGCCGGCATGCAGGCCGATCTCAAAACCATGATGGCCTGCGGCGTGTTCGGCATGAGCGCCATCACCGCGCTCACCGCGCAGAACACCACCGGCGTGCGTTCCATCCAGGACACCAAGCCGGAGATCCTGGCCGATCAGATCGACATGGTCTTCGAGGATATTCCGCCGCTGGCCGTGAAGATCGGCATGGTCTCCGCGACGGACATCATCGACACCATCGCCGACCGCCTGACCGCCCATCACGCCACGAACATCGTGCTCGACCCGGTGATGGTGGCCACTTCGGGCGCCAAGCTCATCAGCGATGACGCCATCGCCGCGCTCACCGGCCGCCTGTTCCCGATGGCCACGGTGGTCACGCCGAACATCCCCGAGGCCGAAGTACTCACGGACACGCTGATCCATGACCAGGAGGACATGGAGGCCGCCGCCCGCCGCATCGTGGACAAGTTCGGTTGCGCGGCGCTCGTCAAGGGCGGCCATGGCACCGAGGACGCCAACGACGTGCTGGTGGAGACGGACGGCACCGTGACCTGGTTCGACGGGGAACGCATCAACAACCCGAACACCCACGGCACCGGCTGCACGCTGAGCTCCGCCATCGCCGCCTACCTGGCACAGGGCGACTCGCTGCCGAAGGCCATCAAGCACGCCAAGAAGTACCTGACCGGCGCGCTCAAGGCCATGCTGGACCTGGGTCAGGGCTCCGGTCCGATGGACCACTTCTGGAAGTACCGCTGACGTTATCGGCAATGGGTGGCTCCCTTCGCTTTCGAGGGGAGCCACCCATGTTTGTATAGGGAAAGGAATACCCATGGTTCTTGATCGCAATGCCGTCAGGCAGGAGGTGCCGGTGGACCCGGCGACCGGCAAGCCGTACCTTAACACCGTGGCCGCCATCCAGGTGTCCGCCGCGGGCGTGGGTTCGGAGGTCTCGCCGTATGTGGCGCAGGCCATCGAGGTGATCCGCGAATCGGGCCTGCCGCAGGAAACCAACGCCCTGTTCACCAACGTGGAGGGCAACCTGGACGACGTGCTCAAGGTGGCCGGCGAGGCCGCCAAGAAGCTCGCGGAGCAGGGGTACCGCACGTCGCTGGTGTTGCACATGGACATCCGCCCAGGATTCACCGGACAGCTTACGGAAAAGCCGAAGCTGGTGGACGAGATTCTGGCGGCGAAGCAGCAGAAACAGCAGTAGTCCGCGGTTACCGCGGCATCATGATTTCAGGGCGGCCCTTACCGGGTCGCCCTTTTTTTTCGTTGTTTCCTCCGACGGTTACCGTTCACAATGTGGCCGTCGCCAGGCAGCCTGCGGGAGCGCACCTATAGTACTTTCCTGACGTACGTGAGCAGTCTCACAACGATTGCCCACCGTAGGTGAATTCAAGACGCCGACCGCGTCCGACGCCCATCCCACACAATGGGAGGGAGAACGGGATCGCGGGCGGGGTCAAGAGTTCGTCCGCCGGCAATATACCGTTGAGCGGTTGCCGTCGGGCAGGATGTAGAAGAGGCGCTCATTATGACTGCTGCTGAACAGCAGATTTCCCGCAATTCCACGGCCATGAATTCCACGCAGGCGCGTGAGACCGTTGCGAATCGCACTCAGGTAGAAGAAATCATCTCGCGCGTGGATCGCGCTCATGAAACCCCGATGTTCCACCGCATCGTCGCCCTGGTGGCGGCCGGCATGCTGATGGACAGCATCGACGTATACATCGGCAGCGCCGTGGCTTCCAGCGCGCTGTCCACCCACTGGTCCACCGTGGCCCAGAACTCCACATTCATGTCCGCGGGCTTCCTTGGCCTCCTGGTCGGCTCCCTGCTGGCCGGTTTCGTGGGCGATCTGAAGGGCCGCCGCGTGGCCTACCAGATCAACCTGCTGTTGTTCGGCGGCTTCACGTTCCTCGGTGCGTTCGCCCCGAACATGGCCATCCTCTCCCTGTGTCGCCTGGGCGCAGGCCTCGGCCTCGGCGCCGAAATCGTGACCGGCTTCGCCATGGTCAACGAGTTCGCCCCGATGAACCGTCGTGGCCACTGGTGCGCGATCGTCTCGCTCGTGGCCAACTGCGGTGTGCCAATCGCCATGCTGCTGTGCGCGTTCATCATCCCCCGCTGGAGCTGGCGCCCGCTGTTCGTCGGCATCGGTCTGGTGGCGGCCGTGATCTGGTGGCTGCGCCGCGACATCCCCGAATCCCCGCGCTGGCTTGCGGTGCATGGCCGTTACGACGAGGCCGACGCCATCGTCAAGCAGCTTGAGGCCAATGGTTCCGAACCGGCTGAATCCGTCGCGGCGGCCAAGACCGACTCCACCCGCAACGCCGGTGGCCGCTCGCTCGGCATCTGCCTGCTCGTGGCCATCGTGGCCGTGAGCGCCACCAACGTGTGCTCCTACGCCTTCACCTCCTGGGTGCCGACGATCCTGGTCAAGCGCGGCATCAACCTGTCCGCTTCGCTGACCACCTCCACGATGATGATGCTCGGCGCCCCGGTGGGTTGCCTCATCGGCTCCCTGCTTATCGACCGCATCGGCCGCAAGCGCACCATCGTGCCGGCCTTCCTGTTCACGGGCGTGTTCGGCATGCTCTACGCCTTCCAGACCTCCACAACCGGCGCCATCATCGTGGGCTTCCTGCTCATGATGTGCCTTTACGTGCTCATGGCCTCCGTGGTGGCCGTGTACGCCCCCGAACTGTTCGCCACCAAGGTGCGCTTCCGCTGCGTGGGTGTGGCCAACGCCATCGCCAAGCTGCTCAACGTGTTGATGCCTATGGTGGTGGGCTGGATGCTCGTCTCGCTCGGTGCCACGTCCATCTTCGTATCCATCAGCGTGATCGCCATCGCCTCGATGCTCATCGTCGGCTTCTTCGGTGTGGAGACCGCCCAGAAGTCGGTCGGCTGATCGATTCCGTTAGTTCCGTCAATGTGCTGTCAGCGGCATGACCGCTGACAGCGTCCATTCGGCGTCCTGCATTTCGATGTGCAGGACGCCGTTTTGTTGTTCCAGCAACCGGCGGTATCGGTCCAGACCGGTGCCCGACGACAAGACACCGTCGCCCGCAGTCATGCCGCCGGCACTGTCATCGCCCGTTGCTTCCACAGGTTTCGGCGTATCGATGCAGGTGACGCGCACGGCGTCCGTTCCGATGCCCACCGTCATCACATACCCCTGTGCCGGATCGGCGTGTTTGGCTATGTTGCCGTACAGCTCTTCCAGCAGTCCGGCGACGAGTACGTTGCGATTCGCCGTGGCCCCGGTACCGGAAACGATCGTCTGTCCGTCGAATCCCAATTCCCGGAGCCTGTGGTCGCCCGCCGCCACGATGCCACGAACCTGCTCAGCCAAGGGACAGTCGGTCCGTTCCCCCTTCCTTGCCTGCGCCAGACCTGGATTCCGCGCTCCGGCGGCGTCTCCGGCAAGCTCCGGCGCATCGGCCAGTCCTTCGATGACACCGATGACCTGATGCGTGTGTTCCAGTGCTTGCGAGGCGATCGACCGCAGCTCACGCAGTTCCTCCACGGAGGGCGTGTGACCATCGACGATATCCTTGTCGAACCGCAGGATCAGATACGCCAGATCATTGGATACGTAGTCATGGATGTCCCGGGCCGCGCGTTCCTGCCGTTTCCGATGTTCCAGCTCGGCCTGTGCCATACCCCGTTCATGGTTCCACCGGACCGCCAGGCCGCCCAGCAGAGACCCGAGGAACAGGACGGCCACCGGCGCGACGCCGTGCATGGCCATGGTGCCGAACAGCAATCGCGTTCCCGATGCGGTCGATGGCCCCGCGAGCCATGCCAGTAATCCGGTGACGGTGATCGCGAATGCCAATCGTCCATCCGCATATCCGGCGACGCCCACCGCCAGCAGTACGGACAGCAGCATGGCCGATGGCATCTGCACCGGAACAAGGCAGAGGACAACCCATGCCATACCGGTCAGCACGCAACCGGTGACGGGACGGAACGCCATCAGGATGACGGCCGCGACGAATACGAACGAGGCGATGGCATCCATGATGCCCATATCGCCGCTCAGCATGCCGCCCAGGATTTCGATGGTGCAGATCAAAGCCGTGACCAGCGTGGCGACCAACAGCCATGCGTTGCGCACGCGACCGTCAATTGCGCCGAGTCTGTGCATGAGTTCGCATATCCGGCCCATGACGTGCCTCCTTATCTGCCGAACCAGGCATAAATGGGCGGTCCAATCCGCTGACGGCTATATCTCGTGGCGCCGTATGCAAATGGAGATGGCGTGGGCCCGGCTGCGCGCGCCAAGTTTGGCGAGCGCCCGGCGTTCGAACGTGGCCACGGTGGCACCGCTGACGCCAAGATGTTCGGCGATCTCCTTGGTGGTCAGTCCTTCGGCGTAGAGGCGGAGCGTGTCGCGTTCCTTGGCGGACAGCGCCCCTCTGGTGGCGTAGGCGGAATCCTCCAGCAGCGTATGCGCACTGGCGGCATCCAGGAACGGAGGATGATCATCATCGACGCCGCTAGCCTCTTCGCCATCGGAGCCACGGCCGGCGATGGCCGGTTCGGTAGGCAATCCCCGCGCGGCGTTGCGGATGGCGAGCGCCATGCCGGGCAAATCGGTTTTGCCGACCAACGCCTGCGCGCCGCACCGGGCCGCCTCGTCCCTGAAGGATGCGATGGCGTATGAGGTGACGCCCACCAATCCCACTGCGGGTGTTTTGACGCGGATGGCGCGGCACACCTCCGTGCCGGGCACGTCTCCCATGGACATGTCGGTCAGGAGCACGTCCGGCCGTTTAGCGGGGTTCAGACACCGGCTGATGGCCACGGCCCCCAATGTGGCGGTCCAGGCCAGCGTGAATTCCGTGTCCAGGCGTTCGATAACATCGCCCAATGCCGAAAGGGCATACGGATCGTTGTCCACGATGCCGATGCGTATCATGACTGCCTCCTCCCAACCCATCCGTCCGTTTGCCCGTTCAAACGTGTCCGGTCCGTTTCACGCCGCAATGCGTCCGCAGAACGGCCGAACACGACTTTCGTGTCTTCCAAATCCCAGTGTGCCATGTTCGGACACGCCGTCGTGCCACGTTGTCATAACGGTTATGACAACCATCATCCCACCGGTCGCCGCCGTTTTACGATGGAATCACCAGGTACGCCGGTGAACGTTGGAGTTCATCGGCCGGATGCCGGTCAGCCGGCAGGAAAGGAGGCCGTCATGACCTCTGCACCATTGACTTCCCGTTCCCCGCGCCCATCGGATTCCCATGGTGACGGCGCACGACGTGCGGTCCTTCCCCTGTTCACATGGAATCGTGCGCACGGCATCGGTATCGCGGCGCTCGGCGTGCTGCTGATACTGCTCGTCTGGGCATCGGGACTGTTCGTCATCGATTCGACGCCTGCTTCGGAATCCACACGAACCGTGCTGCCGGGGTTCGCCTGGCAGACCAGCATGATCGGTCTGTGGCCGATGGGATTGGGCCTCGCCAATCTGGTGCTTGGTTCGATTCGTTCCGGAAGTCTGTCGTTCCCGTTGGCGAGCGCGCTGCTCGGCCCGATCGGCTTCGGTTGGTCGAACCTCCGACTGATGCCCGGTGGCAGAACGGACTGGAGGTATCTGCCGTTCGCGGATTGGCTGGCGCTGATGCGTACCGAGGGTCTCCGGCTTGTGGCGACGACGTTGGAGGGTTGCCTGATGTTGCTGGCCGTCTATGCGGCAATCGCGTTCATTTGCTTCGCCATCGGCCGGTACGGGCTGCGCGAGCTGTTCGTGGATCCGCCGCAGGCGAGCGCAAGCGGCCGTCTGCTGGCATGGGTTCGGCGGGACGCGGTGCGGTTCGGCTGCTGGCTGACGGTGGCACTGACTTACGGTGCGCTGTTGTATTGCGCCATCGCAGGTGGCGGCGCCGCGATGGTCGGCGCCCTGCTCATCAACTTCGTGATTCCGCCGGTGCTTCTGGTGGTGTGCGGCGCGTACGCCTCGCGTGAGGAGTCGTTGACCCATCCGTGGCGGGCGCTGCTGCTTCCCCTGGCCTGCACGCTGGTGGCGATACCTCTGCTTGTGGCGTTGATTCATCCGTTCGACGATGTCTGCACGCTGGCCATCATGTGCGAACCGGCGGCGGTCGAGGGTTCCTTCGACTGGTCGGCGCTATCGGATGTGTGGCACTTCACCGTGGTGTTCGCGGTCTTCTCCTTCCTTGGATTCGGTGCTGTATGGGTTGTCCGGCGGATTGCCGCGGCGGTCCGGGCACACCGGAATCGGCTATAGGAGGTGAAAAACGCGAGGCGAATTCCATCCGCCCCGCTTGTGCGAGGGCAGCCTTCCATACAATAGAAATACGTTCTCGTGCGATGCGGCACGGAACCGATGCGGCGGAAGGAGCCCATCATGAGCACGACGACCTTCGATTTTCACCACGCACGGCAACGTGAACGGAAGCGCCTGGTCCGTATCACCGCGGGCATCATAGCGGCGGCTCTGCTGGTCATCGCCGGAGGCGTGTGGTGGACGGCCGGCGATGGACGACTCATCGGCATGAACCTGTTCAAGCCGGCCGCGCGACCCGCGACGACGGCCACGATCGACGGCGTCTCGGAATTCACGTATCGGTCCTCGCCGGAATTCCTCACGATGGAGTCCGCCCAGGATCCAAATGGCAACGTGAATTACTCCCCCGCCTCGATGTGGCTGGCGTTGGCGATCGCCACGCAGGGCGCTGACGGCACAACCCGTTCGCAGATGAACGATCTGCTGGGCACGGGATCGCTGGAAGCAAACGACTACCGGTCGCTGCTGAGTTCCATCAACGGTCGGTACAACGGTTCGAAATCCGAGATGAGCGCGGCCAACTCGTTGTGGGTGGACAACCGGTATACGCTGTCCGACGATTTCAAAGCGACCGTCAAGGATACCTTCGGAGCGGACGTGGAGTCGCTGCCGTTCAACGATGCCGCGGCGAAGCGTATGAGCCGCTGGATTGCCAGCCATACCAAGGACGCGCTGAAACCGGACATCACCCTGCGGGATGGGGATGTCATTTCCATCATCAACACCGTGTACGCGGATGGCCGCTGGAAGGATCCGTTCGATCCCGAGGCGACCACCACCGAGACGTTCCACGGCGAGGACGGCGATGCCGAGGTGCCAATGATGCAGCGGCTTTTCGACGGCATGGTCTGGGCGCGCGACAACGACAACGACACCTGGCAGCGGGTCTCGATCCCGTTCGACAACGGCGGAGCGCTGACCATCTTGCTGCCGGCGGCCGGCCATTTCGACGAGATCGCCTCGGATACGCAGAAACTGCGCTGGGCGCTGGGCACATGCCTTGGCGAGGAGTACGGCTGCGCGGTCGATGCTTCCGCCGGATGGGGCGTGTCCTCCAACCCCACCCTGGTCAACGTCAGGCTGCCGAAGTTCACCATCGACAGCACGTTCGCCTCCGGCGAAACCATCGCGGCATTTGAAAAGCTGGGCGTCACCGACGCCTTCACGCCCGGAACCGCCGATTTGAGCAAGATGACGGCCTCGTCCGCCGACGAGTTGTTCATCGGCTCGATCATCCAAGGCACGCGCATCGAAGTGAACGAGAACGGCGCCAAGGCGGCGGCGTTCACCAAGGTGGACGCGAAATCCGGAAGCGCGCCGGCACAGCCGAAGTACGTGGAATTCACCGTGGACCGTCCGTTTCTGTACGCGCTGACCACGCCGGATGATGTACCGTTGTTCGTCGGGGCGGTGCGGAACCTGTAGCCGGGGGGACTTGGTCTCGCGTGCGCCCGGCCCATGCTCTTCTTTACGTCCTGGCCATGAATGTCAAAGACGCCGAAACGCTTGGGTGTATCGTTTGACGTTATGGTAACGATGAAGGAAATCGCCAAGCAGGCGGGGGTGTCGGTCTCGACGGTATCGCTGGTGCTCAACAACCGTGACGAGGGGCGCGTGAAGAGCGAAATCGCCGCCAACGTGCGGGACATCGCCGCGGAGCTCGGCTACAAATCCAACCCGCTGGCCAGTTCGCTGCGCACCGGACGCACCCATATCCTCGGCTTCATCAGCGAGGACGTGGCCACCACCCCGTATGCGGGCGGCATCATCCTCGGCGCGCAGCGCGCGGCCCAGCAGCTCGGCTACATGCTTATCGTGGTCAGTACGGACGGCCGGGACAGCGAGGCCAAGGAGATCGCCGCGCTCCAGCGGTACGGCACGGACGGATTCCTGTACGCCAAGATGTCGAACCGTCTGACCGGTGTGCCGGCCGCGCTCAAGGACACGCCGCTGGTGCTGGTGGATGCCACGGACGAGAAGGGTATCGTGCCCAGCGTGGAGCCGGATGAATTCCATATCGGCTATGACGCCACCCGCCGGCTCATCAATGCGGGATGCCAACGCATCGCCTACATCGGCGCCGCGGATCCGATCATCGCCGAGCAGGGACGTCTGGAGGGGTACCGCGCAGCGCTGGCGGAGGCCGGGCGTGCCTTCGACGCTCGACTGGTGGCCAACGTGTCCAACAACGAACCGGCGCTGGAGGCGGTCAGTGCCCTGTTCGACGCCGAACGGCCGGACGGGTTCTTCTGTTTCAACGACGCCCGCGCCTGGTACGTTTACGAATGCGCGGCCCGACGCGGCCTTGAGGTGGGCCGTGACATCTCCGTGGTTGGCGTGGACAACCATCTTGTGTTCGCGGATACGCTGACCCCGCAGCTGACCACCGTGGAACTGCCGCATTTCGAAATGGGCTACTGGTCCGTGGCGAAACTGGTCTCGATCATCGAGAACAGCCCGCTGGACGACGTGGAATGGCCCGAGACCACCGCTCCCCTGCCGCTGCTGAACGGGCCGATGCCGGCGAAGATTCGCTGCACGCTGATCGAGAAGGAGTCGGTGCGGAGCTGACCGGTCGGCCGCGTTCGCCGAAACACTTCATCACGTCAGCGCCGAATGCGACACACCCTGTATGTCAATCGATTGACGTAAATCGATTGACATCGCATAATAGCAATTGAAACACCCACATCCATCGCAACGGCGCCATCACCGTGGAACGCACCATCTCAAGGCAAAGGACAGCCATGACCGACTTCACCCCGGCAACCCCCGTGCTCAACCCCATCCTCGATCACCAGGCCGAACTGGCCAAGGCGGAAACCGGCGTCGCGGAGCTGGCCGCCAAGCGCCGCGACCGCTGGTACCCGAAGTACCACATCGCCTCCAACGGCGGCTGGATCAACGACCCGAACGGCCTGTGCCACTACCACGGCCGCTGGCACGTCTTCTACCAGCTGCACCCGTACAGCTCCCACTGGGGCCCGATGCACTGGGGCCACGTCTCCTCGGCCGACATGCTCCATTGGAAGCGCGAGCCGATCATGTTCGCCCCCTCCCTGGAAGAGGACAAGCACGGCGTGTTCTCCGGTTCCGCCGCGATCGGCGACGACGGCAAGCTGCGCTTCTATTACACCGGTCACCGCTGGCGCAGCCCGGAGGACCGCACCGACGACTGGCAGGTGCAGCTGCTCGCCACCCCGGACAATGACGAACTCACCTCCGCCACCAAGCAGGGCATGATCATCGACTGCCCGACCGACCGCGTGGACCACCACTTCCGCGACCCGAAGGTGTGGAAGACCGGCGACACCTGGTACATGACGTTCGGCGTCTCCTCCGCCGAGAAGCGTGGCCAGATGTGGCTGTTCACCTCCGAGGACATGGTGTCCTGGAAGTACGAGCGCGTGCTGTTCGAACACCCGGATCCGAACGTGTTCATGCTCGAATGCCCCGACTTCTTCCCGCTGAAGGACAAGGACGGCAACGAGAAGTGGGTCATCGGCTTCTCCGCGATGGGCTCCAAGCCGAACGGCTTCGCCAACCGCAACGAGGCCAACGCCGGCTACATGATCGGCACGTGGGAGCCGGGCGGCGAATTCAAGCCGGAGACCGAGTTCCGCCCGTGGGATTGCGGCCACAACTACTACGCACCGCAGTCGTTCAACGCCGGCGGCGAGGACGGCCGCCAGATCGTCTACGGCTGGATGGCCCCGTTCATGGATCCCGCGCCGTCCATGGAGGACGGCTGGTGCGGCCAGCTCACCCTGCCGCGCGAGATCACGCTCGGCGCGGACGGCGATGTGGTGACCGCCCCGGTGGCCGAGATGGAGTGGCTGCGCGAGGATACGTACGATCATGGCGCGATCGTGCTCGACGCCGACGACGAGAAGATCATCTCCGACGACGCCGAGGCCGTCGAGATCGAGATGACCATCGATCTCAAGCGGTCCACCGCCGAGCGCGCGGGTCTCAAGATTCATGCCACCGAGGACGGCGCGTACACGTATGTGGCGTACGACGACCAGTTGGGCCGCGTGGTGGTGGATCGTCAGACCATGAAGCACGGCGACCGCGGCTATCGCACCGCTCCCCTGACCGAGGCCGAACTCGCCTCCGGCACGCTGGACCTGCGTGTGTTCGTGGATCGCGGCTCCGTGGAGGTGTACGTCAACGGTGGACATCAGGTGCTGAGCTCCTACTCCTACGCCTCCGAGGGCCCGCGCGCCATCAGGCTCGCGGCCGAATCCGGCTCGCTGACCGTCAGCTCGCTGAAACTGCATCATCTGAAGTCCATCGGACTGGAGTAACGGCGGGTCATCCCGCGGCCATACAGCCGGTCAATCCCGGAAAAGCCTCGCTGAGTCACGCTCAGTGGGGCTTTTTCGTATCCTCATGCCCGTCCCGCCCCGCATCCCGCGGTTGGCATCATCGCGGTTATACTGGGAGCCGTTCGCGCGGTTGGTGGCAGCAGCCGTGCCCACATCATAAGGAATCACGCCCCTCGCATACGCGACAAGGGGCGTTGGTCCGATGTCTCGCGCGGGCTCCTCACCTTCCCGTCTGCCGAGAGTCGGACTGTAGCGCACTATGCGCGGAAGGCAAGGTGACATTGAGATGAAGATTGAAGTCAAGAAGGGTCTGACCAAGCTGGCGGCCGTGTTCGGAGCCGCCGCGCTCGGCCTATCCATCGCGGCCTGCGGATCCACCAACACCGCCGATTCCGGCGATTCGTCCAAGAATTCGAGCACCCCGACCGTCTCGTTCATGCTGGACTGGACGCCGAACACCAACCACATCGGCCTGTATGTGGCCCAGAAGCTCGGCTATTACAAGGACGCCGGCGTCAACGTGAAGATTCTGCCCACCGCGCAGGCCGGCGCGGAGACCAGCGTGGAGAACGGCGTGGCCAACGTGGGCTTCACCACGCTGAGCAACGTGGCAGCCTTCAACTCGCAGGGCGCTGACCTGAAGTTCGTGTTCGACCTGACCCAGAAGCCGGTGGCCCGCTGGTGCGCACTGGCCTCCCGCACGGACATCAAGACCCCGAAGGACCTGTCCGGCAAGACCTTCGTGAGCTTCGGCTCGGCCGAGCAGACCGCCGTGGTGCAGCAGATGATCAAGTACGCGGGCGGCACCGGCGAGATCAAGACCGCCACCGCCGGCACCAACACCTTCGAGACGCTGACCAGTGGCAAGGGCGACTTCGGCGGCTTCTACGTGACCTGGGAGGGTGTGGAGAGCGAGCTCAACGGCCCGGCCCTCAACTGCTTCGTGGCCTCCGACTGGGGCGTACCCGGCAACCCGGATCAACTCGGTTTCGCCGTGAAGTCCTCCTGGCTCAAGGATTCCAAGAACGCCGACGCGCTCAAGAAGTTCATCGAGGCCACCAAGAAGGGCTACGACTACGCCCTGGCCAACCCGGACAAGGCCGCCGACCTGCTGGTCGAGCAGGCCAAGGAAGCCCAGCTTGATTCCAAGCTGACCCGCACCTCCATGGAGGAGATCACCAAGAACGGCTACTGGACCACGGACGACGCGAAGTCCCTGCCCGGCACCGTGAACTTCGATGACGCCCAGCCGTATCTGGACTTCCAGTACAAGGCCGGCACATACAAGGACAAGGACGGCAAGGACCCGGCCGAAGCCCCGCAGGCCAAGGAACTCGCCACGAACGATTACGTGGCCTGACGACGGACACCACACGGCCCCCTCTTCGCGAGGGGGCCTATTCATCGTATGAAGACTGGTATGAAGCAACTGAAATCTTGGCTCGCGCGCATCGCACCGCCCGTCCTGACCATCGGCGTCCTGCTGGTGGTCTGGGAGGCGGCGGTCCGGGCCGGGCACATCTCGGAACGTGTGCTCGCCGCCCCTACCCAGATCGTGGCTTCGATGGTCGATACCTGGCCCGACCTCATGACGGCCGCTTCCATCACCGCGTACGAGGGCATCACGGGCTTCGCCATCGCGATCGTGGCGGGCATCGCCATCGGCATCGGATTGTACGTGTCCAAGACCATGTACCGGGCGTTCTACCCGCTGCTGGCGGCCGCACAGACCATCCCGCTCATCACGGTGGCGCCGCTGTTCATGATCTGGTTCGGCTTCGAACCATTGGGCAAGATCGTGATCGTGGCCGTGTTCGGCGTGTTCCCCATCGCCGTGCAGACCGCGCGCGGCCTCAACGCCGTGCCGCAATTCTATGAGGACGTGGCGCTGACCTGCGGCGCCACACGCTTCTGGACGCTCACGCATGTCAAGCTCAGGGTGGCGGCCCGTCAGATCTTCGGCGGTCTGCGCATCGCCGCCGCGTATGTCTTCGGCACGGCGGCCACCGCCGAATATCTGGGTGCGATGAACGGCCTGGGCATCTGGCTGCAGGCAGCGTTCAACTCGTTCCGCACGCCGCTGATCTTCTCCGCCACCGTGGTGGTGATCGCCCAGACGGCGATACTGCTCGGCGTCATCTCGCTGATCGAATGGCTCACACTCGGCAACGGCAAGGACGAGGATCTCGACCAGTAAAAGCCTGGCCCAGGCAAGAGACGGCTGGTGGGATGCGTGTTGTTCAGACCGTAAGCAGCTCCGGCACATGCTAAGCTCTGCGAGCATGCGCCGGAGCGAGGCCGAACGGCCTTGAGTGTGTCGGAACAACACGCATCCCACCAGCCGCCGGACACCCTATCGGAAGGGTTCGTTATACCAAGATTGACACGAATCCGACAGAACTACCCCTCAGTCGGCTTCGCCTCCAGCTCCTCTGACAAGGAGAACCAAGGATAAGGGGCACGTCAATCTTGGTGTAACAGAGCCATAGATACACGTGGCATTCCCCTCACTGAGGGGAGCCAACGACCTTATTTCTTCACGCCGCCGAATCGACGATCGCGGTGAATGTAGTGGTCGATGGAACGCCAGAGCACCTCACGGCCGCAGTCGGGGAAGAGTTCGGGCACGAAGTCGAGTTCGGCGTAGGCGGCCTCCCACGGCAGGAAGTTCGACGTGCGCTGTTCGCCGGACGTGCGGATCACCAGATCGCAGTCGGGAATGTCCGGGTTGTACAGATGGTCGGCGATCATCTTCTCGGTGACGCGGTCGCCCGAGATCTTGCCGTCACGTACCTCACGCGCGATGGCGGCGCAGGCGTCGGCGATTTCGGCGCGGCCGCCGTAGTTGATGCAGAACACCACATCGATGGTCTTGTTGTTCTTGGTGCGTTCTTGCGCGATCTCCAGCTCGTCGATCACCGACTTCCACAGCTTCGGACGGCGGCCGGACCAGCGCACGCGCACGCCCCACTCGTCCATCTGCGCCACACGGCGGTGAATGATTTCACGCGAGAAGCCCATGAGGAAACGCACCTCCTGCGGCGAGCGCTTCCAGTTTTCGGTGGAGAACGTGTACAGGCTCAGATACCGCACACCCGCCTCGATGGCACCGGCGATGGTGTCGAACACCACCGGTTCGGCGGCCTGATGGCCGTTGGTGCGGATCATGCCGCGCTGTTTGGCCCAGCGGCCGTTGCCGTCCATGATGACGCCCACATGGCGGGGCACTTTGTCCTTGGGGAAATCGGGGATGCGGGCGGGGTCGGAAAACGGTGCCGCCGGAATGCTCAACGAAGTGTAGTCGACGTTCTCAAAAGCCATACTCACGAATCTATCAAGCGCAGCGAACGAATCGGCCGCTCCAGGTAATACTCCCCCCAATCTTCAACCAACTGTTCGGCGGTGGCTTCAAGCGGCTCGGCGTCGAGCACCGACCAGTCGCCATCCACCAATGCCGCGAACTGGCGCAGGGCGAGCGGGGAGATGCGGCGGGCATCCGTGGTATGGTCGGCCTCGCACATCACGCCACCGGCCGCGATGGACAGGTAGGCGCCTTCGCGCTGGCCGCATACCACGCAGGTGGCGAGCCGCGGCGTCCAGCCGGCCAGGGCGAGCGCGCGCATCACGTAGGAGTCTCCAATGGCCCGCGGCGCATGGGCGTGTTTGGCAAGCGCGTTCAACGCGCCGATGACGAGCCGATACTGATGCGCGGTCTGCTCGTGTTCGGTGTTCACCAGCTTGTCCGCGGTCTCCACGATGACGTTGGCGGCCTCGTACGCCGCGTAGTCGGTGGCGATGGAGGCCCCGTATGCGGCCACGGATTCAGCTTGGGAGACCACGTCCAGCGAACGTCCCTCGGCGATGAGCACGTCCACGCGCATGAACGGTTCAAGTCGGGCACCGAAGCGTGATTTGGTGCGTCGCACGCCCTTGGCCACCGCGCGTATCTTGCCATGACCGCGGGTCAGCAGGGTGATGATGCGGTCCGCCTCGCCGAGTTTGGCGGTCCTCAGGACCACGGCCTCGTCACGGTAAAGCAACATTGGCTTTTCCTTCTCCTTTCCCGTTTTCGCCGGTGGACCGGAATACGGTCAGTAGATGAACAGGCCCCAGAAGGCGAAGAACAGCAGCACGTTGAGCATGGTGAAGGTGACGAGCCAGAACAGCACACGCCCGAGTCTGGTGGAGGCGAGCACCGGGTCGGCACCGGTGACGATGCCGCGGACGGCCCCTTTGCGCGGCGGCCATTGGATGAGTCCGCGTGCGGAGGCGACTTCGATGAGTCGCATGAACACGCGCGACCATGCCCAGACCACCAGCACGGAGACCACCTGAATCACCGGCCAACTCCAATACATCACGCCCGGCGTTTCGGTGGGCGCGCCGCCCCACGCCAGTTTGACCACGCCCATGACCACCTGGCCGAGGCCGGCGGCGAAGATGAGCAGCGTGGCCAGCGTGGTGAAGGTCAGGGTCAGCAGCGCTCCGCCGAAGCCGTGCGAGAAGCCGAGCACGACCGGTTTGGCGGGCGTCGGCGCGATGATTGTCGTTCCGTCCGACTCGTCCTGTCCGCGCCGTTTCAGTGCATGCTTGCGCGCACGCCGCCAGCGGGATCGTGCCACGATGACACGGATCAGCGCCACGAGCGCAAGCACCGCGGAGGCGAGCAGTAGCAGGATGAGCGTGGCGTGCAGGATCAGGCCGTAGATGGTGCCGGCTCGACGTGCCTTCAGCGCGCCCGGCAAACCGATGGATTGGTACAGGTCGGTGCCGGCCACCCGTTCGCTGGTCTGCTTGAGGCCCGCGGCGGTGCCGACGGCCCAGTCGATGAGATCGTCCACGTAGGCGTCGGCGAATGGCGTGCCCGCTTCGGATTCGTCGCCCAAGCGCAGCACGTGATTGGCCACCGGATAGCTGCGGACCGTCACGTCCCAGTTGCCGGCACGATGAGCCTCGTACAGGATTGCGCGCACGCCGTCCACCTGCGCGGTCATCACGTCCTTGGACCCGTATGCCACGTAGGTGGGAATGTCGTATGCGCCGGGGCCGAGGGTGCGGATGTCGAAGTTCGTCAGTCCCACCACGGTGCCGTCCGCGCTGAACAGGCGCTGCACGATGGATTGGTAGCCGTCGTTCGCGCCGGCCAGTGTGAAGTCCTGGGTGACGAAGAAGCCGAGGGACTGGCGTGGGCTGAAAACCATCGGGCTCAGGAGAATCTGGAAGGCGATGTCCGGGTCGTCCTCAAGCAGGTACGAGGAGATCCACGTGGATTCGGAGGTGGCGTAGATGCCGACCTTCGTGGCGTCCACGTTGTCCTGGTCACGCAGGTAGCTGATGACCTGGTCGTAGGCCTTGGCGGAGGCGGGATAGTCACGGTTGATGTCGGTGGTGTTCCAGACGGGCTTGTCCAGCACGGCGGTCACGAAGCCGGCGGAGGCCATATCCGCGGCCACGTCGCCGAAGGAGTTGTCGCAGGTACCGTAGCCCGCACCGTGCATGAAGACGACGGCCGGACGCTTGCCGGAGACGCCTTCGGGCTCGCGGATGAGCACCTTGATGGCCTGCACGCCCTGGTCGTTGGCCTTGTTCCGTACACCCGCCTGCTTGGTCAGGGAGCCGTCGCGCGCGACGTTGAGGGTGACGTACCGTTCGGTGACGGTATAGGAGCCTTTGTCCGGCAGGTCGGTGCCGCCGGTTGCGGTGTCGAAGGTGACCGTCGTATCGTCGCTGAGGGTTGCCATCGATTGGCCGGTGGGTTCGATGTTCCACGGCACGATGGTGATGTTGGATACGGCCACGAGGATGCCGAACAGCATGATGAAGATGGGCAGGCTGACCATCAGCCGATGGCCGCGGGTCCATGGCCGGGTTTCGCTCTGCTGTTCCTGATTCGACACGCAGACCATTGTAGGCACCGGGCCTGCCCTGTTATGTCGGCGGCGAACAATGAAAACGCCGCCGGCTCCTCACGGGGGCCGACGGCGGGATGGGCTTAGCGGTTCGGATGTTGGATCGGCACGACGACCGGGCCGGTGGAGCCGGCGGGCACCTGGCCGTCCGCCTCCATCTGGGCGGCGATCTCCTGCGCCTTGGTGAGCAGCGTCTCCACGATCTGGTCCTCGGGCACGGTTTCGATGACCTTGCCCTTGATGAAGATCTGGCCTTTGCCGTTGCCGGAGGCCACGCCGAGGTCGGCCTCGCGCGCCTCGCCGGGACCGTTGACGATGCAGCCCATCACGGCCACGCGAATTGGCGCGGTCACGTCCTTGAGGCCCTCGGTCACGGCGGAGGCGAGCTGAATCACGTCCACCTGGGCGCGCCCGCAGCTCGGGCAGGAGATGATGTCGAACTTGCGGGGGCGCAGTCCCATGTATTCCAGGAGCTTGCAGCCCACCTTGACCTCTTCGACCGGCGGGGCAGAGAGGGATACGCGGATCGTGTCACCGATGCCCTCGGCCAGGAGGGCGCCGAACGCGAGGCAGGATTTGATGGTGCCCTGCCATGCGGGGCCGGCCTCGGTGACGCCGAGGTGCAGCGGCCAGTCGCCCTTCGATGCGAGCAGACGGTACGTTTCGACCATGGTGATCACGTCATGGTGTTTGACGGAGATCTTGAAGTCATGGAAGCCCACGTCCTCGAACATGTGCGCTTCCTTGAGCGCGCTGGCCACGAGCGCCTCGGGGGTGGGGCCGCCGTACTTGGCGTAGAGCTCCTTGTCCAGCGAGCCGGCGTTCACGCCGATGCGCAGGGAGATGCCCGCGTCCGTGGCGGCCTTGCAGATGTCCGGGCCGACCTGGTCGAATTTGCGGATGTTGCCGGGGTTCACGCGCACGGCCGCGCAGCCGGCGTCGATGGCCTGGAACACGTACTTGGACTGGAAGTGGATGTCCGCGATGACCGGGATCGGCGACTTGCGGCAGATCTCGGGCAAGGCGTCGGCGTCGTCCTGGCTGGGCACGGCCACGCGCACGATGTCGCAGCCGGCGGCGGTCAACTCGGCGATCTGCTGGAGTGTGGCGGGCACATTGGCCGTGAGCGTGTTGGTCATGGACTGCACGGAGATGGGGGCTCCCCCGCCCACCGGCACCGGTCCGACCATGATGCGGCGGGACTTGCGGCGCGGATGCAACGGGGACTCGCTGGTCAGCTCCACCGGGTCCCCGGTCTTACGGAACGGCTTGTTGACAGGTAGTTCAGTGCTCAACGTATTCATCACTGCTTGTTTATCAGGTCGTCGGCGCGGCGGCGGGCCTCGCGCTCAACCTGACCCATTTCCTCCACGTCGGCGAACAGCGGGTTGCCTCGCAGTTCGGCGTCCATCTCGTCAAGGACCTCCTTGACCGTATCGACGATGCCGAGGTAGGGCAGGCGGTGGTCGAGGAAGGCATGCACGGCCTGCTCGTTGGCCGCGTTGAGCACGGCCGTATGCTTCTCGGATGCGGTCAGGCAGTGGCGTGCCAGCGAGACGGCGGGGAACGCCTCGTCGTCCAACGGTTCGAAGGTCCACGTGGCGGCCTTGGTCCAATCGCAGGCGGCGGCCACGTCACCCATGCGGTCGGGCGCGGACAGGCCCAACGCGATGGGCAGACGCATGTCCGGCGGCGAGGCCTGGCAGATGGTGGCACCGTCCACGAATTCGACCATGGAATGGACGATGGACTGCGGGTGCACGGTCACATCGATGCGCTCAGGCGGCACGTCGAACAGGCGGGACGCCTCGATGACCTCAAGGCCCTTGTTCATCAGGGTCGAGGAGTTGATGGTGACCACAGGGCCCATGTTCCAGGTGGGATGGTGCAGCGCCTGTTCAGGCGTGATGTGCTCCATATCCGCGCGCTTCCAGCCGCGGAACGGGCCGCCCGATGCGGTGACCACGAGTTTGGCCACCTCGGTGTGGGTGCCGCTCCTCAGCGACTGCCAGATGGCGGAATGCTCGGAGTCCACGGGGTTGATCTGCTGTTCGCGCACCTGGGCGCCGAAGAGCATATGGCCACCGGCCACCACCGATTCCTTGTTCGCCAGCGCGAGCTGCGATCCGGCCTTCAGGGCCGCGATAGACGGTTCGAGGCCGATGGAGCCGGTGATGCCGTTGAGCACCACGTTCGCACCGGAGCCGGCCATGGCGATGACCGCTTCCGGGCCTCCGCTGACACGCACCGAGGAACGGGCGCCGGCCTGTTCGAGCGCCTCGCGCAGGGCCGGGACCTTGGATTGGTCATAGACGGCGATTTCCGGCACTCGGAACCGGATCGCCTGCTGGGCGAGCAGTTCCACATGCCCGCCGCCCGCGGCCAGTCCGGTGACGGTGAAGCGCTCGGGATGACGTGCGATGACGTCAAGCCCCTGGGTGCCGATGGATCCGGTGGATCCGAGGATGACGACGCTGGAGTTGGAGACCACGCTCACTGTTCCTTCTTCGGTTCAGGGTCGTTCAGGGTCGGGAAGGACAGATCCGGGATGTCCGTGTCGAATCCGTTCTCCAACGGGAAGAACGACGGGAAAAGATCGTCGGTGCGATGCAGGGCCGACGCCGACGCTGGTACCGCGGGCTGTTGCGCCGAACGATGTTCATTCGGCTGCGCGTCCGAACCGTCGGTTTGGGTCTCGCCGGTTCCGGCATGTCCGACGGACGACGGCATGACGGGTTCGGGCATGTTGTTGAGCTTGAGGACGCTTGGCGTGTCCAGGCTCGGCATCTTGGGTTCGAAGGCCTGCGTGCGGATGGCCGGCATCTCCTGGGAGATCTCCACCATGTGGGCCAGGGCGGCCAGGGAGGAGTCGTCGCGCGCGGTGTCGATGACCGGTTCGGCGGCTTCCGGGGCGTGCTGGACGGCGGCATCGCGGGTGTGCAGGGGCTTGAACGAAGGCGCGGCGGGCGGTTCCGGTGCCGGCTGCGCCGCGGCTTGTGCCGGAGCGGCATGGTCGGACGGTGCGGCCGGGGCGGATACCGCGGCATGGGAATCGGGCTGCGGCTGCGCGGTCGTCTGGCTGGCTGCGGCCTTGGTGCCGAACGGGTCGTCCGGAATCGGGGAAAGCACCACGGTTTCGGACTGGACGGTTTCGGACTGTGCGACCGTAGGAGCGGCGGCAGGCGTGGGCGTCACCGGTTCGGCGTGCCGGTGTTCCGGCTTGACGGACGGGGCATACGAAACGGGCTGCGGCGCGGACGGGCCCGAAGGCGTGGATGCGGAGAAGGCGGGCGCGTACGAAACCGGCTTCTCCTGCGCGGCGGGAGCGGTGAACAGGTCCCGTTCGGCCTGATGCAGCGCGTCGAACGACTCGTGGTAGACCGGGGAGGCCGCCATCTGGGGCTGTGCCTGTACGGCGGGTTCGGCGGCCGGCGCCTGAGGCGCGGCGGAGGCGAACAGGGAGGAGACATCTGCGGCGGGTGCCGGGGACGCAGCTTCGGCCGTCGTCGCGGAGGCCGAGGAATCACCCACGAAATCGGCCACGCGGGCGTAGGATTCGAGGCGGCTCAGCAGCTGGACGCAGGTGTTGAGAAAATAGTCCACTTGACGTTCGTCGTAGCCCTTCTTGCCCTTGCGCTGGGTGAAGACCACGTTGTTGACCGCGTTGGCGTTGAGGTCCGCGAGCTTGCGCACATCCTCCGGGTTGACGCCGTCCACGCCCAGGGATGCGGCGGCCTTGTCCACGATCTGGTCGATGAGACGGTCCACCTGCTTCTTGTCGTAGGAGGGCTGCTTGGCGTTGCCGGAGCGGAAGCGCTCGCGTTCGGCGCGTTCGGCGTGCTTGGCGATCTCCTGGTAGAGCTTTTCGGTCTGCGCCTTCCATGTCACGCGACCATGCTGGGAGATCTCCCATGTGGTCTGCTTGTCCACCACGGCGCGTTCGAGACGGCTCAGCGCGGCGTCCACCTGGCTGATGACGTACCCGTTCTTGGCCACGTCGAAGGAGACGTCCTGGATGTCGCGCTGGGTGAGTTTGGCACCTTCGCTGTCATACAGCGCGTGAGCCCGTTCCAGGAAGCCATCGACCTGAGCCGGATCGTACCCCCACTTGCGCTTGCCTGCACGGGCGATGCCCGACTTGCTTTCCCCTTCACGAAGTTTCTGCGCCATCGGCTGTCCGACCTCCTGCTGAATGAAACACTCCGAACACAACTTTACGTGACTGTTGCGACGCCTGCCGTCTTCGTCTCCCCGGTTTCACCGCGCCGGGGAGACCGGTAAGGTCACTCGTCGCCGGCTGACGGACGGTCCGAATCGCTCGAATCGGACGGATCGCCGGGCTCGGCGTCGGGGCCGTCCTCACCAGTGCCCTCACCACCGTCCTCGCCGAGGAGCTTGGACAGTTCGGCATCCCAATCGATGTCGCCGGATTTGCCGTCCGCCGCCGGATGCGCGGTGCCGCTGCCGGAGGCGACGGAACCGGCGGACGGACCGGATGCACCGGCACCATCCGACTCGGTCTTGTCTCCGGGCAGGACGGGCAGCAGATCGGGGTGGGACCACTTCGCGTCGCGGCCTTCGGAACCTTCCGCGGCGGTGATCATCTCCCACAGACCGGCCGCCTCGCGCATGCGCTTGGGTCGCAGCTGCAAACCGAGCAGGCTTTCGAAGGTGCGTTCGGCCGGACCGCCCATCGCACGTTCGCGGCGGGTCATCTCGCGCAGCTGCTCGATGTGCGGCAGGTGGGCCATGCCCGCACGCCACACCACGCAATCGACCCAGCCTTCGACCATGGCCAGCAACGATTCGAGCGAGGAAAGCGCCTCCCGCTGTTCGGGCGTGTCCGGGATACCCACCTTGGTGAGGTTGACCGCGTCAGAGATGGACTCGGGGTCCATGGACGTGGCATCGCGCAGCTGCTCCTCCATCGCGTCCAAATCGATGGAGATGCCACGCGCGTACTTGCCGATGAGCGCCTCGAAGCGGGGCATCAGCCATGGCACGGAGGCGTACAGGCGGGCATGGGCCATCTCCTGCAGCGCCAGATAGGAGAGGACCTCGGATTCGGGGATCTTCTCGGTAGCGTTGAAGCCGGCGAAGGCGGCCTCGAACGCGGCCTTGTCGGCGGCGGATTCATTGGCCTGGGCGGATTCGTCCGGACTGGTGTCGGCGTCATCCTTGTGCGCGGACGTGAAGCCGATCGGGTTGCCGGAATCGGCGTGGCCTGCCGCACCGGAGGCGCCGCTCCCCTGCGTGCCGTCGGTCGTCGTCTCACCGTTGAGCGCCTTGGCGTATTCAGTGGCGTTCTGCGCGATCAGCGCGCCGGCGGGGTTCTTGGTGAGCGCGATGCCCTGGTCGAAGCTGCCGTGCACCTCATGGCTCAGGTTGCCGGCCGCATGGCCGAGCTGCATGGCGAAGGATGTGTTGCCGAGCAGTTTGATGAGCTGGGCCGGGTCCTTCATGCCGTTCGGGATCGGAATCGGCACCGGACCGGCGAACATGCCGGCGATCTCGCCGTCGCCCAACATGCCGCCGAGTCGTTCGGAGATTACGGAGGCGAGCGCGTCGTTCATCGATTCGGCCACGGGCGCGGCGAACTTGGCCCACTGGTCGATGGTGCCTTCCACCCATCCGGCGCGGGTGAGCACGTCCGGCTCACCGGGCGCGGGGTTGAATTCGCATGCGGTGTCCAGCCACAGGTTGGCCTCGCTCATCGCACGACGAGCGGCCTCGCCCTCGATGGCGGTCACGCTGGAGGCCGAACCGGCCGCGTTGGCCTGCTGCAGTGCGATGGATTTGGCGAGCTTGACATTAATCGGCCCCTCCTCCACCGTACGCTGCATGTCGCCCATGGTGTTGAGGCCGCCGGCCGTGAACGCGGCCATCATCTGCTGGACTTCGGACGGATCGGGCAGCTTGCCGGGATCCTGGCTCATGAGCTGCTCGCGGATCTCGGCGGGCAGCTGGTTGATCTGCTGCCAGGCCATCTCCCCCTGCACGGGGCCGAAGCACTTGATGAGCCATTCGTGAATCGCGTTGTCGTCCATGCGTATCCTTCTTTGCCGCGGTGTGTTACCCCAAGGTCTGTTACCCCAAGTGTAGGGTCTTCCCGCGCCCGTTCGCCTGCGGCCGAGGATTTTTTCGCGCCGCGCGTCTTGACGGATTCCGCGCGCGGCTCATGCAGGGCCGTTGCATACACTGTTGGGTATGTTTGCACGTCACAGGAATGAACAGTCCGAGCAGCATATCCCGATCGGACGGGCCGATGAAGCCACGGCTAACGGTCTCGGTGCGCGGGTGCAGCGTTTCCTTGCCGGGTACTGGCGGGACGTGCGCCGTTACGTCACGAGCCGTTCGCCCCGGTATTTCGTCGGTGCGCTGGCCGTGATCCTGGGCGCGGTGATTCTGCTGCTGCCAAGCCCGTACGTCATCGAGATGCCCGGCCCCACCCAGGACGTGTTGGGCAAGGTCAAGGAGGGGCAGGTGATCGCCGTGTCCGGCAGCGGCGTCGAAACGCACCGTGATTCCGGCAAGTTGCTGCTGGTGACGGTGAGCGCCTCGGGCGTGCCCGGCTACCCGATCATCAACGCGCAGGCCGTGTGGGGCTGGGCCAACCCGCATGTGGAGGTTATGCCGCGCGAGGCCGTGGTGCCGGTGGGCCAGACCGCCGACGAGTACCAGAAGAAGGTCGATTCGGACATGACCGGCTCGCAGGATTCGGCGGCCAAAGCCGGACTCGCGTATATGAAGGCGCATGCGGACGAGCTCGGCATCAGCCAAAGCACGTTGAAGAACCTCAAAGTCACGATGCATGTGGACAGCATCGGCGGCCCGTCCGCCGGCATGATGTACACGCTGGGACTCATCGACAAGCTCACCCCGGCCGAGGAGACCGGCGGCGAGACCATCGCCGGCACCGGTACCATCGACGCGAAGGGCAAGGTGGGCAAGATCGGCGGCATCCGATTGAAGATGCTGGGCGCCAAGCGCGACGGGGCCACATGGTTCCTGGCACCCGAGTCGAACTGCGCGGACGTGGTGGGGCACGTGCCGGACGGACTGCGGGACGTGAAGGTCTCCACGCTGGACGAGGCGTACCAGGCGCTTGTCGCCATCGGCAAGGGACAGGCGGACGACATGCCGCATTGCACCGCGTGATCGCGCTGGTCGCGTACATCCCATGACGGTCCGCGACCGGCGGCGGGGCACCAAGATGGACGAACGGTGTCCACAATCCGAAGGATTTTCCTGTGCCGTTAACGCGATTGTTCGCGGTGACTTGCTAATGTATCCCCTGTGAATCAAACGGCATCACAGAACGCGGAAGAATTCGGTTTCAAGCCTGGAGACATCATCCAGGAATGGCTCTGGGACGACGACGTGGACGATTCCATCCGCGCCGAGATCGAGAAACTCACGGGCGAGGAGCTCGTGGACGAGGACTATGACTCCGCGGTGGATGGCGTCATTCTGTGGTGGCGCGACGGCGACGACGAGGACGAGCTGTCCGACACGATCGTCGATGCGTACGCGGTGCTCGGCGACGACGGCCCGCTGTGGGTGCTGACCCCGAAGCCCGGTCGCCCGGGTGCGGCCAGCTCCTCCACCGTGCAGTCCGCCGCGAAGACCGCCGGCATGAACGCCGCCACCCCGCTGACCGTGGGACCGGACTGGAACGGCATCCGTCTGCGCGCCTTCGGCAAGGGTCGCTGACCGGTTTTCGAGACTTCTTCGACGTCAAGTGTCGCGTCGGGTCTGCCCATGCGCTATTCTTGACATCCGCGGGCAATTAGCTCAGTTGGTTAGAGCGCCACCTTTACACGGTGGATGTCGGGGGTTCGAGTCCCTCATTGCCCACCTTTCCAGACCGTTGGAATATCAACGAAATCAAGCCATTTCGGCGGTATTAATTTTGTGTGACTACCCCTCAGTCCGCTTCGCGTCCAGCTCCCCTGACAAGGGGAGCCAAGAAAACTGAGCCTTACAAGAACCGCGAGGGGCGGCGCTGCTGGGCGCCGTAGCCGTCCTTGGTGCGGGCGTAGGACAGGTGCAGCGAGTCCTCGGCTCGGGTGATGCCCACGTACATGAGCCGCCGCTCCTCCTCAAGCGTCTCCCCCGGTTCGGGCGCACCGTACGGCAGCAGACCTTCGGAGCAACCCACCAGGAACACGTGTTTGAATTCCAGACCCTTGGCCGCATGGATGGTGGAGATCGTGACGCCCGGATCATCCTCGAGCTTCAATCCGGTGGCGTCCAACCCCATGGCCTCCAGCAGCGCACGCTTGGTCGCGGCCTCGCCGGCGAGCGCGGACGACTGCCAGCCCGCATCCTTGCGCACGCGGAATTTGATGCCGGCCGCACGCAACGCCGCGTCGAACACCGGCTGCTGCGCGTTGATGCGCGTCAGAATTGCGCAGTCGGACGGTTTGACCCCGGCGGCCACGAGTTTGCGGATACGGGCCGCCACGCCTTGCGCCTCCTCCATGTCGGTCTCGTACACGGTCCGGCTCACGCGGCGTCCCGAACCACGTGCCGAGACGAGCTTGAGATAATCATCGCGGTTCGGCGCGGCCGCAAGCACCCGGTTGGCGAGGTTCACCACTTCGGGCGTGGAACGGTAGTCGGTGCCGAGGTTGATGTCCGCGGCGAGCGGTCCGAATTCGTCCGCGAACCGCAGCAGATCCCAGCTGGATGCGCCGGCGAACGAGTAGATGGTCTGTGCGGGATCCCCCACCACGCACACGTTACGGTTCATCGCGGCCTTGCCGTCCGGTCCGCCGCCGCCCAGCCATAGGGTCATCAGCCGGTGCTGCAGCGGGGAGACGTCCTGGTACTCGTCCACGGTGAGCCAGCCAATGGTGGAGCGGATCTGCGCCGCCGCCTCGGGGAAGTCGTCCATGATGTGGCAGACGAGCAGCAGGATGTCGTCGAAGTCGATTTCGCCGCGGGAGGTCTTCTCCCGCTCGTATTCGTCGTAGATGGCCTTGAACCGTTCGGCGTCAAGTCCCGCGGGCGGCAGATGGTTCGCCGCCGCGCACACGCGCACGTAATCCTCGACGGCCACCAGCGAGATCTTGGCCCAGTTGATTTCGGCGAGCACATCGCGCACGGTGAGCGGATCGACGTCCGACTGCGCGGTGACGTGCGTGATGACGCGGGCGACGGTGTCCCGCTGATCCTCGATGAGATGCGGGAAAGGCGCCTCGCACACGTCCGCCCAGACGCTATTGAGCTGGTTCAGGGCGGCCGAGTGGAAGGTCGCGGCCGTGACCCCGTTGCCGGATCCCTGCCGTGCGTTGCCGCCGACGCCTAATTGCTCGAGGCGCACGCGCATTTCAGTGGCCGCCTTGACCGAGAACGTGACGGCGAGCACCCGCTCGGGCTTCCATGCCCCGGTGGCGCAGGCGTAGGCGATGCGCCGCGTGACCGTGCGCGTCTTGCCCGCGCCCGCGCCCGCGATGATGCGCACCGGCCCGTTCAGCGTGGTGGCCGCCCGCCGCTGTTGCTCGTCAAGGCCTTCGAGGATCGTCTGCGCCTGTTCCATGCCCTCCATTGTGGCACGGACCGGTCTGGACCGAAACGGACCATGGCATGGGCAGGCGCGCAAAGGCGCGCAAATGGCTCATTCGCTGGTGTCGACCGGCCTTTCCGCACAAGGCATGTATTAGTGTTAAAGGGTGATGAAACGTAGCAACTATGTGTTGGCGGCGCTGACTTCGGCCGTCTTGCCGAACCTGGCGGTCGCCGGCGTGAGAGAGAGCGCGCAGGCCAGCTCGACCGACGAGGCCAAGGGCATCGATCAGGCCGTGGTGCAGGATGCCTCGGGCCGCCTGTATGACGTATATGCCACCGACACCGCGGCGGGCCGCACCCGTCTGGTCCGTCGCGTGAAGGCCGCGCAGACGCTGGCCGCTGCACGCGAGCCCGGCGGCTTGGGCTTTGATCTGGACCGCGTGATCGCGTTCGCGCCCGGCGACGTGGCCAAGCCCGGTCAGACCGCCACCGCCCAAGCGTTCAACAAGGACGAGGAGACCGTCAAGGCCACGGCCACCGTGGATACCAGCCGTCCGAGCCCCACCGGTTCGACCACCGTGCTGATCGCCGCCCACCGCGACGGCCAGTCGCGTCCGCTTGACCTGCTGACACTGGACGACTGTGCCGCCGTGGGTACCGCGCTCGGCGCCATCCATCGCCTCTCCCCCGCGTTCCTGACCGCCGCCAAGTATCCGGTGTTCACCACCGGCCAGATCCGCTCGCAGCTGACCGCCTGGATCAGGCGCCTACGTTCGGCCGGCCATGTGCCCACCGAAATCACCAACAGCTGGGCGCGCGTCATCGAGACCGAGGGACTGTGGTCGTTCGCCACCTGCACCGTGCACGGCGGGTTTTCGGACGGCGATTTCCTGTTCTCCGGCTCCACCATCACCGCCGTGACCAACTGGCAGGACATGCAAGTCAACGATCCGGCACGCGACCTGGCGTGGATCTTCGGCAAGCTGGACGAGTCGCACCGCAACGCCGTACTCGCTGCCTACGGGCGCATGATGGGCTCGCGACTGGACGACCTCATCATGCTGCGCGCCAACCTGTGGCTGCAGATGGAGCAGGTGGGCGAGTTCATCCAGGCCATCAACCGCGGCGACAACGATCGCATCATGCAGTTCAAGGCGCAGGTGGAGCGTCTTGCGCACCAGCTCGGCATCATCAGCCGGGACACCACGCCGGCGCCTGACGCCAAGGAAGCCAGCGCGCGCGAGACGAAACCCGGTTCGCCGTCGACCATCACCGTGGGCACGCTGCTGCAGGACGATGAACGCCGTGGCTCCGGCACGTCCGGTTCCGCCGCAACCGTGGCCGAGTCCGCCGATGTTTCCGACGACACCCCCGATCCGGACCGCACCGGTTCCGCCGAGATCTCGGCGGCGGGTCAGGTGGGGATGACGCCGGCGGTCGGCTCGTCGCCAGCCGCCGATCGCACCGCCGATCATCCGCTGGCCGGCACCCCGCTTGCAGGTGGCTTCCGCTCCGGATTCGGCACCACCGGTTCGACCAAACCGCAGCCATCCCATTCCACGTCATCCCCACATTCCTCGGTGACCATCACCCTCAAGGAACTGCTGGAGATGGATCGACAGGAGAAGGCCGGTCAGTCCTCCAAATCGCAGGAGTCCCGCGCGCATTCCGGCACGGCTGCCTCGACCGGCACGACCGGCGCACGCGGCTCCTTCGACGGCACGAACGCCGCGCAATCCGGTACACGCCCGATGTCCCATCCGAAGCCGCTGTTCCCGGGACCGGTCAGCCTGCATGGCCCGACGGCCGGCAATGTCCTGATGGACGCCGACGACACCGGCGAACGGTTCGCGCACTCCTCCACCGCGAAGACCACGGTCATTCCACTACTGGAACGTGAGGAACGTGCCCTGCGCGACGCGCACGCCGGACTGGATGGCTACGACGAGGACGGGAACCCGGTGAATACTCCGAACGGCCCGGAAACGACGGAGAGCGCCGATACGCCGCATGACGCCGGCACACCCGCCGATGGCGACACGGCCGGTTCCGAAGAGCCCGCTGTTGCTACTGACGTCACCGATGCCACCAATGGCATGACTTCCGACGCCACCACCGATCCGGATGACACGAACGATTCGCAGCCCGTTCCTGGCATCTCGGAGAACGGCGTCGAGGAAGGCACCACGCCGAGCGCATAACCGTCCGGCACCCGCCGCCCGCACGCGGCACAATGGAACCATTGACACACAACCGAACAACCTGCGGCCGCAAGGCCGGAAGTGAGGAACATTCATGGATATCGAACTGGGCATTCAGAACGTGGCTCGACCGGTCAACTTCAGCACCGACGACTCCGCCGACAAGGTCAGCCAGACCATCGCGCAGGCCGTCGAGTCCGGTGCGACCATCGATCTGACCGATGACAAGGGCCGTCGCATCATCGTGCCGGCCAAGGCGCTGGGATACGCCATCATCGGCTCCGAAACCAAGCACGCCGTCGGTTTCGGCGCGCTGTGACCTACAGCTTCCCGTATTTGGCTCCGTTAAACCAAAACTGACATCCCCTCAGTCCGCTTCGCGGCCAGCTCCCCTTGTCAGGACATTGCCGTGAAGCAAATAGCGGAGCTGTTTGTAGGCAATGTGCGAGACGACAGTCGAGCC
>NZ_QFFM01000002.1 GCF_003129905.1 Bifidobacterium callitrichidarum
GCAGCGTCAGAGGGGTATAAGAGACAGGGGGAGAAGAGGACTGGGTGGGGGGCGTGCTGTCCATTGTGGTCTCCAATCGACTACAGCGATTATCTTTACTTGCGCACAAGTAAAGTCTAACACTTTACTGTCAGTAAAGTCAATAGCGAAGGCGGAGTGTCTTCGCCGGGGAATGCATGCAAGCCGATTTCCGTATGATTCCGCGCGACATGCTATGCATGCGTGCGATTTGCATTTCTACGGGAGACATGTAGTATATATGACTCGTGCACAGGAGAAATCTTGGGTGCAATAATTATTCCTGCGTAGCTCAGTTGGCAGAGCATCCGACTGTTAATCGGACGGTCACTGGTTCAAGCCCAGTCGCAGGAGCCATATGAAGCCCCTTGAATATTCAAGGGGCTTCGTCGCGTCTAGGCATGTTCCTCTGGCTGGTATACAGGGCCGTTGGGATCCGACCGGGAGCGGCGCCTTCGCGAAGCCAGCCATTTGACCAGCACAAATGGGCCGGCAAACGCCGCGATATCCTCGAGCAGCAGCGCCAGCGTGACTGGGATGATCCAACGGGCGTCGACCACCGGAATGCTGATACCGGTCATGAGAACGATGATGAACACGCAGAGCCACGTGACGAACGCCATGGTGGGCTCATCCTCAATCGGTTTCCTGGCCATCACGATCGTAAACGCCACGAACAGCATCAGGAACATGATCAGGGCCATGAAGAAGAGATGCAGGAACACCGTTTCGCCGGCGTCATGCACATTCACCGTGATGTTGCTGTCGTAATCGCCCTCATACAAGGTCGCCGTATCGCCTTGCAGCGTGATGCCTCCGGCGACGGCCTTCCCTCCATCCGTGAACCACAGCGGGCCGTAGCGGGTTTCTCCGCCCAGATATGGGTATCCGGGATCTTCGAGCCAGGCGAATGTCCTGCCGCCGTTCACGTGCAAATCCGATACGCCGCAAGCCCGCTCCACAGCGCGTCGAGACACTCCATGATGCCATGAACCCATGGTCATGCCGACGGCTATCGCAATGAACGCCTGAATCGCCGCAATGGCCACATACCATGCCACCGATTGGGGATGCGCACGCCACATACCAGGCTTGCGGAAGAACATGAATGCCAGAATCAACGTGGCCATCACCCCGCCCGCGCCGACGCCAATCATGATCATCGGCTCGATGTTGCCCTGGCTGAACGGATTCACGCTGAGCGGCACTTCGCAGATCTTCACTGGCTTTCCCTCTCGCGTCATTGCGGTGATCCCGCCGATACCGGTCCTCATTATGCCATGCGATGAGGGTAGGAGGCCGGAGATGACCGTTGGACAACGTGCAAGAGCCGTTGATGTGGATAACTTTGCAAGCTCGAACCACATACCCCGTTCCGGCTGGACATGCACGCCGCGGTCCCTCAGGGTGGAATCGGCCGGCACCGATGCCGGCGTGGAGCGGCTCGATGTTGCTCCGGATTGCAATGGACTCATCGATGGGAGATGACATGAACAATTGGCTTGACTGGCGGCGCGACGAGATGATTCGGGCGGCGAAACGACGTGAATGGGAACGGCTGCAGGACGAATGCAAACGCCGGCGCATCGATGCCGCGATCGCGTGCATGTCCGTCATCGGATTGGTCCTAGCATTGGGAATCGGGATCGTCGCCGATGCGGATGCCGGCGAGATACCGGCGTATCCGTCCGGCGCCGCGGTCTCGCAATGCGAGGCCCTGTATGGCTGGCCGGTCGAAACGGTGATAATCGAACAGAAGTTCGAGCGTCCGTTGAATACTTGGTCACCGGGACATCGCGGCATCGACCTTGCGGCCGAAACAGGCACGGCCATACTCGCGCCGAAGGCCGGAACGGTGAGCTTCGCCGGCAAAGTCGCCGGCAAGGACGTAGTCAGCGTGCGGCACTCCAACGGCGTGGTCTCGACCTTCGAACCGGCAAGCACCGACTTCGCGGTCGGCACGAAGGTGACGCGCGGCCAGACCATCGGTACGGTCGAAGGGGAGTCGGACCATTGCAAGGACCAATGCCTGCATTGGGGGCTCAAACGTGGCGCCGCGGATTATCTGGATCCGGAGCATGTCAGCGGAAACAAAAGAATCGCATTGAAACCGCTGGAATAGTCGTATTGCTGGATGCCGGCACAACCGACCTCAATCGGTTCCGCTGACAGGGGAGCCGCGATGGCGGAGCAGAGGCGAGAGGGACCGTCCGCCTCTCACAGGCCGGCGTCGGCGAGGGTGATGTAGCCGGGATCGATGAGCGTGGCCTTGAGGTTGCTGGCGCTGACGGCCAGAAGCGGCTCGTTGATGGTCGGCACCTTCTTGACACCGCCCACCTGGGTGTTGCGCACGGAAACCATGGATTCCAGCTCCTGGCCCTTGTTGAGCCTCGTGCAGGCCTCGGCGATGTCCGAGGCGAAGGCCTTGCGGTTCTCCATGCCGGTCATCCACTGCTTGCCGTTGACCACGGACGGGATGTTCGAGACGTACGCTCCGTATCCGGTCACCAGCGGCCATTGTGCATCCTTGGCCTTGTCCGTGGCGGTGGAGTCCTTGCCGCTGCCGGAGCCGTCCGACGTGTTGGCGTCGTCGTTTTCGGGCGACTTGATGGGATCCGGCACGGCCTGGCGGCTCAGATCCTTCTTGCCGGTGATGTTGCCCACGATGCCGGAAATGGTGATCTGCGGGTTGATGTCCGCCGCCGAACCGGTGTATCCGAGGTCGTCCAGTTCGGTGACCACTTCGGAGGCCACGTAGTCGTTGAGCGCGAGGACGGCGTCGATGCGCGTGGGGGAGTCGGCCCCGTCATCCGTGGCCAGGCGCGTGGAAAGCGTCTTGGCGCTGGACCCTTCCTTGGAGGCGTCGTACGCCACGAGCTGCCAGTCGTTCTCGGTGGTTTTGGCGTCCAGCGTGCCCGAGGGTGATTTCACCACGCCCTTCTGGTAATACGCGCCGAGCACCTGCCAGATGCCGCGGAACGCCTCGCGGGCGAACGTGGAATCACCGGCCGTGCCCTTGGCGTCCGCCGGGGTGTACGGCAACAGCACCTCGATGTACTTGGGGTTGTCCTTGCTGGCCTTGGTGAGCTGCAGCTTGGCGACGATTTTCTCCGCCTGCAGCCGACCGATGGACTGCGCGTCCGAGAACTTCGCGAAGGCGTCCGGCTTATAGCCCTCGATGCTGTTGCCCAGCAGCACCACGTGCATGCCGGACTCCTTGGCCAGCTTCAGCGAGGAGACCAGACGGTCCACGGCCTCGGCCTGCGCGTTGTCCGCCGTAGTATCGGTGGCGGTGTCGGACGAATCGGCGGAAGCCTCGTCCTTCGATGACCCGGACGAATCGGATGATGAAGAGTCCGAGGACTCGTCGGCGTCGGCGGAGCCTTCGGCGGTCACCTCATCGCCGCTGGTGCTCAGCTCCTGGCTCACGTAATCGCCGTACTGCCGTGTGGAGGCGTCGGCCTCGACCACCGGAGCGACCAGCAGCGTCGTGTTCTCGGGGGTGATGGTGATGCCCGAATCGCTCGTCTCGCCCTTGCTGGACAGATGATCGACCACGTAGTCCTGGATCGCCCGGCTCTGTTTGTCCAACGAATCGGAAGTGGTGTGCGAGACGTCGCCCTTCCTGAATCCGGCGTCGACCAGTGCGTCGGTGATGTCCGGCGTGAGTTTGGCCCACTTGTTCAACGGGGTCTGCTGGCTGAGCGTGATGCCGTCGGACGGGGTGAACAGGGCCACCGCGCCAAGGGAGGTGCTGGTGATCGTGGTGTCGCCGTTGGTGTCGTTCCGGTCGGAGTCCGAGGCGCAGGATGTCAACGAAAGCGCCATCGCGCAGGCGGCGGCGAAGGCGGTGAGGACGGTGGCTGGACGGCGTGCGGACACCATAGGCGTACGGAACCTCCTTGGGATCCTGAAAACGGATGTCGGAAACGAACTGAATAACGATACTAGTCGCCGGTATATGAAAAGTCCCGGACACATGACGGGAAATCGTCACATATCCGGGAACGATCAGGGTGGGAACGTGGAATGAAATCAGCCGGAATCGCTGCGGACTACCCCTCAGCCCGCAGCGCGGTCAGCTCCCCTGACAAGGGGAGCCCAGGGAGAACCCGTGAGCGATCGTGGTGGGAACGGAGGTCGGGATCAGTCGGCCAGGGCCTTCTGCAGGTTCTCGTCCAGCGCGTTCATGAAGCCCTCGGTATCGAGCCACGGTTCGTCCGGACCGATCAGCATGGCGAGATCCTTGGTCATCTGGCCGCCTTCCACGGTGTCCACGATGACCTTCTCCAGCGTCTCGGCGAAGTGACGCACCTCGGGGGTGTTGTCCAGGTCGGCGCGGTGCTTCAGGCCGCCGGTCCACGCGAAGATGGAGGCGATCGGGTTGGTGGAGGTCTTCTCACCCTTGAGCCAACGGCGGTAGTGGCGGGTCACGGTGCCATGCGCCGCCTCGGCCTCGACGGTCTGGCCGTCCGGGGTCATGAGTACGGAAGTCATGAGGCCCAGCGAGCCGAAGCCCTGCGCCACGGAATCGGACTGCACGTCGCCGTCGTAGTTCTTGCAGGCCCAGATGTAGCCGCCATGCCACTTGAGGGAGCTGGCGACCATGTCGTCGATGAGGCGGTGCTCGTAGGTGAGGCCCTCGGCCTCGAACCTGTCCTTGTATTCGGTCTCGAAGACCTCGGCGAAGATGTCCTTGAACTGGCCGTCATAGGCCTTGAGAATGGTGTTCTTGGTGGACAGGTACACCGGGTAGTGGCGCATGAGGCCGTAGTTGAAGCAGGCGCGCGCGAAACCGCGGATCGAGTCGTTCACGTTGTACTGCACCTGGGCCACGCCGCCGTCCGGGCCGTAGTTGTAGACCACGTGCTGGATCGGCTCGGAGCCGTCGTCCGGGGTGAAGGTCACGGTCAGCTGGCCGGCACCCGGCACCTTGAAGTCCGTCGCCTTGTACTGGTCGCCGAAGGCGTGGCGGGCCACCACGATCGGCTTGGTCCAACCCGGCACCAGACGCGGCACGTTGCTCATCACGATGGGCTCGCGGAAGATGGTGCCGCCCAGGATGTTGCGGATCGTGCCGTTGGGGGACTTCCACATCTTCTTCAACCCGAATTCCTTGACTCGGGCCTCGTCGGGGGTGATGGTGGCGCACTTGACGCCCACGTGATGCTTCTGGATGGCATGGGCGGCGTCGATGGTCACCTGGTCGTCGGTCTCGTCGCGGTGCTGGATGCCCAGATCGTAGTAGTCAAGGTTCACGTCGAGATACGGCAGGATAAGACGGTCCTTGATGTCCTTCCAGATCACACGGGTCATCTCGTCGCCGTCGAGTTCGACAACGGTGCCTTCGACCTTGATTTTGGCCATGTTCCCTCCCTGTAGATGGTGTGAAGATGGTTCAATTCATATCTCATGTTTGTAACGCCGGACCGTGCGTGACGAGAATATGGACATGCCTTGCCTCCGAGTCCGTCCCCGGCAATAGTCTTGAAGCCATGTCTCAGGAAATTGAAATCGGTTTGGGTAAAAAGGGCCGTCTCGGCTATGCGCTTGACGATGTGGCCATCGTTCCGTCCCGTCGCACGCGCGATCCCGAGGACGTCTCCACGTCCTGGCAGATCGACGCCTACGAGTTCGACGTGCCGGTGCTCGGCGCCCCCATGGATTCGGTGACCAGCCCGGCCACCGCCATCGCCATGGGCAAGATGGGCGCGCTCGGCGTGCTCGACCTGGAGGGCCTGTGGACCCGTTACGAGGATCCGGCCCCGCTGCTGGAGGAGATCGCCGGCCTGCCCGCCGACGAGGCCACCAAGCGCATCCAGCAGATTTACGCCGAGCCGGTCAAGCCCGAGCTCATCACGCAGCGTCTGCATGAGATCCGCGCCGCCGGCGTCACCGTGGCCGGTGCGCTTTCGCCGCAGCGCACCCAGCAGTTCTACTCCACCGTGGTGGACGCGGGCGTGGACCTGTTCGTGATCCGCGGCACCGTGGTCTCCGCCGAGCACGTCTCGGCCGGCCACACCCCGCTCAACCTCAAGAAGTTCATCTACGACCTCGACGTGCCGGTCATTGTGGGCGGCGCCACCAACTACACCGCGGCCCTGCACCTCATGCGCACCGGCGCGGCCGGCGTGCTCGTGGGCTTCGGCGGCGGCGCGGTATCCGCCACCCGCCAGACCATCGGCGTGCAGGCCCCCATGGCCACCGCCATCGCGGACGTTGCCGAGGCCCGTCGCGACTACATGGACGAGTCCGGCGGCCGCTACGTGCAGGTCATCGCCGACGGCGGCATGGGCGACTCCGGCAGCTTCGTCAAGGCCTTGGCCCTTGGTGCCGACGCCGTGATGCTCGGTGCTCCGCTGGCCCGCGCCACTGAGGCTCCGGGCAAGGGCACCCACTGGGGTGCCGAGGCCCGTCACCAGACTCTGCCGCGTGGTTTCCGCACCACCGTGGGCACGGTCGGCTCCCTGGAGCAGATCCTGTTCGGACCGAGCCACCAGGCGGACGGCAAGACCAACTTCATCGGAGCGCTCAAGCGTGCCATGGCCTCCACCGGTTACGTGGACGTGAAGAACTTCCAGCGTTGCGGCATGGTGGTCAACCCCTATTCCGCACGCTAAAGGCTGCCGTATGTGAGCGCTAACCCTTGATTTCCAAGGAATGACGCCGATTCGAGGCGCGCTGGGTCGTTTGACTTGGCGCGCCTTTCGTGTTGTTGTTAGGGGGTATGGCCGGCGCATTGGGGGATGGGGCCATGCAACCTATCAGAAGGGGATAACCACCATGGATCATTATTTCTTCTTTACCCATGGGCGTAGGTACGATCCGTTGCCGGGCTTCAACGGTTTTATCGTCGTGGAGCTGTCCGACAGACCGGTCAGATATCACATCCAGCCCACATTCATCGGCGGCATGAACGCCGATGAATGCCACACCATGGCCCTGGCCGCATGCCGGATCGCCTGCACGTCGGCGGACGCCGTACGCGGCAAGCTCAGCGTGGACCGGCTGCACCGGGCCATGACCCAGCCCTGTCTCGAACGGTTGCGCACTATGCAGTACCTGCTGGACGCGCACATGCTCACCCATCCGTCGGACAAGGCCAAGTTCTGCTATCTGCCCACGGTCCCCACGCTGATCGACGGTGTAATCGTCAGCCAGGAGACGCTGGAGATGGCGGTGTTCATGACCATCGGCCAGGAAGATGTCAGGGTAACTCTTCGCTTCAGATTCATCGGGAGCCGATGGATGTGCCAGTACGCTGATCTCGGCTGACACGTCCCTTGCGGATGTCCGATAAGCGATGACGGCTCGGCCCAAAGCCGAAGTCCGTCCGATTCGGCCCGCCGTGCCCGACTCTCGGCGCGGCGGGTCTTATAGTGTAAAGCATGCGTGAACATGTTGAAGCACCCAGGTATGTGACCACCGACGAGGACACCGTCTTCTCGCTGCTGGTCAAGCGTGCCGCCCGCACCCCGGACGACACCATCGCCGAATGGCAGGACGACGAAACCCACCAATGGCACAGCGCCACCGCCTCCGAAATGCTCGCCCGTGTGCGCGAGATCGCCAAGGGCCTCATGGGCCTCGGCGTCAAAGCCGGCACGATGGTCCTCATCTACTCGCCCACCTGCTATGAGTGGGGTCTGGCGGACTTCGCCTGCGCGGCCATCGGCGCCGTGGTGGTGCCCGTCTACGAGACCGACTCGGCCAAGCAGACCGCCGCCATCGTGGAGGAGGTCAACCCCGTCATCGCCTTCGCCGGCGACTCCCAGCGCGCACAGACGCTGGAACAGATCCGCGCGAACCACCCGGGCATGAAGTACGTCTTCAACTTCAAGGCCGACGGGCTCGACGGCGTGGCCGACTTCGGCACCGGCGTGAGCGACGAGGCGCTCGACCAGGCCATCGCCCGCATCAAGGCGGACGACCTGCTCACCGTGGTGTACACCTCCGGTTCCACCGGCAAGCCCAAGGGCGCCATGCTCTCCAACCGCAACTACACGCACATCGTGCTCAACGGCTACGAGATCCTCAACGGCATGCTCTACCGGGACAACCGCCTACTGCTGTTCCTGCCGCTGGCCCATTGCTTCGCCCGCTACATCCAGTACGTGGCCATCGGCGGCTGCGGCGTGGTGGGATACATCCCCAACGCCAAGCACCTGCTGGCGGACATCCGCAGCTTCAAGCCTACCTACCTGCTGGGCGTGCCGCGTGTGTTCGAGAAGGTCTACAACGCCGCCTCCCAGAAGGCCGGCGCCGGCATCCAGGGCTACATCTTCGCCCAGTCCGTCAAGCACTTCGTCAAGTGGAGCAAGGACGAGCAGGGCGGCAAGGGACACTCGCCGATCGAACGCATGAAGCATTCGTTCTACATGGCCACGGTGGGCAAGTCCATCCGCTCCGCCCTCGGCCCGAACCTGAGGTGGCTGGCCTGCGGCGGCGCGCCCCTCAACGTGGACCTGGCCCACTTCTTCAACGGCATGGACGACATCACCTTCATCCAGGGCTACGGCATGACCGAAACCGCCGCCCCGATGCTCGTCAACTGGGAGGACGACAACGAGGTCGGTTCGGTCGGCAAGCCCGGCCCCGGCATGGGCGTGCGCCTCGGCGAGGACGACGAGATCGAACTCACCGGCCCGAACGTGTTCCTCGGCTACTACAAGCAGCCCGAACTGACCGCCCAGGCCATGACCGCCGACGGCTGGATCAAGACCGGCGACCTGGGCCGCATCGACGACAAGGGCTTCACGTTCATCACCGGCCGCAAGAAGGACATCATCATCACCGCGGGCGGCAAGAACATCAGCCCGGCGCCGATGGAGGACATCATCGACACCTGCCCCATCGTGGCGCACGCCGTGGTGGTGGGCGATGGCAAGCCCTTCGTCTCCGCACTCATCGAACTCGACCCGGAGATGCTGCGCTCTTGGCTCGAAGGCCAGGGACTGGACGCGAACATGACCCTGGGCGAGGCCAAGGAGAACGACGCGGTGCGCGCCTTCATCCAGCAGTACGTGGACCAGGCCAACGCGAACGTGTCCCGCGCCGAATCCGTGCGCAAGTTCGAGATCCTCGATGAGGAGTTCAGCCAGGCCAACGGCACGCTCACCCCGAGCATGAAGGTGGTGCGCCCCAAGGTACTGCAGCGCTACGCCGCAGTCATCGAGGACGAACTGTACGCCCCTAAGCCCTCCAACAAGCCGCTGCCGGCCACCGCCAAGATCATCGACAGCACCTCGGAAACCGTCAAGAAGGCCTCCGTGCAGGTCAAGCAGGCGTCGGAACAGATGAAGCAGGCCTCCGAACAGATGCGCACCAGCGTGTCGGATTCACTTGCTAGCGTATCGGAGAAAATCAAGAAGGCCAAGGCCGAAGCCGAGGACGACGAGGATGACGGCGAGAGCGCATCCGCAGCCGGCGAGGACGGCGAGACCGGCCAGAACCGTGACGAGAAGAACGAGGAGTAATACCAGTGGCCATCCGTGAGATCAGGGTCGTGCCCGATCCGGTGCTGCGCACCCCCTGCGACGAGATCAAGGAAATCACCCCGGCCGTGCGCCGTCTGGTCGACGACCTGCTGGAGACCGTGGACGATCCGGGCCGCGCCGGCCTGTCCGCCAACCAGATCGGCGTGAGCCTCAGGGCGTTCTCCTACAACATCGACGGCAAGATCGGCTACATCCTCAACCCGGTCATCGAGGAGACCTCCGGCGAACAGTACGGCGACGAGGGCTGCCTGTCCGTGCCCGGCCTGTGGTACAAGACCCGCCGCGCGGACTACGCCCGCGTGCGCGGCATCGACCTGGACGGCAAGGAAGTGGTGCTGGAGGGCCACGGCCTCATGGGCCGCATGCTCCAGCACGAATGCGACCATCTGGACGGCCACGTCTACCTTGACCGTCTCGAAAAGGAGGAGCGTCGCGCGGCGCTCCGCTATATGCGGAACCGTTAGGCGGACAGTCCGGTGGACTGTCCGTAGGCGACGCCTGAGTGAGGCGATAGCCGAACGAAGGTGATATTGGGTCCGCCGAAGGCGGTCCGCTATTGCAAATCGTGGCAGGTGAGTCACGAGATTCGGCGAAAGGCCAGTGCGTTGCGGGAAGCCGCAATAGTACCGGCCTTCTGTTATTCTGAAAACTTGTGTGCCACCCGGCAACGGACGCAGTCGCTGGCGTTCGGGGCCAACCCATTATTGTCAACCGGCACACGAAAAATTCGCGTCATGCTCGCGACGGCCTGTGTCGGTCGGTTGCAAGCCCGCATCATGCGGGGGAGCGGCTGCACGCAGGTGCGCATGGCCAGGCAAGAACCGACAAGAAAGGTAGTAATACCATGGCTCAGATCACTATGAGCGACATGCTGAAGGCCGGCCTGCACTTCGGCCACCAGACCCGCCGCTGGAACCCGAAGATGAAGCAGTTCATCCTCACCCAGCGCAATGGCATCCACATCATCAACCTGTTCAAGTCGCTCGACATGATCGACAAGGCGTACGACTTCATCAAGACCACTGTGGCCCACAACGGCACCGTGCTCTTCGTCGGCACCAAGAAGCAGGCCCAGGAAGCCGTCGCCAACCAGGCCACCCGCGTGAACATGCCGTACGTGTCCGAGCGTTGGCTCGGCGGTATGCTGACCAACTTCCAGACCGTTTCCAAGCGCGTGAACCGCCTCAAGGAGCTTGAGGAGATGGACTTCACCGACGTGCACGGCTCCGGCCTGACCAAGAAGGAACTCCTCCTGCTTGAGCGCGAGAAGGACAAGCTCAACAAGCAGCTGGGCGGTATCCGCAACATGAACCGTACCCCGTCCGCCATGTTCGTGGTCGACATCACCAAGGAGGCCCTGGCCGTCGAGGAAGCCCACAAGCTGGGCATCCCGGTCGTCGCCATCGTCGACACCAACGCCGATCCGGACATCGTTGACTACCCGATCCCGGCCAACGACGACGCCATCCGCGGCATCGAGCTGCTCACCAGCCTGATGGCCGACGCCGTCGCCGAGGGTCTGCTGGAGCGCTCCGGCGCCAACAAGGCCGCCGGCGAGTCCGCCGAGCAGCCGATGGCCGCTTGGGAGAAGGAACTCCTGACCAACGACGCTCCGGCTGAGGCCGCTCCGGCCGCCGCCGAGGGCGAAACCGAGGCTCCGAAGGCCGAGTGATGCTCTACGATGGGAAGTGCCTGAATACAGCGCTTCCCATCGTTTTTGGGTAAGCAATATTCTCAAGGAGAAAATCAATGGCAGCAATTACCGCCGCACTGATCAAGCAGGTTCGTGAAGACACTGGCGCCGGCATGCTCGACGTCAAGAAGGCCCTGACCGAGGCCGAGGGTGACGTCGCCCGCGCCAAGGAAATCATCCGCGCCAAGGGCATCGCCGCGGCCGGCAAGCGTGAAGGCCGCAAGGCCCAGGAAGGCACCATCGCCTCCAAGGTCGTCGAGGGCGCCAACGGCGAGACCGGTTACGCCGTCGAGCTGAACTCCGAGACCGACTTCGTGGCCAAGACCCCGAAGTTCGTGGAGTTCTCCGAGGAGATCCTCGGCTACGCCGTGGAAGCCGACGCCAACTCCGCCGAGGAGCTGCTGGAGGCCAAGGCCGGCGATTCCACCGTCAAGGTGGCCATCGAGGAAGCCGCCGCCCTGTTCGGCGAGCACGTCAAGGTCGGCCAGTACGCCAAGGTCTCCGGCGAGCATGTCGAGATCTACGCTCACAAGAAGTCCGCCGAGATGCCGCCGAGCATCGTGGCCATGATCGCCACCGACAAGGCCGGTGCCGCCGTGGCCCACGAGGCCGCCCTGCAGATCTCCGCCATGGGCGCCGAGTGGCTGACCCGCGAGGACGTCCCGGCCGAGGTCGTCGAGTCCGAGCGCCGCGTGGCCACCGAGAAGTCCCTGGCCGAGGGCAAGCCGGAGAAGATCGTCCCGAAGATCGTCGAGGGTCGTCTCAACGCTTTCTTCAAGGAAGTCGTGCTCCTCGAGCAGCCGTTCGTCAAGGATCCGTCCAAGACCGTGGGCGACCTGTTCAAGGAAGTCGGCGGCTCCGCCACCGCTTTCGTGCGCATCGAGGTCGGCAAGGGCGAGGAGGAGTGAGTCTGTAAGGACCCGCTCGCTTCCGCACCGGTCTGACCCAGTGCGACCAGCGTGATCGTCCAGCACGCAACGCTGTACGGACGAGGGGAAGCGCCATCCAACATAAGGTTGGGTGGCGCTTTTCGTATGGGCAGGGTGTCGCTGCATCGGTGTGTCGTCGTAAACCGATACGCTTGTCTACTGGATATTTTCAGGCACTTGTCGTTTTTGTAAGGAAAGGCACAACATGACTGAACAGGACAAGCCACGCAGGGTGCTGCTCAAGCTCTCCGGCGAGGCGTTCGGCGGAGGTAAGGTGGGCATCGACACCCAGGTGATTCGCCGCATCGCCGAGGAGATCGTCCCCGCCGTCAAGCAGGGCGTCCAGGTGGCCATCGTGGTGGGCGGCGGCAACTTCTTCCGCGGCGCCGAACTGCAGCAGGCCGGCATCGACCGATCCCGCGGCGATTACATGGGCATGCTCGGCACCGTCATGAACTGCCTTGCGCTGCAGGACTTCCTGGAGCAGGAGGGCCAGGCCACGCGCGTGCAGACCGCCATCACGATGGGCCAGGTCGCCGAACCGTACATTCCGCTCAAGGCCATCCGTCATCTCGAGAAGGGCCGCGTGGTCATCTTCGGCGCCGGCGCCGGCATGCCGTACTTCTCCACGGACACCGTCTCCATCCAGCGCTCCCTCGAGATCCACTGCGACGAAGTGCTCATGGGCAAGAACGGCGTGGACGGCGTATACACGGCCGACCCGCGCAAGGACCCGAACGCCAAGCGTTTCGAGACGCTGAGCTACAACCGCGCCCTCGTGGACAACCTGGCCGTCATGGACGCCTCCGCGCTGTCCATGGCCCGCGACAACAAGAAGCGCATCCGTGTCTTCGGCCTCGAAGGCCAGGGCAACGTCACCCGTGCGCTGCTGGGCGACGAGATCGGCACGCTGGTCTCCACCGCCGAATCCCGCGTGGCCGACTGAGCCGCCTCCGGCAATCGCCTACAATCAGATACCAAGCGTTCACAGACGAACACCACCAATCAAAAGGAGTGAATATGTCCCTCATCGATCAGGCCAAGGAACAGATGGCCAAGACCGTGGAAAACACCAAGGAGAACTTCGCGGGCATCCGCACCGGCCGCGCCAACCCGGCCCTGCTCAACGGCATCATGGTCGATTACTACGGCGCCCCGACCCCGATCAAGGCCGTGGCCTCCATCGGCGTCCCCGAGCCGCGCACCCTGGCCGTCACCCCGTTCGACGCCTCCCAGGCCGCCGCCGTGGAGAAGGCCATTCGCAACTCCGATCTCGGCATCAGCCCGAACCGTGACGGCAACGTCATCCGCCTGACCATGCCGGAGCTCACCGAGGACCGCCGCAAGGAGTACGTCAAGCTCGCCAAGGGCAAGGCCGAGGACGGCAAGGTGGCCGTGCGCAACATCCGCCGTAAGACCAAGGAGACCATCGACAAGTCCGTCAAGGACGGCGACATGGGCGAGGACGAGGGCGATCGTCTGCTCAAGGACCTCGACAAGGTCACCAAGTCCGTCACCGACGAAATCGACGCCCTGCTGGAGACCAAGCAGAAGGAGATCATGGAGGTCTGATTCCCGGACCCGGTACGGAGCATTATGGAACGCAACGAACAACTACACGCAGAGGCCGAGGAGACCCTCGACCAGATCAACAAGAAAACCGGTCGCAACATGCCACAGGCCATCGGCACGGCCGTGGTGCTCATCGCGATCATTCTCGGCTGCCTGCTGTTCAGCATCGACTTGTTCGTGCTGTTGGTCGTGGTGTTCATGATTCTGGCGCTGTGGGAGCTGAGGGTCGATTTCGCCACCGTGGGACTGCACATTCCGGTGCTCATGCTCTGGATCTGCTCGGCCCTCACGCTCTTCGCCACCTATTATTCCCCGTACCATCTCATCACGATGTCGCTGAGCATCATCGTCTCGATCATCCTCGTGGCGATCTCCGCCAGCGCCAAACTCAGCTTCGGCAACCGCCTCTCCCTGGCGGTCGCCGGCAAGCTTTCCAGCACGGACGCCAGCGCCCGTCTGGAATCGTCCTTCAACCATGAGGGCGGCGAACAGCACCATTCGCGACTAAGCCATGTGGCCGTCTCCGTGCTCACCGTGCTGTACATCCCGCTGCTGGCGAGCTGCATCATCATCCCGCTCACGTTCAACGACCACCCCGTGGCGCACGCCATCATGCTGGTGTTCATGCCCGCCCTGTCCGATACGGGCGGCCTGTTTGCCGGCGCATGGCTCGGCAAGCACAAGCTCAGCCCGCGCATCTCCCCGAAGAAATCCGTGGAGGGCCTCATCGGATCCATGCTGTTCGCCATGGCCGGCGCATTCGCCGTGTTCGCCTGCACGTACGATGCCGCCACCTGGTCCACCCGCTGGTGGGTGCCGATCGTGGCCGGCATCCTCATCGGTGCGGTGGGCACCTTCGGCGACCTGTGCGCCTCCATGCTCAAGAGGGACATCGGCATCAAGGACATGGGCCACCTGCTCAAGGGCCACGGCGGCGTGATGGATCGCGTCGATTCCATCCTCATGAGCGCGCCGTTCACTTGCGCGCTGCTGTGGGTCACCGGACTGTGACGCGGCGGACGGTCGCAGGACAGTCACTAATCAATGCAAGATTCGAGAACGAAGCGAACGTCATGACCAATCAGGAAACCGACACCCCGGAAACCGGCATCACCCCGGGCGGCACTGCGGGAGCCTTCCGCGATGTATTGTCCAAGGACCACGCCCGCCGAGGCAAGCCGCCGCTGCATTTCGTGGACATGACTCCCGAGGAGCGCATCGAGCGCGCCAGCGAACTTGGCCTGCCCAAGTTCCGCGTCAAGCAGCTGGCCAACCACTACTACGGCCACTTCGATGTGAACGCCGCCGCGTTCACCGACTTCCCGGCCGCCAAGCGCGATGACGCCGCGGCAGCGTTCTTCCCGCAGCTCATCACCGAGGTCACCCGTCAGGTGGCCGACCAGGGCACCACCATCAAGACGCTGTGGAAGCTGTTCGACGGTTCACTCATCGAATCCGTGCTCATGCGCTATCCGACGCGCACCACGCTGTGCATCTCCTCCCAGGTGGGCTGCGGTATGGGATGCCCGTTCTGCGCCACCGGCAAGCTCGGACTGACCCGCAACATGTCCGCAGGCGAGATCGTGGAACAGGTGCGCGTGGCCGCCAAAATGATGCGCGACGGCGAGGTGGCCGGCGGCCCCGGACGCCTGAGCAACATCGTGTTCATGGGTATGGGCGAGCCGATGGGCAATTACAAGTCCGTGCTGTCTGCCGTACGCCAGATCTCCGCCATGCCGCCCGAGGGATTCGGCATCTCCGCCCGCAACATCACCGTATCCACCGTGGGCGTGGTGCCCGGCATCAAGAAGCTCACGGCCGAAGGCATCCCGGTGCGACTGGCCGTTTCGCTGCACGCGCCAAGCGACGAGCTGCGCGATGAACTCGTGCCGATGAACAAGCGCTTCAACACCGAGCAGGTGTTGGACGCCGCGCACGACTACTGGCTGGCGTCCAAACGCCGCGTGAGCATCGAATACGCGCTCATGCGCGGCATCAACGACCAGGCCGAGCATGCGCGCCTCTTGGCCAAGCGCCTCAACCATTATGGCGACAATTGGGCGCACGTGAACCCGATTCCGCTCAACCCCATCGAGGGATCCAAGTGGACGGCCTCCAAGCCTGAGGACGAAGCGCGATTCCTGGAGATCCTGCACGCCGCCGGCATCACCGCGACATTGCGTGACACCCGCGGTCAGGACATCGACGGCGCCTGCGGACAGCTCGCCGCCAAGGAACGCTGAGCGCCGCTGCTGAAAAAGGAATCGGCCTTTGGCCGATGCTGTGTTTTCCGCAGCTTTCGCTGCCCGCTTCTCTCCCTCACCCGGCTTACGCCGGGAGCTCCCTCGTCAGAGGGAGCCAAGGACTATGACATATAGTCTAGCCTCCCTCTGACGAGGGAGGTGTCATCGGCGTAGCCGATGACGGAGGGAGAGAAGCACGCAGCGAAAGCTGCGGGATCAATAGCATCGGCCAAAGGCCGATTCCATACCCGGTGAGGCACAAGCTCACCGGAAAACCGTCTACTTCAGTGCATCCTTAATCGCGGACACGAAGTAGTCCAGATCGTCGGGCTTGCGGGAGGTGATGAGACGGAAGCCGTTGGCGTCGTCCACGTGCACCTGCTCATCCACGTAGTGGCCGCCCGCGTTCTCGATGTCGGCCGCGATGTAGCGGCAGGGGGCCGCCGTCTTGCCGGCGATCAGTCCGGCGTTCACCAGCAGCCAGGCGCCATGGCAGATGGCCGCGATCGGCTTGCCCTCGTGCGCGAACTCCTGAGCTAGGTCGATGGCGTCCTCGTTCACGCGGATGCGGTCCACGTTGCAGGTGCCGCCGGGCACCACGAGCAGGTCATAATCGGCGGCCTGCACATCCGACAGACGGGTATCCGGGGTCAGCGTCTCGCCCTCGTAACGGTCATGCTGCACGGTCTCGCACGGATCCAACGTGGTGGCGGCGAGCGTCACCTGCGCGCCGGCGGCCTTGAGATCACGCAGCGGGCGCGTCAGCTCGGTCTCCTCGATGCCCCAGTTGTTCACGATGATCAGTACCTTGCTGTTCTCCACAGCCATGACAGCCTCCTTTGGATTGGCGGATGATTCCACCGCATATTCTCCCACAGTCCGCGTCCGCGCGCGTCCGTTTCCCGACCATTCGCGGCCCGCGCAATCATGTCGGTTCTCATATTCCAGAAACGCCCGCGGCCATGTAACGGGAGATAGGTAGGCTGAGGAGCGTTACTGCAAAGCCGAACAGGGGAGTGAAGCATGTCGTTGGCGGTACGAGTCATCCCGTGCCTGGACGTTGACGCCGGTCGTGTGGTGAAGGGTGTGCATTTCGAGAACCTCAAGGACGCCGGCGACCCCGTGGAGCTGGCCGCCGAATACTACCGGCAGGGAGCCGACGAGATCACCTTCCTCGACGTGACCGCCTCCAGCTCCCACCGCGGCACCATGATCGATGTGGTTTCGCGCACCGCGGAGCAGGTCTTCATCCCGATGACCGTGGGCGGCGGCGTGCGCACGCCCGAGGACGTGGACTCCCTGCTGCGTTGTGGCGCGGACAAGGTCGGCGTCAACACCGCGGCGATCAACGACCCCTCGCTCATCAGCCGCGTGGCTGACCGCTTCGGCAACCAGGTGCTGGTGCTCTCCGTGGACGCACGTCGCGAGAAGGGCGAGCAGCACACGCAGTCCGGTTTCGAGGTCACCACCATGGGTGGCCGTAAATCCACCGGCATCGACGCCATCTGGTGGGTCAAGCGCGCCGAGGAACTGGGTGCGGGCGAAATCCTGCTCAACTCCATGGATGCCGACGGCACCCAGGAGGGCTTCGACCTTGAAATGATTCGCGCCGTGCGCAAGGAGGTCAAGATCCCGATCATCGCATCCGGCGGCGCCGGCAAGGTCGAGGACTTCCCGCCCGCCATCGAGGCCGGTGCGGACGCCGTGCTGGCCGCATCCGTGTTCCACTACGGCATCATGACCATCGCCGACGTCAAGGCAGAACTCAAGAAGCACGGCTACACCGTGCGCTGAAACGAAAAACCATACGGAAAAAGCAAGAGGACATGACGAACACAACCACCGAACCCATCGCATACGACAACTCCGAAACCCTGGATCCGCGCATCGCCGAACGGCTGAAGCGCGACGCCAAGGGCTTGGTCGCGGCCGTGATTCAGCAGTACGACACCCGTGAGGTGCTGATGGTCGGATACATGAACGATGAGGCCCTGCGCCGCACCCTGACCACCGGTCGCGTGACCTTCTGGTCCCGGTCCCGTCAGGAATACTGGCGCAAGGGCGACACGTCCGGCCATGTGCAGTACGTCAAGGGCGTCTCGCTCGACTGCGACGGCGACGCGCTTCTGGTGGAGGTCGACCAGGTGGGTGCCGCGTGCCATACCGGCAAGCGCAGCTGCTTCCTCGAAGGCGGTCCGCTGCCCGTGGTCGAAGGCCACCGTCCCGCCGACCAGTGAGCCGGTTTCCCATCCGAACAGCTTTTCCAAAGGAGGATCGTATGAGCGAATGCAGCGTCAAGCACCTGAAGTGGGGTGCCACCTGGCCCAGCCGCGAACAGTTCCACGAGCTGGCCGATGAGGGATACCGTGTGATTCCGATCGTGCGCCGGCTGCTTGCCGACTCGCTCACGCCGGTCGGCTTTTACGAGCGACTCGCCGGAGGCCGCAGCGGCACGTTCATTCTCGAATCGGCGGAATTCGGCGGCACATGGAGCCGCTACAGTTTCATTGGCGTCAACTCGATGGCGCAGCTGCGCTCCAACGGTGGTCAGGCCGACTGGCTCGGCAAGGTGCCGGCGGGCGTGCCCCGCACCGGTGACGTGATCGAAGTGGCCCATGCCACGTTGAAGGCGCTGAAGGCCCCGCATGTGGAAGGCCTGCCGAACCTGACCAGCGGTCTGGTCGGCACGGTGGGTTGGGATGCGATCCGCCATTGGGAGCCCACGCTGCGCGCCGAGGCACCGAACGAGACCGGCCAGCCGGAAACTGTGCTCGCCCTGGCCACGGACATCGCCGTGGTGGACCACGTGTCCGGATCCGTATGGCTCATCGCCAATGCGGTGAACGTGGACGACAAGCCCACGCGAGCGGACGCCGCCTACAACGAGGCCGTGGCCCGACTCGACCAGATGCAGCGCGACGCTGCCACCCCCACGCAGGGAGAGGCGCGCGTCAACGTGCTGGACGAGACGGTCGAACAGCCCGAACTGCGCTTCCGCACCGAGAAAAGCCATTACGAGCACGCGGTGGAGGAGGCCAAGCGCCATATCATCGACGGCGACGTGTTCCAGGTGGTCATCTCCCAGCGACTCGACATCGACTCGCCCGCCGACCCGTTCGACGTGTACCGTGTGCTGCGCACCCTGAACCCGAGCCCGTACATGTACTTCATGGCGCTCACCGACGCGCAGGGACGTGACTTCAACGTGATCGGCTCCAGTCCGGAGACCCTCATCAAGGTGGACAACGGTCACGCCATGACCTTCCCGATCGCCGGTTCCCGCCCTCGCGGCGCCACCCCGGAGGAAGACGAGAAGCTTGCCAAGGAGCTGCTGGCCGATCCGAAGGAACGCAGCGAACACATCATGCTCGTGGATTTGGCCCGCAACGACCTGAGCCGTGTGTGCGACCCGACCACGGTCGAGGTCGTCTCCCTCATGGACATCAAGCGGTTCAGCCACATCATGCATATCTGCTCCACCGTGACCGGTCGCGTGAACCCGTCCATGACCGCGTTTGATGTGTTCACCTCCGCGTTCCCGGCCGGTACGCTCTCCGGAGCCCCCAAGCCGCGCGCCATCGAGATCATCGACGAGCTGGAACCCGCCGACCGCGGCATCTATGGCGGCACCGTGGGCTACTTTGACTTCTCCGGCAATCTGGACATGGCCATCGCCATCCGCACCGCGTTCCTGCGCGACCATGAGGCAAGCGTCCAGGCCGGCGCCGGCATCGTGCTCGATTCCGTGCCCGCCACCGAATGGCAGGAGACCCGCAACAAGGCCGAGGCCAGCGTGGAGGCCGTGCAGATCGCCGCCCAGTTGCGCGAGCTGTAGGCAGTAAATTATCTGGCTGAGGACCGAGCCGTGAAGCGAACAGTCCGGTGGACTGGGGTATAGGTGAAGTGAGCGGCTGTGATGTGAAGGCTCCCCTCTCTGAGGGGAGCTGTCGAACGAAGTGAGACTGAGGGGAGTGGTCGGTTGGTGCTGATACTCCCCTCAGTCAGCTTCGCTGACAGCTCCCCTCAGAGAGGGGAGCCTTTTGTTCTCGACAACGTGATGTTCAATTTAGCTACTATTCATTTAAAACAACACGTTGTTCATGGTATGGATGGTCGAATTCATACAGAAAACCTGTATGCGACGATGCGCGGCGGGTTGAATATCATACAGTGAGGCTGATGGCCGTGACCGGCACGAACGGAGGCGAACCATGGCACAGTATGTAAGCGAATCGGATGGGGATATGCTCCGGCAGGATCATCGACGGACCAACCGGTGGGCCGGAACATGCATCGCCGTCCTGCTGGTCATGGTGCTGGCCGCCGGGGGAGCCCTGGCCATACGCCACATGACCGGTCTGCCATGGCGCTCGATGGGCGGCGCATTCAGCGAAGCCATCACCACATCAATCGCCTCCGTCACCGGAGGAAAACAGGCCAACGATACGTCGGTCATGCCCCGACAGGAGGCGCAACGGCAATACCCCAGACAAGCCAGTCCGGTCGATTTCAACGGCAACGGCACGGACGATTACGCGGACATCCTCGCCGGCGCACTGCAGGACGCCGCAGACAAACCCAAGTACGACAGCGGCTACTATCAGGGCGGCTACCCGCCGGACGACCGCGGTGCCTGCACCGACGTCATCTGGCGCGCCTTCCGCCAGGCCGGCTACGATCTCAAAGCCATGGTCGACGCCGACATCGCGGCCGACCCCGCATCCTACGCCGCCGTGGCGCCGAATCCCGACCCGAACATCGACTTCCGCCGCACCGGCGTGCTCGACGTGTTCCTCGCCAAATACGCGCAAAGCCTGACCACGGACACCAATGACAAAGCCCAATGGCAGGCCGGCGACATCGTGGTGTTCGCGCACACCAAGCACATCGGCGTCATCTCCGACAAACGCGATGCAAGCGGACTGACCTACGTCATCCACAACATGGGCCAGGAGCAGCGCGAAAACGACTATTTCTCCTTCAAAAAGCACATGACGGTCACCGGACACTACCGTTTCGACGCCTCCCGGGTACCGGCAGACGTACTGAAGGCCTGGCGCCAGTCCTGACCCGGTCGCGGCCGTCCGCCCGCCGATTCACCGTCTAGGCCGACGTCCGGCTATCATGGGGAGGTCCATCCGCGGAACCCACCCATGACCAAAGGAGTTTAAGGCATGTCGGACGACGGAAAAGCCACAGCCACCACCGGCGCATCGAATGCAGACGTCGCGACCGGGGCGGCCAACGGCACCGGCCTCGAACGGAAAATGGAATCCCGTCATCTGACCATGATCTCCCTCGGCGGCGTGATCGGCACCGGCCTGTTCGTCTCCTCGGGCTACACGATCCACCAGGCGGGCCCACTCGGCGCGATTCTGGCGTATGCGGTCGGCTCGCTGCTGGTCTATTGCGTGATGGTCTCGCTCGGCGAACTGTCCGTGGCCATGCCGTACGCGGGCAGCTTCCACCTGTATGCGAAACGATTCATCGGCCCCGGCAGCGCGTTCGTCATCGCCATCCTCTACTGGCTCAACTGGGCTGTGGCGTTGGCCAGCGAATTCACGGCCGCCGGCCTGCTTATGCAACGCTGGTTCCCGGATTCGCCCTCATGGGTGTGGTCGGCCGTGTTCATCGCCGTGGTGTTCGCGCTCAACATCCTGTCCGTCCGCCTGTACGGCGAGGCCGAATTCTGGTTCGCGTCCATCAAGGTGTTCGCCATCGTGGCGTTCATCATCATCGGCCTGCTCGCGATTTTCGGCGCGATTCCGATTTCCGGATACGATCATGCGCCACTGTTCGGCAACTTCGTATCGGACGGCTGGTTCCCCAACGGGTTCGCGCCCGTGTTCTCCACGCTGCTGACCGTCGTGTTCGCCTTCTCCGGCACCGAAGTGGTGGGTGTGGCCGCCGGCGAGACGAAGGATCCCGGCCGGGCCATCCCGAAGGCCGTGCATACCACGGTGTTCCGTCTGGCCATGTTCTTCATCGGGTCCATCGCGGTGATGGCGGCGTTGATTCCCTGGCATCAGGCGGGCGTGGAGACCAGCCCGTTCGTGCTCGTGTTCCAGTCGATTGGTATGCCGTTCGCCGGCGACGTGATGAACTTCGTGGTGTTGACGGCCGTGCTTTCCGCCGCGAACTCCGGCCTGTATGTGTGCTCGCGCATGGTCTGGTCGCTCGCCAAGGAGAGGCTCATCCCCGCCCGGTTCGCCAAGACGAACTTCCACGGCGTGCCCGTGTGGGCCGTGCTGTTCTCCATGGCCGGATCGCTGCTCGCGCTGCTCTCCTCGGTGATCGCCGCATCCACCGTATACCTGGTGCTGGTGGCCGTCTCCGGCCTGGCCACGCTCGTGGTGTGGTTCTCCGTGTGCGTGTGCCACATTTGCTTCCGCCGTGAATGGGCGAAGACGGGGCATAGCGTATCCGAGCTTGGATACCGGGCACCCGGTTTCCCGGTGCTGCCGTGGCTGGCCATCGTCATGTGCATCGGCGCGCTCGTGCTTGTGGTGCTCGACGAGACGCAGCGTTCCACGCTCTACTGCATGGTTCCCTTCGTCGCCTGCTGCTATGCCGGCTACTACGCATTGGAACGTCGCCGCAGGCGCAGGGAGACGGAAGAGGACTGAACCGGGCGCGCTTGTCCCGCCCGACATGCCCTGTTTCCCGTCTGTTCACCTTATCCACTACAGTCTTCCGCCGAACCGTAACGAGAAGAGCGGAGGGATAGCCATGTTCATGGCAGAGAAAGAGACTGTGGATAAGGCCAGCGGCATGAAGCACTATGCCGGTCTGGCGGTATTCTCCTCGGCGGTCGGGCACGCGCTCGACGGCCTCGACCTGATGATCCTGGGCTTCGCGATGTCCGGCATCATGGCCAGCTTCAACATCGACAAGACCACGGCGAGCACGCTGACCACCATCACGCTGGCCGGCGCCTTCCTGGGTGGCCTGGTATTCGGACGTCTGGCGGACAAGTACGGACGCATCCGCGTGCTGACCTATTCGGTGATCTTCTTCGGTGTGTTCACGCTGTTCTCGGCGTTCGCCCCGAACTTCTTCCTCATGGCGCTGTTCCGCTTCCTCGCCGGCGTGGGCATCGGAGCCGAATTCGGCATCGGCATGGCCATCGCCGCCGAGGCATCCAGCCCGGCCAACCGTGCCAAGGCGACCTCCGGCGTGGGACTCGGCTTCCAGGTGGGCGTGCTGCTCGCCTCGCTGCTGAGCGCCCCGATCCTCACCGCCTTCGGCTGGCGTGGCCTGTTCGCCATCGGCATCGTCCCGGCCATCGTGGCCATCCTCATCCGAGTGTTCGTGCCCGAACCCCCGCTGTACCTCAAGCACCGCCAGACCGCCAAGGAACACGGCTCGATCCGCCAGCTGTTCTCCACGCCCGAACGTGTGCGCTTCTCCATCGCCATCATCATCCTGTGCACCGTGCAGAACTGCGGCTACTTCGGCATCATGACCTGGCTGCCCAGCTACCTCAACACCGAACTCAACCTGTCCCTGACCTCCACCGGCATCTGGACCGCTGTCACCGTGCTTGGCATGATGCTCGGCATCTCCGTGTTCGGATTCCTCGCCGACCACCTCGGACGTCGTCCGGCATTCTGGATCTTCCAGATCGGCGCGGCCATCATGGTGGTGGTGTACAGCCAGCTCAAGGATCCGAACGCGCTGCTCATCGGCGGCTTCTTCATGGGCATGTTCGCCAACGGCATGATCGGCGGCTACGGCGCACTCATCTCCGAACTGTTCCCGACCGAGCTGCGTGCCACCGCACAGACCGCCCTGTACAACACCGGCCGCTTCATCGGCGGCGGCCTCGGTCCGGTCGTCATCGCGGCGATTGCCACCGGTCACGGCTTCGGCTTCGCCCTGGCCACCATCGCGTCCATCTACATCATCGCGTTCATCACGATGTTCTTCATCCCCGAGAAGAAGGGCGCGGCGCTCGAGTAACGGGCGATCCCCGGCATTATGAGCGCTGCGTAAGCAACCGATATGCCGTCTATATGACTGTGCGCATGCCTCGATGCGAATCGGGACATGCGCACAGTCATATTCGGTTGTATTCGGCGGTCCGGCAGCGGTTCGTGATTCGCTATTCGCCGATGATGCTTTCGACGATGCCGGAGACGATCGACATGATGACCGAGCCGAACACCGACCACCAGAAGCCGTCGATGACCACGCCCACGCCGAACAGGGAGAACGCCAGGTACGAGGCGAGCTCCATGAACAGCCAGTTGATGATCAGCGCGAACAGGCCAAGGCTCAGAATGGAGATCGGCAATGCGAGCAAATGCACGACCGGTTTGATCGAGGCGTTGATCAACGCCATGAACAAGGAGAATGCGGCCACGCCAAGAATCGGCGGCTCGCCCACCGCTTCCATGCCGGGCAATACGGCGACCATGACGGCCGCGGCGATCGTCAATACCAGCCAACGGGAAATGAATTGTCTCATACCTCCCGATTTTCCCAGCCCAAATGTCACCGGAATGTGATTACACGGATTACACGCAATCGGCGAAATGAACATTAATCATGCTGAAGCGGCAACTCAGATCGTTTGGCAAGCTGATCGCGGATTTCGGTGAGCAGGGTCACGGTTTGCTCTTCAGGCGTGATCTCTGGCGCCTGAGCTTTCTCTTCGGACTCCTGCTTGATCTTGGTCTTGATCAGTAGCGCCTCGGACATATCGCGGAACTTATTGATTGGCACCAGAATGAAGCAGTACACAGCCACAGCAATCACCAGGAAATTGAGTAATGCCCCTAGTACCGCGCCCAACGACACCGTAGCGCCGTTAAACGTGAATGATAACAGCCCGCTCATATCCGGTTTGCCGAACACCATGGCGATCAGCGGGTTGATGAGACTGTTCACAATCGCGTTCACCACCGACGTGACCGCGCTGCCCATCACCACGCCGACCGCCATATCGATCATGTTTCCCCGTGAAATAAACTTCTTGAATCCATCGATCATTATTGCTCCTTTGTCATGAATGTGGCGTTGCGATTCCTAGATGGATCGTGGGCTTCCGCAACCGATGAAAAATGCATGACGCAAGATCGTCGGATCGGAAGCCAACCCAGGTTTTGCTGATCAGTGGGCGAGGAAGTTCTCGACCAGCGCGATCATCGTATCTTTCTCCGCGGGTGAGGATAAAGCGATCATCAGCGTCATGGCGGCGAGCGCGTTGCCCTCCACCAGAAGCTTTGCGTCATCCTTCAGAACACCGTTCCGGTCCAGAAAATAGACGAACAAAGCCGCGGCGCATCGCTTGTTGCCGTCCGAAAAGGGATGGTCCTTGACGATTTGGTATAACAGATTCGCGGCTTTGGATTGCACTGAGCGGTACAATTCCTCCCCGGAAAATGTCTGGTATAGACCGTTGACAATACCCTGGAATGAGCCATTGCGTTCGCGTCCGAACAGGTCGGACTGCCTATAGAACGGCATTGACCTGACGAACGATGCGGCATCTTCATAAGTGAGCCGCCAACAGGATTCATCACCTTTCGGGGGAGTAACCTTGCCCATATCGTAGTCGCTGAGCAATGTAAGACTTGGCAGATACTGGTTCAGAATCTCGGCAGCCCCCGCGATTTCCGGTTCGTTGGCCCGCTGCAATACTTTGACTACGGTGTGAAGTGCATCAAGACGCTGCTGATTGATGGTGTAACCTTCAAGCAGATGTTGCTTGAGCACAGAGTTGGCCCAACGGCGGAAATATACGCCTTCTTTGGATCTCACGCGGTACCCGATGGAAAGGATCATGTCGAGGTTGTAATGGACGACTCGTCTTTCCACGGTTCGCTCGCCCTCATGCTGAACTAGTGCAAAATATGCACTAGTTGAAATTCCTTGGAGCTCCTCGGTTTGCGCGACTTTGATATGTTTACGGATGGTTGTCACATCACGGCCGAACAGCAGCGCCATCTGCTGCTGCGTCAGCCATACGGTGTCCTGATTGACTTTCACATTGAGATGGACGGTGTGGTCTGCGCTCTCATAGAGCTCAATCTGCCGATTCGTTTCCGAGGCCATGTTCTGTTCCTTTGCATAATGCGTATACATGCATTGCCATCGTTCGGCATATTCGCATGCGCTCCCGGAAGACACCCGATGACATGTATGAGTATAACACACAAATGGAACATATGTTCGAATTTTGTCGTGGAATCAGGTATCCTATGGAGGTACATGACATAGTGTGCGTTCGGGAGATAACTTCTGTCTCGGGTCCGCACAGGGGAGATGCCGACAAGACGGAAGGCGGGAAGACTGTGGCGACAACGCGGAATGACGCTGCGAGACGAACCAAAGGCAAAAGCGGTGAGGTCATCGTCGAAAAGGTGATGACCAGCGATTCGTTCCTGTCACGGGAGATCAGGAAGGCGCCGCTCGTGGAGCATGACGGCTCACTCGTGGCGGACATCTCCCATATCCCCAACGATCTCAAGATCACCATCCAGGGCGCTCGCGAACACAACCTCAAGAACGTGGACCTGGCGATTCCGCGCAACCGCATGGTGGTGTTCACCGGTTTGTCCGGCTCGGGCAAATCCTCGCTGGCATTCGACACCCTGTTCGCCGAAGGCCAGCGCAGGTACGTCGAATCGCTGTCCGCGTACGCCCGCCAGTTCCTCGGGCAGATGGACAAGCCCGACGTCGATTTCATCGAGGGTCTGAGCCCGGCCGTCTCCATCGACCAGAAGACCACGAACCGCAACCCGCGTTCGACGGTTGGCACCATCACCGAAATCTACGATTACCTGCGACTCCTGTTCGCCCGCACCGGCGTGCCGCACTGCCCCGAATGTGGCGAGCCGGTGGCCTCGCAGACCCCGCAGCAGATTGTGGATACACTGCTTGGCTACCCGGAGCGCACGCGGTTCCAGATCCTCGCCCCCGTGGTCAAGGGACGCAAGGGCGAGTTCGTGGACATGCTCGAACTTCTGCGCTCCGACGGCTACGCCCGTGCGCTCATTGACGGCGAAATGAGGCAGCTGTCCGACGATATCAAACTCACCAAGCAGAAGAAGCACACCATCGAGGTGGTGGTGGACCGTCTTGTGGTCAAGGACGGCATCCGGCAGCGTCTCACCGATTCGGTGGAGACCGCGCTCAAGCTCGCCAACGGTAGCATCGTCATCGACTTCGTGGACGAGGAGGAAGGCAGCCCGGCCCGCCGCCAGCCGTTCTCCGAACACCGCAGCTGTCCCAACGGGCATACGCTCGAACTGGACGAGATCGAGCCGCGCACCTTCTCCTTCAACGCGCCCTACGGCGCATGCCCGGCCTGCACCGGCCTGGGCTTCAAGCTGGAGATTGATCCTGACCTCATCATCTCCGACCCGGACAAGTCCATCGCGGAGGGCGTCATCGAGCCGTGGAGCGGCACCAAGATGACCTCCCAGTACTACGGCCACATCCTCGAAGGACTGGCCCGTGAGATGGGCTTCTCCATGAAGACCCCGTGGAAGGATCTGCCCGAGGATGTCAGGCACGACATCCTCTACGGTCACGACTTCAAGGTGGACGTCTCCTACCGCAACCGCTGGGGTCGTCTACGCGAATACTCCACCGGATTCGAAGGCGTGGTGCGCACGCTCATGCGCCGCCATGGCGAGACCGATTCGCAGTCCATGCGCGAATACTACGAGTCCTACATGCGCGAGGTGCCCTGCCAGGTCTGCCATGGCCGCAGGCTCAAGCCCGAAGTCCTGGCGGTCACCGTGGACGGCAAGTCCATCTTCGACGTGTGCGACATGCCCGTGGTCCGTGAACTGGAATGGGTCAACGGCCTGAAACTCGAAGGCGCCGCGCAGATGATCGCCGGCGAGGTCCTCAAGGAGATCAAGGCCCGCCTCGGCTTCCTCAACGACGTCGGCCTCGACTACCTGACGCTGTCGCGCGCCGCCGCCACGCTGTCCGGCGGCGAAGCACAGCGCATCCGACTCGCCACGCAGATCGGTTCCGGTCTGGTCGGTGTCATGTACGTGCTGGACGAGCCGTCCATCGGCCTGCACCAGCGCGACAACGAACGCCTCATCGAGACCCTGCATCATCTGCGTGACCTCGGCAACACGCTCATCGTGGTCGAGCACGACGAGGATACGATACGTCAGGCCGACTGGGTGGTGGACATCGGCCCCGGCGCCGGCGAACATGGCGGCGAGGTCATCTACTCCGGTCCCGCCAAGCATCTCATCGAGGCGAAACGCTCCATCACCGGCGACTACATCGCCCACCGGCGTGAGATCGCCATGCCCGCCCATCGGCGCAAGGTCCATAAGACCAAGGTGCTCAAGGTGGTCGGCGCGCGCGAGAACAACCTCAAGAACATCGACGTGAGCTTCCCGCTCGGCGTCTTCACCGTGGTCACCGGCGTTTCCGGATCCGGCAAATCCTCGTTGGTGAACACCATCCTCTACCCGGTGCTCGCGGACAAGCTCAACGGCGCACGCATCGTGCCCGGCAAGCACACGCGCGTGGAGGGCGTGGACCAGGTGCGTAAGGTGATCCATGTGGATCAGAACCCCATCGGCCGTACGCCGCGATCCAACCCCGCCACCTACACCGGCGTCTGGGACAAGATCCGCACGCTATTCGCTAAAACCCCCGAAGCACAGGTACGCGGCTATGGTCCGGGCCGCTTCAGCTTCAACGTCAAGGGCGGCCGCTGCGAGGCATGCCACGGCGACGGCACGCTGAAGATCGAGATGAACTTCCTGCCGGACGTGTACGTGGACTGCGAGGTGTGCCACGGCAAGCGGTACAACCGCGAGACGCTAGAGGTCACCTACAACGGCAAGACCGTGGCCGACATCCTCGATATGCCCATCGAGGAGGCCGCGGACTTCTTCAAGGCGTACACCGGCATCTCCCGCTATCTCAAGACCCTGGTGGATGTGGGACTTGGCTACATCCGGCTCGGCCAGCCAGCGCCGACGCTGTCGGGCGGCGAATCGCAGCGCGTCAAACTCGCCACCGAACTGCAGCGCCGGTCGGACGGCAAGACTGTGTACATCCTCGACGAGCCGACCACCGGCCTGCACTTCGAGGACGTGAACAAGCTGCTCAAGGTGCTGCAATCCTTGGTGGACAAGGGCAACACTGTGATCGTCATCGAGCACAACCTTGATGTGATCAAGGAGGCGGATTGGATCATCGACCTGGGACCGGAAGGCGGAGACGGCGGCGGTACCATCGTCACCCAGGGCACCCCGGAACAGGTCGCCGAATGCGAGGACTCCTGGACCGGAAAATTCCTGAAGCCGATGCTCTAGACGCTTCCCTTATTGAGCCCGGTGTCCGCGTGGGGTCGGCATATACGATGTCCGACACGCTCCGGGCCGCTCAGGCCGAGTCTTTACGGTCTGACATCGTATATGCCGACCCCACGCTCGTTCTGTGCATACGTTGCGGATGGTTGATAGATGACGAACGATATTGAACGGCATAGTCCGGATGAGTGGCGCAAGACCGCCGCGGCCCTGATGGATGAGGGCGGGGCTGGTGATGCCGCCGCCGGGGGAGCGGGAGCGCGGGTTAACGTGAACGGGGCGCCGTTGCTGGGCGACTCGCGCGATTTGTTCCGGCCGAAGACCTCCGACATTCCCGCCAAGCCGGGCGTCTACAAGTGGCGTGACGGCGAAGGGCGCGTCATCTACGTGGGCAAGGCCAAGAACCTACGCAACAGGCTCACCAATTACTTCCAGCCGCTGTACCTGTTGCACCCGCGCACGCAGACCATGGTGCTCACGGCACGCAGTCTGGAATGGACCGTCGTGGCCACCGAACTGGAATCCCTGACGTTGGAATACACGTGGATCAAGGAGTTCGACCCACGGTTCAACGTGCAGTTCCGCGACGACAAAACCTATCCGTACCTGGCGGTGAGCACGGGGGAGCGCGTTCCCCGCGTCTGGGTCACCCGTTCGCGCAAACGCCGCGACACCAGGTACTTCGGCCCCTACGCCAAGGTATGGGAGCTCCGTCACAGTCTCGACCGGCTGCTGCGTACCTTCCCAGTGCGCACCTGCACCACCAACGTGTTCCACAAGGCCCAGCTCACCGGCCGCCCGTGTCTGCTGGCGTCGATCGGCAAATGCTCCGCGCCATGCATCGGCCGTATCGAGGCGAGCGACCACCGCAGGCTTGCCGCACAGCTTGTGGGCGTGATGACCGGCCGGCTCGGCCGTCCGTACATCGCCCAACTGACCCGGGAGATGAAGGAGGCCAGCGCCGAACTCGAGTTCGAGAAAGCCGCGCGTCTGCGCGACCAGATCCAGATGCTCGAAACCGTGGTCCAGCAGAACGCCGTCGTCTTCGACCAGGACGTGGACGCGGACGTGTTCGGATTCGCCAGCGACGAGCTCGAAGCCTCCGTCCACGCCTTCTACGTGCGTGCCGGATCGATTCGCGGCGAACGCAATTGGAGCGTCGAGCGCGTCGAGGACATCGCGGACGGCGACCTCATGGCCGACCTCATCGTCCAGGTGTATTCGGACGCGGCCGGCACCGACGGCGTTGCAGAAGGCGAGGGCGCCGCCACCATTTCCACCAGACGCGAGGCCATCGGCTCCACGCAGAGCGTCACGGCGACCGATGCGTTGGCCCGCGCCAAAGCGACCCGCGAACGCAACACCCGACAGGAAGTGACGGGCCGCGCCGACCTGCTCGCCCCCATCGCACCCGTGCCACGCGAGATCATCGTGCCCATCGAACCGGCGCGCAGCCAGGAACTCGAGAACTGGCTGACCGGGCTGCGCGGGGGATCGATGACCATCCGCGTGGCCTCCCGGGGCGACAAGAAACAGCTCATGGACCGTGCGAACGAGAACGCGAACCAGGCGTTGGCCCGCGCCAAGATGAGCCGCATCTCGGACATGGGAGCCCGCACCCAGGCCATGAACGACGTGGCCGAGGCATTGGGCCTGTCCGAAGCCCCGCTGCGTATCGAATGCTACGACATCTCGAACACCGTGGGCGGGGCATTCCAGGTCGCCTCGATGGTGGTGTTCGAGGACGCCATCGCCAAGAAATCCGAATACCGCCGTTTCGCCATTCGCGGCAACGACGGCAAAGGCGCGGTGGACGATCTGTCGGCGCTCTACGAGACCCTGACCCGCCGGTTCCGTCACGGCAATATCGCCGGCGATTCGGGCGAGAGCATGGACGCCGAGGAACGGGCCGCGCGGGCCGCCGTGGGACGCGGGCACGAGGCGCAGGCCGGGGCCGACGGGCTCGATGGAACCACTGCGGATCGGGACACGGTGCAGACGCCGCCACGGGATGCGGCCGTGCCGTCGCAGACAGGGACCGCGAACCCGCCGGCGTCCACGGTCGACACGGGCATGCTCGTCCAGCAGAACACCGATCGACGCCACTTCGCCTACAAGCCGAATCTCGTGGTGGTCGACGGCGGACAGCCGCAGGTCATGGCCGCCGCCAAGGCGCTGCGCGACTGCGGCGTGGACGACGTGGCGGTCTGCGGTCTGGCCAAGCGACTCGAAGAGGTCTGGGTGCCGGACGACGACTATCCGATCATCCTCAAACGCCAATCCGAAGGCATGTACCTGCTGCAGCGCGTGCGTGACGAATCCCACCGGTTCGCCATCACCTACCATCGCCAGCAACGGCGCAAAGGCGCCCTGCGCAGCGCGCTGGACGACATCCCCGGCATCGGTGAAAGCTACCAGAAGCGGCTGCTCGCGCACTTCGGCTCCGTCAAGGCCATGCGCGAGGCCAGCGTGGAGGATTTCGAAGCGGTCAAGGGCATCGGCCACGCCAAGGCCGAAACGCTGTACAACGCATTGCACAAGGAATCCTGACGGTCGCATCACCGTTTTCTCACAGGTCTCCTGACAGACGGATGCCGCTGGCGGTATCTGGGAGATCCGGGAAAACGGGCGGCTCGGGAACGACTGGTCGTCGACCGCATACAGCATCCATCCAGACGATATTCGGCGATCGTCCATGAATGTAACGGCATCCATCCCGCAAGTCGGCTAGCATGGGGAGAGTCAACAAGGAGGGGATATGGTCAACCATCGCTGCGCGGTACTCGGCAAGCCCATCGCGCATTCGCTTTCGCCGGTACTCCACAACGCCGCCTACGAGTCGCTCGGACTGCACGATTGGTTCTACGACAAGCACGAGGTAGGGCAGGAAGACCTGGACGCCTTCCTCAAGGGTCTCGATCCCACTTGGGCCGGTCTGAGCCTGACCATGCCGCTGAAGAAGACCATCCAGCCGTACGGCACGCCCTCCAATCTGTGGGCCGAGGAACTCAAAGTAGCCAACACCGCCGTGTTCGACTGGAGCGATCCGGACCGCGACGACCCCGCGTGGCCCAACGGCAAGCCGTCCATCAAGCTGTACAACACCGACGTCATCGGCATCCAGCTCGCCTTCGACCACGCCAACCGCGAGCTCGGCATCCACCACACCGACCGCCGCGCCGGGGAAGCACTCGTCATCGGCAACGGCAACACCGCCACCTCGGCCACGGCCGCCCTGAGCATGATGCCCGAAATCGGCCGCATCACCGTGGCCGCCCGCCATCCCGGCAAGAACCCCGCACTGAAGACGGTGGCGGAGAAATTCATCAAATCCGACCGCCCTTACCGTGAGATCGATCTGGCGGACGAGGACGCGGTGCTCAAGGCCGCCGGCGAGGCCACCTATGTGATCAACACCATCCCCGGCCATGCGGCCGACGGTCTCGCCCGCCTGTTCGCAGACGCCGAGGGCACGACCTTCGACGGTCTGCTGCTGGACGTGGTCTACGATCCGCGACCCACCTCGCTCATGCAGGCATGGCGTTCCCGTTCCGGCCACGCCATCGGCGGCGAGGAAATGCTGCTGTACCAAGCCTTGGTGCAGGTGCTGCTCATGACCGGCATCTGGGACGACGACCCGCCCAGCGACGCCGACCAGCGGCTGCAGAACACCACCACCGAGGACGACCATCTGGAAATCGACATGCGCAGGGCACTTGAGGAGGCACTGTGATGGACCAACAGACCCCCAACCGCAACATCGCGCCGACCGGCGATGACGGTCGCTGGAACCAGCAGAGCAACACGACGGCACAAACGCGGACGGACGGCGACGCCACACCCAACCCGCTCGACTCCTTCGAGGTGCTGCTCATCACCGGCATGTCCGGCGCGGGCCGCTCCCACGCCGCCGACTGCGTGGAAGACATGGGCTGGTACGTGGTGGACAATCTGCCGCCCAAACTGCTTGTGCCCCTCGTGGACATGATGACCACCTCCGGCAAGGGCGGCGGCGTGCACAAGCTCGCGGCCGTCATCGACGTGCGTTCCCGCAGCTACTTCGACGACCTCGCCGCCGTGCTGGGCCATCTCGACGACCTCGGCGTCAAGACCCGCATCCTCTTCCTCGACGCCAGCAACGAGGTGCTCATCAAGCGCTACGAATCCGTACGACGCCCGCATCCGCTGCAGCACGGCAACCGCCTCATCGACGGCATCAAGGAGGAACGCCAGCTGCTCGTGGGGCTCAAGGAGCGCGCCGACTGGGTGATCGACACCAGCAAGCTCTCCATCCACCAGCTCTCCACCCGCCTGTACGAGGCGATGCTCGGCTCGGGCCCCACCACAGTGGCCGTGCACATCTTCAGCTTCGGCTTCAAATACGGCATGCCCATCGACGCCGATTTCGTGGCGGACGTGCGCTTCCTGCCCAACCCGTTCTGGGTGCCCAGCCTGCGTGAACTCACCGGTCGAGACAAGCCAGTGGCCGACTACGTACTCTCCAGCAAGGGAGCCAAGGAATTCCTGGACTCCTATGAGAAAGCCATCGAAATCGCCTTGGAAGGGTACGCCCAGGAGGACAAGCACTACGTGACCATCGCCATCGGCTGCACCGGCGGCCAGCACCGTTCGGTGGCCATGAGCGAGGAACTGGCCCGACGGCTACGCGCGCACGGTCTCAATGTGACCGTTTCCGCGCGCGAACAGCACAAGACCCGCTCCTCCTGACGGTCGAGCGAAGGTCATCAGGATGACCACACTGCGAGAAGAAGAGGGCCGAAATACGTATCGAACGGGTTTAGTTGTCCACTAGATTAGGTATCACAGTAAGCCGATGGCTGCCGGCGCGTCACTTTCGTGTTGACGATTCGAAACGCCTGAAGCATTGGGAAGAACGGGACTGTAGGAGGTTGGATCTTGGCTCTTCTGGATGACGTTAAAAGCGAGTTGGCAGCCTTTGAGGGTGACTCCCCAGCCGCTATCAAGGCCCAGGCCGCGGCCATGATCCGTTTCGGCGGCGGTCTCCGCCCCGTGCAGAACACCTACGTGATCCAGGCGGTGTTCACCTCGCTGGATTCCGCCGAATGGCTCAGGAACACGCTGAGGGACGTGTTCGGCCATGAAGCCGAGGTCAACCATCTCACCCGCCAGACGCCGAACGGTCCGGTCGAGACCTACGTGGTGCTCGTTACCCGCAACGTGGTGGCACTGGCGCTGCAGACCGGACTGGTGGACCGCCGCAAGCAGCAGGTGCGCGGTCTTCCCGCGGAGGTGGTCAACGGCTCGATCGCCCAGATCAAGGCCGCCTGGCGTGGTGCGTTCATGGCCCGCGGCTTCCTGTCCGACCCGGGCAAGGCCAGCTTCCTGGAAATCGCCTGCCCCACCGAAGAGGCAGCCATGGCCCTGTGCGGCGTGGCCCGCCGACTCGGCATCCAGGCCAAGCACCGCACGCTGCGCAGCTCCGAGCGCGTGACGCTCAAGGACCCGGACGCCATCGAGCGCATGCTCAAGCTCATGGGCGCCTCGCGCTCCGCCCGCGAATGGACCGGCAAGCGCTCCGACGGCGAGGCCCGCGGCAAGGCCAACCGCCTGGCCAACTTCGACGATGCCAACATGCGCCGTTCGGCCAAGGCCGCAGCCGAGGCCAGCGAGAAGGTGCAGCACGCCTTCGAGGTGCTGGGGGACAATATCCCGGACAACCTGCGCCAGGCCGGCCAGCTGCGCATCGACCACGTGGACAAGAGCCTCGAGGAGCTAGGCAAGCTCGCCGAGCCGCAGATCACCAAGGACGCCATCGCCGGCCGTATCCGCCGACTGCTTCAGCTCGCCGAGAAGACCGAGAAGGCCCGCGCCGCCGAAGGCAAGTGAGCGTTCACAACGCATCGCGTCCATAGCGACCACACTGTGTACGACACCGCATTCGTCTACTGGATGGAATGCGGTGTTTTTCTATAAATGCCTGTAATATGCGAAGTGGCAAAACTGGCCACTTTGACGTTTCCATTCGTCAAGGAAAGGAAATTATGAAGACACTCAAGGACCTTGGAGATCTCAAGGGCAAGCGCGTCCTGGTTCGCGCTGATTTCAATGTTCCGCTGGACGGCACCACCATCACCGATGACGGTCGTATCAAGGCTGCTCTGCCGACCATCAAGACCTTGCGCGAGGAAGGCGCCAAGGTCATCCTCATGGCCCACCTCGGCCGCCCGAAGGGCAAAGTCGTCCCCGAGCTGAGCTTGGCCCCGGTCGCCAAGCGTCTGGGCGAGCTGCTCGGCGTCGAGGTCCCGCTGGCCAAGGACACCTACGGCGAGGACGCCCAGGCCAAGGTCGCCGCGATGAACGACGGCGACGTGGTCCTGCTCGAGAACGTGCGCTTCAACCCGGAGGAAACCTCCAAGGATGCCGCCGAGCGCGCCGCCTACGCCAAGAAGATCGCCGCCCTCGGCGAGGCCTTCGTCTCCGACGGCTTCGGTGTGGTCCACCGTGCCCAGGGCTCCAACTACGACGTGGCCGCCGATCTGCCGGCCGCCGCCGGCCTGCTGGTCGAGAAGGAAGTCAAGGCCCTGTCCAAGGCCACCAAGAACCCGGAGCGCCCGTTCACCGTGGTGCTCGGCGGTTCCAAGGTCTCCGACAAGCTCGGCGTGATCGAGAACCTGCTCGACAAGGCCAACCGCCTCGTCATCGGCGGCGGCATGGTCTTCACCTTCCTCAAGGCCAAGGGCTACGAGGTCGGCACCTCCCTGCTCGAGGAGGACCAGCTCGACAAGGTCAAGGGCTACATCGAGACCGCCGAGAAGAACGGCGTCGAGCTCGTGCTGCCGACCGACATCGTCGTGAACCCCGGCTTCCCGGCCGGCGACACCCCGGTCGCTCCGGAGGTCGTCCCGGCTGACGCCATCCCGGCCGACAAGATGGGTCTGGACATCGGTCCGGAGTCCCAGAAGCTGTTCCACGACAAGATCGTGGACTCCAAGACCGTGGTGTGGAACGGCCCGATGGGCGTGTTCGAGATCCCCGAGTTCGCCGCCGGCACCAAGGCCGTGGCCCAGGGCCTTGTGGACGCCACCGCGGCTGGTGCGTTCACCATCGTCGGTGGCGGCGACTCCGCCTCCGCCGTGCGTAACCTCGGCTTCCCGGAGGATGGCTTCTCCCACATCTCCACCGGTGGTGGCGCCTCCCTCGAGTTCCTTGAGGGCAAGGAGCTCCCGGGTCTGAAGGTTCTGGAGTAGTCCAGACAGACACCGTCGATCACGGTTGTACCAGGGCTCCCCTCCTCACGAGGGGAGCCATCTACGTTCAGGGAGGATTCGTTCATGGCGTCCAAGCGCATTCCGCTGGTGGCCGGCAACTGGAAGATGAACTTCGATCATCTGGAGGCCACCTACTTCGTGCAGAAGCTGGCTTGGCTGCTCAGAGACGCCCACTTCGACTTCAAACGGTGCGAGGTAGCACTGTTCCCCTCCTTCACCTCCCTGCGTAGCGTGCAGGTGCTCGTCGAGGCCGACCGCCTGCATCTCACCTATGGCGCGCAATCCGTGTCCGTGACCACGCAAGGCGCCTTCACCGGCGATGTCTCCGCGGACATGATTGCCCACCTCGGTTGCTCGTACGTCATCGTCGGCCATTCCGAACGCCGCAAATACCATCCCGAGGACGACGCCAACATCGTCGATCAGGTGCGCGCCGTGCTCGCGGCCGGCATGCAGCCGATCCTGTGCGTGGGCGAAAGCTACGAGGAGCGCCGCCAGGGCATCGAACTCGACTTCGCCGTGGGCCAGGTCCGCGACGTCACCCGCGACCTGAGCGACGAGGAGACCGCCAAACTCATCGTGGCCTACGAACCGGTCTGGGCCATCGGCACCGGCATGGTGGCCACCCCGCAATCCGCGCAGGACGCATCCGAGGCCATCCGCGCGGACCTCAAATCCACTTTCGGGGCGGAGGTCAGCGAATCCGTGCGCATCCTCTACGGCGGATCGGTCACCTCCAAGAACGCCGCCGAACTCATCCGTCAGCCCGACGTGGACGGATTCCTCATCGGAGGCGCCGCGCTGGACGCCGATGAGCTGGCCAGAATCGCACGTCTCGCCCTGAAATCGACCCAATTACGGAAATAATGCGAGAACGTACGGCGTTTTTCCGACGCCTGCGCTATGCTAGTCAACAGTTTGTTACACATCGGAGGTTACCTGTGACCGCTCTTAAGATCACGCTGCAAATCGTAGTCGTTCTGCTCAGCGCCCTGCTGACGCTGCTCATCCTCATGCACAAGGGCAAGGGCGGCGGTCTGTCGGATATGTTCGGCGGCGGCCTGACCCAGAACGCCGGTACCTCCGGCGTGGCCGAGAAGAACCTGAACCGTTGGACCGTGATCATCGCCCTGCTGTGGGTTGTCCTGATCATCGGCCTCGACATGATGACCAAGTTCAACCTCGGCTGATTATATCAATCGTGAGTTCTGCGACCCATGACCCATCACCGGTCATGGGTCGCATTCGTTTGCGCGTGCCTTCGCATATCGATTGGCGGGCACGCAGGTAATCCGACGAGCAAGTAAGGGCAAGTAAGGAGACAACAGACCCATGGTCACCATGAACCGCAACAAAGTCGTCATCGTCGGCACCGGCCAGGTGGGAGCCACCGCCGCGTTCGGCATCGTCACGCACGGTCTGTGCAACGAGCTGGTGCTCATCGACCATTTCGCGGCCAAGGCGCTGGGGGAGGCCCACGACCTTGACGACGGCAGCGAATTCCAGGACCGTCACGTCAAGGTGCGCGCCGGCGATTACGCCGACTGCAAGGACGCGGACATCGTGGTCATCACCGTGGGCCGCAAGCCGCCGGCCAACTCCACGCGACTCGCCGAACTCGGCTTCACGGTCGGACTCGTGGGCGAAGTGGTGGATAACGTCATGGCTTCCGGCTTCGATGGCGTGATCGTCATGGTCTCCAATCCGGTGGACGTGATGGCCTGGTACGCCTGGAAACGTTCCGGCCTGCCCCGCACGCAGGTGCTCGGCACCGGCACCGCGCTCGACACCTCCCGCCTCAAGACCATCATCGGCGAGGAGACCGGCCTCGACCCGCGCAACGTGGGCGGCTTCGTGATGGGCGAGCACGGCGACTCCCAGTTCACCGCATGGTCCACCGTCTCCCTCGGTGGCAAGCCGTTCGCCAGGTTCCTTGCGGACAACCAGGACCGCTTCGCCTCCGTCTCCACCGCCGAAATCGAGGAGAAGACCCGCATGCGCGGCAACGAGATCGTGGCGGCCAAGGGCGGCACGAACTTCGGCATCGCCTCCACCGTGGCCGGCATCGTGCAGACCATCCTGTGGGACGAACGCCGCATCGTGCCCGTCTCCACGCTGCTCGACGGCGAATACGGCGAACATGACGTGTTCCTGGGAGTGCCCACCGAACTGCGCGCCAACGGCGCCAACGAAATCGTCGAACTCGAACTCAACGCCGAGGAACAGGCCAAGCTCCACCACTCCGCCGAGCTGGTCCGCTCCTACTGTGAGGGACTGCTGTGACGGGCGGCACCGGCACCGACCGCACCGTCGGCACCGCACGCCCGCGACTGCTGGTCGCCGACCTCGACGGCACTCTGCTGCACGACGCCGAAGTGTTCGAAGACCGTGACATCACCCGACGCAGCATCGAAACCATCGAACGCGCCCATGATGCCGGCTACCTGTTCGCCATCGCCACCGCCCGCCCGGTCAGCACCGGCCTGCGGTTCGCGAAACAGCTGCTGGTCGACGCCGTGATCTACCTCAACGGCGCGCTCATCGACTTCGATCCCGCGGCCAACTCCGATTTCGACCTGCTCACCTCTGCCAATCTGCCGGCGGACGGCAGCCTGGTCAAGATCGGATTTCCCGCAAGCCGCGCCTGCGAAGTCTGCCTGATGCTGCTGGAACACATGCCGGACCTGAAACTCGGCATCGTGATGAACGACGTGCGATACACCAACTTCGACATCAGCGTGTACTGGAAGACCCAGACCTTCCGCTACACCGACTTCCACGACGTGCCCGACGGTGTGGCCGACAAGATCACGATCTTTCCCGAAGCCGACCAGTGGGACGCATTGCGTCCGCTGATCCCCGGGGACTTCGAGATCTCGATCAGCGAAGGCGTCATGTGGATGCTCATGAATCCCGAGGCCAACAAGGAACATGCGTTGCGCCTGCTGTGCGAACGCATGGGCGTGTCCCCGGAGGAGACCGTGGCCTTCGGCGACGACCTCATCGACATCGACATGATGCGCGCGGCCGGCCGAGGAGTGGCAGTGGCCAACGCCAATCCGAAGGTGCTCGCCATCGCCGATGAGGTCTGCCCGTCCAACAACGAGGACGGCGTGGCCCAATGGATTGAGGCCCAACTACAGTAGGAGGCATGGTGAACAGTTCCATGCACGATCATGCCGTGGGTGCCCTGCTCGGGCTCGCCATCGGCGACGCACTGGGCATGCCCACGCAAAGCATGTCACCCGCACAGATCAGGGCCGCATACGGTGTCAGGCCGGTAGGCGCGTTCGTGGACGCATGCCCGAACCAACCCATCGCCCCGGATATGCGGGCCGGCTCGGTCACGGACGACACCGAACAGGCGTTGCTGCTGGCCGAACAGCTCATCGACGGCGACGGCGAGCTTGACATCCGTCAATACGCCTACGCGCTGCTCAATTGGGAGGACGACATGCGGGCCAAAGGCTCGCTCGACCTGCTCGGCCCTTCCACCAAACGCGCGCTCGAACAGTTCAAGGCCGGCGTGGATGTGGAAAGGACCGGCATCCTCGGCACCACCAACGGCGGGGCCATGCGCGCCTGCCCCATCGGCATCGCCAACCGCCCCGACCCGCACCTGGCCGAAATCGCCCGCCGCTCCACCATCGTGACGCACAACACCGAACAGGGTCTCGAATCCACGATGCTCGTGGCCGCCGCCGTCAGTTACGGCATCGAAGGCTCCGAACCGGTGGAAGCCATGCTCATGGCCTGCAACTACGTGACCGCCTACCTGGCCATGCGAAAGTTCGAAGGGCACGGCGTGGGGCACTGGTCGCCCAAGGCCTCCGTACTGGCACGCACCCGCTGGGCCATCAACTGGGCCCGTGCCCATACCGGCGACGCCTCGCCCGACCTCTACGACCATGACATGTTCGCCGAGCAGTTGCGTGCCATCATCGGCACCAGCGTGGAGGCCAATGAATCCGTGCCGGCCGCGTTCGCCATCGCCACCCGGTACGCCGATCGTCCCTATGACGCGCTCGTCGTGGCCGCCAACCTCGGCGGCGACACCGACACGATTGCCGCGATGACCGGTGCCATCCTCGGCGCGGTGCACGGAGCGGATGCCTTCCCCGAAACGATGGCCCGCACGGTCCAGGAAATCAACGTACTGGACCTCGCGTCCACGGCCGACCGGCTGCTGGCGCTCTCCGATAGGAGGAATATATGAGCGTGGGCGAGTCGGATGAGCGGCCGGCCAAGATGTCGTCGGGGGAGAGCGGCCCGCAAGGCGATGCCTGTGCCAATGGCCGGGTGATCAGCCTAGGCCAGATGCTCGTGGACCTGACCATGCGCATCGACCGCGTGCCCGAACCAGGCGGCGACGCCTTCGCGGACGAGGCCGTGGCCCGTGTGGGTTCCAGCTTCAACATCCTGCACGCCGTACGCCAGATGGGCGTCGGCGCCGCACACGGCGGCATCATCGGCACCGGCCCGTGGGCCACACAGATTCGTGACGCACTGTCCGGCGACGGCATCGAACACATCGGCCTGACCGACCTGGCCCGCGATTCGGGCATCTGCATCGCCATGACCGACGCCCGCGCCGAACGCACGTTCGTGACGGTGCGCGGCGCCGAAACCCAAGGTGACGGACATTGCTTCGACGGCATCGCGCCCGCTGACGGCGACATCGTGCATATCAACGGATACACGTTCGCCCACCCCACCTCACGCGGATTGCTGTCGTTCTTGGAACGCTACCGTTCGCACCGGTTCACCACGGTGTTCGACCCGTCATCCGTGGCTGCCGGTGCCGAGGACCGTCTGCTCGGCGCGATCATCGAACATCGGCCGATCTGGTCATGCAACTACGAGGAATCGCTGGCGTTGGCCCGTCGACTCGGGCTGGGCAACGACTTCCATCGGTATGTCGAACGCTCCGGCGTCGAGGTCGCCGGGGACAACGCCGACAAGCCATCGCCGCTGGGTGACGCCGGACTGATGTGCGCCGCGCTGAGCGAACGGCTGCATGCCCCGGTGATCGTGCGATCCGGTGCGGCCGGCGCATGGGTGTGCCCCGAAGCGGGGGAGCGGGCCGAACTCGTACCGTCCACCCACGTGCACGCCGTGGACACCAATGGCGCAGGCGACTGCCATGTGGGCGTGATGAGCGCGGAACTCATCCACGGTGCATCCCTACTGGATGCGGTGCGCGTGGCCAACGTGGCCGCCGCCATCTCCGTGACCCGCCGCGGTCCCGCCACCTGCCCGGCCCGGAGTGAAATCGAACCGCTGCTGAAATAGCGTCCAAAAATCACACGCCGTAATTGAACTGTGTTTGAACTGGGCGTATGCTTTGAACCGTTGTTCAAAAAGGAAATTGAACTTCGGTTGGAGGCATGATGAGCGTATCGGTGTTCGCGGAACGTCTGCGCAATGCGATGAACAGCAGGGGACTGAAGCAGATCGACTTGGTGCATGCGGCCGAACGCCGTGGCGTCAAAATGGGCAAGAGCCATATCAGTCAGTACGTGTCCGGCAAGACCATGCCGAGGGAAGACGTGCTGTCATTCCTCGCCGATGAGCTTGACGTGGATGCGAACTGGCTGCGCGGCGAGGAATCCACCCCGCAATTGAACCAGGATGCTCCCCGACCAGCGCATGACAACGATGTCACCGGTAATCGTGACAACGATATCATCACCATATCCGGAAATGAGGCGTTGAAATTGAACCACAATGAACCAGCGGGAACCCATCCCGTCGACAACGAAATCCCCGCCGGCCGCCGCCGTACCTTCGGCAAGTCCCACAAGTTGGATAACGTGCTCTACGACGTACGCGGCCCGGTGGTGGATGAGGCGGCCCGCATGGAGGCGGACGGCACACACATCCTGAAATTGAACATCGGCAATCCGGCCCCGTTCGGATTCCGCACGCCGGACGAGGTCGTCTATGACATGGCGCACCAGCTGACCGACACCGAAGGCTACTCACCGTCCAAGGGATTGTTCTCCGCACGCAAGGCCATCATGCAGTACGCGCAGCTCAAGAACCTGCCGAACGTCACCATCGACGACATTTACACCGGCAACGGCGTCAGCGAGCTCATCAACCTGTGCATGTCCGCACTGCTGGACGACGGCGACGAAGTGCTCATCCCCAGCCCCGACTACCCGCTGTGGACCGCATGCGTGAACCTGGCCGGCGGTACCGCCGTGCACTACGTGTGCGACGAGCAGTCCGAATGGTATCCGGACCTCGACGACATCCGCGCCAAGATCACCGACCGCACGGTGGCCATCGTGCTCATCAATCCGAACAACCCCACCGGCGCGCTCTACCCGAAGGAAGTGCTGCAGGAGATCGTGGAGATCGCTCGCGAGCACCAGCTCATGATCTTCTCCGACGAGATCTACGACCGCCTCGTCATGGACGGGCTCACGCACACGTCCATCGCCTCGCTCGCGCCCGACCTGTTCTGCGTGACGTTCTCCGGCCTGTCCAAGTCGCATATGATCGCCGGCTACCGCGTCGGCTGGATGGTGCTGTCCGGCAACAAGCGCATCGCCAAGGACTACATCGAAGGCCTGAACATGCTGGCGAACATGCGCATCTGCTCGAACGTGCCCGCACAGTCGATCGTGCAGACCGCACTCGGCGGCCATCAGAGCGTCAACGACTACATCGTGCCCGGCGGACGTTTGTACGAGCAGCGCGAGTACATCTACAACGCCATCAATTCGATTCCGGGCCTGACCGCCGTAAAACCGAAGGCCGCGTTCTACATCTTCCCGAAGATCGACGTGAAGAAGTTCAATATCCGCGACGACGAGCAGTTCGCCCTTGACCTGCTCCATGACGAGCGCATCCTCATCACCCGTGGTGGCGGCTTCAACTGGAGTGAGCCGGACCACTTCCGCATCGTCTACCTGCCGCGCATCGAAGTGCTTAAGGACGCCACTGCCAAGATCGCGAACTTCTTCAGCTACTACTGGCAGGCGTGATAGTTTTGGCTCCCCTCAGCGAGGGGAGCCAAAAAATACTAGTCTTGCCATACCTCTTCCGAAATGGAACGGACCAGGGCGATCTTGGCCCACTGCTGGGCTTCGGTCAGGTGGTTGCCTTCCTCGGTGGAGGCGAAACCGCACTGCGTGGACAGGCACAGGCGATCCAACGGCACGTACTGCGCAGCTTCGGCGATACGCGCCTTGATGGCCTCGGGATCCTCAAGCTCCGGCTTCTTCGAGGTGATGAGGCCCAGCACCACCTTCTTGTCCCCGGACACCTTGGCCAGCGGCTCGAAATCGCCGGAGCGGTCGTCGTCGAACTCCAGGTAGTAGGCGGCCACGTTCTCCTCGCCGAAGAGCACATCCGCCACCTGGCCGTAACCGCCGGCGGAGAACCACTGCGACTGGTAGTTGCCGCGGCAGATGTGGGTGGTGACCACCATATCCTCCGGTACGGCGGCGATCACCGCGTTGTTCACGGCCGCGTACTGACGCTGCACGGTCTTGGCGTCCACGCCGAACACCGTGTCCTTGAAATCTTCGGACACGAATGCGCCCCACGTGCAGTCGTCGAACTGCAGCGTGCGACAGCCGGCCTCATACAGATCGTGCGCCACCTGGATGTAGGCGTCGGCGATGGCCTGGGCCAGCGCATCATTGTCCTTATACGGATTCACGGCCTCCTCGGCGATGCCCTGCTGAAGCACGAACAGCGTCTGGGCAGGGGAGGGCACGGTCTGTTTGGCGATGGTGTTCTCATCCTCCAGGGCCTTGACGAAACGGTAGTGCTCCACGAACGGGTGGTTCTCACCACTGATCTCGCCATCCACGCCGGCGGCCTCGACCACGGCGGTGCCGTCCGAACCCTTGAACTGGATGGGGGCGGTGCCACGGCGGACGCCCTGCAGTCCCCACATGAAATCGAGATGCCAGTAAGCGCGACGGAACTCGCCATCCGTGATCACGTGCAGGCCGGCGGACTTCTGCTTGGCCACCAGCTCGGTGATCGCCTTGTCCTCGACGGCCTTGAGCTCCGCCGCGTCGATGTGGCCGGCCTCGAAGTCGGCGCGTGCGGCCTTGAGCTCGGCCGGGCGCAGATAGCTGCCCACCACATCCGCGCGGAACGGGGCGTTGTGCTGATAGGTCATGTGACTTGCTCCTTTGTCTGAGCGCGGCATGCCGTGGCGCGCGATAAGCGACGTGCGATGCGGCATTGCCTGCGATTGCGGTACCGGCGTCGGTCGCGGTCGCGCAATCCTTGCGCGGGGCGAACAGACGCATACGTTGCGTACCTTAGCAGCGCGACGGCCACACTGTCCGCAACCGTCTCACTGGATGTGACGGGCCGATTTCGTCTGATGAACATATTCCCCTGATGATGGTCCCGCGAACCATGCCCTGCGATTATGCCTGGCGGTGCGGTCCAGGCATTTGACCCGAAACCGGCATGACCATACGCTGAAGGCGATCATGAAGCTCGACGGATGGGTGCGTCGGGCCGAGCGCGACGGTCTTCTCGTTCTGTGTCTTTCCGGTGGTAGGACTGCCGGACCGGGAGACCGAGCGGGATATGGTCCGGCAAACCTGTAGACACGACCGCGCATGCGGCAGAAATGAGGGAGATCACAATGTCCGTCAATCAGGAGTATGAATCCGAATCGTTGTTCTCCGACAATACGCTCAAGACCACCGATCCCGAATTCGCTGAATTCTTCGGCAACTTCGTCGATGATGAAGTACGGCACGAACCGGGTGCAAACCATCCGGAGCTGGACGAGCCGACACGTTGGATGGCGATTCTCGCCGCATTGCTGGGTTGCCAAGGCCATGAGGCGTTCGCCTTGATGGCACCCAAGGCGTTGGATGCCGGTCTGACGCCGATCCAGCTCAAGGAAATCGTCTACCAGGCCACCGCCTACCTTGGATTCGGCCGTGTGCTGCCGTTCCTTGGCATCGCCAACCATGTCCTTGCCGACCTCGGCGTAAGTCTGCCGTTGGAGGGCCAGTCCACCACTACGCCGGAAACGCGAGCCGCCGCCGGCGAGCAATCGCAGATCGACATCTTCGGCGAGCACATGCGCGGATTCGCGCAATCCGGCCCGGAAGAGACCCGACACATCAACAAGTGGCTGGCCGACAACTGTTTTGGCGACTACTACACGCGCGGTGGTCTTGACACCCGTCAGAGGGAGATGATCACTCTGTGCTTCCTCGCCGCGCAGGGCGGCTGCGAACCGCAGCTGACCGCCCATGCAGCCGCCAATCTTCGGGTGGGCAACGAGAAGGCGTTCCTTATCGCCGTTGTGTCCCAATGCATGCCCTACCTCGGTTATCCGCGCACGCTCAACGCCATCCGCTGCATCAACGAGGCCGCCGCCCAGGCCGCGTGAGATACACGCAGGTGGATATAGTTCTTGGCTCCCCTCGCTGAGGGGAGCTGTCAGCGAAGCTGACTGAGGGGAGCACCGGCTTATCCGAGAACTCCCCTCAGTCTCGCTGCGTTCGACAGCTCCCTTCAACGAAGGGAGCCCAAAGGTGCGCTAGCGCCGCGCACGAACCAGCGAATCGACGACGCCAATCACCATGCCGATGACCGCGGGCGTCAGCCATCCAAGCTCCTTGGTTTGCAACGGCAACAGGTTCAACGCGGACTCCAGCCACGGCAGCGAGCCGCCGAACACGGAGACCAGCGAAGCCACGCACCCGGCGAACGCCACCAGACCGACCAACAGTACGGTCCAGAAATACACGCGCGGGAATCGTGCGGCGAATACATGATGGGTCAGGGCAAGCAGCACCAGTACGATTGCCATCGGATACAGCGCCGACAACACCGGCACGGACACCTTGATGATGAGGCTCAATCCGGCGTTCGACACCACGAAGCTGAACACGGTGAACATCACCTGCCAGGCACGGTAGCTCACCGCGCGTCCCGCAACGCTGGGGAACTTGGTATGGAAATATGTGGCGCACGTGCAGATCAGGCCAGTGCACACGTTGAGGCAGGCGATGACGAACACCACGCCCAGGAACACCGTGCCTTCCGCGCCGAACACCGACGACGTGAGATTGGTCAGCACGGTGGCACCCGTGTCATGTTCCGGATCGATGGCCGCGATCGAACCGGACACCACGCCCACGTAGCTCAGCGCGCCGTAGATGAGGATGAGCAGCACGCCCGTGCCTAGTCCCGCGAACGCGGTTTCACGCTGCACCTGCGGTTCGTCCTCGACCCGCAGCGCGCGAACGTTCGCGGAAATCACGATGCCGAAGTACAGCGCCGCCAGAAGATCCATGGTCTGGTACCCGTCCAGGAATCCACGCGCCATCTGATTTGACCGATAATTGCCCGACGGGGCGGCCGCCGTGCCGATGCCATGTACCAGACAGGCCACGAACAGCACCGCGATAAGCGCCAGCAGCAGCGGTCCCATGAACCGGCCCAGCACCTTGGACAGTTTCTCGGGATGCTGGGCGAACAGGAATGCCAGCGTGAAGAACACCAGCGAATAGATGAGTTGCGCAAGCCATGCGGAACCGTTCGGCACGAACGGAGCCACCATCATTTCGAACGAGGTGGTGGCCGTACGCGGAATGGCGAAACACGGTCCAATCGTCAGGATGATGGCGAGCCCGAGCAGCAACGCGAACTTGGGGGAGACGCGCCCGGCAAGCTTGTCGAAGCCACCGGCGAATGTGACCGCCAGCACGCCCAGAATCGGCAGACCCACCGCGGAGACGATGAACCCGATGGCGGCCGGAAGCGTGGCGGCCCCCGCCTGGGCGCCCACGAACGGTGGGAAGATGAGATTGCCCGCGCCGAAGAACATCGAGAAGAACGTGAACGTCATCAGCAGACGTTGGCGTGCGGTCAGTTGTGCGATCGGATTGGGCATGATGTGGGTCGTCCCTTCAAACGTCATATATAACCAGTCGTGAACCTACCAGCCCGAGGAAACCACGGTCAAGGCGCTCCGGTCTCTACGGCATATCCGCATTCACGTTGTGGTCATCGTGACATTATGCGGGACATGAATGGGCATGGGTACTGGTTTGGACATCAGCCGCATCCGAAACACGGTATGGCTAGAATGCAGGACTACTTGCCGTATCCATGCAATATCAGGGGGTTTGGGGATGCCTGCTATTTCACGCCGCGCACAGGAAGCGCTGTATCCGAGCGTCCGTGAGATGTTCGAATTGGCGGCCGGGGTGCCGGATACGATTTCGTTCGCCGTGGGGGAGCCCGGCTTCGACACGCCGAAGCCGATGATCGACGCCGCGTATCAGGCGGCGATCCATGGCGACACGCATTACACGCCCAATCGCGGTACGGCGGCGCTCCGCGAGGCCTGGTGCCGGTATCGTGCGAAGCAGGACGGTGTCGATTATGATCCGGCCGGCGAGATCATCGTGACCACCGGCGGCATGGAGGCCGTGTATCTGGCGATGATCGCCACGCTGGACGCCGGCGACGACATCCTCATCCCGGATCCGGGCTACGCGAACTATTTTGGTCAGGCGCAGATGGCGCAGGTGAACGTGGTGCCGGTGCCGTTGTACGAGGACAATGGATTTCGCATGCGGGCCGTGGACGTCGAGGCGGCGATCACGCCACGGACGCGGGCGCTGCTGCTGAACTCGCCGTCGAATCCCACCGGAGCCATCATCGGTCCCGATGCGCTTGCCGCCATTGCCGAAGTGGCTTGCCGCCATGATTTGTGGGTGATCAGTGATGAGGTGTACCGGGCGTTCGTGTACGACGACCATGTGCGGTGCCTGTCCATCGCGGCGATGCCGGGCATGAAGGAGCGCACGGTCGTCGTCGACTCGTTCTCCAAGACCTTCGCCATGACCGGCTGGCGCATCGGCTGCGCGTTCGGGCCGAAACCCATCATCGACCAGATGACGGTGATGCAGGAGAATGTGGTCTCCTGTGTGCCGGGAGCGCTGCAGGTGGGCGCGGTGGCCGCTCTGGAGGGAGCCGCGGACATTCTGTCCACGATGAAGGCGGCATATCGGGCGAACCGCGACATGGTGGCGCGGGCGGTGGCTGATATGCCGTTGGTGAGCTGCAACGTGCCGGATGGTGCGTTCTATATCCTCATCAATGTGACCGCCACCGGCATGAACGATCACGATTTCGCCGTGCGATTGCTCAACGAAGCGCACGTGGTGGTGACGCCCGCCTCCGGCTTCGGCTCACGCGGGCGTGGTTATGTTCGGCTTTCCTATGTCGGCACCGCGGAGGACACGGCCGAAGGGCTGCGTCGTATGAAGGCGTGGCTGGAAAGGCTGTGACTTTTCCCGTCTCCATGTTGCAGGGAAGCAGGCCGGATATACGAAAAGGGTCCAACCAAAATGGTCGGACCCTTTCAGGACTCACCGATGTGCCATAAGGCACATCAGGTCAATCAGTCTCAGGCGTTCACGCGATCGATGCCGGACTGCACGTCAGCCAGCACGGAATCCCAGGACTTGATGAAGGCGGCGACACCGTCGGCCTCCAGCTTGTCGGTGACATCCTTGAGGTTGATGCCCAGCTCAGCCAGCTTGTTGATGATGGCGTGGGACTCCTCGTAGGTGCCCTCGATGGACGGAGCGCCGTTGCCGTGGTCGGCCAGAGCGTTCAGGGTCTTCTCCGGCATGGTGTTGACGATGTGCGGAGCAACCAGCTCGTCAACGTACTTGCAGTCGGAGTAGGCCGGGTTCTTGGTGCCGGTGGAGGCCCACAGCGGACGCTGAACCTTGGCGCCCTTGGCAGCCAGCTCGGCCCAACGCGGATCAGAAGCGAACTTCTTCTCGAACAGCTCGTAAGCCAGGCGAGCGTTGGCCACGGCGGCCTTGCCCTCCAGAGCCTTGGCCTCGTCGGAGCCGTTGGCTTCCAGCAGCTTGTCCACGGCGGTGTCCACGCGGGAGACGAAGAAGGAAGCGACGGAGCCGATGTGCTTCAGGTCGTGGCCGTTGGCGGCAGCCTGGGCGATGCCCTCGATGTAGGCGTCGATGACCTGCTCGTAGCGCTCAAGAGAGAAGATCAGGGTGACGTTCACGGAGATGCCCTTGGCCAGGGTGGCGGTGATGGCCGGCAGGCCTTCGAGGGTCGCCGGGATCTTGATCATGGCGTTCGGACGGTTGACCTTCTCCCACAGCTCGACGGCCTGCTTCTCGGTGGCCTCGGTCTCGTGGGCCAGACGCGGGTCGACCTCGATGGAGACACGGCCGTCGACGAAGTCGGTCTTCTCAGCGATCTCGCGGAAGATGTCGGTGGCGTTGCGCACATCGGTGGTGGTGAGCTCACGCACGGCGGTCTCGACGTCGACCTTGCCGAGCTCCTTGAGCTGCTCGTCGTACGGGCCGACCTGGCTCAGGGCCTTCTGGAAGATGGACGGGTTGGTGGTGACGCCGACCACGTTCTTGTTGGCGATGAGGTCCTGCAGGGAGCCGGACTCGATGCGGGAGCGGGACAGGTCGTCCAGCCAGATGGAAACGCCGGAATCGGACGTACGCTGAGTTGCTTCAGTCATATTTGTTTTCTCCTTGTTTAGTGGGTCCCCTCATCGTGGAGGGGACCCAACAGATTGCTATTGAATTATGAATCGATTCGCGATCAGGCGTTGGCCTCGGCGATGGACGCCTCGGCGGCCTCGACCACGTGCTCGGCGGTGATGCCGAGGTCGATCATGTTCTGAGCGCCGTCACCCTGCAGACCGAACTGCTCGATGGACACCGGCTTGCCGTAGGTGCCGAGGTACTTGTACCACGGCATGGCCACACCGGCCTCGACGGAGACGCGGGCCTTGACGGAAGCCGGAAGCACGGCCTCCTTGTACTCGGCGTCCTGCTCCTCGAACCACTCCATGGACGGGAAGGAGACCACGCGGGCCTTGACGCCCTTCTCGGCCAGGGTCTTGGCGGCGGCCACGGCCCACTGGACCTCGGAACCGGAGGCCATGATGATGACGTCCGGGGTGCCCTCGGTGTCAACCAGGATGTAAGCGCCCTTCTTGACGCCTTCCTTGGCCTTGGCGGCGGTCTCGGCGAGCACCGGCACGCCCTGACGGGTCAGCACCATGGCGCCCGGCAGTGTGTTCTTCTTCTCGAAGAAGTAACGGTAGGCCTCGGCGGTCTCGAAGGCATCGGCCGGACGGATGACCTCGAGCTGCGGGATGGCGCGGAAGGAAGCCAGGTGCTCGACCGGCTGGTGGGTCGGGCCGTCCTCGCCCACGGCGACGGAGTCGTGGGACCAGATGTACAGGTTCGGGATCTCCATGAGGGCGGCCAGACGGACGGCGGAGCGCTCGTAGTCGGAGAACATGAAGAAGGTGCCGCCGAACGGACGGGTGTGGGAGCCCAGCAGGATGCCGTTGGTGATGCAGCCCATGGTGAACTCGCGCACGCCGAAGTGCAGCTGGCGACCGAACTCGTTGCAGTTCGGCCACTGCTTGGTGGCGCACTCGGCCGGGGCGAAGGTGGCGGCGCCCTTGAGGTCGGTCTTGTTGGAACCGCCGAGGTCGGCGGAGCCGCCCCACAGTTCCGGCATGACGGCCGCGATGGCGTTGAGGACGGAGCCGGAGGCGCCACGGGTGGCGACCTTCTTGCCCACCTCGAAGGTGGCCTCGAGGTCGTCCAGGGCCTTGTCGAAGCCTTCCGGCAGCTCGCCGGCCTTCAGACGGTCGTACAGGGCGGCCTTGTCCGGGTTGGCCTTACGCCAAGCGTCGAACTTCTCGTCCCATTCCTTGTGGGCCTCCAGGCCGCGCTCGGCGACCTTGCGGGCGTGGGCGAGGGCCTCCTCGTCGACGTGGAAGGACTCGGCCGGATCGTAGCCGAGGGCTTCCTTGAGGCCGGCGACGGCCTCGGCGCCCAGCTTGGAGCCGTGGGAGGACGGGTCATTGGTCTTGCCTGGGGTCGGCCAGGCGATCAGGGAGTGGACCTTGATGAGCTTCGGCTGATCCGGAGCTTCCTTCTCGGCCTTGGCGATGACCTCGGCCAGGCCCTCGATGTCCTCCTTGTAGGAGCCGTCGGGCTGGATGAAGCTGAACTCGTCGGTGTACCAGCCGTAGGCCTGGAAGCGCTTGAGCACGTCTTCGGCCAGCACCAGGTTGGTGTCGCCTTCGATCTGGATGCGGTTGGCGTCGAAGATCACGGTCAGGTTGCCGAGCTTCTGGTTGGCGGCCAAGGAAGCGGCCTCGCCGGAGATGCCCTCCTCGATGTCGCCTTCACCGCAGATGGCCCAGATCTTGTGGTAGAACGGGGACTCTTCCTTCGGGGTGTTCGGGTCGAGCAGGCCGCGCTGGAAACGCTCGCCGTAGGCGAAGCCGATGGCGGAGGCGAAGCCCTGGCCCAGCGGGCCGGTGGTCATTTCGATGCCCGGGGTCAGGCCGTACTCCGGGTGGCCCGGGGTGCGGGTGTCGGCGCCGCCGCGGAAGTGCTTGAGGTCGTCCAGGGTCAGGCCGTAACCGGAGAAGTACAGCTGAACGTACTGGGTGAGGGATGCGTGGCCGCCCGAAAGGATGAAGCGATCGCGGCCTTCCCAGTTGGGATCGTTCGGATCATGCTTGATGAAATGCTGGTACAGGGTGTAGGCGACGGGCGCCAGGGAGATGGGGGAACCGGGGTGGCCGGAACCGGCCTTCTCAACCGCGTCGGCCGACAGGACCTTGGCCATCTTGATGGCGCGTTCGTCCAGTTCGGTCTCCTTGAATTCGGTCATGGATTACTTTCCTTCCAATTGGTCGGGCCGCGTATCCGGCTTGTGCCGAGCGCAAGACGCCCTCACATTGCGTATTCCATGCTAGCGTCGGTTTGCGACGTAGTGATGCAATTTTGGCGTGTTTTGGTAACTTGTGTTCTGTTAGCGTTCACAATTAACGTTTCTTCGCTACGAATGAACGGATTAGCACTCGAAATGGGGGAGTGCTAATACAATAAATTACGGCGTGTCTTGTTCGCATGACGTAGTCGCGCGGCCGAATGGGCGGTTTTCGCCTGTTTGAACGTGTACCTGCGTGGCGCGGACGAATGCACGCCGGACACGCCATGAACTGTTCGTGAATTCTTGCCTATATATAAGGAGGCGCGCATGACGCAATCAAGACGCATGCTGGTGCTGCGCGCCGTGGTGGAGGACTACATCCGCTCCCAGGAGCCGGTTGGATCCACATCGCTGACCAAAGAGCACAATCTGGGAGTGAGCTCCGCCACTGTGCGCAACGACATGGCCGCCCTTGAGGACGAGGGCTACCTGATTCAGCCGCACACCTCGGCCGGTCGTGTGCCCACGGAAAAGGGATACCGCTATTTCGTGGACCGATTGGCCACGGTGGTCCCGTTGAGCGAGGCGCAGCGACGCGGAATCAACAGCTTCCTTGCCGGGTCGGTGAGCCTGCAGGACGCCCTGCAGCGTTCGGCCCGGTTGCTTTCGGAGATCACCGGGCAGGTGGCCGTGGTGGCCTCCCCGTCGCTGGCCAAGGCCACGCTGCGGCATGTGGAGATGGTGCCCGTGGCGATGGGCACGTTGCTGGCCGTGGTGATCACGGATACCGGGCGCGTGGCTCAGCACGGACTGGCGGTCTCGTCCATGCCCGCGGCCGACAGCATCGCGCGGCTTTCCGGCGCCGTCAACGAGCAGTGCGCCGGACTGTCGCTGTCGAAATCCGCCGAAACGGTGCGTGCGATCGGCGCGTCCGCCGGATATGAGGATGTTCGCGGGGTCGCCGAATCGTTGGCGGACGCCTTCGCCTCGATGGCCTTGGACGAACGCGCCAACGAACTGTACATGTCCGGCGCCTCGCGTCTGGCCCACTCCCATTCGCTGGCCGATCTGGCGCCCCTGTTCGACGCGCTGGAGGAGCAGGTGGTGCTCATGAAGCTCATGAGCAACCTGAGCGAGGAGACGAACGCGGCCGGTGTGGGCGTGTCCATCGGTTCCGAAAGCCATACTCCCGAACTGCTGCACGCCTCGGTGGTCAGCAGCGGGTACGGCCGGACGGCCTCGGACCCCGATCCGGGCGAGGGGAATCCGGCGCAGTCCGCGCGGGATGCCGGCGAGCCGATCGCCTTCGTGGGATCCATCGGGCCTACGCATATGGACTATGCCACCACCATGGCCGCGGTCAAGGCGGTGGCCCGTTATCTCACCGCGTTCGTCAGCGAGCGGCGCACCCAGGACTGACCGCGGGATATGGCACAATAACCCGCGGACCAAACGAACAAAAGGAACAAGTAAGTGGCAGATTATTACGAGACGCTCGGCATCGACCGCAATGCCAGCGACGACGAGATCAAGAAGGCCTACCGCAAGCTCAGCCGTAAGTACCACCCGGACATCGCGGGCCCGGAGTTCGAGGACAAGTTCAAGGAAGTGAACAACGCCTACGACGTGCTGTCCAACCCGGACAAGCGCCGCATGTACGACTCCGGCGTGGATCCCAACAACCCGAACAGCGGCGCCGGCGGGTTCTCCGGCGGTTTCGGCGACATGGGCGACGTCTTCTCCACGTTCTTCGGCTCGGCGTTCGGCGGCGGCTCCCAGGGTCCCGTCCCGCGCACCCAGCCCGGCCGCGACGCGCTGGCCTCAGCCTCCATCGACCTGAAGACCGCGGTGTTCGGCGGCACCGCACATGTGAAGATCAACACGTTCTCGCTGTGCCAGGAGTGCGGCGGCTCCGGCGCGCAGGGCGGCGCCCAGCCGGTCACCTGCCCGGACTGCCACGGACAGGGATTCATGCAGAAGGTGGTCCGCACCATGCTGGGCCAGATGATGACTTCCGCGCCCTGTGAACGCTGCGAGGGCCATGGCACCATCATCACCAACCCGTGCCCCAGCTGCATGGGCCACGGCCGCGTGCGCAGCACGCGCAACGTCGGCGTGACCGTGCCGGCCGGCATCAACGACAACGCACGCCTGCGCCTGGCGAACCAGGGCGAAGTGGGCGAAGGCGGCGGTGCGGCCGGCGACCTGTACATCGACATCCGCATCCGTGCGGACAAGCAATTTACGCGCGACGGCGACGATCTGCACTGCTGGATCCAGGTGCCGATGAGCTGGGCCGTGCTCGGCCACACGCTCACCATCGACACGTTCGACGGACCGAAGGACGTCACTATCCCGGCCGGATGCCAGCCGGAGGACACCGTGACCCTCAAGGGTCTTGGCGTGACCAACATCCGCAACAACGACGAACGCGGCAACCTCGTAGCCCATGTGAACGTGCTCATCCCCACCAAGCTCAACGATTCCGAACGCGAGCTCATCGAGCAATTCGCCGCCTCCCACGACGCGGACGCCGCGCACGTCTCGCAGGCCTCCAGGCCTCAGACCGGTCAGAAGAAGAGCGGATTCTTCAGCAAACTGAAGGACGCTTTGAGCTGAGTCCTCTTTCTTTCCTTGGCTCCCCTCGCTGAGGGGAGCTGCCAGCGAAGCTGACTGAGGGGAGTGCCAATATGGACCGTGCAACTCCCCTCAGCGAGGGGAGCCAGACAAAGCCCTTACTTCAGTAGCGAGCGGCACATGGAACGGTATTCGCTCACGTAGCCGCCGCCGAAGAACACGCAATGGCCGGCGATGGGGTAGAGCTGCCACAGCGTGATGCGTTCTTGCCAGCCGGCCTTCAACGGGTGCACGGACTGATAGCCCTCCGTGATCTGGCTCAGATAGCTCATGCCGAACAGGTGCAGCATGGCCAGATCCTCCTCGCGATGGCCGCCATGGGCCGCCGGATCGATGAGCACGGCCTCCGAATGACCGGAATCGGCCGTCCACATCACATTGCCGCTCCACAGGTCGCCGTGGATGCGCGCGGGCTTGTCGTCGGCGGCACGGCCCATGATGTCCGGCAGCGCGTCGATCACCTTCTCCGTGAGCTCCACATCGCGCTTGTCCAATTCTCCGCGGCGCACGCCGAGATCGACCATCGGACGCAGGCGACCGTCGGCGAAGTAGCTGATCGGGTCAGTCCACTCGCCGGTGTCCATCTTCACCGGGTCCTGCAGCGGTCCGAAGTAGCATGTGCCGTCATATCCGGCAGGGGCGGAACCGAAATAGGGCGCGCCGGCGTCGTGCATGCGGGCCAGCGCCGCGCCGAAGTCGAACGCCGCCTTGGCGGTGGGGGAGGAGCTGGACACCCGCTCGATGTCCAGATAGTCCTTGCCCCAGTCGTACACCTCCACCACGCGGGGGCCGCCCTGCGCATGCGCCTCGCCGAGCCACTTGAGGCCACGGCCCTCGCACTCGAAGAATCCCTGCGGCGCGAACGCCCTGCTCTTGCGGTACACGGCCATAACCGATCCCTTCCTCCCGAATATGTTCGTCATTGTTCGGTTTCATTGTAAAGCCGTGCAGTTGTTGCGCCCGTTTCCCGTTTGCTTAGTGTTGTTCTACGCACCCTTGGGTAGGGTGTTCATGGTCATAACGAATTTGCATGTCAAGAAACCAGAGGGGTTATGAATTTCTTCCAAGCGCTATTCATGGGTTTGGTCCAAGCGCTCACCGAATACCTACCGGTGTCATCCAGCGCGCACATCCGCATCATCGGTGATCTGATGATCGGCAAGGATCCGGGCGCGGCCTTCACCGCCATCATCCAGCTCGGCACCGAGCTGGCCGTCATCCTGTATTACCGTAGGGACATCATCCGCATTCTGGGCGCGTGGTTCGGCTCGCTGTTCGGCAAGGAGGGCAAGGACCTCAAGAGCCGTCTCGGTGCCCACAACCCGGATACGCAGATGGGTTGGTTCATCATCATCGGCACCATGCCGATCCTCATCGCCGGCCTGCTGTTCAAGGACGCCATCGAAACCACGCTGAGGAACCTGTGGATCACCGTGACCGTGCTCGCCGTCTTCGGTGTGCTGCTGTGGGTGTTCGACGCCCGCTCCAAGCAGGTCAAGACCATGAAGCAGATGACGTGGAAGGACGCGCTGCTGTTCGGCGTGGGCCAGATGCTCGCGCTGATCCCGGGCGTCTCCCGTTCCGGCGGCACCATCACCTTCGGCCGTGCGATGGGATACACCCGTGAGGCCGCCGTGCGCGTGAGCTTCCTCATGGCCATCCCCGCCGTGTTCGGCGCCGGCATCCTGGAGGCCGTCTCCGCCATCAAGGACGTGAGCGCCTGCTCCGCGGGTGATGCGGCCTCCTGCACGGCAATCGGCGCGTTCCCCGGCTGGGGTGCCACGCTCGCGGCCACCGTGGTGGCCTTCTTCGTGGGATACGTGGTGATCATCGGCTTCCTGAAGTTCGTCTCCACATTCTCCTACAAGGCCTTCGCCGTCTACCGCATCGGCCTGGCCGTGGTGGTGGCCCTGCTGCTCATCACCGGCGTGCTGCCGGCCATCGACCCGTCCGTGGCCGCCGCCGCGTAACGTCGGGGCGAGTCGGGCGCAGGCATATAAGCGCATACGATTAAGGGGCGTCTTCCTGATTGGGGAGATGCCCCTTGCGTTTTGCCTCCGGCGATCATTGATCGCGATCGCGATACGCCGCCTCCGAAAGACATGTGAGTCGGCGATTCACTCGCCCATCTGCCGCAGGAACGCCTCGGCCTCGCGCACCAGCTGCTCACACTGCGGTGTGCCCAGACCGGCCTCCTCGTCCGCCTTGCACTTGAGGTCGTAGTCGCGTTCCAGATGCTCCACATATTCGCCCAGTTGGTCATTGCAACGCACCAGCACGGAGGCCTGTGCCTTCCATTGCTCGGCCTTGCGCTTGAGCTCCGTCGTGTCGAACGTGAAGCCGATCCGCTTGCCCAGCGCGTCCAACAGACGCATGGTGCCGGCCGCGCAATCGTCGCTGCCGAGATACTGGGGGATGGAGACCCACATGGAGGCGTGAGAGAAGCCACGATCGGCCGCCGCCATATCCAGCACGGTGGGAATGCCGACCGGGCCGTTGTACTCACGGTCGCACTCGCACTGGTGCGTGCCGTCGCTCAAGGCGACGGGCAACGGACGGGTATGCGGACAATCGGAGAACATGGCACCCATCGTGACCACCTGCGCCGCGTCGAGTTCCTCGGCGATATGCAGGCTCTGGCTGCAGTATTCCATCCAACGGTAGTTCGGTTCCGGGGCGATCTGCGCGTAGAGATGACGTCGGGCGTCCAACGTGATGTCGTAGAACGTGGTCTGCGGCCACACCAGATTCGCGCGGCCGGAAACATGGCACAGCATCGGACGGGCCACCTGATAGTCGTAAAACCCATCGCAGTCGATGTGCCGAATCTCGCGGGACTCATACCGCTTGACCAGATAGCGGACCACGTTCGTGGCGGCCTGACAGGCGTCGTTCCAACCCTCGAACGCGGCGATCATCACCGGTCCCTGGACGTTCGCTTCTTCACTCATACCTTCAAGGGTAACGTGGAAAAACTCCCTAGCGCGCCGGCTTCAGCCATCAGCGAGCGGAGCCATGACCCGTCAGAAACCCAGCTACCACAAGGCGACACGCCGTGACTGGACGGACCAGTGGCATGTGTGTATAGTAATCACTCGTGCTTCGGCGAGACACCTTCCCGGTGAGTGCTGAACAGACACACGCGGACATAGCTTAGTTGGTAAAGCGCAACCTTGCCAAGGTTGAGACCGCGGGTTCGAGTCCCGTTGTCCGCTCTAGGTCCGACGAGTTGACAGACCTTACGGTGGGTTAGCCAAGCGGTTAGGCAGCGGCCTGCAAAGCCGTATAGACGAGTTCGACTCTCGTACCCACCTCTCAGGACCGCGGAGCAATCCTCGGATTGAGAAGCGGACCCGGGCGGTTGGCGCAGAGGTAGCGCACTTCCCTGACACGGAAGGGGTCACAAGTTCGAATCTTGTATCGCCCACCCAGACAGATTCATTCTGTTGAACATAACTGAATACCGATTGATTTCGGGCGATTGGCGCAGCGGCTAGCGCACTTCGTTCACACCGAAGGGGTCGTAGGTTCGATTCCTACATCGCCCACTGGAATCCGATTCTCACGTCGGAATCCTCTGCGGACATAGCTTAGTTGGTAAAGCGCAACCTTGCCAAGGTTGAGACCGCGGGTTCGAGTCCCGTTGTCCGCTCCACTTCGAAAACCTCGCTTCGTGCGAGGTTTTTTCGTATCTGCCTCACGATTTGCTTTTGTCTGACCGCATGCCTATGGTGGCCACTGTTGATTAACCAGTCCAGGCCTGCACATTAGTAACGCGGACCCCGATAGCAAAGGACAAATCATGGCGCAAGCTACCATCTCCATTACAGTCAACGGCGAAGCGAAGGAGGTGGAAGCAACCACCACCGGTACCGAGCTGTTCGCGGACGACAAGAACATCATCGCGGTGCGTCTCAATGGCGAACTGCGTGACCTCTACACGCCGCTTGCCGACGGCGACACGGTCGAATCCGTCGCGCTCGACAGCGAGGACGGCCTCGGTATCATGCGTCATTCCGCGACGCACGTCATGGCCCAGGCCGTGCAGGAACTGTTCCCGAACGCCAAGCTCGGCGTCGGACCGATCATCAAGGACGGTTTCTACTACGACTTCCAGGTGGACCAGCCGTTCACTCCGGACGACCTGAAGAACATCGAGAAGCACATGCAGCGGATCGTCAAGTCCGCGCAGTCCTTCCGCCGTCGCGTCGTCACCGAGGAGGAGGCGCTCAAGGAGGAAGCCGACCAGCCGTTCAAGATCGAGCTGATCGAGGACAAGGAAGCGCATCTCGACCCGTCCACCGCCACCGAGATCTCCGGCAAGGAGCTGAGCTTCTACGACAACGTCGACCGTGACGGCAACGTTGTGTGGAAGGACCTGTGCCGCGGACCGCACCTGCCGAACACGCACTTCATCAAGGCGTTCAAGATCGAGCGTTCCGCCGCCGCCTACTGGCGTGGCAACGAGAAGAACCCGACCATGCAGCGCATCTACGGCACCGCCTGGGCCACCAAGGAGGACCTCAAGGCCTACCAGACCCGTCTCGAGGAGGCCGCCAAGCGCGACCACCGCAAGCTCGGCGCCGAAATGGACCTGTTCTCCTTCCCGGAGGAGATCGGACCGGGCCTGGCGGTGTTCCACCCGAAGGGCGCCGCGGTCATCAACGCGATGGAGGACTACTCCCGTGAGATGCACCGCAAGTACCACTACAGCTTCGTGCAGACCCCGCACATCACCAAGGGCGGCCTGTACGAGACCTCCGGCCACCTGCACTGGTACAAGGACTCCATGTACCCGGCCATGCGCCTGGACGAGGAGCGCGACGCGGACGGCAACATCACCAAGCAGGGCTTCGACTACTACCTCAAGCCGATGAACTGCCCGATGCACAACCTCATTTTCAAGTCCCGCCAGCGTTCCTACAAGGAACTGCCGCTGCGTCTGTTCGAGTTCGGCACCGTGTACCGCTACGAGAAGTCCGGCGAGGTCCACGGCCTGACCCGCGTGCGCGGCCTTACGCAGGATGATTCCCACATCTACTGCACGCGCGAGCAGATGAAGGGCGAGTTGACCAACCTGCTCACCTTCGTGCTCAAGGTGCTGCGCGACTTCGGCCTGGACGACTTCTACCTCGAGCTGTCCACCAAGGACGAGCACAAGTACGTCGGTTCCGATGAGATCTGGGAGGAGGCGACCAACACGCTCGCCGAGGTGGCCAAGGACTCCGGTCTGAGCCTCGTGGCCGATCCGGGCGGCGCCGCGTTCTACGGCCCGAAGATCTCCGTGCAGGCCCGCGACGCCATCGGCCGCACCTGGCAGGTCTCGACCATCCAGCTTGACTTCAACCTGCCCGAGCGCTTCCAGCTCGAGTACATCGCGGCCGACGGCACCCACCAGCGTCCGGTGATGATTCACCGCGCCCTGTTCGGCTCCATCGAGCGCTTCTTCGCCGTGCTGCTCGAGCACTACGCCGGCGCTTTCCCGGTGTGGCTCGCCCCGGTGCAGGTGCTCGGCATCCCGGTGGCCGACGAGTTCGCCCCGCATCTGGCTGGCTTCGTCAAGTCCCTCGAGGACGAGATGGTCCGCTGCGAGATCGACTACTCCGACGACCGCTTCGGCAAGAAGATCCGCAACGCCTCCAAGTCCAAGACGCCGTTCATCCTCATCGTCGGCGAGGAGGACATGAACAACAACGCGGTGAGCTTCCGCTTCCGCGACGGCAGCCAGCTCAACGGCGTGCCGGTGGACGAGGCCCGCGCCAAGATCCTCACCGTGATCAAGAAGCGCGTCCAGGTCAACTCCGCCGACGACTTCAAGGCCGCTACCGAGGACTGAGTCCTCTTTCCTCCGCCAGGCTCCCCTCAGACGAGGGGAGCCACCGAATCCCCAAAGGTTGAGTGCATTCCGATGACCGAACACGTGCGTATCGACGATCCGGCTGATTTCCCTCCCCAGGAGGACACGGTCGAGCGTCTGTGGACCCCGCAGCGCATGACCTACGTGCTGCGCAACAGCGAGGACAGGCCCACCAAGCCGAAGACCAAGGAGTGCCCGTTCTGCGCTGGCCCGAAGAAGTCCGATGAGGACGGTCTGATCGCCTGGCGCGGCACGCACGTGTTCGCCATCATGAACCTGTATCCCTACAACGTGGGCCATCTCATGATCTGCCCATACCGTCATGTGGGATTCATCACCGAGCTGGATGACGCCGAACTGTTCGAGTTCGAGAAGGCCACCACCCTCGCCATGAAGGTGATGGAAGCCGTCTCGCATCCGGACGGCTACAACATCGGCATCAACCAGGGCGAGGTGGCGGGCGCCGGCGTGGCCGCGCACCTGCACCAGCATGTCGTACCCCGTTGGAACGGCGACGCGAACTTCATGCCCATCGTGGCCCAGACTCGCACCATGCCGATCCTGCTCGAAGACCAGCGCGCCGCATACGCCGCCGCCTTCGAACGTCTCGCGCCCGGACTCAACCTTCCACTGGCCTGATCGGCCGGGCGGTGCCGGCCCCGTTCGTCTCCCGTTTTTGCGGAACCGGACGGCGTCGTTGCCGCCTATGTCTGATTACCGGCCTACAATCATTCCGTTTGACATCATTCGTTTAATCGCTAGGAGCATTAATGTCAGGTCATTCCAAGTGGGCGACCACCAAGCACAAGAAGGCCGCCATCGACGCCAAGCGCGGCAAGCTCTTCGCCAAGCTCATCAAGAACATCGAGATCGCGGCCCGTCTGGGCGGCGGTGACCCGGACGGCAACCCGTCCCTGTACGACGCCATCTACAAGGCCAAGAAGGCCTCCATGCCGGCCGACAACATCGCCCGCGCCGTCAAGCGCGGTGCCGGTGACGAGGATGGCGCCGCCAACTACGAGGACATCGTCTACGAGGGCTACGCCCCCGCCGGCGTGGGTCTCATCATCGAGTGCCTGACCGATAACCGCAACCGCGCCGCCGCCGAAGTGCGTTCCACGCTGACCAAGGGCAACGGCTCCCTGGCCACTTCCGGTTCCGTGTCCTTCAACTTCGAGCGCAAGGGCCAGATCGTGGTCCCGTCCGAGGGCGTGGACTTCGACAAGCTATTCGAGACCGCCGCCGAGGCCGGTGCCGAGGATGTGACCGACGATGGTGAGGTCTTCACCGTCATCACCGGTCCGTCCGACCTGTTCACCGTGCGCAAGGCCCTGCAGGACGCTGGTTTCGACTACGATTCCGCCGATCAGGTCATGCAGCCGAAGAACGAGGTGGAGCTCAGCCTCGAGGACGCCCGCAAGGTGTCCAACCTCATCGACAAGCTCGATGACCTGGACGATGTGCAGAACATCTACTCCAACTGGACCGCCTCCGACGAGGTCATGGCCCAGCTCGACGAGGAGTAATCCCCAGTGATCATCCTTGGCGTCGACCCCGGGCTCACGCGCTGCGGGGTCGGCGTGATCGAAGCCGGCGAACATCGCCGGCTTTCGTTTATTCACGTGGATGTGGTGCGTTCCTCGCCCGATATCTCACAGGATCTGCGCCTGCTGGCCATCTACAACGGCCTGGCGGAGAAGATGGACCGGTTCGCGCCGGACAGCGTGTCCATCGAACGTGTGTTCGCACAATCCAACCGCAATACAGTGCTAGGCACCGCGCAGGCCGCGGGACTGGCCATGCTGGCCGCCGCGCAACGCAACATCCCGGTGGCATTGCATACACCGACCGAGGCCAAGCTCGCCATCACCGGCAATGGGCAGGCCCAGAAGATCCAGGTCGAACGCATGGTCACGCGCATCCTGAACCTCACCAAAATGCCGACGCCCGCCGACGCGGCCGATGCGTTGGCCTTGGCCATCTGCCATGCCCTGCGTCCCGCCGGAGCGTTGCAGGGCGGCGAACGGGAACAGCATCTGACGCCCGCGCAGCGTCAATGGGCCGAGGCGGCGCAGCACACGACACGTCGCCGCATCAACCACGACCGCGGCATGTAGTATACTTCGAACAGTTGTTCGATTATAGATGTGCGGGCGCCACCGCTGTGGGATCGCCCGGCATCGAGGGGATTTGCGCAAGGAGTGGGCGATGATCGGCATGCTGTCCGGGCGGGTCGAATCGGTCGAGGCCGATACCGCATTGATCGACGTCGGGGGAGTGGGATACGAGGTACGTATGTCCTCCACCGATCTGGGACGGCTGCACGCCGGTCAGGAAACCCGCGTCTACACGTACATGAACATCTCCCAGGACGCCGTCACCCTGCACGGATTCCTGGACAGGGACGCCAAGAAAACCTTCCTGCAGCTCATCAAGGTGTCCGGCATCGGACCCAAGGTGGCCCAGTCGCTGCTCTCCACTCTTACCCCCATCCAACTGGCCCATGCCATCGCGGACAACGACGCTACGGCGCTGGCCAAGGCACCCGGACTGGGCAAGAAGGGAGCCCAGAAGATCATCCTCGAGCTCAAGGGCTCCATCGATTTGAGCCAGATCGAAGGCGCTTCGGCCGCCTCCCGGTCCGAGGCCAAGCCGCTGGTCGACACCGGCATGGAACAGGTCATCGAAGGCCTGATTTCGCTCGGCTGGCGTCAACAGGACGCCCAACAGGCCGTCACCGAGGCGATCAACGACAACGACATCACCACGCCGCTGGCGGCGGACGACGTGCCGCGTGTGCTTCGCTTCGCCCTGGCGCTCATGGATAGGGGCCGCTGATGAGCGACGACATGACCTACGGCACTTCCAATACCGGAGCCAACGAGGAATCGCTGCGCATGGTCTCCTCGCAGCCGATCGGCAACGAGCCGGTCAGCGACGAGGAGCTCCGTCCGCACGTACTGGATGGCTTCATCGGCCAGCCCCGGCTCAAGGCGCAGCTCCAGCTCTTCCTCGATGCCGCCCGCAAGCGCGACGTGCCACCGGACCACATCCTGCTCGCCGGTCCTCCGGGCCTGGGCAAGACCACGTTGGCCATGATCGTGGCCAACGAGCTTGAGGTGCCGATTCGCGTCACTTCCGGTCCGGCCGTGCAGCATGCCGGCGATCTCGCCTCGATCCTGAGCTCGCTGGACACCGGCGAGGTGCTGTTCATCGATGAGATCCATCGTCTGCCCCGTGCCGCCGAGGAGCTGCTCTACATCGCCATGGAGGATTTCCGCGTGGACGTCATGGTGGGTAAGGGCCCGGGCGCGAGTTCCATTCCGCTGACCCTGCCGCGATTCACCGTGATCGGCGCCACCACGCGCGAGGGCATGCTGCCGAGCCCGTTGCGCGCACGTTTCGGCTTCACCGCGCATCTGGATTTCTACCCGCATGAGGAATTGGAGAAGCTCATCGAGCGTTCGGCCAACGTGCTGGGTGTGAACCTGGACGAAGGCTCGGCGCATGAGCTTGCCCTGCGCTCCCGTGGCACGCCGCGTATCGCCAACCGCCTGCTGCGCCGCGTGCGTGACTGGGCCATCGTCCACGACCTCATCGTGGTGCGGCCTGAGGATGTCAAGGAAGCGCTGGCGTTGTACCAAATCGACTCCGAAGGCCTCGACCGGCTCGACATCGCCGTGCTCAATGCCATCGTGCGTAATTTCAACGGCGGTCCGGTGGGTCTCAACAACCTTGCCGCCATGGTGGGCGAGGAGTCCGAGACCGTGGAGACCGTTTGCGAGCCGTATCTGGTGCGTGAAGGTTTCCTGGTCCGCACGCCGAAGGGTCGTGTGGCCACGGAGAAGGCATGGCAGCATTTGGGTCTTACGCCCAACGATGATGTCAGCAAGCTCTTCTAGACTTTTCCTGTTTGCACAATCCGGTCATGTGTCAACAACCGGCCGTGGCCGTTGATCTGAAGGAGTTTTCCGTGGATTCTTCGTATATTATGCTCATCGTCATGGTCGTGGTCATCGGCGGCATGATGTGGTGGCAGTCCAAGAAGGCCAAGCAGCAGCAGGCCGAGAAGCAGGATTTCCGTCGCAACCTGCAGCCCGGTACCGAGGTCATCACCATCGGCCAGGTGATCGGCAAGGTCGTGGAAGTCGATGAGCAGTACGAGGAGATCGTCATCGACTCCGAGGGTTCCAAGCTGCGTTTCGCCTTCAACGCCATCGCCCGTGAGTACACCCGTCCGGCTTACGTCTCTGATGATGAGGTGGACGAGAACGGCAACCCGCTGTCCGAGGATCAGGAAGCCCCGGCCGCGGACGAGGCCGGCCAGGTGCCGGTCGATGCCGCCGTCGAGACCACCGAGGCGGACGACGCCGAGACCAAGCAGAACGGCGAAACCGAAACGAAGTAAGCTATCGTCTCGCGGTCTCAAGGCGCGCGAGACGCTCCCACCACCGTCAATACCGTTAACCAACAAGTCATCAAGGGGCGAGCATATGGCACAGTCGGACATCACCATCGAGGCATTGGACAAGGTCGGGCAGGAGGACGCCGAATACATGGTGTCCCTGATCCGATCCGTGCCCGGATTCCCCAAGGAGGGCATCATCTTCCGCGACTTCATGCCGGTGCTCGCCGATCCGAAGGGCCTCAGGATTCTGCTCAAGGCGCTTGAGGAGGCGCTGCCGGTCGCTCCGGACGAATTCGATGCCATCGCCGGCCTGGAATCCCGCGGATTCCTGTTCGGCCCCACGCTGGCCGAACGCCTGGGCAAGGGGTTCATCGCCATCCGCAAGGCGGGCAAGCTGCCGCCCGAGACCATCGGTGAATCCTATGACCTCGAATACGGCACCGCCAGCGTGGAGATCGAGACCGAAGCCGTGGCTCACGGCGAGCGTGTGCTCATCGTGGACGACCTCATCGCCACCGGCGGCACCGCCAAGGCCGGTGCCGACCTCATCGAGAAGGCCGGCGGCAAGGTGGCCGGCTTCAGCTTCGTGATGCGTCTCGAAGGACTGGACGGCATCGACAAGCTCGGTGGCGTGCCCACCAGCTCGTTGGTCTCCATGCCCGCGTGAGCCGTCTCACGAACACGCGGTTTGTTGTCATGGTCCGGCATGTACTGTGTACAGTTACATGCCGGACCATTATTTAGTCAGGGAAGGATCCATGGACCTTTACGAATACCAGGCACGTGAGCTGCTTGAGGAACAGGACATCCCCACCCCGGGTGCCATCTTCGCTCAGAACTCCCATGAAGTGGCCGAGGCGGCGGACAAGATCGGCTACCCCTGTGTGATCAAGGCGCAGGTGAAGATCGGCCATCGCGGCCAGGCGGGCGGCGTGAAGATCGCCCACAACCGCGACGAGGCCATCCTCGAATCCGAGGCCATCCTGCCGATGACCATCCACGGACACAAGGTCTCGGGTGTGCTCGTGGCCGAAGCCAAGAACATCCTGCACGAGTATTACGTGTCCATCTCCGTGGACCGTACCTCCCGCGACTTCGACGTTCTTGCCACCGCCAACGGCGGCACCGAGGTCGAGGAGATCGCCAAGGAGCACCCCGAATCCGTCAAGCGCCTGCACATCGAGGCTCTCGGCGACTTCGACCTTGAAGCCGCCACCAAGATGGCCGAAAGCATCGGCTTCTACCACGCGGACGTGGACCAGGCTGCCCAGATCCTGCTCAAGATGTGGCGTTGCTTCAAGGAGAACGACGCCACGCTGGTGGAGATTAACCCGCTCGCCAAGATCGGCGACCCGGACGACGAATCCACCAAGCAGCTGTGCGCGCTGGACGCCAAGATCTCCCTCGATGACAACGCCGCGTTCCGTCATGACGGCTGGACGCGCTTCGTGGATCCGATCGTGCCTGACCCGTTCGAGCAGAAGGCCCGCGAACATGGCCTGCACTACGTGCACCTGCACGGCGAGGTCGGCGTGATCGGCAACGGCGCGGGTCTGGTTATGAGCTCGCTGGACGCCGTCTCCGGTGCCGGCGAGGAGCAGGGTACCGGCATCAAGCCGGCCAACTTCCTGGACATCGGCGGCGGCGCATCCGCGGCCGTCATGGCCAGCAGCCTGGAAATCGTGCTGTCCGACCCGCAGGTCGCAGCCGTGTTCATCAACGTCTACGGCGGCATCACCTCCTGCGTGGAGGTGGCCAACGGCATTCTCGAGGCCGTCAAGGTGCTTGGCAGCTCCAAGCCCATCGTCGTTCGCTTCGACGGCAACGCCGCGGCGGAAGGCCTGCACATCCTGGCCGAAGCCAACAACCCGATCATCCACGTGTCCGAGACCATGGAAGGCGCCGCGCAGAAGGCGGCACAGCTGGCCGCTGAAGCCACCAAGTCCAAGGAGGTTCGCTGATGCTGTTCATCGAAGACGGCGCACCGGTAATCGTTCAGGGTATGACCGGCCATCAGGGCATGACGCACACGGCGCGCATGCTCAAGGCCGGCACCAACATCGTCGGTGGCGTGAACCCGCGCAAGGCGGGCACCACCGTCACCTTCCCGGCCGCCAGGAACGGCGAGGACACGGACATCCCCGTGTTCGCCACCTGCTCCGAGGCCCGCGAGGCCACCGGTGCCAAGGCCAGCGTGGTGTTCGTGCCGCCGCGCTTCGCCAAGAACGCCGTGGTGGAGGCCGTGGAGGCTGGCATCGAACTCGTGGTGGTCATCACCGAAGGCATCCCGGTGGCCGATTCCGCCTACTTCGTGGAGCTTGCGCTGCGCAAGGGCGTGCGCATCATCGGACCGAACTGCCCGGGCCTCATCACGCTGGGCAACCCCGGCGTCAACCTCGGCATCATCCCGGACGGCATCGTGGGACGTGGCCCGCTGGGCCTGGTCTCCAAGTCCGGCACGCTGACCTACCAGCTCATGGGCGAACTCTCCGACATCGGCTTCACCGCATGCCTGGGCGCCGGCGGCGACCCGATTGTGGGCACCACGTTGCTCGAGGCCCTTGAGGCCTTCGAAGCCGACCCGAACACCAAGGCCGTCATGATGATCGGCGAGATCGGCGGATTCGCCGAACAGGAAGCCGCCGCATGGGCCAAGGAACACATGACCAAGCCGGTCGTGGCTTACATCGCCGGCTTCACCGCCCCCGAAGGCAAGCAGATGGGCCATGCCGGCGCCATCGTCTCCGGCGGCAAGGGCACCGCTCAGGACAAGAAGGACGCGCTGGAGGCCGCGGGCATCCCCGTCGGCCGTACCCCGGGCCAGGCGGCCCAGATCATGCGCGACGTGCTCGCCAAGGCCAACATCGACTGAGTGCGGCCCGCCGAACACATGAAAGCAGTGATTCGCCAATGGGTGCGGGGAGCCCTCGCGGCCCTCGCATCCATGGCCATCTATGCCATCGCACTGGGCTGCTATGTGGCCCTGATGCTTCTCGTCATCTCCATGGAGGAGGGCGGCGAAAACCTGACCACCGGTACCACGGGACTCACCAAAGCCGTGGTGCTGCTGAGTGAGGGTTCGGGATTCGCGACCGATTCCGTCACGCTGACCATCACCCCGTTGCTACTGACCGTATTGCTTGTCTGGCTCATCGCCACGCTCGTGGCACGCCTCAAAGCCACCGGTCCGCACGCCTTCGTCATCGGGCTGCTCGTATGGCTCGCGCTGAACGAATGGTTCCGCTCGTCGGTGCACTTGAGCCTGGTGGACGACCAATGGCTCACCCTGCTCAAGGCCGGTACCGTGTTCGTACTCGGATTCCTGTGCGCGGCGGTGCCCGGCTCGGACAAGCTCAAGGATCTGATGGTCTGGATCCGCAAACAATCCTCCGTCAAAGTCAGGCACTGTCTCAAGACGGGTGCAGCCGTCGCGGCCATCATTCTGGGACTGTACCTGCTCATCGGACTGATCACCGTCATCGTCTGGACCGTACGCAACCAGACGGCCGTGGTCTCCGTGTTCAAGATGTCCGGCATGGAAACCGGCTCGCGCATTCTCACCACGCTGGCCATGCTCATCTGGCTGCCCAATCTCATGTTGTGGGCCGTCTCCTGGCTGTTCGGCTCCGGATTCGCCATCGGCGACGTGGCCAGTTTCACGCTCTGGGTCGGCCAGTCCAAGGACTTGCCGGCGGTACCCGCGTTCGGCATCCTGCCCGAAGCGGTCTCCAGTGAACTGTGGCGCACGATAGCGCTCAACACGCCGTTCGCCGTGGCCACGCTCGTGGGTCTGCTGGCGCTCTTCCTGCCCGCCGGATTCCGATACCGTCCCACCAACGTGCGCGGCGACTCCGATCGCCGGGCCATGGTGCTTGACCTCGCATACCCGGCCGGCGCGTTCTGTCTGAGTGCGGGACTGGTTTCCCTTGGCTCCACGATGCTGTTCGCACTGTCCAACGGGTCGCTCGGCCAGCACAGGCTCGCCCACGTGGGCGTAAGCGTCATGGCCTCCACCCGCGCCGTGGGCCATCCCACCGCACTGGGACTCGCCACGGCATGGCTCGTCGCGCTGATTGGCACCGCACTCGTTTTTTCTGTAGGCTGGATAGCTGAACGTCTGCGTCCCTCCCGCACCTCGGATGCCAAGACCGTCGGCCGTGCCGGAGACGGGGAAACGGCTGCGAAATCCGCAACGGACGAGAAGCGGAAGCGGACAAAGCAGGACGGGGCGCCCAGGAAGCCGCGGCGATCCATACACGTACAATCCCAACCGAAACCATCGAAATCCCAATCCACAACCAAGGAGGAACAGGATGACAAACACGAACCGGCCGATACGTCGAGCACTGGTTTCCGTCTTTCATAAGGAAGGCATCGAGGTTCTGGCCGAAGCGTTCGTGAAGGCCGGCACCGAAGTGGTCTCCACCGGCTCCACCGCCAAGAAGCTCGCCGAGCTGGGCGTCAAGGTCACTGAGGTCTCGGACGTCACCGGCTTCCCGGAGTGCCTGGATGGCCGCGTGAAGACCCTGCACCCGTACATCCACGCCGGCATCCTGGCGGACATGACCAACCCCGAGCACGCCAAGCAGCTTGAGGAATTCGGCATCAAGCCGTTCGACCTCGTGGTCGTCAACCTGTACCCCTTCGCCGACACCGTGCGCTCCGGCGCCTCGGAGGCGGACGTCATCGAGAAGATCGACATCGGCGGCCCCTCCATGGTGCGCGGCGCGGCCAAGAACCACGCCACCGTGGCCATCGTCACCGATCCGAACGATTACGCCCTCGTGGCCTCCCGCGTGGCCGACGGCACCGGTTTCTCCCTGGAGGAGCGTGAATGGCTCGCCGCCAAGGCCTTCGCCCACACCGCCGCCTACGACGCCACCATCAACGAGTGGACCGCCAAGCACTGGCCCAAGCCGGCCTCGCTCGAGTCCAGCGAAATCGACCGTGACGACCAGGGCACCGAAGTGGACTCCGCCAAGTTCCCGGCCCAGTTCACCCGTACCTGGGACCGCGCGCACACCCTGCGCTACGGCGAGAACTCCCACCAGCAGGCCGCCCTGTACGTCGATCCGCTCAACCAGACCGGCTTCGCGCACGCCGAACAGCTCGGCGGCAAGCCGATGAGCTACAACAACTACGTGGACGCCGACGCCGCATGGCGTACCGTATGGGATATGGCCCCCGCCATCGCCGTGGCCGTGGTCAAACACAACAACCCGTGCGGCCTGGCCATCGGAGCCACCGCGGCCGAGGCCCACAAGAAGGCCCACGCCTGCGATCCGATGAGCGCGTACGGCGGCGTGATCGCCTGCAACTCCACGGTGACGTTGGAGATGGCCGAGAGCGTGCGCCCGATCTTCACCGAGGTCATCGTGGCCCTGGACTACGAGCCCGCCGCGCTGGAACTGCTGCAGACCAAGAAGAAGAACCTGCGCATCCTCAAGGTGGCCGAGCCACCGAAGGGCCACGAAGCCATCCGCCAGATCGACGGCGGTCTGCTGGTGCAGGACACCGATCTGATCAACGCCGTGGGCGACGATCCGGATGCCTGGAAGCTGGTGGCCGGCGAGGCCGCTGATGCCGAAACCCTCAAGGATCTGGTGTTCGCGTGGCGCGCGATTCGCTGCGTGAAGTCCAACGCCATCCTGCTGGCTCACGATCAGGCCACCGTGGGCATCGGCATGGGCCAGGTCAACCGCGTGGATTCCTGCCATCTGGCCGTCGAGCGCGCCAATACGCTGGCTGACGGCGCCGACCGTGCCACCGGTTCCGTGGCCGCTTCCGATGCGTTCTTCCCGTTCGCCGATGGCGCCCAGGTGCTCATCGACGCCGGCGTGAAGGCCATCGTGCAGCCCGGCGGTTCCATCCGCGACGAGGAGGTCATCGAGGCCGCGAAGAAGGCCGGCGTGACCATGTACCTGACCGGCACCCGCCACTTCTTCCACTGATCGGCATATCCCGGCGTTGAGCCGAGACGGTCACCTTATGCTGGCTCCCCTCTTTGAGGGGAGCTGTCGAACGGAGTGGGACTGAGGGGAGCAACCCGACTGCGGTGATGAGCTTCCTTTGGCCGGCTTCGCGGGCAGCTCCCTGTAGAGAGGGGAGCCGAGTTTTATGTTTATCCGTAATCGTTGATTTCGTGTTCACAAGGAAGTCGTCATGCACAACCATCCGTACGTATCCGAAGCCCACGAGGGCAAACCCTGGTTCGAATGGATCGTATTCGGCGTCGTCGTTGCCGCCGTGCTGCTGGCGCTCCTCGGATACACGATGGCCGCCACGGTTGTGCTTTCCGTGGCGGCCATCGTTACCGGGCTCATCCGTCTGATCATGCAGGATAAAAGCCCTTGGAAGGTTCGCTCAGTGGCGTTCGATTCCTTCATCGGCATTGCCCTGGGCATCGGCCTGCTGATCACGTACTTCAGCTTCTTCGGCCTGTTCGGCAACACCATCTTCGGCTAGCGTCTCGGTCGCATCACCTTCGGAGGTGGCATCCATGGCACCATCAGCGCCGTTGAGGCCTTCCAGCGACTCCTGATCGGCGACCTTCACCTTCGGCGTGGTGGCCATTTGGGCGACGATCATCACCAACGCCACCACGGCGGCGGCCAGTACCGGGCTGATCCAGAACACCCACAGCTGCTGGACCGGGTTCTGCGTCAGGCCCTGGTTCATCGTGGCCAGCGCGATGCCGGTGGAACGGGCCGGGTTGAGGCCAACGCCGGTCACCGGGTAGCTGAAGGCGGCAGCCAGGCCGTAGGCTCCGGCCATCGTCAGCACGTAACGATCGGAAGCCTCGCCGTGCTCGCCGAGCGAGGACATGGCGGCGGCGACCACGATGAGCGAGCCGATGACCTCGACTACGATGGCCAGCGTGATGGAGAACGTGATGCCGTACTGCGTGAGCAGCGAGTAGGACACGGAGCCCTGCTCGAAGCCGTTCACGGCCGGGGTAAGCCACACCTTGGCCGTCACCTGCTCGGAGGTGGGCAGCAGCTTGACCACGGCGAAGCCGGCGGCGACGGCGCCGATCACCTGGGCCAGCACGTACAGCACGCCGTCCACCAGCTTGGTCTTGGAGGCGAGCACCGCGGCCACGGTCACGGCCGGGTTGAGCTGACCGCCAGAAACACGAGAGAAGATGGCGGTGACCACGCCATAGGCCAGGGCGGTGGCCAGCGCGGAGAAGACCACATTGACGCCATATACGGCCGAGCCCCAGGTGGAGAAGGCGTAGATGGCGAAGCAAAGCAGGAAGCTGCCGGCCAGTTCGGCGCACACGCGAAGGCCCAGCGGCTGTTGCTTGGTTTCTTCCATGATTTTCATTTCCTTTTCATCAATTTCTTGGAAGACGGGCGAACCCGCCCAACCGGACAGTCTAGCAGCAGTCCTTGGCACTCGCTATTATGGATAGGTTGGAATTGGCTGGAAATCCAGTCCGCCAGCTATCGAATTCATGTACATTGACGGCCGACCGCATCGCTGAGAAGAGGCGTGCGGATCCGCCGCCCGGCCACGTTGGGAGAACGATGCCAAACGCATATTCCCGCGCCAGAAGCGCACAAGACGATTCCAATTCCATTCGACTCCAGAAGCTGCTCGCCCAGGCGGGCTTCGGTTCCCGCCGCAAGTGCGAGATCATGATCACCGAAGGCCGCGTCGAGGTGGACGGCGAACTGGTCACCGAGCTCGGCACGCGCGTCGACCCGCACAAGCAGCAGGTCCGCGTGGACGGCTCCCGCGTCCGTATCAATCCGAACCACGTCACGCTGGCGCTGAACAAGCCCAAGAAGGTGCTCTCCGCCATGGAGGACCCGAAGGGCCGCTACACCCTGCGCGACATCGTGGGGGACAAGTACGAGCGTATCTTCCACATGGGCCGTCTGGACTATGATTCCGAGGGCCTCATCCTCATGACGAACGACGGCGAGCTCAGCCAGCACGTCATGCACCCGAAGTACGAGGTCGAGAAGACCTACGTGGCCACGCTGGAGGGCAAGATCTCCGGCACCGTGTGCCGCAGGCTCGTGACCACCGGCGTACAGCTGGACGACGGCTGGATCAAGCTCGACCACTGCGCCATCATCGACTCCTCTCGCGACGCCACCATCGTCAAGGTGGTGCTGCACTCCGGCAAGAACCGTATCGTGCGCCGCATTTTCGGCTCGATCGGCTTCCCGGTCAAGCGCCTGGTCCGCACGCAGATCGGCCCGATCAAGCTCGGTGACCTCAAGCCCGGCTCCTACCGCGTGCTGTCCCAGACCGAGATCCGTTCGCTGTCCAAGGAGGTTGGCCTGTGATCCGCGTTGCCATCGACGGCCCCGCCGGCGTGGGCAAATCGTCCACGTCCAAGGCGCTGGCCAAGTACTTCGGATACGCCTATCTGGACACCGGCGCCATGTACCGCGCCTGCGCATGGTGGTGCCTCAAGCAGGGCATCGACCTTGACGCCGAGCAGGTGGACGAGCGCGTGGTGACCGAGGCGGTCGGCGAGTTCTTCACCGGCGGTCATTTCGATATCTCCGTGGATCCGGACGACCCGCGCGTCTTCGCCGACGATGAGGACATCTCCGAGGCCATCCGTTCCTCCGAGGTCTCCACCCACGTTTCCAAGGTCTCGAACGTCATCCCCGTGCGCAACGTGCTCATCGCCGCGCAGCGCGCGTACATCGCCCACGAGGCTTCGGCCGACTCCTTCTCCGAAGGGCTGGGCGTCGTGGCCGAGGGCCGTGACATCACCACCGTGGTGGCCCCGGACGCCGAGGTGCGTGTGCTGCTGACCGCCCGTGAGGAGGTACGTCAGGCCCGCCGCACCGGCCAGGCCGCCAAGGGTGTGGGAGCCGAGGACGTGGCCGCACGCGACAAGGCCGATTCCAAGGTGACCAACTTCCAGACCGCGGCCGACGGCGTGACCACCATCGACAACTCGGACATGGACTTCGCGCACACGCTGGACATCCTCATCGGCTTGGTCGAGGACGCCATCGAAAACCAGGAGTACGAGCAGTACGCCGCCAACCTGGAGGGCTACGACTTGGATGAGGCGGACGAGGCCTTGGTCTCCGGTCGCGCCTTCGAGGTCGGTGCGCGCCAGGCCGGCCCCAAGCCGGTGGGCGTGCTCGCCGTGGTGGGTCGCCCGAACGTGGGCAAGTCCTCGCTGGTGAACCGTATCCTGGGCCGTCGTGCCGCTGTGGTGGAGGATACGCCCGGCGTGACGCGCGATCGCGTGAGCTACGATGCCGAATGGGCCGGCACCGACTTCAAGCTGGTGGACACGGGCGGCTGGGAGGCCGACGTGGAGGGCATCGATTCGGCCATCGCCTCGCAGGCGCAGGTCGCCGTGCAACTGTCCGACGCCGTGGTGTTCGTGGTGGACGGCCAGGTGGGCATGACCGACACGGACGAGCGCATCGTGAAGATGCTGCGCGCCTCCGGCAAGCCGGTCACCCTGGCCGTGAACAAGATCGACGATCAGGCCAGCGAATACATGGCCGCCGAGTTCTGGAAGCTCGGTCTGGGCGAGCCGTACCCGGTCTCCGCCATGCATGGCAGGGGAGTGGGCGATCTGCTCGATGTCGCGCTGGACAAGCTCAAGAAGGCCGAGAAGACCTCTGGATTCCTCACGCCCTCCGGCCTGCGCCGCGTGGCGCTGGTGGGCCGTCCGAACGTGGGCAAGTCCTCCCTGCTCAACCAGCTGGCGCGCGAGGAGCGTTCCGTGGTCAACGACCTGGCCGGCACCACGCGCGACCCGGTCGACGAGGTGATTGACATCGACGGCGAGGACTGGCTGTTCATCGACACGGCCGGCATCAAACGCCGTCAGCACAAGCTCACCGGTGCTGAGTACTATTCCTCCCTGCGCACCCAGGCCGCCATCGAGCGTTCCGAACTGGCCCTGATCCTGTTCGACGCCTCGCAGCCGATCTCCGATCAGGACCTGAAGGTGATGTCCACCGCCGTGGACGCCGGTCGTGCGATCGTGCTGGTGTTCAACAAGTGGGACGCCATGGACGAGTTCGACAAGCAGCGTCTCGAGCGTCTGTGGATCACCGAATTCGATCGCGTGACCTGGGCCCAGCGCGTGAACCTGTCCGCCAAGACCGGCTGGCACACGAACCGTCTGGCCAATGCGATGCGTTCCGCCTTGGAATCCTGGGACCAGCGCATCCCCACCGGCAAGCTCAACGCCTTCCTCGGCAAGATTCAGGCCGCCCACCCGCATCCGCTGCGTGGTGGCAAGCAGCCGCGTATCCTGTTCGCCACGCAGGCGTCCACGCGCCCGCCGCGCTTCGTGATCTTCGCGACCGGCTTCCTGGAGCACGGCTACCGCCGCTACATCGAGCGCTCCCTGCGCGAGGAGTTCGGCTTCGAAGGTACGCCGATTCAGATTTCGGTGAATATTCGCGAGAAGAAGCAGAACAAGAAGAAGTGATGTTTCTTGCGCGGTGGCGCTAGCGGCTTTTGATGACAATGGGCCTTGCATGATGCTGTACGGACATCATGCAAGGCCCATTGTCGTTCGCTTTGAAACAGCCCCTCCTGACTCCTTGTCAGGACATTGCCGTGAATCAAACAGCAGGGCTGTTCGTAGGCAATGTGCGAGACGACAGCCGGGCCAACAAATTGCGAACGATGTTCGTCCGCAATTGCGGTTGAGCTGTCGACGAAGCCGGCTAAGGGGAGTCGGCGGAATCTACGTCGATTCTGTTGAGCAGGGCCTCCATGACATTCCATAGCATGGCTGTTATGACCACGGCGCGAAGCATAGCGTTGTCTGCCGCTACTTCAGGAATTCCGCGCTGTCGAAATACCCTGCGATGTCATTGGAGTCGATGATGAGCCGCGGCTCGATGGCCAGCGTGTGGTGCTCATCCTCGGTGCCGCAATAGACGAAGTCGTGCTCGAGAAGCCGTCGGTCGAAGAACATACGTACGTCGCCCAGGAACAGCGGCCCGACCGTGCCGACGTCGTAACCGGTGCGTTCCTTGACCACTTCAGGCGAGGCCAGGTGGATCTGGTGCAATCCTAGAGCGCGTCCGAGTGGTCGCCATTTCAGGTGTCCAGCAGCAGATGCGACGACGGCGAACACGCCTTCCTTGGCTTCGACGATATACGTGGCCGCAGCCTTGGTCACATCGAACACCTTCGCGCCGGATTCCAAATCGACGATCGCCGTCTCATGCTCGATGATTCGCGCTTGGTCGGCATGTTCGTCGGCGAACTTTCTGATCTGCTCGTAATTGGCCATGCCTGCCATATTTCCGCGACGACATGACATCGATGGCAGCGGATCAGCGATGTCTTGCTTCCTTGTTCCCCTTGTCGTTCGATGTCTTCCCTGTTCTGGGCATATACCCACCATGAAGACACCCATGACCTCGTGTTCTGTGCATATATGTATCACGAAGACCCCGTTTTACCGGTTTTCGTGGTGGGTATATGCACAGGAACCTGCTTATGACACGGACATGCACAGAATAACTGGTGCGTATATGCACAGAACACCCAACGCCGGTCGACTTGTTGCCACCCATGTGCTTGCATGCAAGTCCTACACTGGGCAGCATGGAGCAGACGAAATTCCATGGCAAGGCTCAGGCCTATGAAGCGGCACGTCCGGGCTATCCAGCTGCGGTGATCCGGTACATTGGCGGTCTCATCGGCGGTTGCTTCAGCGGTCCTTCGGACGCGGTGACGATTGCGGACGTTGGCGCAGGCACCGGCAAATTCACGGTCCCTTTGGCAGGTCTTGGACTGCCGGTGTATGCCGTGGAGCCGGATGCCGACATGCGCGGCGTGCTGACAGGAAACGTGCGCAACCTGCCGAATGTGACGGTCTGCGATGGTTCGGCGGAGGCGACCTCGTTGCCTTCGGATTGTGTGGACGTGATTACCGTAGCGCAGGCGCTGCACTGGTTCTCGCCGGTGACATTTCCTCTTGAATGCCGGCACATCGCGCGAGGCGGCCGCTATCTGCTGATTTCCCTGTACAACGTCACGTCCTTTGATTCGGCAATGCGCCCGGGCGACGAATGCGGCGAACGCCTTGCCGGCAGCATCAAACATTTCGACGATACAAAGGCCGAGTTCTTCCAAAACCCCACGGTACGTTCGTTCCCGAATCCGATTCGCTACACGCGCGATTCCTGGCACACCTACATGGACTCCCACTCGCACAGCCCATTGCCTGGAGACACCGACTATGCCGATTATCATATGTGGGTTGACGAGATTTTCGACGCCCGCGCCATCGACGGCATACTGACCGACGACACCACATGCATGGTCGCCAACGAGCTCGTTCGGTTCAAGTGAGCCTTACGGGTTCGCGCAGGCTGGTGATGACTAATTATTATTTGCTTCGTGTCCGAACAGGCAAAGAGACCGAGGTGATTCCGTCATTGTGTTCAATCATGTCTGAAACGATGTTGCTGTGAAACGGAAAAGCCCGGAATCGTTGAGATTCCAGGCTTTCTGGTCGGCTCAGCGGGATTTGAACCCGCGACCCCTTGCTGGTTTGAAGGGTTGATTCGTTGATTTCTGCAAGCTTCGTCAGTTGTGTTTTCGTTGCAATGAAGCCGTTCTGGTGACGCTCACGAGATTCGTTAATTGCCGTCGATTTCGCTGTTCTCCGCGGCCATTGTGTCCCGGTTGTGTCCACAACGGCACCAGTGTTCCCCAGTCAAATGAGACGGAACGACTGAGGAGCACTGGAACCGGCGACGAGGCATTCATTCGGACCGCTCATGCGAAACGCAGCCGGTGCGAGGCCCTTCATCGCTGCCCGGTTCGCTCTACGTGTAGCGGGGACGCCGAACATCGATTCGAGACGTTCGTCGGTAAGTCCTTCGTCAAGTGGTCCGGTGAACGTGATGGTTCCCGGTGTCGTGTTGCCGTCAAGTGTGGCGTAGATGCGCGGATGCGTGTCGAGGTATGTCATGCACTCGTGTTCCATCATTCGGCCCATCATCGCGATATGGTCGAATCCGGCGGGGATGTCCTCCACCCGATGCGTGACGAGTAGCATCGTGCGCTCGTCCCCTCGCGAGGCCAGCGCCGACAGTTCTCGCAACACCGTTTCACGGCCACCCAGATCAAGGCCGGTGGTCGGTTCATCGAAGATCAGGAGATCCGCCGGCGAGACGAGCGCGCGGGAGATCATCACCCTCGTGCGCTCGCCTTCGGACAGGTTGCGCCACTGTTTGCCGGCCAGATATGCGACGCCGAACCAGCGCATCATCGCATACGCTTTCCCGTACGCCTTGTCGGCAGAATCCTCCGATCCCCGTGAAATCCCCGAGGCGACGACCGTGAGCGGATTCATCTCCGGTCCGACACTGCGACCGAACGCCGCCGAGACGGTGGCCACACGGGCGCGACGGCGTTCCGGGTCCAAGCCTGCGACGGTTCCCGCGCCCACGGCCGTCCTTCGCGCATTCGCCCGTGAACGCCACAGCTACAGCAGCGTGACGATTCCGGCGGGAATGGCCCAGATGCCGAGCGTGCCCCGCCACCCGATTGCATCGGACAGGGGTAATGTCACGGCCGAGGCGAACGCGGCCATGCCGGTCATGTATGCGGAGTACATGCCGGTGGCAAGTGATGCGTGACCGGGGTAATCGCGTTTGACTATGGCCGGCACCAGAACGTTGCCCACCGCGATCGAGCAACCGATGACGAACGTGCCGTCCCACAGTCCGATGGTGCCGCATGCCGAACGGATCACAATGCCGAGCGTCAGGAACACCATCGCGGCCAGCACGGTGCGTTCGATGCCGATGCGTCCGGCGGCCCGGTGCGCCATCGGGGAGACGGCGGCGAACGCGAGGATAGGCAACGAGCCGAGCAGACCCTACATCGTCGCGTTGAGATGTTCGGACGCCCCTATCCGTGGCAGCAGCGGGCCGACGGATGTGAGCGGGGCTCGCAGATTCAGCGCGACGACGAAGACCAGCGCGGTCAGTATCGATGCGGCGAATCGCGATGCCGACAAGGGGATGGGATGACGTTCTGTTATCTGTTCCATGATGATCGACTAGATGATTAAAGAGTATCCGTGTGATGATGCCGTTGATTCGTATAGGGGGTGTTCGTTATCGTCCGTCGGGGATCCGAGTGGCGATGGCGTTGAGGTTTTCGACGACCGCCGCGATGATCTCGTCGTCGCTTTGTCCGCCTTCCAGCTTGAGCAGGCCAAGCGAGTGGAGGGCCCCGGCGATGGAGAAGACGGCGGCGATGCGCTCGCGCTCGTTCGCCGCTCGGGCGGAGTAACGATCGACGAGCGTCGATTCGATTTTGCGGAACATGGCTTCGGGGCGGCCGGCGAACAGGACGCGCAGATCGTCGATCTGGCTGTCGATGGCCGGCCTCCAGCCATTGAGGAATGCGGGCGGATCGGACAGGATCTTGTCCTTGTCGGGGTAATGCTCCAGCATCGCGTCGATGGTCTCGTCCTCAAGCTTGTCGTTGAGATCGTATACGTCGAGGTAATGCTTGTAGAACGTGCTCGGGTTGACGAGCGCAAGGTCGCAGATGTCCTTGACCTTGACCTTCGAGACCGGAATTCCTGATGCCCGTAGGCGCAGGAACGCCTCGCGGATTGCCTTGCGGGTTTTGACGATGCGCAGATCGGTCACCATGCTCCTTTCGTTCTGCCGGTAGCGTCATTCCCGCTCCGTCCCATAAGCCGTGGGTTGTTCGACGATTCAGGCGAATCGTCGAATAAGCGAGAAATGTCGCATATCGGTGGTTGTCATCCGTTGCGTTTCGATAATAATTGATGCTCGTTGAATAATCAATAACTATTGTTTATCGGAGTGTTATTGTGAAACTTGGCATCAACAGAAAACAATGGATCATGGTCATCGTGCTGCTCATGGGCACATTGCTGGCCGTGCTCAACATGTCGGTGGTCACGCCGGCGTTGCCGTCCATCATGAAGGACCTCGGGGTGGACTCCACCACCGTGCAGTGGCTGTCCAGCGGCTATTCGCTGGTCGAGGCGATGGTCATCCCGCTCGCCGCGTTCCTCATGGGACGCTTCTCCACCCGCAGGCTGTTCATCGGCTGCATCTCATTGTTCGCGGCCGGCAGTCTCGTCGCCGCATTCGCGTCGACCTTCCCCCTGCTCATGGTCGGCCGGGTGCTGCAGGCCCTGTGCACCGGCGCGATCATGCCGATGGTCACCGCGGTGATCCTGCTCGTGTTCCCCAAGGAAAGCCGCGGTACGGCAATGGGCATCACAGGACTCGTCGTCGGTTTCGCCCCGGCGCTCGGCCCGTCCGTCTCCGGCGTGATCATCGACTCGTTCGGCTGGCGCACGCTGTTCGTCATCATGGCGGCAGTCTCGCTGATCGTCATCGCGTTGGCCGCCGTCTACCTGCGTAACTTCGACGGCTTCCAACCGGGTGCGTTCGACCTTGTCTCCGTGCTGCTCTCCTCGGTCGGTCTGGCATGCCTGTTGTACGGGCTGTCCACGTTCACGTCCGCCGGCAACATGATGCTCACCGTCTCGCTAATCGTCGTCGGCGTGCTGCTCGTGGCCGTGTTCGTGCGCCGACAGCTCAAGGCGAAGGAACCGATGCTGCGCGTCGGAATCCTCGCCAACCGCACCTACGCGCATTCGGTGATCATCGTGGCATGCATGCAGGCGGCCCTCATGGGTTGCAACGTCATGGTGCCGATGTTCATCCAGACCGTGCTCGGCGCATCCGCCACCGCCAGCGGGCTCACCATGCTTCCCGGCGCCCTCATCGGCGCATGCTGCGGCATCGTCTCAGGCCGCATGTTCGACAAATACGGCATCCGCAAGGTCGCCCTGCCCGGCCTGACGATCATGACCATCGGCGGCGTGCTCATGGCTCTGCTCGGCGCGGACGCCTCGGTCATCCTCACGGCATGCGCCTACACCGTGCTCTACGCGGGACTCATGTTCGCCATGACCCCGGTGAACACCTGGGGCATCAACGCGCTCGACAACGAAAACATCGGACACGCGCAAAGCGTGACCAACACCGTCGGACAGATCGCCTCCTCGATGGGCACAGCCCTCATCGTATCCATCTCCGCGCTGTCCACCACCCTCGCGCCCACCGCCACCGGACACGCGCAATCCATACTCGGCTCGACGCTGGCATTCGCCGCCATCGCGGTCATCCTCGCGGCCGCCCTCGTCACGGCGCTTCTGGCGACTCGAACGCACCGAGGCACGACGAAACGGACCCTCGCCGGACAGTGACCGAAACGACAACGCATCAACAGACAACACGGAACCAAAACGAAACGAGACAAAATGAACACCACGAACAACTCGCTGACCCACAACATCCGCACCTTCCACCACGGCACCGAACCGCTGGTGGACCCCATCCGGGACACCTTCATCCGCACCGACAAAGCCGGCAACTCATGGTTCTGGGTCGGCCATTTCGAGGCGGACGGACACACCCTCGACTTCATGTACCACGTCAGCGTCCTGCAGCTCTCCAAATACCTGCCGGTACGCATGATCAACAGCGTGCTGTCCATCACCGACGAGACCGGGCACGTCTACCGCCACGAGGACCGCTTTTACAAGGTCAGACGAGGACAGGTCGCAGGCCAGGGACTGCACATCCACACCGACAAGGACGTCATCGAAGGCGACCTCGACAACATGCGCATCGCATCGGCCATGCCGGACGGATCCATCTACCTCAACCTGCACGGCACCGGATACCCACTCTACAGTCTCGGTACCGGCTACTTCCAGATCGCCGGAGTGGCCAACTACCAATACTCGTTTCCGCACATGGCCGCCAAAGGCGTCATCACTCTCGACGGCCAGCGCCACGAGGTGGAGGGAATGGTATGGATGGACCGTCAGTTCGCCGGCATGCCCAAAGGCAGAAGCCTCAAGGACGGCTACAACTGCAAATGGCTGTGGATGAACCTCTGCTTCGACAACGATCCCGACGTGATCAGCCTATGGGGTGTAACCGAACTGGCCACCGGCAGCGAACATTGCTGGGCCAGCGTCCTGCACGAGGACGGCACCCAATCTTCCGCCGGCGTGGATCCGATGGTCGGCGACTCCTTCAACGTGTGGGAAAGTCCTGTGACCGGCATGAAATACCCGACCGGATGGACTATCTCCATCCCCGAATGGGAAGCGAAACTCACCGTCACATCCATCATGGACGAACAGGAAATCGCTTCGCCGAACCCCTCAGGACGCAAATACGAAGGCGCAAGCCAAGTGGCCGGCACCTACCGTGGACACTCGGTGACGGGCCACTGCTGCCTCGAACTCGTCGGAGGATGGAACTGACAACACTGGCCCATTTTCCGAAAAACACCGGCGTCGGGCTGATTCCGCCAACCCGCCGAAGAAAGCCACAACCCGACGAACCGGTGAACAAGGGATTCGGAATGGGCATCGAATAGCCTTTCGGGGCTCTCGCACAAGTTAAGCCCGTCTCGCGCGCAACACGAGATGGGCTTAACTCCTTGTTTTTATTTAATCCATAAAAAACTCCATAAATTAGCAACCATTCAGCGAAAAGATAGTTTAAACTACTGTGCATTTAAATTGCCGACTGAGATTAAACAACTATAGCTGTATTATTATTGTAAATTAATTACTATGGGAAGTCAAGATAGTTTTAAATATCAACTGACTTTCCAGGAACAGGAGAGGACTTTTAATATGGATAACAAGCAAATGCAAATCAGGAAAGCAATTCTTGACAAATCATGGATTATCTGTGTGGTCGCAGTGATTGGTGCACTGATTTCAGCGATTTTGATGCCGGATAAGGGACCGATACCGGCGTTTGTCATTATGTTTTTCTTTGCTATTGTTCACGGAAATGCCCGTTATGGATGGAAAAATATGCTTATTTTCTTTGCCATATACTTTGTGTTGAGTATGTGCCTGGAGACCTGCAGTACGATCACAGGATTTCCATTCGGCGCTTATTCTTATACGGCAGTGGAAAACAGTGGCAATGTATCGTTTGGTGTCGGGATATTCTATTTTGACTTAGGCTATCTTTCCTGGACGATTGCTTCCATTCTTCTTGATGGAGCAGACTGGAGACTGGATAAAAAAATAAATCTGTTTGCTATGCCTATTGTTGCATCGACAGTTATGACGGTAGTTGACCTTGCTACTGATTTTACATCGTCCACTGTACAGCATATCTGGAACTGGGGAGAAGGCGGTGGTTTCTACGGTGTTCCGTACACAAATTTTCTTGGCTGGAGTTTTGTCACCTGGCTGTGCGCACAAGTATTTGCTTTTGTATTACGCAGACAGCAGGAAAATATTCTTCCGACACATAACAAGAGGAACTTTTTATGGCCTGTTCTGGCATATGGTTCTATGGGACTTAACCTAATCATCGTTTATTTTGTTCCCGGAGAAACGGGCACTGTGATGGATGAAAGGGGAGTTGCATGGCAGATTTCTGATATGCGGGAGGCGGCACTACTGATAGCATTTTATACTGTGGTATTTATTGCGGTCCTTGCTCTTTTCAAAATGGGGCGAGGTGATTTGAAAGAAAAACCGGATCAGGAGATTGCAAATCAGTAATACATATTTGAAGAAATTTTAGGCGCTGTTGTTGTTTTCGTGGGTGTGGGTTCGTCGTTGAGTCGTTGAGGGAGTAAGAGAAGAGCGCTTCCTGGGTAGGATGTTTCCGACCAAGATAAACAAGCAACCAGCAAGCGCCTGATGAACAGGATATTCAACCAGCTCCTCAACGTCAAAGACACGGTCGTCGAGACCGCGCGGATCGCCGACTCGCCGCAGCGTCCCACGCCCGTGCTTGAGATCCGCGTGCGCCCGCGCAATGGGATGCTCCGATGCTCGAGGTGCGGCAGACGTCGTCGTGGTTGCGACCAGGGCGGTGGTGTGCGTCGTTGGCGGCACCAGGACTTCGGCTGCCGGCGGGTGGAGCTGGTCGCTGTGATGCCGCGCGTGGACTGCCCGGAATGCGGGGTCGTGGTCGCCCAAGTGCCGTGGGCCGAGCCCGGCAGCCGGTTCACCAGGGATTTCGAGACGGAATGCGCGTGGCTGATGACCGTCGCCGACCAGAAGACTGTTAGCGGGTTCCTGCACGTCGCGTGGGGGGCCGCGGGCGACATCGCCCATAGGGTCGCCGAACGGTTGCGGGCGGGGATGCCGTCGCCGTTCGACGGTCTGACGGCGATTGGCGTGGACGGGACCAGCTGCCGGAAGGGCCGCACGTATCTGACCGTGGTCGTCGATCATGAGCGCCACCGCGTGATCCGGGCGCACGACGGGTACGGCAAGGACGTGTTCGGCCTGTTCTTCAAGGCGTTGACCCCACGACAGCGCGCGTCTAGTAGCGCAGCTGCTGTCCGGGGAAGATCAGGTTCGGGTTTCTCAACCCGTTAAGCTGGGCGACTCGCTGCCAGCCGGACGCGCCGAAGATGCCGCTTAGTGTCTCGCCGCGCTTGACCACATGGATCCTCGTGCCGATGTTTGTGCCAGCGCTCGCAGTCGGAGAGCCGTTGCCGCGGTAGGTGACGGTTTGGCCGGGCCAGATGCGGTGGATGTTGCCGGATGGCACGGTCCATGCGGTCACGGGCCAGAGTCCGGTTCGTTTGGCTATACCGCTGATGGTGTCGCCGGAACGCACCACCACCCTGTAGCCGTTACTGCCGGTGCTCGGTTTGGGCGCGGGCTGTGGCTGAGGCTTCGGTGTGGGCATCGGAGCGGGGGATGGGGCGGTGATATGGCCGGATGGGTTGGCGTACTTGTTCCACTGGCCGGCGTCGCCGCGGAAGTAGTTGAGGTCGAGCGGCCCGTGGTACCCGTTGATCCAGCCGTTGCTGGTGTACTGACGCATGGCCTCGCCGTAGCGCCCGTAATTCCACGGGCGCGTCTGGTAGCCGGTGGCGTTGTTGTTGGCATACTGTGCGACCCACAGTCCGCAGTGGCTGCGCACGTCGGCCGGGATCTGGTACAGGTAGGCTGCGCTGGTGTAGATGAGCGGCCATACGCCGGTTCTCGCGTGCACCCTGTTGACGAAGACGCGCACCCAGTTGGAATTGCCCCATGCGGCGTTCTGGTAGCCTTCCCAGTCGAGCACGAGGATCGCGCGGCCGATGTAGGGGCGCACGGTGTTCACGAAGTAGTCGGCTTCCGCGGTGGCGTTGCCGCCGCCGGCGTAGTGGTAGAAGCCGAGACTCTTGCCCCGCTGCTGCACGCACGTGGCCTGGCTGGTCATGTATCCGTTGGTGAAGCCGGTGCCCTGCGTGGCCTTCACGACGGCGAAGTCGTAGTCGGCTGTGCACGTGACGGTCGGAGACTGCCAGCTGCTTACGTCGATGCCGCGCATGTCGGCCATCGCGCTGGGCGTGACGGTGAGCATGGCGAGCAGCAGCGCCACGGTCGCGAGTAGTCGGTGTCTGGTCTTGGACATGCCTTTGTCCTCTCTTATGAGGAAAGCCCCGGTGCGATTGGCGTCGCATGGGGCTTTCCGGTTTGACTGATCGGTCTGTTCTGTTGTTCTTCAGTTATGCGGTGTGTGGTGTGGTCGGTAGTTCCAGTCGTCGGTGTCTACCCGGCGGCCGTTCAGTTCCTTCGTCAGCCCGCCGTGACGAGCGGGTTCGGTACCGCGGCCGGCGAGACGCGCGAATGTACGTGCGGCTACAAGACCCGCAGCCCCCAACAGTTCCTCAACCATCTCGAAGAGAAAGCCATCCTCATGCCCGTAGCATCCTTCCAAGCGCCCCGCCCGTTGATGACCCATCGTCTCATGGACACCGCAAGACAAGGCAAGGTGTTCATCTGCTCGTGCGGCCACGACTTCACCAGCCTGAGCCTCATGCAGGAGCACATCCGCTACGCCGACAGGATCGAGGTGGACGACCATGAGTGAGCAGCATCTCATCGTCACCGAATACGACGGCCGGTTCCACTGGTGGTGCTCATGCGGCTGGGACACCGGCAGCCGCGTCCAGCTCCACCAGCACCTCGGCAACGTGAAAGGGGTGCGGCCATGACCCGATACTGCGCGAACCACGACGGCAACCATGCGGGTCGGCTCAACATATGCGCCTCGTGCACCCGGAAGTTCCGCGAGGCGTTGAAGTCGATAGCCGTGGATACGCCCGCCCTGCTGCTGATCGCCACACGTCAGGCCGGCACCGGCGACAACGACCACACGGGCGTACGCAGCAGGTCGGCGCACGCGCCGCTGCTGATACGCGAACAGGCGTGGGAACTCTACTGCCAAGTGGAGGAACTGGTACGGCTCGCGGCACTCCAGTGTGGCTACCCGCCGGCCGCGAGACGAACGGCCAGCGTGCCCGAACTCGTGCGAGGCATCCTCAAGGGCGACGAGCCACTGCTCGCGGCATCGGACGCACGCGAATGGTGGCGTGACGTCGTGGATATGGCCGGCAGGGGTGAACCGCATGGTGGATCCGCCGGCCACTCGGGTGGCGTTCGGCGCGTGCCCGTTCTGCAAGCACGGCGTCGTCTGGGGAGCTCCACGGGACCACATGGGCGAATGCCGTTCCTGCGGCGCGCAGGTGAACCGCACCTACGTGGCAGACCGGCTGCTCGACAAGCTCTCCAAATCCGAGAAGAAGGGCACCCCGAAACAGCTGAGCCGCGAATGCGCCAAGGCCGGCATCCGCTTGCCCGCCGCGACCATCCGCACATGGATCCACCAGAAACGCCTCACAACCGACCAACACGGCCACGTGACCCTCAGCGGCATCGTGCCGCTGCTACGGCGTCGCGCCCACTAGAATGTCAAACGTCCCGTCCCGGTGTGACGGGACGTTCTGCTGAACACATATGAGGAGTTCGATTATGGGAAGGTGATAACCATGAAGCAAGTATTCCGATTTGAAGGCGAGGAGCATCCACTCGGGGAGTTCCGCGGATGGCTTGCAGCCGATCCGGCGCGTGCACAGAGGATACTGGAAGGATTGCGTCTCATGGATGCGGCCGAGGCTGAGAGACGTTCGCAGGATCCCAACATGCCCGGATACTACACGCGAGGCCGGCACCTCGACGTGCTTGTCGAGGCCACAGAGCGGGGTGTCATTCCGAACGACTGGACGATATGCCACACGCGTGAGGAAATAGATGAGCATATGCGCGACATCATCGACACCCCGGAAGACTACCAGCCTGCGGAGAGCGTCGAGAGCGTGCTGAGTGACATGCTCGGCTGGAAGGAACTGGAACGGTACGACGCGGACGCCGAGGCATTGGGCATGAGAAACCGCAGTATCTACTGGGATGTCTGCGAGAAGCTGAAGGCGATGCGCAAGGAAGCGGGAGTGAGCCTTGACGATATGGCCCGGCGCACCGGTCTGAGCGCCACGGCCCTCTGGCGTGCCGAAAACGATCTGCACCGTGTGGGGCTGCTGGATCTGCTGCCCGATTATTGCGCGGCGCTTGGCAAGACCTTCGAGATCACCATCAGGGACGCCGATCAGAAGTAGTCCCGAATCGATGAAACGGCCCCGTTCTCCACGATGGGAGAGCGGGGCCGCATTGTGTAGAAGTTGTAACGAGCCGGTGGAATCGGGTAAAAGGAAGTCGCCGGGTGAATCAGCGACACGCCGGCAATATGAGGCGTGTCATGGGGGCATCGTGTCTGGTCGTGTCTGAAAATCGTGTCTGAATCGTGTCTGAGGCGGATAGAAAGAGGGGAGAAGAGAGAAACGAAAAAGCCCGGAATCGTTGAAATTCCGGGCTTTCTGGTCGGACCAGCGGGATTTGAACCCGCGACCCCTTGACCCCCAGTCAAGTGCGCTACCAAACTGCGCTATGGTCCGAATGACTGATTATTCACGTCGTGTCTGAGCGGGTAAAACACCGGAGGTGTTTCCGTCATCGTGTCTAATCGTGTCTGTCTTCAATTATATGGCTTTCGCCGTCGGTCCTTAGCCCAGTCAGCACAAGCCCTCAGGTCAGGTGCCACTCAGTTGGACTGAGTAACCCCTTGACCCCCAGTCAAGTGCGCTACCAAACTGCGCTATGGTCCGATGTCGCTTTTTGCAACGAATGAATAATTTACCAGAGGATTCAAAAAACGCAAATCGGCGTGTTCCGCATTAAGCATAGGGTAATGCTGTTTTGATATTCCGCGAAATCGTGAAGGAACATACAGGTCATACTGAGCGCTTTTCTACACGTGCATTTGCTACCCTATATGCGCTTATCCCATCCCATAGAGAAAGGAAGCGTCGCATGCTTGTCGCATCGTGTGTATTCGCAATTCTTGCTGGTCTGCTTCATGTTCTGATTTTCGTCCTTGAATCGTTCCGATGGACCGATCCGAAGACGATGCGGGCCTTCTCCATTCCCTCGGTCCAGGAGGCCGAGGCGACCAAGGAGATGGCCTATAACCAGGGCTTCTACAATCTGTTCCTCGGTCTCATGGCCCTGGCGGGGGCGGTGCTTGTCCTCGCCGGACAGCATGTCGTCGGTGCGACGCTGATGGTCGCCGGTGCGGTGTCCATGGTTCTCGCCGCACTGGTGCTGTTCGCCGGCAGCCCGGACAAGCGTGGTGCGGCGGCCAAGCAGTTCGCATTCCCGGCAGCCGCCCTTGTACTCCTGTTGCTTTCCGCAGTCCTCTGACGATGTGTTCGTCGTTCTGGACGATTCGCTCTAGAACGAACTCGGGTGCGCGGTTTACGCAAAACCGGTACGCGCCGATGGTCTCAGGGCAGCACGGTCCATCAGCCTGCCGTACAGTGGCCATCATGCGTTTGCTCATTCAGGAATACCGGTCCGACGATGCCTTGCAGACCCTCGAACTGTTCCGCCGGTCGGTCGTCGGACTGGCCTCCCACGATTATGACGAGAGGCAGATTCAGGCATGGGCCGGGCATACGGGAACCGTCCGGCAATGGGACCGGCGACGTTTGGCCGCGAACACATGGGTGGCCGCAGCCGAGACCGGAACGGATGGGGCGGATAGGGCGGACGGGACCGGTGTAGGGGCCGCAATCGCAGGGTTCATCGACCTCGATGAGACCGGATACATCGACATGCTCTTCGTGGACCCATCCCACGCGAGGCAAGGCGTGGCTTCGACGCTGCTTGCCGAAGCCGATTGGCATGCCGCGGCGCATGGCATATCGGGACTGAGCGTGCATGCGAGCATCACCGCAAGGCCTTTCTTCGAACATCACGGATTTCATGTCGAAGGAATCCGGCATCCAGCGATCGGGGACGTGTCGTTCACCAACTATCTGATGGTGCGTCCCTGATCGTCGAACACGCGCCCAGCCAACGTCATGTGCCCTCTCAGGGTTCTGGCGCTAGACTGAAGTGCTATCGCAGTACGAAAGGGACCAACATTGACCGAACCGAACGATGAAGTCCAGCAGCACGCCGTCGCCAACGCCAGTGGCGGCGAGACCGCCGCACCGGTGGCCGGCACCACCGGTACCCTCAACCCGACAGACGCCGCCAAGCCTGCCACTTCCGGTGCCAAATCCGGCATCGCGCCTTCCGCCGCCTCGCCCATCGGCCCCGTCAGCCCCGCCGACGAAGCCGCCGACAGCACCGATGAGGTCTTCCAGCACTCCGCCACCAAGATGCGCGAGCATGGCATGAGCGAGACCGCCATAGCCCAGTTCGAGCGTCTCTACGATGTCTGGCGCCGCGAGGAGGCCTCCAGCTGGATCCGCGAGGAGGACATCGAGCCGCTCGGCCATATCCCCAGCTTCCATGACGTCTACGAGACCATCAACCACGACAAGGCCGTGGACGCCTTCGCCAAGACCGCCTTCATCAAGCTCAACGGCGGCCTCGGCACCTCGATGGGCCTGGAGAAGGCCAAGTCGCTGCTGCCGGTGCGCCGCCACAAGGCCAAGCAGATGCGTTTCATCGACATCATCATCGGTCAGGTGCTCACCGCCCGCACCCGATTGGACGTGGAGCTGCCGCTGACCTTCATGAACTCGTTCCACACCTCCGCGGACACCATGAAGGTGCTCAAGCACCACCGCAAGTTCAAGCAGAGCGAAGTGCCCATGGAGATCATCCAGCATCAGGAGCCCAAGCTTTCCGCCGCCACCGGCGAGCCGGTCAGATTCCCGGAGAACCCGGACCTGGAATGGTGCCCTCCGGGCCATGGCGACCTGTTCTCCACGATTTGGGAGTCCGGTCTGCTTGACGTGCTGGAGGAGCGTGGCTTCAAGTACCTGTTCATCTCCAACTCGGACAACCTCGGCGCGCGTCCCTCGCGCACGTTGGCCCAGCATTTCGAGAACACCGGCGCGCCCTTCATGGCCGAGGTGGCCGTCCGCACCAAGGCCGACCGCAAGGGCGGCCACATCGTGCGAGACAAGGTGACCGGCCGACTCATGCTGCGTGAGATGAGCCAGGTGCATCCGGACGACAAGGCCGCCGCCGAGGACATCAAGAAGCATCCGTACTTCAACACCAACTCCATCTGGATTCGCATCGACGCCCTCAAGGCCAAGCTCGCCGAATGCAACGGCGTGCTGCCGCTGCCGGTGATCCGCAACAAGAAGACCGTGGACCCCACCAATCCGGACACCGAGCCGGTGATTCAGCTGGAGACCGCCATGGGCGCGGCCATCGGCCTGTTCAACGGCTCCATCTGCGTGCAGGTGGACCGCATGCGATTCCTGCCCGTGAAGACCACCAACGACCTGTTCATCATGCGCTCGGACCGCTTCCATCTCACGGACACCTATGAGATGGAGGACGGCAACTACATCTTCCCGAACGTGGAGCTCGACCAGCGCTACTACAAGTACATCCACGACTTCGACGAGCGCTTCCCGTACGACGTGCCCTCGCTGGCCGCCGCCAACTCCGTGACCATCAACGGCGACTGGACGTTCGGCCGCGACGTGTCGTTCTACGCCGACGTGTTGCTGAAGGATCAGGGCAAGCCCAGCTACGTGCCCAACGGTGAATACGTCGGACCGCTCGGCATCGAACCGGATGATTGGGTGTGAGTGGCGCGAAAAGCCGCGAAGAACACGGCAGGGACACGGGAAAACAACAAAATAGCGTTATTTTTCGGGAAATGTCGCTGAACAGCGGAAAAACCCTCTAAGATAGAGGGAGTGCAGGTTATGCTGCACACTTATAAACAAAACATTAACTTTACGTGAGGACTAATGGCAGAAGGCACGAGCGGACGTCGGCGTTTTTCCGATAAGTGGGGCAAACACGAGCTGGATGTACTGGCCGTGTTGTCTTCGGCGTTCCCGCAATGGCTCACTTCGCGCCAGATTGCGCAGCGTGTGAAGGCCTATGCGGATTCCTATGGTGAACTGGCTGATCAGGCCGCCAAGGCCGCGTTCGCCAAGCAGTTCCAGCGTGACCGTGCCAAGCTCGCCGCCATGGGCATCGCCATCGAGTCCCGCCAGCCCGAATACTCGTCCAAGTCTGAGGGCCAGGATTTCGCGTCCTACCGTCTGCAGCTTGGTGACGAACCTCGCATCCGCCTCATGTTCGAGCCGGAGGACATGCCCGTGCTCGCAGCGGCCAACTACCTGGCCCGCTCCATGTCCATCTCCTCCGAGCCCGACCAGTCGCAGCTCACCCAGCACGCCTCGCGCACCACGCCGCGCGTGCCGCAGACGCCGATTCCCGGTCTCGGCCTCGATTCCATCGCCCCTGGTCTCGGCACCCAGCCGATTCCCGACTCGCTGGTCAAGGTCATCGACTCCCGCCGTTTCGCCGCCACCGTGGAAGTGGATGGCGAACACCTCAACGTGGCGTACACCGATTCCGACGATCTGGCCATGTATGTGCTGGAGCATCCCGGCGCCACCATCGTGAGCCCGCAGGAGGCCGTGGATGCCTATCATCGCCGTCTGCACGCTGCCAGCCAGTTCACGCTGGCGGACGAGTCGGCGAGCCCGGTGAGTGCCTCCGTGGTTTCCCCGTCCATCAGCCGCGATGTGAGTGAGCCCGGCGATCCGGAGTCCATCAAGGCCCAGAACAAGAAGAGCGGTGCCGCGTTCCAGACCGGCAGCGAAGTGGATCGTCGTCTGCGCCTGATGCTGTTCCTCTCCGCCCATCTGGGCGAGGAGTTCTCCATGGGCGAACTCGCGGTGCGCTTCATCGGCAAGCCCAAGAATGATGACGAGCTTAAGAAGTTCGTGAACATCATCCACAAGGACATCAATACGCTCACCACCGTGTCCGACGACGGCGAGATGGCCGGTAGCCAGTTCTTCGACATCGACTGGCCGTTGCTGGATGCCGAGGGCATCGTTTCCGCCACCAATTCGCTGGGACTGGAGCGTCTGGCCGGCATTTCGCCGCAGTACCTGAGCATGCTCACGGCTTCGGTCAGCTACCTGGCCCATTCGCCGTTGCTGCCGGACAAGCAGCGTAACCAGGCGGAATCGCTGTACCTGCGCCTGCGCCGGCACGTCACGCCCGGTCAGACCCCGTGGCTGAGCCTGACCGGCTACGAACTCGAACCGCGAAGCTTCTCCGTGGTCAAGCGCGCCATCAACACCGATTCGTTGCTGGACATGGAATACACGGACGGCACGGGACGCCTGCGCCGCAAGCTGGTGGCGCCCTTCAAGATCTTCATTGACGAGGGCGTGTATTATGCGGCCGTCTATACGGATGTCGGTTCCGCGGCCCCCAAGGACAAGAAGTCGTACGTCGCCAAGGACATGAGCATCGACAAGGCCACGGGCAAGCCGCGCGTATGGCAGGTGTTGCGTTTGGCCCGCATCGAGAAGGCGGAGCTGGTCAAGCCCACCAAGGAACTCGATGTGCCGAACGTGCCGGTCGCCGAGCTGCGCAAGTGGAGTTTCGACAATGGCACCGAAGCGGTGTTCATCACCGATCAGCGTGACCTGCCGTTCATCAAGACTCTGCCCGGCGCCACCGTGGAGCATTGCGGGGCGGGGGAGAAGGTGCACCTGACCGTGTCCTCCGACTCCTGGTTCGTGGCGTTCTGCATCTCCCACGCCCGTCACATCACGGCCGTGGCCCCGGACACGCTGCGTACGATGATTGTGGCCCGCGCCGAACGCGAGCTCAGCATCAGCGACGGCAAGGACAACAAATAATCAGACGATACACAGACCACGCGGTACAGTTGCGGTAGAACGATAACGGATCGTCGTCCGTTCATTCCGTACGCGACCGCATCGGCCGCGCGGATTAGTAACGACGGTTTAAGTACACCGTAAGAGAAGGAGACGTCATGCCTTGGTGGATATGGCTGGTATTGGCCCTGTTCATGCTGGGCATGATCGTCGCCGGGCTGGTCTACGCCGGTATTCACGGACTGCGTGCGCTTAGAGACATGTCCGGTGTGGCCGAGCAGGTCGGCGAACGCATGTCCGCAATGGGCGAACCCGGCGAATCCACTGACTTTTCCGAACCGCCGCTGTTCACCCAACCCCTGAGCGTGGCACAGGAACGCTATGCCGATACCTACGCGACCGTGCTCAGGCGCAAGGCTGTCAAGCGTGAACGCCACGCGCAGGCATGGAGCCGTTGGAAACGCTTCAATAACTAACACTCCCATACGGAAGGCATCATGGCACGTCACCATCACAGCAAGGATGACTCGCAATCCCGGAACCTGAGCCCCTCGCAACGGTATGCCGCCTTCCAGAAGGTCAAGCGTCAGCGTGCCTCCGTGGCATCCAAGTTCGCCGCCACGCTCCCGTTCGATCTCGATGATTTCCAGATCGAGGCCAATGAGGCCCTGGAGAATGGCAGCAACGTGCTGGTCGCGGCACCCACTGGCGCCGGTAAGACCGTGGTGGCCGATTTCGCCATCTACCTCGCTCAGGAACGCAACGTCAAGGCCTTCTACACGACCCCCATCAAGGCACTGAGCAACCAGAAATACCATGATCTGGTGAACGTGTACGGGCCGGACCGTGTGGGATTGCTGACCGGCGACACTTCCATCAACTCCGAGGCGGACATCGTGGTGATGACCACCGAAGTGCTGCGCAATATGCTCTACGAGCGTTCGTCCACGCTCTCCGCCCTGCGATACGTGATTCTGGACGAGGTCCACTATCTGGCCGACAAGTTCCGTGGGCCCGTGTGGGAGGAAGTCATCATCCACCTGCCCAAATCGGTGAAGATCGTGGGCCTGTCCGCCACCGTGTCCAACGTGGAGGACTTCTCCAACTGGATCGCCTCGGTCAGGGGCGAGACCAAACTGGTCATCAGCGAACACCGACCGGTCCCGCTCGAGCAGCACGTGCTGGTGCAGGCCGACGAACACACCGAACCGGAGGTGTTGGATCTCTATCGTCGAGACGCCAACGGCGAGCAGACCGTGAAGATCAACGCCGAACTCATCAACCGGCTCGATCAGCTGGACCGCAAGGCCGCACGCCGCCGCGGCGAACAGCGGCCGGACAAACGCAAGGGCTTCAAGGGCGGCAAGCCCCGCCACGGCGGACAGCTCAAGCCCGAACGGTACACGCCCCGCCGATGGGCCGTGGTGGACGAGCTGCACTTCCTGGACATGTTGCCCGGCATCTACTTCATCTTCTCGCGCAACGGCTGCGATCAGGCCGTCGAGCAGTGCATCAACGCCGGTCTCGAACTCACCACGGACGAGGAGGCCGTGCGCATCCGCCGCATCGTGGACGAGATGGTGGACGGTCAGCTTACCCAGGAGGACCTGAAAGCGCTGCACTTCTCCAAGTTCCGCTTCGCGCTGGAAGAGGGATTCGCCTCGCATCATGCCGGCATGATCGCCCTGTTCCGTCAGATCGTCGAACGACTGTTCGAGGAGGGACTGGTCAAGATGGTGTTCGCCACCGAGACGCTGGCCCTCGGCATCAACATGCCGGCCCGCTGCGTGGTGGTCGAGAAATTGGAGAAGTTCGATGGCACCGGACATGTGGGTCTGACGCCCGGCGAATTCACGCAGCTGACGGGCCGTGCAGGTCGCCGCGGCATCGATACCATCGGCCATGCCATCGTGGTGGATCATCACGGTTTCGTGCCCGCCACGGCCGCAGCCCTGTCCTCCAAGCGCGTCTATCCGCTGCATTCAAGCTTCCGTCCCACGTTCAACATGGCGGTCAACCTGCTCAATTCCAGCGATTACGAGACCGCCCGCGTGACGCTCGACCAGTCGTTCGCCCAATGGGAGGCCAATGAATCCGCCTGGCAGCTGGAATCGCAGATGACCACGCTCAAGACCGCACTTGCCGGCTACGAACAGGCGTTCCAGTGCAGCCACGGCGATTTCAAGGAGTTCATGACGCTGCGCATGGAACTGAGCTCTCTGGAAAAGGACGGCCGGCGCAAACTCAAGCATGAGGTGTTCCTCACCGACCAGGAACGCAGCAAGGCGTTCCGTGACCTTGAGACACGCATCCAGGAACTGCGCAAGGCCGAGCGCCAACATCCTTGCCGCAACTGCCCGGATTTGCAACAGCACCTCAAGTGGGGACATCGCTGGGCCCGTGAGACGCGCGAACTGGAGCGTGTGACCAACCGGTACGATTCCCGCACCGGCTCCGTGGCCCGCCAGTTCGACCGCATCTGCGACATCCTGACCGAACTCGGCTATCTGGAACGCCATGAGGATGCGGATGGGCGCATCGACATGACGCTGACGGACAAGGGCCGTCTGCTGCGCCGCATCTACAGCGAGCATGATCTGGAACTGTGCGAGGCGCTGCTGGCCGGCACCTTCGACAAGCTTGACGCCAATGGTCTGGCCGCGGTGCTCTCCGCCCTGGTGTATGAGGCCAGGCGTGGGGGAGAGGGCGAGCCACGTCACTACCCCGGCGGTGTCTCCGGGCGCATCGCCATTGCTTCCTCCAAGCTTAAGGGCGTCTGCGCGCACATCGATGCGCTGTGCGAGGATTACGGCCTCACCGAACTCGCCCAGCCTGACTTCGGCATCGTGGACATCATGTACGAATGGGCTGACGGGGCCTCGCTCGCGGCCTGCCTGTACGGCACGGACATGACCGGCGGCGACTTCGTGCGCACGGCCAAGCGTCTGGCGGACGTGCTCCAGCAGATCGCCGTTGCCGGCCCGTTGCCGTTCGACGGGGGAGAAGCGCTGGCCGATACCGCCCGTGAGGCCGCGGATCGCGTCAATCGCGGCGTGGTGGCCTACTCGGGTGTGGACTGACGAGGATATCCGGCGGCGAATCGGTAGCGGTTCGACAGCAAGCCGCCGGAATAGAGTCCAAGTCCGAACTGTTGCGTAAATTGGTACGGTTACGAATTATTCAAGGAGGATGCCGATATGGCAGAACGCAGCTTGAGGGGTATGAGCATCGGCGCGAAGTCGCTGGAGTCCGATGACAACGTGGACTTCGCCGCCAGGAACGATGTGGCATACGTGTGCCCGAAGGGCCACCGCACCATCCTGCCGTTCGCCGAGGGTGCCGAAGTGCCGGACGAATGGGAGTGCCGTTGCGGTGCCGTGGCGCATCGTGAGGGCGACGAGGACCGTGAGGGCGACGAGATCGCCAAGCCCACCCGTACGCACTGGGACATGCTGCTTGAACGCCGCAGCGAGGAAGAGCTCGCCACGCTGCTCGAAAAGCGCCTGCAGATGCACCGTGACGGTTGGATCCCCGACTACGAGTGATTCGCCGCGAGCGGTCGTAAGCGATTCCGGTGTTGCCGGCCCGCACGACCACATGAACAACACGTGAACTTTATGCCCAGTCAAACCGACTGGGCATAATCATTGCTGGTACGTAGCGCGTGTGGCCCGAACCACACGTCTGGCGCGTAGGTTTTTCAAGAACAACGACAGGGGAGTAGACCTCACAATGGCACAGCACCCGAGGAATGTGGTCCTGCTGGACCTCGACGGCACACTGACCAAATCCGATGGCGGCATCATCGCATCCGTCGTCAAGACCTTCGAGGCCCTGGGCCGCCCGGTGCCGGATGACGCCGAACTGCATCGTTTCATCGGACCGGCCATCATCGAATCCCTGCAGCGCAACCATGTGCCGGAGGACGAACTGGACCACGCTGTGGACATCTACCGCAGCTACTATGCCGACAAGGCCGTGTTCGACGACCCGAACGAGCCTGGTAACAAGGTGCCCGGTCGTCTGGTGAACGTGGTGTTCCCGGGCATTCGCGAGCAGCTTACGAAGCTGCGTGAGGACGGTTATTACCTGGCGCTGGCCAGCTGCAAGCCGGAATACCAGTGCGTGCCGATTTGCGAGCACTTCCACCTGACCGAACTGCTGGACGGCATCTACGGCGCGTCCAAGGACAACAGCCGTCTCGACAAGGACCAGGTGATCCGGTACTGCTTCGACAAGATCGGTTTCGACGCCGCGGCCGGCGATAAGGCCGTGATGATCGGCGATCGTTACACGGACATCGATGGCGCCCGTGCCTGCGGTCTGGACACCATCGGCTGCCGCTGGGGCTACGCTCCGGCCGGCGAGATGGAGGAACACGGCGTCTACGAAATCATCGAGACCACGGACCAGCTTGAGGACGCGGTCAACCGGTATTTCGCGACGCACTGATTGCATTGTTTTTGGCTCTGTTAAACCAGGCATTGACATGCCCCTTATTCTTGGCTCCCCTTGTCAGGACATTGCCGTGAAGCAAACAGCGGAGCTGTTTGTAGGCGATGTGCGAGACGACAGTCGAGCCCAACAGAACGCGAACGAAGTTCGTCCATGATTGCAGGACGAGCTGGCGGCGAAGCCGACTGAGGGGTAGTCCGGTGGGATTCATGTCAATCTTGGTTTAACAGAGCCTTGTTTTTTGATTGCCGCTTCCTTCGACCGACGAATGATGATGCGTATCATCGTGAGGTTGGCTGAGGGGCGCGGTTTTTCTTATGGTAATAATTTGGGTCAGCGTTATTTGGAGAGCGTCGTTGACATATCAGAATCATCAATCTGACATAACGTACGTTATCGGATATAAGAAACATACATAAGATAAAGCCCTTGAAACCAATTGATTCCAAGGGCTAAATCATCTCTCTGCTAATTATCGTTCATTACCGAAACCTGTTTATTTACGACTTATTTTCTACTGTGCATGGAACACGTTTTATGTCCTGGCAAAGAATCGTTACGCCGACTTGCTATTGTTCCTATCACGCCCGGCAGCGCTGCCGATACGCCGGTCCATTTCGGTTTCCATCGCATGCCGTGCCTGCACGTACATCACGGCGATTTCAGCCATCACCAGCACGATGACGATGATCGCGCCGGCCAGCGCGTTCTGTTCGTAGAACGCACGCACATCCACATCCATGGCGTCGGCGGTCAACGCATATACAGGAAACGGCACAATCGCCATGATAAACGACGCCACATGCGCCATGACCACGGTCCAGCTCACCGGGTTGACGGCTCCGCGCCTAGACCTCGGCGTGAACACCTGGCCGCGCAGCACCGTGAGCCCGATGATGTTCGCCGCCATGACCACGGCGATGATCCACAGTGCCGCGGGCAGCAGTTCGACGAGTAACGTCATGGTTCAGGAACCTCCGGAATCAAGCAATTTCAAGGTACGCGCAGTATGCTGCTCCCCTATATTGCAAACGTTGTCAATCAGCTAATATGCAATACGCAAAATCCGACCATAGCTATTGCATGGCCTGTTCACGCTGTCGTCGCTGCGTCTCCAGCTTCTTGCGCATGCGCATGGCCGTGAGCTCGTCGATAGGCCGCGACGTGGTTATGGAAGCCGGATTGGCGGCCAGATCCACGTAATCCTCGTGCTCCAATGCGGCTTCGATCTGATGCCAGAGCGAGCCGACCGACACGGCGAACACCGCCTTGCCGCTTTGCAGCAGTTCGAGCATCTGTTCGCTGGTGGTGCATTCGTGCACTTCCTGACCGTCGCACATGATGGTCACGTTGGCGAGCTGGTCGGTGCTGCGCTGGGTAAGGAAGCCGATGGCCGCGGTGACGTTCTGCAGGTTCACGCCGGCGTCCAGCAGTCTTTTGGATACGGCGAGAATCACCACATCCTTGAAGGAATACAAGCGGCGTGAACCGGAGCCATGTGAAGGGGTGATTGACGGCTCCACGATCTGCTTACGCGCCCAATAATCGAGCTGTCGGTAGGTGATGCCGGCCACCTTGGATGCCACGGTGCCGCGATATCCGCGCTTAGGTTCCTCGGAGTCGCCGCTGGAGAACAGTTCCCCCTGAATCGCCGGCGCGTTCAGATTCGTCTGCTCGCGCAGCGGAACATGGAGATGCAGCTCGGTCTGTTCCATCGCACTCCCCCTTCATTGGGCACGGCCATCGGGTGCGGCATCATGGCGTTTCCGTCGCATCGCGGCCGACGATGGACGTTCTCCCGTGTTCGCGACGGCGTTGGCCCTGATGGCGAACACGGGAAACAAGTCGGCTGCTACTGCGAGATGACGGCCGACTTGGTGAAGAACATGAGGCGGAACTTGCCGATCATGATCTCGTCGCCGTTCTTCAGGACGGCCTGATCGACGCGCTGGCGGTTCACGTACGTGCCGTTGAGGCTACCGGCGTCGATGACGGAGAACTGGCCGTTGACGCGGCGGAACACGGCGTGCTGGCGGGACACGGTGGAGTCGTCCAGCAGGATGTCCGCGCGCGGGTCACGGCCCACGGTGATTTCATCCTCGTCCAGCAGATAACGGGAGCCGGATACCGCGCCTCGGGTGGAGATCAGCAGCGCCGTGCCGTCGGACAGGCGGGTGATGGTGTCCAGATCGTCCTGGGTGAGCGGACGGTCGCCGGTGGAGGTGATGGGCAGTACGTTAATGGCGGGCAGACCGATGATGGTGGTTTCGCCTGCGCTAGGAATCGGATCAGTCATAATATTTCAGTTTACTCCCTACTCTACGGTTTTCGCATAATTGCTTTGCGTAGCCTCGTGTATCTCATCGATGACGATGTTGTCCGAGGAGCGCACGTCCACGGTGGCGCCGTATTTGACCTGCAGCTGGGCGCCGACGCCACCCGCGATGTCCACGGCGTTGGACAGTTCCTGCGGGTTGCCGATGGCCTTGACCACGTAGGTGGGCGAGATGGCGGTGCCGTCCGCGATGAGGCCTTCGTCGGCGTCCTGGATGTATGTGGATGCCACGACGCGCACGTCGTTGATGGCGATGACCTCGGCGCCGGCGTTGCGCAGCTCCTCGATGAGGGTGAACATGATGGAGGCGTCCACCTTGGTGGAGCCGCGGCTTACGCGCACGGTGATGCCGGGACCCTTGGCCGGCAGACGGCCGGAGATCAGGCCGCTGGTCTCCTCGTTCTGCTTGGCGATCTTGCGGGCCTGATCCCGTTCGTTGGCCGCGGATTTCAGTGAGTTGAGCTGTTCGGTGAGTTGACTTTTGCGCTGTTCGAGGTTGGTAATCTGCGTGTTCGACTCGTTGAGCAGGCGGACGAGCTCGCTTTCGTCCAGCGTCTCGTACGTGGATTTGCTGTTGTTGATCTGGGTCATGTAGGCGAAGCCCAGCAGCGCGCACATGAGGGTGACGAGCACGGAGGACAGCAACCGGGAGCGCAGTCCCCCGCGGTTCGTGTTGCGACGCGGCTTCTTGCGGACGGTGGGAAACGAACCGGTTTCCATCCGGTCGTTGACGGTGTCCTGGGCATGCTGGTCCCGCATCTTCTCCAGCATGTTGTTCGATTTCGCGCGTCTGGCCATACCTCTGGGCTCCCCTCGTCAGCTGCGGAAGATGAAGCGCCTGATGGCGGACACGTTCGAGAAGATGCGGATGCCGAGGACCACGATGACGGCGGTCTGCAGCTGGGAACCCACGCCGAGCTGGTTGCCGAGGAACACGAGCAGCGTGGCGGTGATCACGTTGGCGAAGAAGGAGATTACGAAGACGCGGTCGGAGAAGCTGCGTTCGAAGTAGGCGCGAGCGGCGCCGAGCAGGGCGTCAAGCGCGGCGACCACCATGATCGGCAGATACGGCTGGACGATGACCGGGATGTCCGGCTTCACAAACACGCCGACGACCACGCCGATGATCAGTCCGAGAACGGCTGCCATTACTCGTTCCTTTCCGCGTACTGGACCTCTCCAGCCACCGCTGCCTCAAGTGTAATCGAATTGGATTTGCTCACCTGCGGGTAAATGCCTGCTTCTTTGAAGGATTCGTAAAGGCTTGCGAGTTTCCGTTCCCCCATGGCCTCGGCCAGCGCGTTCTTGTCGCCGATGGCCTCGATGGTGTACGGGCTTTGGATTGCGGTCATGCCGATGAGGATGTGTCCACCGGCCTTGCGGATCGAGGTCTGTGCGCCGAGCCGGTTGCCGTTGATGGCGATGGCTTCCGCGCCGTTCTGGAACATCAGGGACACGAGCTGCTGCAGGTCGAGATCGGTGACCACGCGGATGGAGGTGGAGGTGCCGACCCTGGACGAGGAGGTTTGGTCCGACTGGCTGGCGGCGATGGGGTCGGCCAGGGTCATCGTGATGCCTTCGCCTTCGACCGCCACGGTGCCGTTGAGCATCTCGTCCGGCAGAAGGGGGGCGCTTTTGACCGATCCGGAGATCTTCTTGGATTGGGCATCCACCTTGCTGCGCAGATCGTTGACCTGCTGGGTGATTTCGTCGATCTGCGTGTTGCGATCCTCCAGCTGGCTGCTGAGCGTCTGCCGCACCTGTTTGCGCGGGTCGGACTGGAGCTGCTGGACGAACAGGCTGCCGGCGAATCCCACGGCCACGCAGATGAGGAACACGACGATGCGGTTCACCCAGATGGAGAACGTGGAGCGGTGCTCATGGACAAGCCGGGCGTCATGGAACATCGGGTCCATGGGACGGTTGACGAGGTCGTCGATGAGGCGCAGGGAGTCGTCGTTGGTCTTGCGGCGTCGACGGGTGCGGATGGCCGCGGCGTCATCCGGGGAAAGCGCATGGTGTGATTCCACCCCGCGTACGGAGGCGGAGAACACCGAGCGACGGCGCACCGGCTCGTTCTCCTTGGATACGGGGAACGAGACCGGGGCCGTGGAATCAAGAGGCATGCCGCTCCCCCAGCTCCTTGCGCAGCAACGAGACGCCCTGCCTGGTGTAGATGTATCCGGCGAGCCAATACATGGCCAAGCCCCAGATACCAGCCGCCAGCGCGGCGAGGTAGAGCAGGTGGAAGAAGGTGGACGTGCCCAGATCCGCGAAGATCAGGCCCACGATGGAGATCATGAGCAACGCGGTGCCGGCCTTGCCCACGAAGTGCACGGGCAGCGGGCCGTAATCGTACTGGGCGAGCCAAAGCACCTGAATGGCCATCCACAGGTCGCGCAGTCCCACGATGATCAGCATCCACCATGGGATGATGCCCGCGATGCCGAGGGCCAGAATCGAGCAGAAGATCAGCAGACGATCGGCGATGGGGTCGAGGATTTGGCCGATCTTGCTGACCTGGTTGAACTTGCGTGCGATGATGCCGTCCAGCCCATCAGACGCCGAGGAGATGGCGATCAGCACCAGTGCGGCGATCATCTCGTGCCGTGACACCAGAACGGTGATGAACGGGATGGAGATGATGCGCAGCGCACTGATGAGATTCGGCACGGTGAAATAGATGTCCCGCGCCTCCGGGCTGTATCTGGTGTTGGCTTTCTGGTTGGTCATACTGCCTAATAGCCTACATGCGCGAAGCCTGCAGGGCGGTAACGATGATGCCTCGCGCGCCGACTTCATACAAATCATCCATCAGCTGGTTCACGGTGGCCTTGGGCACCATCACGCGCACGGCGTTCCACTGCTTGTCGTGCAGCGGGGAGATGGTGGGGCTTTCGAAACCAGGGGTCACGGACACGGCCGCGGCCACCTTGCTCACCGGGATGTCGTAATCCATGAGCACGTACTGGTGGGCGGTGAGTACGCCCTGAAGACGACGGGAAAGCACAGCGAGACGAGGATCCTTCTCGTCCAGGCGCGGGGAGCGGATCAGGCATGCCTCGGAGTGCATGAGCGGGTCGGCAAACACGCGCAGGCCGGCGTTGCGCAGGGTGGTGCCGGTGGAGACCACGTCGGCGATGAGGTCGGCCACGCCGAGCTGCACGGAGGATTCGACCGCACCGTCCAGGTGGATGGTCTCGGCCTCGACGCCGTGCTCCACGAGGTAGTCGTGGACGAGCTTGTCGAACGTGGTGGCCACGCGCTTGCCCTGGATGTCCTCGAGCTTGCTGATCGGGGAATCGTTCGGGGCGGCGAAGCGGAAGGTGGAGGCACCGAAGCCCAGCGGCAGGTGCTCGATGGCTTCCGTGCCGGAGTTCTTGAGCAGGTCCTCGCCGGTGATGCCGACGTCGATGGCGCCACGGCCCACGTACACGGCAATGTCCAGCGGACGCAGGTAGAACAGCTCGATGTCGTTGTCCGGATCCTGGACGACGAGCTGACGCGGGTTGGTGCGCAGACGGTAGCCGGCTTCGGCCAGCATGTTCCATGCGGGCTCGGAAAGCATGCCCTTGTTCGGTACGGCGATTCTCAGCATGAGTGCTCCTCTCCCCTGACGGGAGTCTGGTTCGGCGCGAAATTGGTTGATGTGTTGATGATGGCGGGGTGAAGCCGGACCGCGTCGGTCCTGTTTGTCGGTTTCACCCCGCCGGGTGCACTCACAGGTGCTTGTAGACGTCCTCAAGGGTCAGGCCGTGCTTGATCATCATGACCTGCACGTGGTAGATGAGCTGGCTCATCTCCTCGGCGGTGCGGTCGGCGCCCTCGTATTCGGCGGCCATCCAGGTTTCGGAGGCTTCCTCGACGATCTTCTTGCCGATGAAGTGGGTGCCCTTGTCCAGTTCGTCGACGGTCAGGGAGCCTTCGGGGCGGGTCTGGGCCTTTTCGCTCAGTTCGGCGAACAGGGATTCAAACGTCTTCATGTTTTCGTGTTTCCTTGGGTTGTATATGGTTTGCTCGTCGGTACGGGCATCGTCAGACGCAGTTGATGCGATGCGGACGACGATGCCCATGCCAAAACGGCTCAGTCCTTGTATGCGGCCTCGGCCTTGGCACGAATGTCGTCGATGGCCTGGGCGGGGCTCTCGGCGCCGTAGACGGCGGAGCCGGCCACGAGCACGTCGGCGCCGGCCTCGGCCACGATGTGCGCGGTCTTGGGGCTCACGCCGCCATCGACCTGGATGCGGGTCTTGAGGCCGCGGCGGGTAATCTCGTCGCGCAGGCGGCGCACCTTGGCCATCTGGTTGTCGAGGAACTTCTGGCCGCCGAAGCCGGGCTCGACGGTCATGACGAGAATCATGTCGAACTCGTCGAGGATGTCGAAAATCGGCTCGACCGGTTCGGCCGGGCGCACCGCGAAGCAGGCCTTGCAACCCATGTCGCGCAGCTGGCGGGCCAGACGCACCGGGGCGTGGGTGGCGCCCATGTGGAAGGACACGGAGGCGGCGCCGAGCTTGGCGTACTCGGGGGCCCAGCGGTCCGGATCCTCGATCATGAGGTGGACGTCCACGGGCAGGTCGGTGACCTGGCAGATGCGACCCACGATCGGCTCGCCGAGGGTGAGGTTCGGCACGAAATGATGGTCCATCACATCGACGTGGACCAGATCGGCGTTGGAGATGGCCTTGAGATCGCGCTCAAGGTTGCAGAAGTCGGCGGACAGGATGCTGGGGGCGATTGCAATACTCATGGTTCCTTACCTTATCTTTCAAATCGGACTTGCATCGGGCTGGTGCCCGTGTTGCGAGTCGCCGTTAACGCTTCTTTTGCTTGTTCTTCTCTTCCTCGACGCTTTGACGTTCGAGTTCGTCCGCGGTGACCTCCTGCAGCCTACGCGCCTGGGCGTTCACGTCCGGTCCGTACTGGTAGAGCACCACGAAGAGGATGCAGCCAAGCACGAACACGATGATGGCGGTCCATACGTTGGTCCTCAGGCCCAGGATCACCGTGGAGTAGTTGATACGCACGTTCTCGATCCAGGTGCGGCCCAGTCCGTACCACATCATGTACATGGCGAACTGCTGGCCGGCCTTGAGACGGTCCGCAAGCTTACGGCCGAGGATGACGATCAGCGCGGCACCGATGAGGTTCCAGATCATCTCGTACAGGAAGGTGGGGTGGAACAGCGTGGTGGTGTAGTCCGGGCACTGGGAGCCGTTATAGCAGATCTCGGATTTGCCGATGGCATCCGCGTCGTTGAGCTTCAGGCCCCATGGCAGGTTGGTGGGCCAGCCGTAGAGCTCCTGGTTGAACCAGTTGCCGAGACGGCCGATGGCCTGGGCGACCAGCAGCGCGGGGGCGATGGAGTCGGCGAAGATGCCGAACGGGTAGTGACGATGACGGCACCACAGGAAGGCGGTGAGCGCACCCACGGAGATGCCTCCGAAGATGGCCATGCCGCCTTCCCACACCTTGAGGATGTTCACCAGGTCGCCGGTGGGCGGGAAGTAGGCGCTCGGCGTGGTGATGCAGTGGTAGAGACGCGCGCCGACCAGAGCGCAGGGCACGGTGACCAGCGTGGTGTCGAGGATCTGGTCGAAATTACCCCCGTACCGCTTCCACCGCGTGGTGAGGATCCAAACGGCCACGCAGATGCCGATCAGGATGCAGATGGCGTACATGTGGATGGTGAACGGGCCGACCTGGAATTTGGAGAAGGTCGGTGAGGGAATATAAGCCAGATTCATAATGCCTCGTGTCTGCTGGTGGTCATGCTCGTTGTGGTACGCCCACTACCCTACCGTGCAACGCGCGGAATGGGGACAGGCGCACCGAGCTTTCCGGTCAGCGGGCGTTGTGGATGCCTTCGGCGAGTTCCTCACTCTTGGCGGCCAGCAGCTTCAGGCCTTCGGCGGTGTCACGGGCGGTCTTGTTGTCGTCGGCGAGCAGGGTGTGCACGAGGGCTGAGCCCACGATCACGCCGTCCGCGTAGGAGCCGACCTTGGCACCCTGCTCCGCGGTGGACACGCCGATGCCGACGCACACGTTCTTGGCTCCGGCCTTGCGGGTGCGTTCCACGAGCACTTCCGGGGATGCGTCGATGGTCGCACGCTCGCCGGTCACGCCCATGCGGGCGGCGGCGTAGACGAAGCCGCGGGCGTTGCGGGCCACGGTCTCAAGGCGTTCGTCGGCGGAGTCCGGGGAGACCAGGAAGATGCGGTCCAGGCCGTGGCGGTCGGAGGCTTCGATCCATTCACCGGCCTCGTCCGGGATGAGGTCCGGGGTGATGAGGCCCGCGCCGCCGGCGTTCTCGAAATCGGTGGCGAACCGCTCGACGCCGTAATGGTAGATGAGGTTCCAGTAGCTCATGACCAGTGGCACGCCTCCGGCGTTGGCCACGGTCTCGACGGCCTCGAACACGCGCTTGATGGTCTCGCCGTTCTTCAGGGCGATGGACGAGGCCGCCTGGATCACCGGGCCGTCCATGACCGGGTCGGAGTACGGCAGGCCGATCTCCACGGCGTCGACGCCGTGCTCAACCATGGTGCGCAGCGCGTCGAGGCTGACTTCGGGGTTCGGGAAGCCGTAGGGCAGGTAGCCGATGAAGGCCGGCTTGTTCTGGGCCTTGAACTTGGCGAACATCGCCTCGGTCTGGCTGGGCTTGTGGCTGATGCCCAGCGGCTGGCCGGAGGGCGTGGTTGCAGTGTTGGTCATATCAAAATCTCCTTTGGTCCCCTGGCTCCCCTCGCTGAGGGGAGCTGGCAGCGAAGCTGACTGAGGGGAGGTTCCCCAATGGTTATTGCGGTCTCTTGCAGCAGGTCACGCCACGGTGTTGCCGTGGGCTCCGGTCACGTCAAGCGCCTTGGCCTGATCGTCGGTGAGGTAGCCGAACCACTTGCCGGCGGTGGCCATGTCCTTGTCTCCTCGGCCGGAGATGTTGATGATCATCACGGCCTTGTCATAGCCCTTGGCCTTGAGGTCGGCGGCGGCCTTGTAGGCGCCGGCCACGGCGTGCGAGCTTTCGATGGCGGGAATGATACCCTCGGTCTGGCTCAGGTCGCGGAAGGCGTTCATGGCCTCCTCGTCGGTGGCCCAGGAGTAGTTCACACGGCCGATGTCCTTGAGCCATGCGTGCTCGGGACCCACGGAGGCGTAGTCCAGGCCGGCGGAGATGGAGTAGGTGTCGAGCGTCTGGCCCTCGTCAGTCTCCAGCAGGTAGCTCTTGGCGCCCTGGAACATGCCGAGCTGGCCGGTGCCGGGAGCGAAACGGATGGCGTGCTTGCCGGATTCGGGGCCGTTGCCGCCGGCTTCGTAGCCGTAGAGGTTCACGCGGTCGTCATCCAGGAAGGCGTTCATCACGCCGATGGCGTTGGAACCGCCGCCCACGCACGCGCACACCGCGTCCGGATGGTCGATGCCGTACCAGTCCTGGAGCTGCTCCTTGGCCTCCTCGCCGATGATCTTCTGGAAGTCGCGGACCATGGCGGGGAACGGGTGCGGGCCGGCCACCGTGCCGAGCAGGTAGTGAGTGTCCTTGACGTTGGTCACCCAGTCGCGCAGCGCCTCGTTGATGGCGTCCTTGAGGATCTTGTCGCCGAGGGTTACCTCGACTACCTCGGCGCCGAGCATGCGCATACGGGCCACATTGAGGGCCTGGCGGCGGGCGTCGATCTGGCCCATGTAGATGCGGCACTTGAGGCCCAGCATGGCGCACACGGTGGCGGTGGCCACGCCGTGCTGGCCGGCGCCGGTCTCGGCGATCACGCGGGTCTTGCCCATGCGCTTGACGAGCAGGGCCTGGCCGAGGGCGTTGTTGATCTTGTGGGCGCCGGTGTGGTTGAGGTCTTCGCGCTTGAGGAAGATGCGGGCGTCAAGGCCGGTCTTGTCCTTAACGAGTTGGGCGAAGCGCGGTGCCTCGGTCAGCGGGCTCGGACGGCCGACGTAACGCTGCTGCAGGGTCATGAACTCCTTGTGGAATTCGGGATCGGCCTTGGCCTCGTTGTAGACGCGCTCCAGCTCATCCAGTGCGGTGATCAGCGCCTCGGGCACGTAGCGGCCGCCGAACTGGCCCCAGTACGGTCCCTGATGTTCGCTCAACGGGGTGGATTCGGATGCTTTCACTTGTGCTCCTGCCTTTACTAGTCGTTCCACTGCAAGTTCATGATCGTCGGCGGTAGCCACGCCCTCGCCGACCAGGACCGCGTCCGCTCCCGCGCGGGCATAGTCCTCCACTTCGACCGCGCCGAACACACCGGATTCCGCCACCTTGATGACGTCCTCGGGCAGATCCGCGGCCAGTTCGTTGTATTTGTTGACGTCCACGCGCAGGTTCTTCAGGTTGCGCGCGTTGATGCCGATCACGCGGGCTCCGGCCTTGCGGGCGCGTTCGATCTCCTCGCGGGTGTGGGTCTCCACAAGCACGGTCATGCCGAGCTCGTGCGCGAGATCGAGCAGGTGCTTGAGCCGTTCGTCGTCTAGTGCGGCCACGATGAGCAGCACCAGGTCGGCGCCGTGGGCGCGGGCTTCGAAGATCTGGTAATCGGTGACGATGAAGTCCTTGCGCAGCACCGGGATATGCACGGCGGCGCGGACCTTGTCCAGATCGTCCAGGGAGCCCAGGAAGCGGCGGCCTTCGGTGAGCACGGAAATCGCGCTTGCGCCGCCCTTTTCGTACTCGCGGGCCAATGCGGCCGGGTCGGGGATATCGCTCAGATGGCCCTTGGACGGGGAGGCGCGCTTGATTTCGGCGATCACCGGGATGCCGTCCGCGCGCTTAAGCCATCGCGTCGCGTCGATGGGAGCCGGGGCCGCCAGCGCGGCCTTCTTCACTTCCTCCAGCGACACGGTACGCTCACGGGTCTGCTGGTCCTCCAGCGCGCCCGCCACCAGTTCGTCCAAAACCGACATGATCCTCCCTTTGTTGGTGGTCGATCATGCGACACTCTAGCCACAGCGAGCCGCGAGCGGCCCGCCCGTTCTACATTCTGAGCGCAACGATCCGCGATTCCACGGTGGTAGACGATTGCCCATCCTCGGCATGGTCTTCCTCGGCATGGTCGCCGCGCATGATGGCACTGGCCTTGTATTCGTTGCGCTCGTAATCCGTATAGTAGAGTTCCCAGTCAATGCCGGCGCTGGTTTCGACCACGCAGAACACTGATGCGTCATTGATGATCAACGCCGCATATCCCGGACCTATGTTGACGCCCGAATCCAGTCGGACCTGTTCGATGGGCACGTCCAAGCCGTCGGCGCCCTCGACGAACGAATCACGCAGATTCCGCTCTCGTTCGGGCGAGTCCCACGTGTACGCCAGCACGGCCACCGGGGCGAGCGTCTGACATATTTGTTCGCTGATCATGCCGTAGGTGAATACGTTCGCCCCGCTATCGCCGCCTAAGCCGCCGGAATCCTCTGGCTCGCTGGAATCACCGAAAAACTCATCCAGCGAGCCATCCGGCATCGGGATGCGGTATGGCTCCTCGCCACTGCCTTGCCAATACCATTCCTGATCATCCAGCCAGGCATCCCGTTCAGACGGCATGCCATACAATGCGCCGTTCGACTGCGGCAGATGCACGATGGGCATGTATATAGGAAGCACCGACGCGCTGACCCGTATGCCCAATATACTGAGGACGATAGTAAGCACGGCGATGATTGCGCCTATTCCGGAGATGATCGCCCGGTTCTTCCTGCGACTGTTCACGACTCCCCCATCTGTCGCCATAAGGCGGGGCCGTCGCGTGCGACCGGTGATGCTGCGCCTTTGCTCGATGCATCACCGGTCAGTACGTGACAGTGTCCACCTTACGATTGACAACGTTTGCCATCATCATGGTTCATTCATGCAAATATGCAAGCCAGTGGTGATGCTTCGCGTTGCTTATTTCCCCACAATCCAATGTACGGTAAGGAAGTCCGCGACTTGCCGAAGCCTAGAAAACTCTAGTCCGGGATTGACATAATTCGTTTGCGATGCGGCGAAGTATTCTGGTATGGCTCCCTGGGCTTATGGTGCGGAATCATTAATGTCATCGTTTGCATCATATGTGCAGGCAATAGGTCGAAAAGAAAGAAACATCACCAACACAGCCAGACGAAACGTTCGCAAAAACAGGGCTCCGCAAATCGGGATGCATGTGGACTCGATGGGACCATTCTTCGATTGGTCTCACCTTACTGTGCCGTAAGCAAGCGAACAGGCTAATCGGCAGTCCACCGACAAGCCACACGGCGTGTTGTTGTCCGCACTGTGGTTGGTAGCATGCCCGAGGTGATTCACGTAATGGGCGCTCATATACGTGCCCTCACCCACGATTCCGGATCGACGACAGATGGCAAGGAGCGGCATGGATAACGAACTGTTCGAGAAAGCCCCTATTCCGAAGGCGTATTTCTCGCTGGCCATGCCGGTGGTGCTCAGCATGCTGGTCACGTTGGTTTACAACATGATTGATACCTTTTTCATCGCGCACACCGGGGACACGAACATGGTGGCCGGCGTCTCCCTGACCGCGCCCGTGTTCACCGTGATGATCGCGCTCGGCGACATCTTCGGCCTCGGCGGCGCTTCCGTCATCTCACGACTGTTCGGACAGCACAAATACGCGGACGGCAAACGACTGAGTGTGTTCTGCTTCTACGCGGCCATCGTCACGGGCCTGCTCATCGTGGCCTTCGGCCTGCTGTTCCGGCCGCAGATGCTCACGTTACTCGGCGCGGACGGCAACACATGGCGGCATGCGTCCGATTTCTACACGCTGATCATCATCGGTTCGCCGTTCATCATCGTCTCCATGACGCCGACCAATCTGCTGCGCACGGAAGGCCACGCAGTGCAGTCCATGATCGGCTCAATCGCCGGCACGGCGGTCAACATCGTGCTCAATCCACTGTTCATCCACGTGTTCGGCTGGGGTGCCGCCGGATCGGCCGGCGCGACCGTAATCGCGAACATCTGCACCGACGTGTACTACATCTGGTTCCTCGTCTCATGCAGCCAAAACCTGTCTATCAATCCCAAGCTCATCCTCTCCCGCATCGGCCGCGCAATCAACATTGCCGGCCATGAGATCCGCGAAATCCTCGCCATCGGCATACCCGCAGCCATCACGAACTTGACGCAAAGCGTCGGCATCGTCATGGTCAACCTGTTCCTGCTCCCTTACGGCACCGACACGGTGGCCGCAATGGGCATCGCGCTCAAGATCATCATGATCGCCGTGCTCATCTTCGCGGGGTTCGCGTTCGGCGCGCAACCGCTCATCGGCTACAACTACGGTGCCCGCAACATGCCAAGGTTGCGCGCGATCATGCGGTTCTCGTATGCGTTCCTGTGCCTGTTCGCACTTGGCATGACCGTGGTGCTGAGCCTTGCCGATCGTATGCTGATGCGCTTCTTCATCGCCGACGAGACGATTGTGACGCTGGGCGCCGGCATGCTGCGCGTGCAGCTGCTGAGCCTGGTGTGCGTGGCGGTGGTGATGGTCGCGACATGCACGTTCCAGTCGGCAGGCAAGGCGCTCGGCGCGTTCGTGTTGTCCGTCAGCCGTCAGGGCGTGATGCTCGCCGTCACGTTGTTCGTCGGTTCGCGTCTGTTCGGCTATACAGGTGTGATTGCCGCGCAGACCATGGCCGATTTGCTCACCGCCGTGCTTGCGATCATCCTGTTCGTCGTCACACTGCTGCCGGAGCTGACGCCGGGATCTCCAGCGCGCAATGGGGCTCAACGCTCGCGGTAGACCTTTGTGTACGAACCTTCGGCGCGCGGACGTACGACGATGGAGTCGATGTCGATCATGTCCGTCTGGCTCAATGCCCAACGCACACATTCGGCGATGTCGCCGGCTGTGAGTGACTTGGACCGCTTGCTGTATGGCGAGCGCGGGAAGAACGCAAACGTGGTGCCGCCTTCATCGTGCGATCATTCGATGAGTTTGTTCCAGCCGCCACTGGTCGACAGGCGTAATCCGATGGAGAGTTTCGTCATGGTTGTTTTTCTTGGTTTATTCGTCCGTATCATTGAGCGTTTGTATCAGTTGCCGTGCCAGCGTCGGGTCGTGAAAGCGTAGCGAGCAGTCGTCGGGTTTCGTGTTGCCGAGTGGTTCGATGGTTCCGAACCAGATGAGTATGTCGTCAAATATGGCGAACACGTTGCATGATTCGACTGTATGCACTTGACAGCCTAATGCCTGTAGCCGTGTGACGTTTCGTTGTGTTCTTGCCCGTGACGTTTCGGTTGCCGTATTCGATTGTCGTACAGTGATAGTTATGGTCACTCCTCGATTAACCGCTTGCATGATCGCCTCATCAAACTGATTGATGCCGCGTTGCGAAAGGTAGTTTGCGTTAATGGTTATCGACCGGTTGCAGCGCATGATGTCGTTCCGGAACACGGTGAGGAAATCAACTGCGGTGACAATGGCGTTCTTTGCATCGGATTGGATGCTGTCGGCGGAGGTGAGCGCATGCGTACGGTTTAGCGAGGCGGCGGTTTTGGCTTGACGAAGCATGTTGTTGGAAAGTTTGTCTGCCAGCAGCGGTTCGTATCCTTGGCTGAGATAGGTTTTCAATCGTTTTCGGTACATGGTTGAGGACATTGGCACGGTCACGTCGATGTAGTCGTAGATGCGTACTTCTCGCTTGCCATCGTTGTCGCGATGGAGCCTGCCGATATATTGGGTGACCGCCGTTTCTACGGAGACCGGCGCGGCGAGCATGAGCGTGTCGAATCGCTTCTGGTCGAATCCTTCGCCGATGTAGCTGCCTGTCGCTACGACGGCAAGGCTTTCACTCGGGGGAATTTGGGTGACTTGTTGGAGTTTTTCTTGTCGTATGGTCTTTTGATCTGCGCCGTAGAGAAGAATCACGTGCCGGCAGCCACGACGTTGAAGGCCGTCGGAGAGCGCTCGCGCGTGTTCGATGCGTTTGGTGAGTACGAGCGGCGTTCTTCCTGCTTGGATGACGGTCATGGTGTCGTCGAGGATCATGTCGTTGCGTGGTTTGCTGTCGCATGCGGCTTGAAGATAGTCGTGGTAGGTGAATGGTTCGATGAGATCGAGGTTGTCTGTCGTGAAGCGGGGTATGAATCGTCGGGTGAACCGTTGCGCGGCCATCTGGTCTTTGACGTCGACGGTGTATCGGATTGGCCCGCATTGCATGATGGTGATGGGTTGCATGCCGTCATCTCGTTTGATTGTGCCGGTGAGTCCGTATACGTATGTTGCGGTGGTTGTGCGTGCGATGGCTTCGGTGTCCGCGGAGGCGACGTGGTGGCATTCGTCGAAGATCACCATGCCGTAGTTGTTGACCAAGTCTTTGACGTGTTTCTCGCCCGGTATGTCGCTTCGTTCGAACAGGGATTGTGCAAGTGCGATGTCGATGATGCCGTTTGCTTCGTTTCGTCCGGCTCCGATTTAACCGATGATGCTGGGTTGTTTGCGGCTGATGCGACCGGTTTTGGTCAGTTTCGGAGGCAGCGTCATATCGATGTCGAGGAATTGTTCGAGTCGTTCTTTCCACTGGTTCAGCAATGCTGATGAGCGCAGTACGATCAGCGTGCTGGTTTTGCGTTCGGCTATGAGGTTGGCGGCGATGACGGTTTTGCCGAAGCCGGTCGGCGCCAAGAGTATGCCGTTGTCGTGCGCAAGCAGGGATTGGGCCGCGGTGGACTGCTGTGGTTGAAGCGTACCGGTGAATTTCACACGAATGGGGTTTCCGACGTTGCGTTTGTCCGAATAGGTAACGTATGCTCCTGCGGAAGAAAGCAAGGACGCTAATTGGTCCTTGCATCCTCGTGGCAGGAGTATCGTGTCTTCGGTTTCTTCCCCGCGGTAGATGATGCGCGGTTTGTTGTATACGGGTTGGCGCATGGCTTGCGCCCGATAGAAGTCGGGGTTGGCAAATGCGGCAAGACGGCGTATCGCGTTGAGTGCCGCCGTCGTCATGCCGGTTTTGGGAATGGCAAGCATGTTACGTTCGATGATGTCGATGGTGTTCGGCACGTCGGACGATGTTATCGTATTCCGGGGCCGAGGATGTCCTGTTCGGGAATCGTCTAACTTGCTGTGGCCCTCATGCTTGTCCACACGCGCGGTCGTCGTGCTATGGTCGAAGTAGCGTTGGAAGTGTCAGCTGTTTTCTCAACGGTTGGGTTAATGAGTTTGCCCAACGGCCCGTTGAGTTTTGATGCCAGTGCGGAGATTGAACTGATTTGCTCTGAAGTTACCCGTTGGATTGATGACAGGAACGACCATTGGTCCTCGTACGGTTTGAATTGGTCATCCACGAATACGCTGTTGCCATTATCGCGCGCCTTGCGCTGCAAGGGCAAGGCAATCAGGTTGCCGAAACCTCCGGCGGGCATTGTGTCCTGATTGGGAAACATGCGATCATATGATCGGAACGCAATACGAGTCAGATCTGATGCTTGCGTCAAGAGTACGGAACCCATGTGCCTCGCCTGCGCCGCATCTACTTGTTCGGCAAAGAACAGCCACAGGTGTCCACCGTCTCCGGATCGGGAACGTTCCACGGCCGGCTGCAGGCCGTGCTGCTCACAGACTCGTCGGACTGCCGAGATCTCACGCATCCAGCCGTCATCATCGAAGTCAATGGCCAGAAACCAGACCTTCGAGTCTCTGGACATAGGATACAAGCCGACGACGTTGGTGAATCTGTCGTCGCGTTTGGTGAAATGGTCAAGGAGAACCTGATCGGTCAGAGGTTTGCATTGTCGCCGTTCCGGCGGAGTGGGGATGCGCTTGCCATCGGTCAGTTGAGTCCATTCGTTCGATGCAGCCGGGGCATATCCGATTTTGCCCGTCTTCTTGGAAACAAACCCATGCGCGTATACGTCATCACGGCCGCGGAACAATGATCGAAACAATCGTACTTTGCAGGCAGACGAACTATGCGCGGTGACATGTCCATTCCCGATATCGCTTTGTTTCGAAGAATCGGAAATCGTTTCCTGAACGTCCTGCATAGAACGATTCGACAATGGATCTTGCATCGTCGCAAGTGTTTGAAACTCCAACTCGCCTTGCATGTCGGAGACATGCCGCTTCGTGCCATTCGCCTTATCGTCCGATGCTGCATCTCTTGTTGAAGACGCCTCATCCGGAACGGCGTCATGCGATTGCGTTTGCCGTAAGGCGTCGGGCCAGCCGCTCCAGTCGGTGACGGCTTCGATGTTGTTGCCGTCCGGGTCGAGGACGAAGGCCGCATAGTATCCGGGATGATAGGCGCGTGGTCCGGGAGCGCCGTTGTCGCGTCCTCCAGCGGCGAGCGCCGCGGTGTAGAAGGCACAGACGGCGGCTGGACTGTCGGCGAGGAATGCGATGTGGGTGATCGGGCAGACCGGTGCTACGGTTGTTGCGTCTTGATCGGGGGTTGCGGTGCCATCCAGTTGGGTCGCTACGGCCGGCTCGTCTATTGGGGATACGTAGAAGTCGGAGTGGAGTGTGCCGTCGTTGGCGCCGAATCCGATGGTTGGTTCGTGATGGGCTTTGGCGATGTATCCGAGCGGTGCGAGCGCTTTCGTGTAGAATGCGATGCTGCGGTCGATGTTGCGCACCTTGAGCGTCAGATGATCAAGCATACTGTCACTGTAGCGCGGATGTTCCGCTTGTGCGTTCCGAAAGAACGCGGTTCCGGCTTCAAGCCTTTAGAAGCAGATACTGACAGATTGGCATCCAGCGTAATAGGAGGCAAATCATGGCGGGGAAGACGTTGGTCATCGTGGACGTGCAACCGACGTTCTGCGCGGTCGGTTGTTGCGTCAGCTCTAAAATCTGGGATCGAAAGTTACCCGGTTTCTTGATTTGATACATCTTTTATTAAATAACATGCAGTATATTAGTTATTATCTGTAATAAGGAATAATTTACTGTATATAGAAGAACTCGCAATGAAATACACCCCCACTGCAGTAAAACGCGACTTGAGAATCTTGGGAGAGCGCTTTTCCCAGCAACGTCGTCTGCTGTCGCTGACCGTCACCGACGTGGCGCAGCGTGCCGGAGTCAGCCCGACCACGGTATCGAATCTCGAGCAAGGGAAAGCGGTGCGTACCGACTCGTTGCTCAGCATTGCCCGCGTATTGCAGATGGCGGATGCGCTGGTTGCTTCATGCGACCCGTATTCGACAGATCTTGGCCGTCTCAGAGCGAACGAACAATTGCCCAAACGCGTGAGAAGGTGATGCGCCATGCCAGCACAAACCATTGAGGCCAAGGTTCTGACCACACTTGCGACCGGGACGGAAGTCACGGCCGGCACGTTGTACGCCGCCGGCGACGACCTATCGTTTCGATATGACGCGGATTACGCCGTCGCGCCACATTCCTTCGATATGTTCCCGTCACTGCCACGCTCGCTGGCTCCATTCTTCTTCGCCGGTCTAGGTCCGTTTTCGGATTGCGCTCCCGACCGCTGGGGACGCAAAATCTTCGCCCGCAGCCTGAAACGAACTCGGGTCAGCGAATCGGAATACCTATTCGGTGTCAATGACCTTACCCGGCAAGGAGCGGTCCGTTTCATCGTCGACGGCAAACCGGTTGCGGGAAACGAAGGCGTCCCCGTACTGGCCAATCTGCCGGAACTGCTGAACACCGCCGATGCGGTGGAGCAGAACCGTGAGGTGAGCGACATTTCGCTACGCAGACTGTATCGTGCGACCGGCTCGTTGGGCGGCGCCAGGCCGAAAGCCTCGGTATTTGATCGACAATCGCTGTGGCTGGCCAAGTTCCCTAAACCTAACGGCGACGATTGGGACGTCATCGGCTGGGAGGCAGTCACTCTGGAACTTGCGCGCATGATTGGCATACAGGTACCGGAACATCGCACTCTCACGGTGAACGATATTGAAGGAAGATCCAGAACCGTGCTGCTCACCAAACGATTCGACCGTGAGTCCGCATCGTCAGTGGATAGTATGACGAGAACGCCATATATGTCTGCGATGACCGCATTAGAAGCGGCTGATGGCGACGGCGGCGATTGGCTTGATCTGGCGGAATTCACTCGGCGAGCGGGCGGCGACACCATGGAATTATGGCATCGAGCCATGTTCGGCGCGGCAATCGGCAATCTGGACGATCATCTGCGTAATCACGGCTATTTACGTCGCGGCAATGCCTGGGAGTTGGCTCCGGCTTTCGATATGAATCCTGAACCATATGACGCAAAGGTAATGGACACGCATCAGATTGCGCTGTTCGGTGACGCCGAGGTCACTATGGACAAATTACGTTCCGACGATTGCCTCAGTCTGTTCGGAGTAAGCCGTAGACACGCTGAGCAATGGTCCGTGACACTGCGTTCGGTACTGTCGCAAGCGATATCGCGCGCCGCCATGCGTCATATCGATGCGCATTCCATCAACATGATGAACGGCCGGTTCGTTTCTGCAGTTGCGTCATTGCAATGACGATGCGGCCAGTTGCTTGTGCAACGGCAGGTGGGCTGACAGGGTCCACGTGGTGCCATGTTCGGTATGGTCGAGTGTGCCGCCGAGATGGTGGTTTCGTCAGTCAGATCGGTATCATCATTGGCATTGACGACCGGCGGCCGACTCCCGTCGAGAATACCGAGTATACGTCACTCTCCGCAAGCGGTGAGCATGACGATTCCTCTCGTCGTCCCGCATCAGAACAGACTAGGCGTTGGGACTTGCAGTAACGGCCGGGTCAGCGTAGAACCACCATCCTCTAGACCGAACGCGGGGACCTCATGGAAAGATAGCTTGCGGGACAATTCGGTGCCGTCCAACTGTATGTTCGTCATCAATGCCACACCGTCGACTGAACGATTGAGCCATACGCCGGCCATGTCGTGTGGTACGAGCAGCGGCATGCGGTCATGGACTGTGGCCGGGCCATCCACGGCCTTGCAGGTGAGAATTGTCGCGGTCAGCAGCCACGGTGTCAGGCCTTGCGATTGCGGAGCACGCCACCACGAGAATAGGCCGGCCAACAACAGTGTGGCGTCGTTCGGTGCGTGAAAATAGTACGGTCTGCGGCCGTGGAATTCGTAGTACCCGGAAGCGGGAATGATCGCGCGCATGGATTTGGCCGAGTCGGCGAACGTGGGTTTGACGCACGCGGATTCGATGCGCGCGTTGTATGTGGGATACGACAGGTCTTTGGTGGTGCTCCACGCCGGAAGCAGCGACCAGTATGCACCGGCCAGATGACGCCGGCCGTTCTCTCCCTGCGCCACGATGCCGATGGTCTGTTTGGGCTGGAAATTGTACGACGGCTGCGGAAGCGTGGCAGAATCCGTCTGGTCTTGCTCCACGTCGAATTGCTCCGCGATTGTATCCCAATCCAAATCAGCGGCAAAGCACCTGCACATGGCGTTCAGCGTATCATCTGACGCCCCGCAAGCCGGTTCCACACAGTCGTATCAACCGGAGCGGCACCATGAGTGCGGCAGTGCAACTCAATCGAGTCGGTTCGCGTCGATGACCCGGTCATCCAGGAACCAATAGTCGTGTGGGTCGCCGCGAAGCGCGCTGAACGGCACCGGCTCCACGCCAGCTGCGGCGGCCTTGTCGAGCAGATAGCGACGCACGATCCACGGGTACTCCAGGACACCGGACCTTAGCTCGATGATGCGCTCGACGGTCGCGCCGGAAACCCCGAAATCCGCTCCGATTTGCTCCACGGTCAATCCAAGCAGGGCCATGTTCTCGTGAAACTCACGGATGGTCGCCGCACGCTGTTCGGTCGTCAAAGACATGACGCACTCCCCCTATCAATCAGTGCAAAATCCATGTCCAATTTAGTCCTGAATCACGCTACATGTTGTACATAACGGCCTTTGGGCGCGATTGCGGGCAGTGCAGTCCGACTGATGTCGAATCCGTCCGGCTACCCGGCTTGCTATGCATGTTTGCGGGAATGCCGGTGGGTGATTTCCGCGGTCAGAACGCCAATCAGGATGATCACGGCCAACACCCAAGCCACGTATTGCAACAGTCTGACCTGAAACACCATGGCGACGATGAACAAGCAGCCCCATAGGTTGATGCCGAGAATGGCCAGCAGCTGTTCGCGCAAACGATCAGGCCTGCGCAACCGTTCATCGGACAGCGGATGGGCCGTTTCCCACCTGCGGCAAACGAAACCTCGAATCGCATACGCGATGGCCGCCAGCAATGCCAGACCGGCGGGCAGCATGATTGTCCAGAACGGTTTGCCCTGCCCGCCGTACCGGATGACGCCGCATGCGATGGCCGTGATGGAACACACCGCCAGAGTGAACGCGACGCCGAACGAACTCAGTTGCCGCTCACTGAACGCCATGCAGTGGGAGGTCTTCGAAGCGTTGTTTCCGTTCATGATCATCCGCCTCTTTCATCGCGGCACGCATACGTCATTACTATCATGACACGCTGCATTCAGCTCGGGAACTTGGTGTCAAGCGATTGCATGACAGTGCTGAGAAACCACATCTTTAGAGGGTTGGTTATCGGCAATAGGCGATTGGTTGCATACGCATTATGCGATGATACTGGTTTGTGTCCAGTAGACGGATATGACTCCAAGAACCACGCCTGTGGCATCCCTTATTCATGGACTCTGTCCCAATTGTCATTTCAGAGCATGTGAGTGGCGACGTAAGGAGTTCACACGAATGTCGACAATGGAGAACCGCCGTCGGTAGCCCTACATCAGTAGCTGATCATTTCGAGTTCCAGCCCCATGTCTTCGGTTTGGGTGCGGCCGGTCTCATGGAAGCCGACATGCCGGTAGAAGCCCTGCGCGTTGTCGTTGAACCCGGCGACCCACAACGCGAGCCGGTTATTGCCGATCGCCTGTTTGCCTGCCTCGACGAGCATGCGGCCGACGCCCCGCCTATGCCGGTCGGTCAACACGTATAGCGAGGCCAGTTCCGCCGCCTCGGGACGGTCAATCGGCGGACGCGGCGTACGCAATAGTTCCGCGAACCCGATCACATGATCGTCGTCAAGTGCCACCAGCACGACCTGATCGGGGTCCTTGGCGTGGGCTTCGGTGAGTTTCAGCGCGAATTGCGGGGTGATGGCGTCCACGATTTCCTGCGGGATATGCCCCTGGTTGAGTTCTCGCCATGTCTGGGACTGCACCTGCGCCTTCTCCTCGAACCATCGAGGTTCGATCGGAGCAATACTAATCGTCATGTCTATCCTTCCTTCCGACTATCTTCATATGTTCGATTCCAGGTAATGCCTTTTTGCGTCGCGATTCGCGATGGTCCCGCATGCGATAAGCCAAGCGACGAGCAGGACGGCAAGAGCGAGGAGTATCCACCACCAGATCATGTTCATGGTATTGATGTCGCGAGCCGCGATCATGCCAACCAGCACGTCCACCGGCATCAGAGCAACCAGAACGCCACTGCCGAGGAACACGAACGCATACTTCCGGTGTATGTATTCCCAAGTCCCATCCGAGGCGATGGTCCAACGGGTCTTGATACCGATTTGGTAATTCCGCTCCAGTTGACCGTTCTTCGCGAACCCGTACATGGAGAAACACCACCGGGCTATCAGCAGGAAAAGCACAATCAGACAAAGAAGCATACCCCCGAATCCTTTCAGCTAGTATGTCGTTTAAGGGATGTTTGCACTGCAATGATGCCGAACACGGACTGTACGCAGAACAGTCCCGTGAGGAATACGAACGTGGCGGGACGATATGTGCGGTAGAAATCAACCATGTCCGGTTGTGCGTATGGCATCGCGATGGTGTACACGCAGCCGGCGAGCAGAGCGACGGATAGCGAGCCAATCAGCAGTGTGATGACGGCGAAACGCAGCCGCCGCCGGTCTTCGCACGCATGCGCAAGCCAGCGAAACGCCAGCGTGACGCAAATGCTGACCAGCAGGTAGCACAGCAGCCCGTACGTGGGCAGCATGTCGATGATGAGTAGCGTGTCCATTGTTGACTTCTTTTCTATTTGGTATGGCTCATTCAACCCGTTAGCAAAGGCACAGGCAACGTCATGTCAAGCGATCGCATGACAGCGGCGCAGTTTCTTCAGAGGAATGCGCCGTCTCGCATGGTGAGGGTGGTGTCGCACTGGGCTGCGACTCGTGGGTCGTGTGTGGCGAGGATGAGTGTGGTGCCTTGTTTGCATTGCGCGAGGAGCGTGGTCATGATGGTGTCGGCGGTGTGCGTGTCGAGTGCGGCTGTGGGTTCGTCGGCGATGATGATGGCTGGGTGCATCACGGTCGCCCTAGCGATGGCGATGCGTTGTTGTTCGCCGCCGGACAGTTGCCGGGGCATGCGTCGTGCCTTGCCGGCGAGGCCCACCTGTTCCAGTGCGGCCGTGGCGCGTTGCCTGCGTTCGGCGCGTCCGATCCTGGGGTTCGCGTATTCCACGGGGATGGCGACGTTGACCCATGCCGGTTCGTCTTCGAGGGATCGCGTAGTCCTGCGGGATGAAGCCGAACATGCGGTTGCGCCATGCGGAACGGTCCGTGTCGTTTTCCGGTGCCGGGCGTCCCTGCAGGAACAGGGAGCCGGAGGGGGTTTCATGGACAGTCCGATCATGCGCAGCAGGGTGGATTTGCCGCATCCGGATGGTCCCATGATGGCTATCGACTCCCCGGCCGAGGCGTGCAGGGATATGTCGTGCACGGCGAGGAGCTGTGCTTGCCCGTCCGTGTATCGTTTGGTCAGGTGTCGGGCGTCTATGGTCGTCTGTGGCATTGCCGGTGCTTCTTTCATTGGATGTGTGTGGTTGCGCGTCGCGCGGCGGTCGTCCAGATCGGGATCGCCATGACGAGGATGATGGCGATCATCGTCCGGGATGCGGTGGCCACCGGTTCGCCTATCAGCTGGAAGCATGCCAGCGTCGCGGCGGCGGGCAGCAGCATGCTGAGGATGAGTCCGGCGACGCGGATCGTCTCGTCTGCGGCGGTGGCGCCGTAGAGCCGGCGGACGAGCATCGACGGCCGTTCCCTTGCGAGGCTCACGGACAATGTCCGGATGATCACGATGACGGTGAGTGCGAGGAAGGCGGACAGTCCGAGCAGGTACATCAGCGCGCGTACGATGAGGTCCCTGTCCCGTTGGGGCTGTTCCGTGTTCAATCGGTGCGGCACGAGTATCAGGCCGGCGTCGCGGCTTCCCGTGATGAATTCGTCGAGCTGGGTTCGGGATGGGTCGAACATGACCGTTTTGGTCACCGCCTCTTCGAGTTCGATGTCGTTGAGCCGGTTCAGCGAACTTGGGTCGAGCCGGATGACGAGATACCGGTCCAGGTTGATGCCGGCGGTGTTCGGGTCGAATATGGCCGCCGAGGCCGGCAGCGTGCCGGACACCTTGACGTCGGTGCCGGCGATATGCACGCTGTCGGGCGCCTGCGACCGGTCCACCCGGTAGCCGATGGACGCGCAGGGCGCGTGGGAGCACAAGCCCAGCCGGGGGAACACGTCGTCGACGTTGCCCATCAGGACGATGGCCGGTATGCCGTTGGCGAACCCGGGATCGTCGATCTCGATGTTGTTGATGATCGCGGTGTACGCCCTGCCCTGTTCCAGCATGTCCTGCAGGCCATCCGCGACCTTGGGGTCCGTCTTGCTCGGGGACTGCAGGAGGTACTGCGGGGAGAACGTGACCGCGTCGGCGGCCCGCAGACGGGCCTCGCCGCCGATCACGCTGGACTCGGTCAGCACGTCGCTGAGCGTCATCGTGAACACGCTTCCCGCGAAGACGACGAGCAGCGTGATGCCGAGGATCGATCCCCATCGCCTCAATCCCATGCGGATGCCGGTCATCAGTTCATGGATCATCGTTCCACCTCGTCATTCGATCGTATGCCGAGCCATTCGGCCAGGCCCGTCACGAGCACCGTCAGGACCATGCCGCCAATGAAGGCCGCAGCGAACGCGACGGCCGGGCCGATGCCGGTCCTGCCCGACACCACGGTGATGAGGACGGCGCTCAACGCGGTTCCCGCCAGCACGCCAATCACGATCGGGACAACGGCCTCGCGCACCCGGCCCGCCCACACCTGTCTTCCGGTGGCGCCGAACAGTCGCCTGACGTGCAGGTCGGCCTTCCTCGCCGTCTCTATCGTCGTCACGCACACGCAGGCGCAGACCAACGCCAGTATGAGGAACAACAAAGTGATGCCCACGAAGGAATCCCCGGCGAGGGACGACCACAACGACTGCGCCTGCGGCCGGGTCACGTCCATGCCGCAGCGCGCGAACAGATCTGAGATCTCCCGGAGCCGCTGCGGGTCGCTCGTGTTCACGTACACGCTGCCGGGAAACAAGGGAACCGCCCCCAACGGGAGCACGTACTGCAGGTTGCCACCCACGTTCACCCCGGAACCTCGACGATACCGCCGATCGAGAACCCCTTGGGCAGCAGCGGGGCATCCCCATGCTCGCGCCATTGGCCGGCCGAGAACGACGACTCGATCACACAGGCCATGCGACTGTCCGCGTCCTGGCATCCGCGCGGAAGCGCATCGGCCCAACCGATGGAGGACCCCGACGACTGGAACACGATCGCCGGCCAACCGTCCCCCACGGAACCCTCCAACAGGGAAATACCGTGACCGGAAAGATACCTGGCCAGATTACGAGTCGCCTCAAGATTCTTCCCGTCGTCGTGCCCGGCATCCGCCGAGGCGGTCAGCACCAGTTGCGTCCGCGCATCTGACATGCCCCATTGCGAGCCACGCCAATCAAGAACGCTCCAGTACACAGCCCAGGCAAGAAACGAAGACAACACACCCAACAGCAGTGACACCACGACAACGGAGACGCGGAACCTATTCGGAGATGACCTGTCCATGTGGTGTCCTCCAACCTTTGCCGGAACATGACAGCCGTCACACCGATCGATATCGAATCGGCAGATCCGGCCAGCTCAATGCATTACATACCCTCGCGCATCGCATCCGCAACGTCATGTCAAGCGATCGCATGACAGCGGCGCCGTTTCATGCCGGGAAACCAATGGTCGTCGGCGGTACAGTGGGCTTTATGGGACTTGGAAGCGAGCCGGACGCGGCGGGCGTGATCCGCATTGGCGTGTTGGATAATGATCCGTTCGCGTTGGATGCGATGTGCGCAATGATCTCGGCCATGTCCCGGAATTTCCATGTCGTGTGGGGCACGGGTTCGCCGGCGGTGGCGATCGAGCACTGCCACAACGCGCATACGCGGCCGGACGTGCTCGTATTGGACATGGCGTTGGGCGGCATCACGGGCGCGGACGTGTGCCGGCGCATCCGCCGCAGGACGAGCAAAGTGGGCGTCATCTGCGTCACCTCGTATTCGACGGATGTCTACCGGGCGGAGGCGATCAAAGCCGGCGCGCAGGGACTGCTCGCCAAGGAACAGCTCAAAACCGACATCGCCGACGCGGTGCGGCGGGCAGCTGCCGGCATGCCGACCGTTGCGCAGGCAGCTTTGGGCTTCCGTGACGCGGCATCGGCGCATGCGCTGCTGTCCGGCACGGTCCCGGCGAGGATGTCCGAGGACATGAAGGACTCGTTGTCCGCGCGCGAGAAGGACATCCTACGCCTGTACGCGCAGCGCCTGACCACCGATGAGATCGCGGCCCGGCTGGGCATTACCAAGGGCAGCGTGTTCACGTACGTGCATCGCGCGGCCGAGAAATTCGGCGTGGCCAGCCGCAGGGAGGTGCTGGAGGCATGCGCCAGATACGATCTGCTGTAAACCGGCTTATCGGCCGAGCAGGTTACGGCCACGATCATCCGGTCATCGCCGTAACCTGCGTGCTGCTGGCTGCGGCCCTCATCGCGGAATACATGGCCCGGGCCACGGCGGATGCCTCCTCGACGGTGAGCGTGCAGCATCTTGCATTGGTTCTGGTGATGCTCGTCGGTCTGATCGGCGGCATGTTCCGCCCGCGATGGTTCCTGTGGGCGGCGCTCGTGGCCGGGGAGATGCTCATGCTGGCGATGCCGATGATCACGCCGCTTGCCGTCATCATCACCTGCACCGGGTTCCTCGCCTATCTGGACACATGGTCGGGTGCGATCGCCACCGGCATGCTGCTCATCTCCACCACGTTCGGTGTCGAACCCAGCAGCGGCCGCCTGCTGGTGGCGACCTTGCAGAACCTCGCATTCTATTGCTTCCCACTAGTGACCGGCCTGTTGCTGCATATGATGCGGCAACGTGACCATGACTCGTATCTGCTGCGCCGCCAGCAGGAACGCGAGGACACGGCCCGCGACCTGCACGACACCATCAGCAACGACCTCGCCTACTTGATCCTGCGCATCGACCACGCCGAAACCAACGGCATGCCCAACAGCGAACCTGAATACCGGCAACAGCTCCGGGAACTACGCGACGCAGCCGATCGCACTATGACCCACACTCACGAGGTCATCGAATCACTCGAGGAACATGTAGAGCAACAGCCGCAATCACAACCATCGGAACCGCGAATCACGTCGACGCTTCCGCTGGCACCGGATGCAGATCGTGCCGCCGTGCAGCAGGCGGAACTGCAATCCCTGATCGACGACGAGGAGACAAAACTCGAATCGCTCGGCTTCACCGGTGACAACCTGCTCGGCGAACTCCGCCGCCCGCTCTCCTTCGACGTGATGCGACTGCTCACGGGCCTGCTGACGGAACTGTACGCGAACATCGCCAAGCACGCCGACCCGGCCGAATGGTACGCCGTCTCCATCGGCTTCAATGCCGAGGAGACCCGTATCTCCGTCAGCGACACCATCGCCGAACATGACGGAAAGCTCGGACTGGGCAGCGGCCTCGACCGTTACCGCACCATCATCGAAACCACCAACGGCAGCTTCGCCATCCGCACGGAGCAGCGACACTGGCAACTGGACGTCTGCATCCCGAGCAGGCCATGAAAACCATCGGCAGGTTCAGCAGCTCGGGTTACAAGCGCACAGCCACCAGAGCGATGGCCGCCAAGCCCGCAGCTATACCAATCCTTGTAGCGAGAAAGGAGTTTGATTTCACGTCGCCTTTCAAAGCCGCAAGCAAAGCCATGACCAACAGCAACATTCCGACGGCTCGGCAAAGCAAACCCAAGACGCCTCCCGGGATTGCAAATGCGAGAGCCTGCAATGCTACGGATACGCACACCAGGATCACGACCAGTCGTCTGGTACTGCAGTTTTGCACCGACGTGTTATGAGCGAACTTTCCCATTGCGATCACTTCCCTTCCTCGGGACTCGGTTTCATCGCTATATCTATTCAATCCGGGAACGCCCGACGGTACAACATCACGTCAAGCAATCGCATGACAGTGGTTTCAGCGATGGTTTTTAGACCATCCCGTTGTCCTCGCGTCAGTGTTGTTCCTCGGAAGATGCCTTCAGAGTTTTCTGTTCTGTGAGAACCGGTCATCGGCGGTAGGTGATGGCTGCGTTTGCATCACGTTTGATGATGCCGGTTTGCGTCCACTGGTTGGCCGTGACGCCAAGGAATCTGTCGTAGTTGCGGGTTGTAGACCAGGACAGTAGTGTGAATCGGTCCGCATTGAGGTTGGCGACGGTTTTCAGCTGCGCAGGGGAACCATGCAGCGGCGCGTATCCGCCGCGCTCTGAAACGTCGCCCTTTTCCAAGAAGTAGTAGTACGGGCAGTCGCGGTAGTACCAGTATGCGTCGATGTACGTGTATTCGTCCTGCGCAACGACCGGCTGCGCGGCCGAACAGGAGACCTGTTGGCTGAGTGCGGACGATCCAGGCGTATCGTTGCGGTCGAAACTATGGTTGCCACGCACGCCGTACACGATTGTTCCGGCGAAGAGTATCGCAAGGACCATGACGTAGACGAGTACCGCACGACGGCAGCGTAACCGATACGCGATGACGCATGCCAGCGCGAACGTGGCATAGAAAAACGGCGCGACCACGCTCAGATAACGTACGGAGAACATGCCGTAGCCGCCGCTGGACAGTTCCTTGACAGCGGACCATGCCATCAGGAGCGCAGTCGGTACGGCGAACAGCATGACGATCAGCCCTGCGGCTTCGGTGGATTGCCTCGACACCGTCGTCCGGATTGATTGCTGCTGTCGTGCAAGGAGACATACTGCACCGAATAGTCCGACGATTGATATCATCACGGCCGCGGCCAGCAGCGAGACGATCGACGGCAGCTCCTTTTCCGTCATGCCGAGCAGCATGATGTCGAACGCATTGGCCATACCGGACATGTTCGTGCGCCGACGTACCGGAGGCAGCACGGAGTTGCCGAGTTGACCCAGCAATGCCGGCATCCACGGCAGGAAGAGGACGACCGATGCGATATAGGCAAACAGCCATCGCCAAGCCGACAATCGTCGCATCCGCCACGAACGCGCAGCCAGCCAGATCACATGTGTCAACCACACGAACGCGGTGAGATACAACGTCAACATGCCGAGCGCGACGGTCACGGCGTACGCGCACCACCATGCGATGCGACGATGCCCGTCAAGGAAGCGACGGATATTCCGGCGATCATCACGTCCGTCAATCGCGTTTCGAGGGCCACGACCGCGTGACTCGATTACGCCGACCGCGTGCAGCAGCATCACCGTACCGGCCGCGGTCAGCAGCATCGCCGGCGAGTACATGCGCAGCTCGTAGCCGTAACGCAACATGAATCCGCCGCACATGAGCATCGGCATGCACGCCGTCGCGACGCGATCGCCGAACAGATCACGCATCAGCATGATCAGAACGAACACGGCCAATCCAAGGCATACGCAGTTCGGTATCCGCAGGATCGCGACGTTATCGCCGGCGATGGGCATCCATGCCTTGAGCAGCAGATAATACAACGGCGGATGCGCGTCTACGGCGGTGAGTGCGATCAGTTCCGATATGGGTCGACTCGCCAGCATCAGCGAATACTGCTCGTCGAACCACAACGACTGGTTGCGACCCATCAGCCAGCTCAACACAGTCGTCGTCAGCGCGCAGCCAGCGGCCAGTACAGGAAACAAGCGATGGACGATGGACGCAATGGAACCTGCGCTGCCGTTGTCGGCGCGTCCGCCGACATGTCCGGCTTTCGTATCAGTAGTTTCGCCGTTCATCGCGATCATGACGGCGTCTTCCCGTCATGAGTCGGACGGACGAAACGAACGTTGCCGGCATCACGACCGTTGATGTTGCCGTCACGCACGATGTAGTTCGGCCGGCGCTTGGACTCCAGATACGTGTTCGCCAAATACCGCCCGATGACACCCAGGCACATCAGCTGCAGTCCGCCGATGAATGTGATGATGCACGCGAGCGACGGCCAGCCGGCCACCGGGTCGCCGAACATGGCCGCACGCACCGCGATGAAACAGGTTGCTCCGAACGCGACGAGGCACAGCAGCAATCCGATGTACGACGCCACGGCCAACGGCACGGTGGAGCATGAGATCAGTCCCTCAATCGCATAGCGGACCAACGCGAAGAAGTTCCAACTGGACCTGCCCGCGACCCGGCGCGTGTTCGGATAATCGATCCACTCAGTGCGGAACCCCACCCACGCATATAGTCCCTTGGAGAATCGGTTGCGTTCGGTCAGCGACGTCAGCGCGTTGACTACCCGGCGACGCATCATGCGGTAATCACGCGCACCATCGGGCACATCGACTGGAGACATGGCGTTCATCAGCCGGTAGAACATGTGCGCACACATGGATCGGATCGGCGGTTCGCCCGCGCGCGTGGTACGTCGCGTCGCCACGCAGTCGATCGTCGGATTGTCGTCCAGCATTGCGAACATGCGCGGCAACAATGATGGCGGATCCTGCAGATCGGCGTCCATCACCGCCACGACATCGCCTTGCGCGGCGTCAAGTCCGGCGAGCAGCGCGCCTTCCTTGCCGAAGTTGCGGGATAGCGAAAGCCAGCGGATTGCGAAGGGCAGAGTTTCTTGGCTGGGCGCGGGGATATCGCTGGTACGGGCTGACGCCGCCAGGTTGCGGCAGGACAGTTGCCCATCCGCGGACTGCCGCAGCAACGCTACCGTTCCATCTGTGGAACCATCGTCGACGAGCACCACTTCGGCCGTCGTGCCAGGATACGCCGCCATGATCTCACAGACGGCTTGCGCGGCGGATGACAGGAACAGCGGCAGGCATGCCTCCTCGTTATGGCAGGGCACGACGATGGACAGCGTGACCTGCTGTTCGGGATACGCATCGCCCGCGATATCCATCGCAACATGAGGTTTGCGTTTTACAGAAGCATGAGCGGTGCGGCGATGCTGTGAATACCGTCGATTAACCATGATCGCGCCTTCTTCCCGTCGGCGAGCGCCACCTTGCGACCCGCCGTATGACTCGTGTCAGTACGATTCCAGTGTGCGTTCGCCGAATCATGGAACATGCCTGTATCACCCCTGGTTCATCGAGCGCATTACCCTCATTGCCGTTTCAGGGTATGTGGGGGGCGACGTAAGGGGAATCAAGCTGATCCTTGCATCGCCCTGGTCCGATTGGTTTGGCATATACTCCCCTACTGGAGTTGGCACTCGCACGGATTGCTGAACACTTTCCTTGTAGCGGTTGCGCAGCGTTCCGCGACTTTGAAGCGTTCGGCAGCCAAATCGCGCCTCGGCATCCCCACGAAATACGGCATCGGCATCGACTGGAACGACTTCCGCACCCGCGTCGAATGGCAGTCAAACGACTAGACCGCCAGACGCACATTTTGGCTTATGACCCCAATTTGGCCTATGACCCATAGCCCAGCTTTATTGCAAAAAGAAAAATCCCCGGGGTTTCATGATGTTTCGCATGAGTGACGTTCCGGGGCATTCGCCAGTAGTATATCTGGCATGAGTCCTGAAGGTCAACCCGTCACGTTCGCGGATCTTGAACGATAGTTCTCAGTCGAGCGTATGAACACCTATGCACGTTCCGCGCAGGCCACCGGCTGCGACGCGGTCGACCTGTACGTATGGAACGGGCGTGTCTCTAAGGCCCTGCTTGAGGATATCGCGCATGTGGGGGTGCTGTTGCGCAATTTCATGTCCATTCGTCTCTCCAACGCATGCGGGCATGACGATTGGTACAAGGATGACACGAGGTTTCGATTCAACTCGGCGAGAACGAAGCGGTTCGAGAACTCGATTGACGAGATTGAACGTCAGATACGGTATTCGGGCAAACCGGTCACGCCAGGGCGCGTAATCGCCGACATGTCGCTTGGCTCATGGTGCTTCCTGCTCTCGTCCAGACTGGAACAGACCGTGTGGAGGGCGCTTCGTGACCCGGCGAACGGCGGCATGCCAAATTATCCGTCTCGCAAGCGAGCCATGTTCGAAAGCCACGTCAAGACGATGCGTGACCTGCGTAATCGTCTATCGCATCAGGAGCACATCGTGCTCGACAACCTTGCCGACGAACACCGCTATCTGGATGAACAGTGCGCCAATCTCCACTGGATTGCCTGCGCCATCGATCCGAAGGCTGCTGATTGGATTCGCAGCCAATCACGAGTGCCGGCATTACGGGCAACACGTCCCTAACTGCTGTTTCGGTCTGTTAATGGAGTGCAGCGTCGCAGCATCCAAACCGAATCCAGGGAAGCCGCACTCCAATCAAGGATACGGAAAACGGCCAATCGCGATTTGATGCACCATTGCATCGTTGTTGCACGTCGCAAACGATAGGAACAAAGATGACGAGGGTTCCGGCGGATTAGTCGTTAACGAAACTAATCTACCGTGTTCTCGCATAGTTCCAATAGCAGGCCTATCAATAGTTGGTCATTTCAAGTTCCGCGACTTTGAAGCGTTCGAGCACGACGAGCGTATCGTCGCCGACCGGAAACGCTGGGTCGGCGAAGCAGGAACGGTATTCGGCTGAATTCCAATACGCTTCATGCGTGCGCCGCCATTGTGCCGCGGTCGTGTCACCTTCGCCTTCGGCCAACGCATGCTGGTCGGTGACGTCAGCCAGACGAACAACGGAGACGTCGGTGGCGGTCAGCACCGCCACACCATGCTCATCGGAATCGACCAGTACGGAACGATCACCGATGCGGGGCAACGGATCGTTGCATTCCATATAGTCGATCAACAGCGCGGCTGTGGCGGTCTTCGTGCCGTTGAGGATAAGTCTTACCAGCTGGTCGCGTTCCGGTCCGGGCGCCATGAACTCGGCCTTCGGCAGATTCGCGTATTCCGACGGCAAAGGCAGACTCGGCTTTGTTACGTCATCATTCATCGTGCGTCGGTCTCCATGCCCGTGTCGATGCGCGTGTAGTATTCCCGTTCGTTCTCATGGTCGATGCGCGCGCCGCAATGCCGCTGCACGGCAAGGCTCGCCGGATTGGTTTTGTGAACGCACAAGTATGCTTCCCTGATGCCGAGTTCGCGCGCCTTGGCGAGTGTGAGTTTCAGTCCGACGGTCGCGTAACCACGGCCACGGTATTCATGGGCGATGCCATAGCCAATGTGTCCCGGACCGTTACGCAGGAAGTCAGTGAGCCGGTGGCGCAGGTTGAAGATACCCACGTACTCGCCCTCGTCGTTGACGAGGATGTATTTGGTGGCCGGCACCCAGCCGTCCGGCAACCCGATGCCCAACGCTTCGTCGCGCAGCTCCTGCACATAGGCGGCGAACCATTCGCGATCCATGCCGGCCGCGGGATTCTCGAATCCCGTCTCCTCCGCCGGGAACTTCGCGAACAGCTCGAACGCGCGCTCCGGGTCCGCCAGCCAGGTCTCAATCAACCGCATAGTCGCCTCCCCTACTCCCTTATTACGATGTGGATCACATTACACTCGGCCGGCCGGATCGTCGTGTTCTTGTCTTCTGCTGTCGTCTTTGGTTGACGGATTTCGCGTTGATTGGCGTGAATCGCCGGCGTGTGGTCATCATGGATGCTGTCTGTCCGGCATGGTGCCGGTCGCGGAGTCCTGTGGTGGTTTGTCATGAGTCCGTATCCGAATGGCCACGATGGCCGGTCGTGTCAAGGTCGAACGTCGGTCGTCGTGCTTGCGTTGGCGTTGTTGTGCGGGATGCTGGGCATCGTGACGGTGCCTCCGGGGTCGACGCCGGACGTGTGGGCGCACGTGTACCGGGTGGATGCGATGCTCAACGGTGACGTGATCGCCCGGACGGTGCATGCGACGTCCGACTATCATCCCGACGCGGCGCACAACACGGGCGGCTGGGTCGACGACGACGTGATCGCATTCTCGCTGGCCAACGACCGCCATTACGTATCCGGACTGGTGAACGCCACATCCATCACCGTCCATGACGGGCATCGCAGCGAGGTACCGTTCGACAACACCGCCGTGTATCCGCCGATCGCATACCTGCCACAATTGGCCGCCTTCACGGTCGGACGGCTGCTGCGATTGGACGTGGCATGGCGGTTCTATCTCGCCGAAGTATTCCAGTTGGCCGTCTATATCACGGCAGTGTGGATCGGCCTGCGTGTGCTGGCCGGGCTTCCTTCGTCGCGCTGGTTTCGATTGTTGACCGGGGTGCTGTCCGTGTGTTTGGCGTTGCCTGACTCGTTCATGTTCTCTCCCGACTCGACGGTGGTCGCACTGTTCCTGCCATTGGCCTGCATGTTGATCCGATGCCTGCAAGCCGATCGGCTCGCAGGCGGCGACTGCGTGCTGCTGGTTGTGATGACTGGGGTGTTGGCGTTGTCGAAGTTCGCGTATGCGCCGTGCCTGCTCATGGCGTTGCTGCCGATGATCGTCCATCGCCGTGTGCCCATGCGTTCACGGTTCATCCTCGTCACCGGATGCGTGTTGTCGGTTATGTTGTTGCTGACGTGGTTGAAGCTCGGGACCGGGTTCGCCACGAACCCGTCGCGCGTCCCGTACAGCGAGGTGCTGCGGCGGCAACGGGAGCTGCTATCCGCCCCGCACAGGTTCCTGCCGCGGATGTTCTACAGTATCGTCCGTTTGCAGGGATGGTCATGGTGGGAGCCGCCACTGCTGTTCCTGTTCTGGATGCTTACCGTTGTAGCTTTGATGCTGACCGTCATCGTCTGGAGACGTGATCGGCAACGCCTGTTGTTCTGGCTGATGTCGTGGACGGCGATTATGGGATGCGTGACGTTGGTGTACGCGGCGATATGGACGCAGTTCACGTTGACCGGACAAGCCGGAGTAGTCGGCATCAACAGCCGATACTTTCTACCGCTGGTGCCACTGTTGGTCATGCAGTGTGCCGACTCGTTACTCTCAATCAGGAGAAACCTCACACGGTAATCGGCTACGGCATCGCGTAAGATTTGCTCTGCTACCTATCGGTGCATGAAATCCTTCATCTCCGTATTGGTGAAGTGCTCGATCATCGTGCGCCAGACCGCTTCGACCAGATCCGGGTCGACATGGGATGTCTCGGCCAACCCGCGCACCTTGGCAATAACCGCGTCCACGCGAGATGACGCCTTGACGTCGTCTGCGTTCCTCTTGAATTGCGCGGCCTGCGCCACATAGGCTCCACGTTCGGCTATCAGATCGACGAGTTGGTCGTCGATACAGTCGATATTGGCACGTACCTCATCGAGACTTTCGCAAGTGTGTATCGGTTCCATCAGTGCCGCTCCCCAAACGTTATGACGTGTGTAATCAGATCTTCGGTTTGACCGCCGAATTACCGAAATTGCTACGTTCTATACCTCCACGATGATCGTCCGCGAGGAATCACGCCAATCGGAGAGACGTCTGTCAGCTAAAGACGACATGAAACACCGTGACCGGTTGTCTGAGAGGGAATCCTCATTGGCTTTCGCAAGCTGTTTCGGTGTCTTGCAATGAGGTCTGCAGCAGGCCGAATACGCATGGCGTGTTCTGATATCATGGTGGTTTTATCGGCTGGCACCGTTCTCAGGAGGTTCACGATGTTGTCTACCGCTTGGGGCGACGAAAGCATCAGGAACAAGGATCTGGATCATCCTTGGTATCTGATAGGCGCATCCCTGATCGAGGGAGAACCGGACTCCATCAGAAGCAAGCTCATGCGGTTGAAACCCGCCGGTGCGAAGAAACTGCACTGGCACGACATGACGCCTCGATTCAAAAACGAGGTCATCAAGTCCTTGGAGGGAATGGAATCGCTCCACATCATCGTGGTCGGCGAACGAATGGCACACATGAAGGACGAACGCGCGCGTCGCAAGTGCCTGGAACGACTGCTTCCCATCCTTGAAGGTTACGGCATTGAACAGTTGGTCTTGGAAGCAAGAACCGATGTTCTGAATAAGGCGGATAACGCGCACAGGATGCAGTTGGAGCGTACGGGCGTGGTCTCGCGAATCAGAATCACTCATATGCGAGGAGACGCCGAGCCGCTCCTGTGGCTGCCGGACCAGGCTCTTGGAGCGTATGTGGACACCAGGCTGGGCTTGCAGGATTTCAATCTGTTTACCGATACCAAGATCATCGACGAGCGGGTTGCGTTGATGTAGATACGCGGAGACCGGGTCCCGTGAATCACGGGAGCACCGGTCTCAACTTCCATATCCCCGCAGGGCTGGCTCTAACCGTTATCTTATATTAGCCCTCTGACGTGAATACGTCATGCCAGCTACCGACGACATGCTGGATGCCGCCGCACAACCCATGATCAGGAAGACAAACAGCCATAGGATCAGCACCAGCATCCCAACAAGTGAGTGACCCTCAGTCATCGCACGTATCGCATCCGGATAGAACAGTCCATTCATAGCAGGTATCAGGTAGACGATGAACGGTTTGAGCAGTATGGGCACGAACACGTAGACGGATAGGCCAAGCAGCACGCTCCTTGCGAACAGGGATAGCGACAGCACCGCGATGCCGTTCATCGCCGCTAGCAATAGGTACTGGAACGTAAGACGGCCGATATCGCCAATCCCATAGATGATGCCATTGCCAACGGTATTCAGCACGGTCAGGAGCAGTCCGGCGATGAGTATAATCGCGACCTTCTCCGCCATTAAGGCACAAGCCATGCGGCATCGGGAGCCGGCGATGAGTGCCGCCATCATCGTTTCGCCCGACCTGATCTCGATGTTCGCCAGAACTGCGGCGATGATCACCGTCGTCTGTGACGCAAGGGTCATGCTGCTTGCATCGTTCAATGGATTGTTCCCGGACGCATCCATACTGATCGGCATCAACGCGACAGCGTATACGACGATCACCCAGCACGCGGCTGCCATACATGCGATTCGCAGAGGTCGTGCTGTCGCATCCTTATAGAGCAGAGTCTTAATCATTACAAGACCGCCCCTTATACCTTCGGCGTCCGCAAAGACCGTCCACGTAGGATCTCGGCTGCACAGAGCGCTATGGTTAGCCAGCAGACCATGACGGTCACGGAAATACCCATTGAAGGATCACCTGTCTCGTCGACTCTTCCGAACGCGAAGCTTTTGCCGCCGATCATCGGCAGCAGCACATCAGCGTGGATGACTTTCAGTACGCCGGACAGCGAGACCATGAGCAACAGGAAGATTACGACCAAGGCCGGCACGTCGCGTTTCGTGACCGTGGCCGCTATGTAGCCAATCAATCCCATGACCACGGCGAACACCGTGACACGCAACGGCGTAGTGGCGACGGTCGCGGTGAGGAACATGGGCCGCAGGTCGCGAGGCAGCGCTGCGACGAGTATCACCACGTTCAGTGCGGATGATAGCAGTGAGACGCCAGCGCAGTAGATCACGGTCGCGAGTATGTCTCCAATTGCGAACGGCCAAGGTCGGTTGACCAGTAGTCGCAGTTGTCGTTCGTCTCCCGAGCGGAATCCTGCCGCGACGTTCAACGCCACGATGATCGGAATGAGGATGATCGAGGTCTGGTAGGGTGAGGCAAGCACGGCGTCGGATACGATATGCATTGGATTCGGATCCAGGGAATCCGTCGAGCGTATGGCGCCGTCCGCGGCGATGGACACCGTCGAGGAGATCGTCTGCACGTCCAGTACCGCGAACAACGCGGTGAGCGCCAGCACGGCAAACACCGACCAATAGAACTGCCGGTTCGCGCAGTACCGCACCAGCGAGCAGGACACATACCGGGGTGAAACACTCGTTCCCATCCTGCTCACTCCTTCACCACACTGAAGTACGCCTGCTCCAGACTGCCGTAACCGTCGAGGAGCGTGTCGATGTCACCGTCGAGCACTTTCCTCCCGCTCGACAGGCCCACGACGTGGTCAGCCACCAGTTCCAGTTCGGCCATGTAATGGCTGGAGACCAGGACGGTCCTGTGATCCGAGACGTAGTCCTTGATGAAGTCGCGCACCCATTTGATGTCTTCAGGGTCGAGACCGTTCAACGGCTCGTCCAGAATGAGATACGGTGCGTCGGTCAGTATCGCGGCCGCGATGCCCAACCGTTGCTTCATGCCGAGTGAGTAGGTCTTATACGTGCGGTTGCGCGCCTCGTATAGGCCCACAAGACGCAGGCATTCATCGCAACGGGAGAACGGGATGTCGGCGGCCAGTGCGATCCAGCGCAGATGATTAACACCCGTCCGCGATGGATACGGCGTCAGCCCGTCAATGAACGAACCGACGACAGTGAACGGATTGAAGCCAAGTTCGTTGTACCGTTTGCCATCGAACGTGGCCGTGCCGCTACTGGCCGGCTCCAAGCCGAGCAGGATGTGCAGCAACGTCGATTTGCCGGCACCGTTCGGCCCGATCAACGCCGTGACCTTACCCGGCTCAGCACAGAACGACACGTCATCCAACGCACGCTTGTCCCCATAGGTCTTAGACAAGTCAGAAATCTCAATCATTGCAACCTTCTCCTCGGGACGGCATGAACTTCTGGAATAGGCACATCTATGTGCCAGCCATCGAGTTTTCATCATGATGAACGGATTGCCAATCTCGTGTTTTCCATCGAAACCAGCATGTCGTTCCGAGAATTCCGCCGTTGCGTATTGTTGCGTCTCACTCCTCCATAATGAGTGTCTACACGGGATCGCGCCAATCGGAGAAGTATTTGTCATCCAAAGACGACATGAGATGACGGTAATCGTTACTTGCTAGGGTTATGCATCACGAAAACAAGCAGTTTCTCATCGGGATCAGAATCTTGATCTTATGCCTGTGATTCCAGGTAATGTTTCTTGGCATCACGATTCGCGATAATCCCGCATATGACAAGCCAAGCGACAAGGATGACGGCGAGGGCGAGGAGCATCCACCACCAGATCATGCTCATGGTACTGATGTCGCGGGCCGCGATCATGCCGACCAGCACGTCCACCGGCATCAGAGCGACCAGAACGCCACTGCCGAGGAACACGAACGCATACTTGCGGTGTACGTATTCCCATGTCTCGTCCGAGGCGATGGTCCAGCGGGTCTTAATACCCATCTGGTAATTCCGCTCTAACCGGCCATTTTTCGCATCCCAATACGTGGAGAAGCACAACCGAGCTGACCATATAAGCAAGATGATTAACACGAACAGCATGGTCTGAATCCTTTCCGGCACTACACCAGTTCAGAAATGGTTAAACTGCGGGCATCGGCTTATCTTAGAATCCATCAAAAATGGCGGTGCTTATTCAATTGGTTGGCAACAATCGAAACCACCGCATGCAACATGCAGGCCAAGGCCAAACCCCATGCCAGATACCGCAGCGGCTGAATGTCGAATAGCAAGGCGATGGTGAACATGTTGACGCACAGATTGACACAGACGACGAATGTTGTCTTCGCCACGATAGCTTCGGACCTATCGGCAAGTAACCGGTCATGAGCATCCGGTTCCAGTTGTTCGGCCACTTTGCCTCGATATGCGAATCCTCCCGCGGCAAGCGAGCCGGCGCCCAGCAGAAGGAACGTGATCGCCAACGATCCGGAACTCCAGAACCATTCCACACTCCATCCATATCGGATGAGACCGCATACGGCCAGCACGACGGCATACAACGCGCAGGTTCCGGCCGCCGCGAACAGACGCCACCGCCCCTCACTCACGCACAAACGCCTATTACTGGAGCCTTGCACAGTGTCACCGATCATGGTCATCCTCCTCTTTGAGGCCCGGCATCTTGCCCATACCATCCATGATGGCCGTAAAAGAAGAATCAGGCCAGTCAGAAAGGAATCACGTCGTCTAAAGATGACACAAAATGAATAGATGCGCAGCTCATTGAACGCCAAACCGTCTTTGACAGCAATTCTTTCACTGCCCTTCCGTGGGAGATGCTTCGCGCGATTCCCCGTTCGCATCATTGCTGCCGGAGGCCCATACGAGCAGGGCTCCGGCGAGGGAGACGACGATGACGCCGAGCACGGCCGTCAGGGTGATGGTCTGGCGCAGGATCAGCGCGGCGATGACCACGCTCATGGCCGGGTCGATGGAGAACAGCGTGCCGACCACGCGCGCCGACGTGATGCGCCCGGACAGCGTGTCCATCGTGTAGGGAATCGCCACACCCAGCACGGCCGACGCGGCGATGACGCTCCATTGAGCAGGCGTCGTATGCGTGGCATGGCTGACCGATACCGGCAGCGTGGCGAGCGCGGCCACCGTGATCGACAGGGCGAGCCCATCCAGTCCGGTGCCCGTCTTGCCGACCTTGTCCGCGAACAGCGTGTACAGACCGAAACAGCAGGCCGACCCCAATGCGAACAGGTAGCCGGAAGGGTTGAAGTAGCCGCCCGGCGTGAACGAAATCAATCCCACACCCACCAGTGCGACCACCGCGCACAGGCCTTCGCGCCAGTGATGCGATCCGGCCAGGGCGACGACACAGGGGCCGAGGAACTCCAGGGTGACTGCCACGCCCATCGGGATGCGGTCGATGGCCGAGTACAGGCAGATGTTCATCGCCGCCATCGCAAGCCCGTAGACTACGATGCTCAGCCATTCGCCTTTCGACCGGCCCGCGAGTTTCGGACGGATGAGCGCGAGCATGACGATCGCGGCAACGAGCATGCGCATTGAACTGACCGGAATCGGCCCCAACGCATCGAACAACGACGCCGACAGGGACGACGAGGTTTGAATGCCCAATGAGCCGACCATCACCATGCCGGTCGCGGCCGCCACGCGGCCACGCTCAGAACGCAGTATGCAATGCTTTTCCAATCGCGATTCCCCCCCAATACGACCATCCTGCACAGCCCATACGCCGCCAATGGTAATGATCGTCGGGAAAGCATAATATCTGACGTCAACCATGGATGACATGGATATCGGGGCAGCAGGATCACTCCGACGACGGAACGGACGGCAGGGTCGCGTGCAGTATCCAGGCGCCGTCTTCGGCGGACGTGCTGATCGAACCGCCGAGAGCGGCGAACCGCGAGCGATGCAATGCCAGTCCTTTGCCGGAGTGGGGTTTGTCCGGAAGAAGGGATCGCGTGGCAATATCGTTGACTTGGTCGACGGACAGGCTGTCGCGGTTGCGACGCACGACCACACGGTATTCGCCGGACGGGTCGCCGTGCACAGCGATGTTGGTGTACAGCTCACGCAGCAGGTCAATCATCGCGGACTCACGTTCGCGAGTGACGTCGTCTGTATCCATCAGCTTGTGTTCGGGCAGGTTGTCGATCATCGTGGAGTCTCCGGTGAAGCCGAGCTGTGCGAGATACCGGTCGCCGTGTCCCAATACGTCACGGACACGATCGGGGAACGTGGTGCAAGACGAAGACGTCGCGGCCGAGCTTCCGATTTCGGTATCGTCGTCGCCGGCATGTCCGGCGTCACCGTCGTCAATGCTGCTTCGCGGAGAGACGCCGTTGCTACCTTTCCCGATGGAATCATGTTCCTTTCCGGTATCAGTGTCGTCATCGTTTCCATCGAGCATGTTGATGACCGTGCGCACCTCGCCGAGCGTGCCAATCGTACGCCGGTACAGGTCATCGAACAACGCAGCATGTTGTTCATCGTCATCCGTCGAACGTGACCGTTCGTAGTCCAGGCGCATGGCCATGTACGCGAGATCACTCGTCACCGCGTCGTGGATCCGGCTCGCCGCCTGCGCGTCGCGGCGCATGGCCTCCACACGGTCGCGCTCCCGCTCGTAGCGCAACCGGTCCCGTTCCGCTTGTATGGCCGTCGCCCTCCACGACATCGCACGACCGAACATGTACACGACGAAGAACGACAGCAGCAGCGTCGCGTAATCGCCGAACGGGACGCCGGCGCGCGCCGCGACCATCCACCGTACCGCGGCGATCAGCGGCGGCATCAGCCACCACAAGCGTGACCGCCCGTACCGGCCGACCGCCGCCAACGCGACCCACATGCCGTAGAACAGGCTCGCACCGCTCATATCCGGCAGGAACGCGCACGCCACATACGTGACCGCGATCGCCACACTCAACGGCAACGGATAGAACGGCAAAACCAGCAGACACAGGACATGCACGACCGTCAGCACCGTGGTCGCCACGAGCTGCGCTGGATACTCGAACATCTCCAGCACCGTCAGCCCGGCGGACAACAGTACGACGCACCACATGACCGGTCCCACGCCGGCGGCACGGACACGCTCACCCGCCCGTTTGATCAGTCCTGCAACATCAGCCATTCGGCCACCGCCTGCGTCCGGTTCCTTGCGCCCAGTTTCCTCGCCGCGCGCATCACATACGTCTTCACCGACGACTCACCCACATGCAACAACTCGCCGATCTCACGCGAACTTTTGCCCTGCGCGCACAGGCGCATGACCTCGCGCTCACGATCCGTCAAGGACGCCACAGTCGCAGTCGAGCCAATGCGGGAACCGCTGTCGGCAACCGTTCCAGCCTTGGCTTCAGCTTGCGCCGTGAGCAATGCATGCGACTGCGCGGCGGTTAAATCGGACACATATTGGGTCTGCGGTCTACGACCGTTGACCAGGGCGACCGCCGCATCGCAGATATCCTTCACTCTCGCCTTGTCCATCACACACTGCGCGCCGGCAGCCAGAGCATCGGCCGCGTAATGCTCCAACGAAAACGACGTGATGCCGATCAGCGCCACATCAGCCGTCGCCGCACGCACCTGCCGGCACACCTCGATTCCACCCAGTCCCTCCAAGGACATATCAACAAGCAGCACATCCGGGCGGGAACCGGCAGACAGACAGCGGTCGACCGCGTCCCTGCCGTTCCGGCGCACCCATGCCATGTTCACGTTGGGAAGCTCCCGCCGAATCAGCAGCGTCAGCATTCTCAACGTCAGCTGGTCATTGTCTACCTCGCAAGACTGAAGCACTCGCCGTCATACATATGTCACCGCCTCGTCATACCGCCATGTCACAGGATATAGTGGCCATTCCCGCATTGGGATTATCCCGCATCACGCCTTGCGATGCGTGTTCAGCGTTCCCGACGGTCCTCGAACCAGCCGGACCAGTCGACCACGGCCTCGATGTTGTTGCCGTCCGGGTCCAGCACGAACGCCGAATAGTAGCCGGGATGGTACGGCCTGGGACCGGGAGCCCCGTTGTCCTGGCCGCCGGCTGCGAGCGCGGCCTGGTAGAACGCCTGCACGGACTCGCGGTCTGAAGCGAGGAACGCGATGTGGGTGATCGGCGAGGCTTTCGCGTCGTCCATCGGCGAAAGGTCGTCCATCGGCGAAACGTAGAAGTCGGAGTGAAGTGTGCCGTCGTCCACGCCGAAGCCGATCGTCGGCTCGTGATGCGCTTTGGCGATGTATCCCAGTGGGGCGAGTGCTTGCCGGTAGAACGCGATGCTGCGTTCCATGTCCCGTACGTGCAACGTGATGTGATCCAACATGACTGCCACTGTACGCGCATTATGTCCGGTCTGTCCGGCTCCTGATTACGACTCTTAGCTGGAAGCGGAAATCGGCAGCGGCCGCTGTTCGCCGCCGCCTGTCCGAGGGACAATATGTGAGGTTCATGGCCGAACTGTCCACGTTCGGTCCGTGAACGAACAATGCGTATGACCGTGACATTGTCTCGTTGCCTTTCCCGCGGCAACGGACAGCGTAGGAAAGGATGGCATCATGGCAGAGCAGCGTGTGAAGGTTGGCAACAGCGATCTGGAGGTGTTCCCGCTGGTTCTGGGCGGCAACACGTTCGGCTGGACGAGCGACGAGGCGACCAGCCGCAAGGTGCTGGACGAGTACGTCGAAGCCGGCGGTAACTTCATCGACACCGCCGACGTGTATTCGGCGTGGGCGCCGGGCAACGCGGGCGGCGAGTCCGAGATCATCCTCGGCCGCTGGCTGGCCGTGCGCGGCAACCGCGACAAGGTGGTCATCGCCACGAAGGTGAGCGAGCACCCGCAGTACAAGGGACTGTCTCATGACAACGTGATCGCCGCGGCGGACGAGTCGCTGCTGCGTCTTGGCATCGATACGATCGACCTGTACTACGCGCACTTCGATGACAAGGGCACGCCGCTCGAGGAGACCGCGGCCGCATTCGACGAGCTCGTCAAGGCCGGCAAGATTCGCGCGATCGGCCTGTCGAACTACACGGCCGACCGCATCGAGGAATGGTTCCGCATCGCCCGCGAGCACGGCTACGCGCTGCCGGTCGCGTTGGAGCCGCACTACAATCTCATGACCCGCGGCAACTACGAGCGCACGCTCGCGCCGGTCGCCGCGCGTGAGAACCTCGCCGTGTTCCCGTACTTCTCGCTGGCCGCCGGATTCCTGACCGGCAAGTACCGTTCCGCCGCCGATGCGGAAGGCAAGGCTCGTCAGGGCATGGTGGTCGATTATCTCAACGCCGACGGTTTCGCCGTAATCGACGCGCTTGATGCGGTGGCCAAGGCGCACGGTGTGGCGATCGCCACGGTCGCGCTGGCGTGGCTGCGTCACCGTCCGCAGGTCGCCGGTCCGATCGCGTCCGCCCGCACGCCCGAGCAGTTGCCCGCGTTGCTCGCCTCCGTGGACCTCAATCTGACGGCCGACGAGATCGCCGCGCTCGACAAGGCGTCCGAACCGTTCGCCAAGTAACGCCGCGATTGGTTGAAGTCGGGAGGGGTACAACATCGATGCTGCACCCCTCCCGACTTATATGGCAATCAGTTCAGCAGCGAGCTATCATAAACACATATGGAGTGCCACGGGCGTTGTCAGCCGGGCACGTCCGCAATGGGACAGTGTTGTCATAGTGTAAGGAAGACTCGCATGTACGTCGTTCTGGAATCGTTCGCATACGACTAAGCGGATTGACGGTTTGTTCTTCCGTCTCTCCCCTATCGCCGCGGGCCGCTTCGGGCTCGCGCGATATGTCGTTATGCCTTATTTCCGAACGCATCCCATGAACGTGAATCCGCGAGCGCCGTAAATCGTCTGTAATCGATGGGCCGTCGCATGCCGTTCATGGCAGTCATGAAACGAGTTTTACCATGAACACCGATACCCACCCGTCCGATCACTCCCCTGCCAAGACCGCGCACAGACCACGTTCGCTGTGGGGTCTCGCCGCATACCGTAACTGGTTCATCGCCGACACGGCCGACGTGTTCGCGGTCAGTCTGCGTACGTTCGCCATACCACTGATCGGCCTTGCCTTGTCCGGCTCGACGTTCGTCTCGGGTCTGCTGGTCACCATCGAATCGTCCATCGGGCTGGTGCTGATGTCGATCGGCGGTGCGATCGCTGACCGACACGACCGCAGGCGACTGATGATCCTACTTGGCCTGGCCGGCATGATCCTGTCCCTTGCGACGACCGTCCTGCTTGCCGCCGACATGATGAGTACGATTCCATTCGCCTTGTTCGTCGTCTTGTTCGCCGTGATGAACGGTTTGCTGGGGCCTTCCAACGACGCGATGCTCAAGTCGATCGTGCCGATGGAACGATTCGCCAAGGCGCAGGCGATACGTGAGGCGCGTGAATCCTGCGTCGAACTGTCCGGCGGGGCGATTGGCGGACTGCTGTACAGGATTGCCGGCTGGTTCCCATTCCTCGCATCCACGGTGCTTTATCTGACGGCGGCACTCACCGCACTGGCATTGCCAAAGAGGACGACAGCCGCAGCCGAGAGCGATTCGTCATCATCGCAACGGCCGGCCGCCGGCGGGGAGACGCGGAATCCGTCGTTCCTCACCCAGTTCGTTGAAGGCTGGAAGTGGACGTTGACCAGGCGGACGGTTCTCGCGGCCATCGCGCAGGGCGCGGTCATCAACGTCGCCTGTTACGGGAGCATCATCGGCGTGCAGATTATGCTTGCCGCGCGCGGCACGGATGCGGCGCTCATCGGGCTGGTCGGCACGGCCACCGGTATTGCGGCGCTACTTGGTTCGCTGGCCGCCGGCTGGCTGGTCGACCGTATCCCGACCGGCAAACTCATCATGCTCACCTTCGCCGTGTTCACACTTGCGATGGTCCCGCTGCTGTTCACCGATTCATACGGCGTGATCGTCGCGTGCATGACGGTCGCGTCGCTGCTGTTCCCCGCGCTGAACGCCGGCGAACACGGGTTCATCTACGGACGCACCCCGGACCACATGCAGGGCAGGGTGTCCACTGTATTCGAAACCGCAATCGGCATTCCCGGAGCCTTGACGCCCGCACTGGTCGGCTGGCTGTTGCAGGTATCCAAGCTCGGTTTCCGGGCGGTCATGACGTTGGTCGTTGTTTGCGCAGGCCTCGGTCTACTGCTCGCCTGCGTCGCCCCGACGAGGAACATCCCGCTGCCGGCGCAGTGGGAGCAGGTCGAACTGTAAGACGACGACCGGCGCAGTACGGCGACTCACGCGGGGATGCCACGCAGGAATCGCGTCGCACCCCCGCTGACCGCAATCGCCTCATCGTTGCGCATCGGTTTCATCGCATACCGTCCGCCGTACCTGCTCATGATGGTTCGCGTGGATGCCAGGAACGGCAGGCTTCCCCAGTGCGGTACCGGGCGGAAGTCCACCAATCCGAGTGCGTCGCAATCCGCGTAGCCATGCAGGTCGGGGGCCTTCGCCGTGCTGTCCATCCAACGGATGTAGGCGATGTTCGTCGAAGCGATGACCGAACCGGCGGACTCCCCCACATACGGTTTTCCCGAAATCACCGCTTCGCGAATGGCCGTGTCGGCATCCTGCCGCCGCAGTTCCTGCAGCAGATAGAACGTGTTGCCGCCGGACACGTAGATCAGATCGTCACGGTCGATACGGCGGCGGATTTCGGCAGAGGTTTCGGCATCCACATCCAGCACATCGACTTTGACGCCCAACCGTTCGAATGCCCGCTCGGCTGCGCGTACATGGAACCGCGGCCATGATGCCCGGCTCGCCGTGGGGATGAAGGCGACGGTGGCGCCGGCATCCACGATCTCAGGCATGCACACGGGTAGCAGTGAGGCCACGTTCGCGAACAATGACGTCAACAGCAACTTGCTCATATTTCCGACCGTAATAGGCGATTCGACCGTTTCTGTAACCATGCGGCCGGAAGCATAACCAGCATCGATGCGGGCAGCATGTCGATGCTAAGCAAATAGCCCATAATGCCTCCCGGTCAAAGAACGAACTGGTACCACCATCTCTTAAAGGTGCTCTCCCCCATCACCCGCAACATCATGTCAAGCAATCGCATGCCATCAAATTTCAATGGCAACCGCCGTTGCGGAGTGCGCATCGGACATGATGCGATACCGAACAACGCCGCACATGGATAGTAGGACGGTGATATCGGTGATGGGCAATGGTCTATGCGCACAGGCAGTCGCGACGAACTACTGGGCAGATAACCGCCTTGCCATAGAGCCTTATGTCGCCGGCCCCTATGAATGATGACGCGGACGGTGTCAGCCCGGATTCGCGAATCGCGTAGTCCCGTACGACTTAGACATGTTTCACCGCCTTAAGCAGCAGCCATGCGCTTATCGCAGCAACGGCGACGCCGGTTGGAATCACATAACCGGCGAATCCCGCCCCGCTTAACATCCATGTGGTCGGTATGACGGCGTACAGCATCGGCGAGTTTTCGAACACACCGGAACTCACCGTAAGCCCGGCGACAATGAAGAAGCCGACAATGCTCCAAGAGACGAGGGGACTAGTCCAGAGCCGCAGAACGAAACATGCCAGGGAAAGAACGACAGCGGTGAACGCAAGCATCAAAACGGTAGGCGATGAGAGCGGTCGCTTATTGACGGCAAACCCGATGGCAAATCCGTACAGCAAGGTCAGGCAGATGTTGACCACGGCACCGAGCGACAGCGACTTCAAGGTAAAACGCAACAGGAGCCGATTGTGGATGCTGAAGGAACGATACGAGCAGGGCACCCTCGCATGGGAGAAGACAAGACCGGCCGTGGCTATGGGAAGCGCCATCACCATCGCCAACTGCGCCACCGCGCCCGTGTTTCCGTAACGGAAAAAGAGCAACGGAAGGAAAAGCACGGCCACGAAGGCGAGCGTCGACCAGTGGATCAATGCCACGCGCTCAATACGGAACAGGGACTTCATTTCTTTTCCGCTCCTTTGCAACGGAACCAGCTCAGCAGAACATAGGCGACCAAGAGCACCACTATCGGGACGACGACCATCACGAGACCGATAGGCGATCGGCTCGCTGCTTCCGCCGGTGACATCATGGTGCCGTTCAGATTCAGCCCAACGGCCTGGAGGGCAGTCGCGACGTAGGGCGTCGCATAGTCGGGAAGGTCGCCCGGCAGAAGAACCCAGACATAGCAAAGGACGCCCGAGATGACCCCGGCAATCTTGGGATTGGCGATGATCTCGATGATCGAGTAGATCAGGGAAGTCGCAAGGCTCTGCAGCACGACGAAACATAGGACGGCGGCCAGGTGCGGGTGCATTCTGGCGCCCGTCAGAATCATGATGACGTCGAAACACAATACGCTCAGCAAGTTCACAGCGGCCAGAATCAAAGCCCGGAATATGGTTCTGAGCGAGCATGGCTTCCACGCGCAATACACGTGGCGGGGCAGACCACCGTAGTGTGCCTTCGATACCCTAGCATCGCATGCGAAAAGCAGCACAAGACAGATCAGCGGCTGCGTGCCGGTGAAGAAGAAGCTATATCCTCCGGTTATCGGGGTTCCGTTCGCCGCGCTTGAAATCCACGAACCCAACAGGAGGGACGATACGGCCCCGAATACCGCAGCGAGGAAATACCAGACGTTCCAGTAGTAGGCGACCAAAGCGCGAACAGGAGAAACAGCACTCAATTTTACCTCCCCTGATACAGATCCGCGAGGTTCACCCCAGTCAGATCCGTGAATTGCGCAGCCCGGCCATGACGAATCACGATGCATTCATCCGGCACTCCCTGAATCTCATGGAGCAGATGCGTGGAAATCACGACGCAGTTCCCCTTATCCCGATAGGAGCGAAGCGTTTCGGACAAGGAGGTTATGCCATCGGGATCCAATCCGTTCTGCGGCTCGTCAAGGAACAGGAACCTCGGATGCGGCACAAGGGCGAGGCACAGCTCCAGACGCTCCTTCATGCCCGTCGAGTAGTCCTTCGCCTTCCGTCCATGCGCCGCGCGGTTAATGCCCACACCATCCAACGCCGTCTCCGGGTCCACGTCCAGACCCCAGAACGCGGAGACCACCTCGACGTTCTCCCTACCACTCAGGTAAGGAAAGAAACTGGGGTGGTCTATCGCCGCGGACATCTCATTGATATTCGTCCCGGTGTACGTGATGTTCCCGCTTACGGGCCTTATCCGTCCGAGCAGCGTCTTCATCAACGTGGTCTTGCCCGCGCCGTTCGCCCCGAGCAGGCAGATAATTCTGCCCGTATTCAACTGCAGGTTAATGTCGCTGACAATAGGGGAATTCTTGTACCCAATCGAGAGATTGATCGCCGATATAACTGGCATGATCCACCTTCCAGGAAAGGCGAACCTGGAAGCAAAAGCCAAGGGCGCTTTACGTCCAGGTTCGCACGTTGCAACCGATTCAATCCAATGGCGGCTGAAAGTACAACATGATGTCAAACAATCGCATGACATCATTGCGCTCCTCCCCACCACAACCGCACAACAGCGTTATGGCTTTATACTCCTACGGTTCACCAGTACCATCAATCGTCCAAAGGAATGAACGCATGCATCGTCCTTGCGAAGGATGCATGCGATTCTCGGTACTCATTTATTCCCGCTGATCAGGTAACGAATCTTGAAGTATCTCGTTGAAAACCGTTGTTCCGCATGAATGATGCCGGCGCACAGGTTATTGCCGTATATCTTGTTTGCCTCATTCCGGAACTACGGAACCTGTCGCGCACGTCGTGACCGTCGTCATCGCTGATCACATAGAACTCATATCGCGGGCATTGTTATCTCCGCGGGCGACCGAGTTGTAGAGCTACAATGTCCTCTCGTGACGAAACGCGAGACAAACGGGCGGGCGGAAACGACGACGAAGCGACAGACCGCCAATGACGACCTCGGTACGAAACCGATCGGACGACTGGCAGTGTCACTGGCGATTCCGGCGGTGGTGGCGCAGGCATGTAATGCGGCGTACACGATCGTCGACCGTCTGTTCCTCGCGCACATCCCCGGCGCGGGCGATCTGGCGATGACCGGCGTGGGCGTGTGCTTCCCGATCACGCTCGCCGTCTCCGCGTTCGCGATGCTTGTCGGCATGGGCGGCGGCCCGCTCGCGTCCATCGAACTCGGCCGTGGAGACCAGGGCAAGGCGGAGCGCTATCTCGGCACGTCGGTGGCGGCGATCGTCGTGATCTCAATCGTGCTGTCGGTGCTGATCCAGCTGTTCAAAACACCGATTCTCGTCCTGTTCGGCGCGAGCGACGCCACGCTGCCATACGCGGTCGATTTCCTCACCGTGTATCTGTCCGGCACCCTGTTCGTGCAGCTTGCCTTGGGGCTCAACACGTTCATCACCGCACAGGGCAAGGCGCTTGTGGCGATGGGTTCGGTGCTTATCGGCGCGCTGAGCTCGCTGGCGCTCGATCCGCTGTTCATCTTCGCGCTCGGCATGGGCGTGCGCGGCGCGGCCTTGGCGAACGTGGTGGCCCAGGCGATGTCGGCCGCATGGGTGATTCGGTTCCTTACTTCCCCGCGCAGCATCATCCGGCTTCGTGCAGGCAGCATCCGACTGACCCGTCTGCTTGGACCGATGCTGTTCCTCGGTGTCTCACCATTCATCATGCAAATCACTGAGTCCGTGATTCAAGTGGTGTTCAATGCGTCGCTGCAGCGGTACGGCGGCGACTCTTATGTGGGCGCGATGACGATCATGACCAGCCTCATGCAGCTCATCTTCGTGTTCTCGCAGGGCATCTCGCAGGGCGTGCAGCCGATCATCGGCTACAACTACGGTGCGGGACTGTATACTCGCGTCCGGTGCGCGTATTCGGGTACCATGGTCGTGCAGGTCGCCATCAACTGCACGATGACGACGCTGCTCGCAATATTCCCCGGACCGGTCGCCTCGCTGTTCACCTCGGATACGGCGATCATCGATGTGGTGACGCGCACGCTGCCGTATTTCGTCTGCGGCATGGGCGTGTTCGGCATCCAGAATGTGGTCCAATGCGCGTTCGTGGGCATGGGCCAGGCGAAGCCATCGCTGTTCCTGGCGATCTTCCGCAAGCTCATCCTGCTGGTGCCGTTGGCGCTGGTACTGCCGCGGCTCGGACTCGGCACGACGGGCGTGTTCATCGCCGAGCCGATTTCAGATGCGACATCGGCAATCGTGGCCGGACTGCTGTTCGCGTGGTATGCGCGGCGACTGTTGATGGGAACCGATGGCACGGCAGGCCGGAGCCGACAGCCGTTATAGTCGTCAGCGGCAGGCCCAGGCCATGGTCCAGTCCTCGGCGTCACCGAGGTCGGGGGTCATATGATGCAGGACGGCGTGATTGCCGACCAGCTCGAAGTCGGCATCGGCCGGCACTTTATCCGGCGGCATAATGACCGTCGCATTGAAGGGAAGATCCTTGGCGAAGCGCACGATGCGTCCCTCGAAACCGGATGGACATCCGGCCAGGCGTTCCGCGTAGTCGAAGGGATGGGTGTCGTCTTTGATGAATTGCATGGGAATAGGCCTTTCAAAATCTATAAAAGAGCAAAACCGCACGTCATCGGCGGTAGTGCGGCAACGATGATACAGATGGCATATACAACGGAATGTCAGTCGCAATGGTGAGGATGCGAAACCCGACACTGTCAGAACAAACAAAACTAATGAAGAACGCCGATTCAATCAGAATCCGGCAACTCTTGCCGAACTAATACACTAGTTTAGCCCAGCACAGCGACCGATATCAGAACAGCCGTTCATTGATTGCTACCATCACCGTTCATCACCACCGGAAATCCGGCTGCCGCCAATGCCATCGCCGCATCGGGAATAGGAATACGCTCCTGTTCGAGACGCAGATAGGGAACGCCCTCGCCAGTGCATAACACCTCATATAGTGCCCGTTCATCATCATGTAATCCCGGCAGCAGTTTCGGCTGCTGGCGTTTGAGCGGCTTATCGTTCTGATCATGGTTTGTGCCGAACCTGCCATATTGGTCGTAGGCTGCCCAATTCATGAACAGCGACTCACAGTCGAGTCCCAGTTGCCGTACGGACGAGAGTATTTCAAACCCAGCGGCATCCATATCACCCCAATACATCACATGAATATTGGAGTTCTCTACGAACAGCCATGGCAGCAATGTCAGACCGTCCACCGCCGCCTTGCCGGCCCCGAACACGCACAATCCGTTCCTGATCGGCGGCATCAATTGATATGTGTCCTTGTTTTCCACGATTACAACGTTTTCGATGCCACGCACCGTATCGTCACTCCAAGGACGAGTGATCATCATGTCCGGCAATGACGCCCTCGACGGGTCGAGAAAGCGTACCCGCAACTCCCCTGGACGTTCGATTAGGCCCAACGATTTGCCGCACAGCAATTCGATTGCCTTACGACGTTTTGACGCTTTCCTGTTCAGCCATTTCGCACTGAATCCGGCAAGCGGCACTGCACGCGGGCGCAATCCTGCCACATCATGCGCCGAACAGTATCGAGCGACCTCAATCAGTAATGCGAAGTCAACGTCGCTTTCGGCGTGCGTCATCCGTACGACCTGCGCAGCGGTTTCCAGGTCAACGCTAAACAACTCACGTAGCAGCCCACATCGTTCCCGTGCGATGCGATAGCGTGCCGCGAGCGTGCGATTGACGACGCGCAACGCGGTCTGCTCGTCGGGAATGCCGATGCGGGCGATCAACTCTACTGCCGTGCCTATGGTGCGCATGACGGTTTCGGTTTGGCAGCCGTATTTGGCGGCCCATGCACGAATCTGGTTGTTGTTGTCGTGCACAGCAATGGCATCTGCTTCCAATGCCGTACGACCAGGCAATCCGATCGGGACGACGATCGGGAAGCATGGGTCAGTCCGGTACATGTCGGATTGAAGCCGACGTTCCACCACAGCGACGATCTGTCGTACGGTTTTCATTCCGTCATGCCCCTTTCCCGGTGCTATGCTGTCGCGGCTATGCCGATTATCAAGACCCCATCACATTAAAAACGACGCGAATCCGGTGGAACTGGCTTTCTCACTCGGTCTCATCGTCAGCTGATGTGTTTTCCTCGGCCTCCTCGTATCCGCTCCAGGTAGCTTCGCGGAGGGACGTGAAGCCGCTGTTCGCATCCTTGACCGTGACGTACGCCTTGGTGGACACCTCGATGATCTCGCCTGTCTTGCTTTCGGGTGCGGAGACGATGACCTGGAAGCCAAGTCGCGGCAGCACGCTCAGGGCGCGCTGGGTGTAGCGGCCATCGGCCTTGATGAGCGCCTCGTCGAGGAACAGCGTGGTGTAGCTGGGCTTGAGCCGGTTCTCCATGCCGCCGCCGAGCAGGTAGATGAGCGCCGCGCCGTACACGAACGATGTGAGTTCCTGCAAGGCACCGCCGGAACGGCCGCCGGTCGACGTGATGCGTTCGTCCTGCCCGTCGTCATGACGGACGATCGCGTAGAACGACGAGCGGCAGCGCGGGTCGAGGTCGCGTGCGCCGTAGCTGCGGATGCCGTTGACGTCCTTGACCTGCGCGAGTTCCTGACGCAGGAGTTCGATCATCGGCGCGCATGCCGCGAACGCCCGCTTTGAATCGCTTGTGCCGGAGCCGGAGTCAGAGTTGGTTCCCTCGGAACGGACGCGGGCGCCGGCGCCGGCCGCTTCCACCTGTCCGGATTTCCAATCGTTGAGCGTACCGATGGCGCGTTGCAGTTGTGCCGAGAACGCACGGTCGGGGCGGCGCACGTCCGCGTGCAGCGACAGGCTGCCATGGCGCGGGCCGAATTTCTGTCCGTCAAGCATCTGGTTGATGCGGTCGAGCTGGTCGCGGATGTCGCCCGCGTCCGTGTCGATGGCTCGCTTGATGGTCAGCAGGCTCATGAGCAGATGGTCGAGGCACCGCCGGTATTCGGCGTCCGTTGCGGCGACCGCGGCCAGATGCGCGAGGCTGTCGAGTTCCTCAAGGTAGTACCGGTAGTCTTCCACGCTGGCGGTGAGCGCGTCGTCGTCGGCCGCATACCGTTCGATGTACGCGCTCATCTTCAGTTCGATGTTGGTGCGCGCGGTATCGACGCGCTCATTGAGCGTGAGGATGTGCGCGGCCAAGTCCTTGCCGATGCCGTCGATGATGCGGTCGGCGAACGTGCCACCTGCTTGCGGTTGCGCGGTTCCGCCCGGCGCCGTCAATCCTGCGCCGATAATCATGTGCGCACGCAGCGCCTCGTTGGGGAATCCGGCGAACCGCTGCTCGTATGCCTGCGTGAGTTGGGCAATGATGTCGTCGCCGAGCATCGTCCATGCGGGCATGGGCGCGGCCGCACCGGCGGCATCACCGTCGCCTTCCTCCTGCTGCGCCTCCAACCATGCACGGCCCGCCTCGACGGCTGCGGCCGCGGATTTCGCCGCCTGCTCGGCCTCGATCTGGTGACGTTGGACTCGGTCGAGCTCCTCGCTCAACGAGTCGCGCATGTCGGCGAGTTTGGCGAGCTTCGGATTGTTCCTGATCGAGGCGATCGTGTCCTCGATCTCGCCGATGTGCCGTGCGGCACCGTCCGTGTCGACCTTCTCCCATGCCGTGTAGGCGAGCTGGTCGGCGAGTTCGCGTTCGCGGTGAAGCCGATCGACCGCGGCTTTCGCATCCGCATACTCCTGTGCTGCCTCGTCGGCTTGGGCGTGGGCGGAGTCAATCTGCGTGCGCAGCAGTTCCAGATACCGTTCGTTGACGAAGCCGATGATCTGCTGGCGGTCCTTGACGCCGTGCTGGCCTCGTTTGCCGGATTTGAATTGTCCATCGAGCTGCACCTGCCGGGTGTCGCGGTCCGTGTCGTCGATGGCCTTCACGCAGTGTGCGTCGAATCGGTCGGAGCGGGTCTGTTCGCGCAGCCATCCGGCGAATGGGGAGTCCTCACGGTAGCGCAGTTTGTCGGACATCCAGGCGTCGGAATCGTCCGCGGACCCCGTTTCGGTGTCGTCTTCGTAGTCGCGTGTGGTGTCGACGAACTGCCAGGTGCGTCGGGCCATCGCATGCGGGTCGATGGTGCTCACCTTGGCGGCGAAGCCCTGCTCGTGCCGCTTGTCCACGAGAATGGTCTGCGTGATCGGCGCGTAGACGACGTTCATCGCGAGCCGCCATTGTTCCTCCGTGTCGCGCACGTCCATGAGTTCGGCCACGTACGGCAGTTCGCTGGGCTTCAGTCCAGTCGCCCGGCAGAGCATGGCTCGCGTCTCGTCCATCTGCTGCGTGATGCGCGTGCGTTGCGCGCTCTGCCGCTGATAGTCGCGTTCCAGCGCGCGCAGGGTTTCGCGAGCCTCGGATTGGCGGCCGAATGCCTCATTGCGTGTCTCTTCGAGTTCCTCGTTGCGACGCTCATAGGAGACCTTGAACGTGACCGCATCGATACGCGCCTGTTCCCAGGCCTTCTCGCTGTCGGGCATGGATTGCCCCGCCTCGTCGTACCCTGCGGCGATGCGGTCGCGGACGGCTCGCACATCCTCCAGCGTGCGTTTCGCGGCGTCGAGCTCGAATTCGAGGCGGGCGAGATTGCCGCCGTCCAGACCTTGCATCTGGCTGCGGATTGTGTCGATGCGCGAGCGCAGGTCGTCCGCGCGACGGCCGGCGGCGATCGCGTCGGCCTGGCGTGCGGTTCGTTCGGCTTCATCGGCCGGCAGTTGCGCGGCGGCCTCGTCGGCCATGCGCGCGGTCGCCCATCGCCGTATCGTCTCCTCGCCGGATGGCGTGGACGGGTCAACCGGGGCGAAGCGGCGCGCCTGTCGCTTCGTGTCGCTGTATCGTGCGTAGCCGTCGCGGATGTCGCGCAGCTTGGCCATGCGGTTGGCCTTGTCTTCCATGGCTTGGAAGTTCTCCGCGTACCGGTCGTAGTCGTCAACCGTGGTGCGTGCCAAGTCGAGCGCCTCCGGCACGCCGAGCACGCCCTGTTTGAAGATGTCGTCGAGCCGGGAGGGCGCGTCGGCCGACTGGATCTTGGCGAGCAGGCGGCACGCTTCGGCGCTCAGACCCATCACCGACCAGATGTGCTCGTGGAAGGCTTCGGCGCTGGGGAACGTGAGGCATTGCGGGTATGCGGTCTTCAGTTGCGTGGGTGTGAATGGTGCGTCACGGTAGGCGTCCATCGCTCGCGGGTCGATCGGCCGGTCCCAGACCGCGTATTGGCGGCGTACGGCGTTGCGCTCGTCGCCGGGCATGAGGTAGAGGAACTTGGCGCATGAGAGCGTCTGCCCGTCGGTCAGGTTGCGGTAGGTGTCGACGATCGCGCCCCAGACGGCCAGGGGTGCGCCGTTCGCATCCCGTCCCCGCAGGTAGATCGGCCGGTCGCCGTCGCCGGTGTCGCCCACGCCGACCATGCCGAGCAGGTACGTGTAGTCGCTGCGTTCGGAACGGCCGGAGTTCGATGCCTTGTTGAACGGGGTGCCGGTCGGGTAGAGCAGGGAGATCTGCGCGTCCACGAGCGTCGATTTGCCGGATTCGCTGGCGCCGGCGAGCAACGTTACGGGCAGGTTCCGGTCCATGGACGGGCGGAATTCGTGGTATCCCTCGTATGAGCCCCAGTTGATGAGTTGACGGCTTTCCATCATCCACCGGTCGGCGATCATCTGCAGGTCCTTGGCCATCGTCACTCCCCTTCCCCGTCGTGCGTCGCGTTCGTTGCATCCGTCGAGGCTTCGCTCGTCTCATCCTCGAAGAGCGGTGCGGCGTAGTCCGTCTCATCGATAGCGTCTTCTTCCACTGTCGGTTCGACTGCCGCGTCCGATGTGTCGGATGATGGGACGTCGCCGGTCTCGAAGTCGTTGTCGGCGACGTCCAGCCATGTGCCGGCCAGCTCCCGGTCGAGCACCACCGGCACGAGGGGCGTGATCCGGTACATGGTCTCGTCGTCCGCCGTGCGTTCGAGATACCCGTACGTGCACATGGCCGACACGATCGCGCCGACCTGCTTGAGCACGGTCTCCTCGTCGTTGCGCGCCGCGAGGAAGCCGGTGCCGGTGGCGAGCGCGGCGCGGATCTCCTCGAAGCTCACCAGCCAGTGGTCGGTGGATTCGCGTGAGTTCTCGTACTCGAGCACGCGGATGCGCAGGAACGCGAGCAGCGCGGCCTCCTCACGTTTGAGACTGATACGGGTTTTCAGCGCTCGCAGCGTGATGTCGGGGCCGGTTACGGGCATGGCGATCATGATGCGGTACCGTTCATTGACGACCAGTTCGAGCAGGTCGTTGTTCAGCGAGCGTGTGACGGCGTCGAGGTTGTCGAGCACCGTGTCATACAGGTCGCCGGAGATGTAACGTTCGCGTTTGAGGGCGATCGCGGCCATGCGTGCGTCGGCGGTCATGTCGCCGCGGTCGCCTTCGAAGAGGGCGTATGGGTTGACCGCGCCTTCGGCCGGGTTCGTGGTGTCCTGCGTCTCATCTGCGCCTATGGTGTCGGTCATTGTCTCCGTGCCGTTCATGGGTTCGCTCATCCTTGCCTCACGATCTCGTCCAGTTCGTCCCGTGTCGTCAGTATCGGCCGTGTTATCCAGTCGCGTTGGGTGCCGTCCAAAGTGATGCAGTGCCAGGTGGCACCGGTCGCGTCGCTGGAGCATGGGAGGGTGCTAAGGAATCCGATCAGTTCGCTTTCCCGTCGTTCCTCGTCCGGCAGGCGGTTGAAGCTTGCGGCCACGTCGATGCGTCCGTCCGTGCGTATGGCCGGATCGTGCCGGATCAGGGCGATCATGCGATGCAGTCGCGGTCCGCCGCCGACGATCATGGATTTGAGGTCGACCGGTGACGTATTGTCGCCTTGCCGCAGCTGCATGTCGGACAGGCCGAGGGCCGCCGAGCGTGCCATCGAACGTGCCGGACGTGTGGGCAGGGCCGCGAACTGGGCGCCCGCGCTGTTGGTCGGGTATGGCCGTGAGGCGTCGTTCGGGTGTGCTTTCGCGTTGGCGTTGAGTCGCACGAACAGGCGGTTGAGCGTGCCGAGCATGGTGCGGTACCGTGTGTCGGTCTGCTGGCGCACCAGGCGGCTGACGGCCTCGTCGGAGACGCGCATCTGGCCGCGCACCGCTTCGATGCCTTCGTAGATGCGGGCGAGTTCGTCGCGGATCTGGTCGAGCAGGGCGCTGGATTCGCCGGCAAGATACGGGGTTTTCGCGATGTCGCGCAGCGCGTCGTCGATCTGTTGGCGACCTTCGTCGGTGATGATCACCTGGAATGCGTCCTCGAAACGGCGGCCGCTGTCCGATTCCTGGAACGACCGCCGGTATTCCTCGTGATAGGCAGTGAGAATCTCGTCGACGCTCATGTCGCCGCCCTGCATGCGCCGGCGGAGGGCGTCGCCGTTGTCGCGTTCGGCGAGCACGAGTTCGCGCAGGTCGATGGGCACGCCGCGCAGCGTGTTGTGGATGACGGCGATCACGTCCCTGACCTGGTCCTCGCTGAGCGCGGCATGCTGCTGGCCTTGCTGGATGCGTTTGATCTCGTGCCGGCGTTCCTTGATCTCCTGGTTGAGCAGGCGGACCCGTTCGCCCGGGTCGGCGGTCAGCTGCATGCGCGCGTGCTCGATTTCCATGATGATGGAATTGGCCTGCGCGCCGGACAGGGTGCGGGTGTCGTCCTCGAGCCGTCCGAGCGCGTCGATGGCACGGTGGGCGCGGGCGGTGAGCCGGTAGAGGAACCGGTGGGATGCGGCGTCGTGCGCGTTGGCAAGCCATGCGTAGTCGCCGTCGCCTTCACGGCTCAGGTCCACGAGGATCTGGTGTGCCGCCTCCGCATACGTCTGTTCAGGTTTGGGCGTGTAGTCGCCGGTGTCGGCGAGCGTGGACAGGCTTTGCGCGAATCGTTCCTCGAGGGTCTCACGCGGCAGTTCGCCGGTCAGGGGGTCGAATGCGGCGCGCAAGAGAGCCACGTAGAGCTTGGCGTTGGCCCGTAGCAGCAAGCGCAGCACGCCGGTCTCGTAGACCGGTCGCAGCCGTTCCATCTCCCGTCTGACATCGCCCATCAATCGTCGCCTCGCTTTCCCGTCGGCTTACAAGGCTATCATCCCGGGCGTTGATTGCGGGGCGTATGCCGGCGTGTACCGGGGCTGGGCAGACCGCGAGTTTGCCGTTATTCGCCGCGCAGGGCCTCGGTGGGTGTCAGTCGGGCGGCGCGGGAGGCCGGGTAGAGGCCGGCTAGGATGCCGACCAGCACGGCCGCGCCCCAGGCCATGGGCAGGCCGGCCCAGTCGAGGACGGTCGGCTGGCCGGCGCCGATCGCGACCGACATGGCCGCCCCGGCTCCGATCGCCACGCCCGCAAGCCCGCCTATGGCGGACAGGAGCGCCGCCTCGGCGACGAACTGCAGGCGGATGTTGCCAGGCGTGGCTCCCAAGGCCCGTCTCAGGCCGATTTCGCCGCGGCGTTCCATCACGGTGACGATCATCATGTTGGCGATGCTCATGCCGCCCACGGCGAGCGCGATCACGCCGATCATGAGGCCCAACGTGGTCAGGGAGTCGTTGGTGGCGTTGCGTGCCTGGGACAGGTCGGCGGATGCCGTGACGGACACGTTGCCGCCGGTGAGGTTCGCGGCGTGGGCGATCATGCGTCGCAATGATTCGGCGTCGCCGGGCGTGGTGCGCACGTAGATCCGGCTGATCGCGCCGATCGACTCCGCCCGGTCCGGGTAGTGGTCAAGGGCCCACTGTGCGCCGATGATGACGGATGCGTTGAACGCCTGCGCCTGCGGTACGGGGTCGAGGATGCCGATGACCCCGTACCATTCGTTGTCGATGAGGATGCGGTCGCCGGGCTCGTTGACGCCGAGCCGGTAGGCGGCCTCGGAGCCGAGGACCGCGACCGGCAGGTTCTCGTTGCGCGCGTCGATGCCCCGCCCCTGGGCGAACGATACGTCGACGGCCTTGAGCGCACCCGGCCGCATGACGGCCACGGCCAGCGCGTTGCCGTTGGTTTTGGGTACGAGCTCGTTCTTGAAGACCTGCGCGCTCGCGGGCGGGGTGAGGAACACACCCACCCGTTCGACCGCAGACTGTCGGGCGATGGTGTCGGGCGCGTAGGAGGGCAGGGGCACGGGTTGTCCCGTGGCGTCCTGTCCGGGGGCCACGACCTGCAGGTTCGCGCCGAGCGCGTCGAGCCGGGCGAGCAGGGCGGCCTGGTTGGAGGCGGCGATGCCGGAGAGTGCCACGTATGCGGCGACGCCCAATGCGATGCCGAGCGAGGCGAGGATGGTGCGCGAGACGCGGCCGGTGGCGCCGATCCATGCGGCGTGCAGGAGGTCGGCGATGCGGGTGGCGAACGGTTTACGCATGGCGTACGCCTCCTTCGTCGAGTTCCGTGACCATGCCGTCCTGGATGTGCAGTCGGCGTGGGAAGCGTGCGGCGATGTTCGGGTCGTGGGTGACGACCACGAGGCTCGCGCCCTGGTCCGCCGCCCTGAGCAGCAGTTCGATGATGGCGTGGCCGGTGTCCGTGTCGAGTGCGCCGGTCGGTTCGTCGGCGAAGATGATGTCCGGTTGTTTGGCGAGCGCGCGGGCGATGGCCACGCGCTGTTGTTCGCCGCCGGACAGTTGCGAGGGCCGGTGATGCAAGCGTTCGCCGAGCCCGACCTGTTCGAGTGCTTCGGCGGCCCGTTCGCGGCGTTCCCTGCGCGGCAAATCGGTGTATTGCAGGCCGGTCATCACGTTCTCCAGGGCGGAGACGGTGGCGATCAGGTGGAACTGCTGGAATACGAATCCGATGCGTTCGGCCCTGAGTTCGCTGCGGCGTCTCTCCCCCATCGCGGCCACGTTTTCGCCGTCGTAGCGGAGTGTGCCGGAGGTGGGCATGTCCAGTGTGCCGAGCAGGGAGAGCAGCGTGGATTTGCCCGAGCCGGACGGGCCCACGATGGCGATGCGCTCGCCGTGGCCGATGTTCAGGGTCGTGGGATGCAGGATCTCCAGCGGGCTGCCGTCCTTGCCGGTGAACGCCTTGGTGACGTGGTCCAGGGTGAGGAGGGCGTTGCCTTCCGGCTCCTCTTGCCGGGAGTCGCCGGTGCCGGTGGAGGCTGCGGGGAGTTTGGTAATCGGCGTTGCGCTCACGAGACCACCACCTTGTCGCCGACCTTGAGCCCGTCGGATTTGGTGACCTGCGCTTGGGCGCCCGCCACCAGGCCGATCTCGACCTTGATGCGTTCGAGTTTGTCCCCGCGGATTGCCTCGACCGCGTATGAGTCGCCGGTGCCGGCGATCAGCGCGGTGACCGGCACGATGAGCGTCTCCTCGTTGGCGGCGTTCGCGTTCGGCACGATGATCTGGATGGTCGTGGGCCCGAACTGCGCCACCTTGGTCTGGTCCGGGAAGTCGATGCGGGCGGAGGGCGAGGTGGTCTGTCCGTCCTTGCCCGTGGGCTGACCACCCTGGTCGACGGCGGTGAGCGTGGTGTCGATCGCGGTGTTGTCCGGCAGGATCACCTGTGCCTTGTCGCCGGCCTTGAACGTGGCGGCCTGGGCGGAGGTGATCGTGGACTGCGCGTGCAGGGTCACGCCCGTGTAGCTGGCGGGGCTCACGTTGGTCTCGCCGAGTTTGGCGGACACGGTCTTGATGCGGATGGGTGCGGCGGGTGCCACGGCCACGGCGGAGGGTTGGAAGACGCCGTTCGCTGCGTCGCCCGTAAGGCCGAGCGAGTACAGCTGCCATTGGCGGATGGCTTCCTTGGTGTAGGCATCGAAATGGTTGTCCGGCAGGCCCCAGAAGTAGCCGAGTTCGGCCAGGTTCTGTTCGAGTTGGGCCACGTCCGGCCCGTCCGTGACGCCGGTGTCTAGGGTGCGCCAGAACGGGCGCTCGCCGTGGAAGAGCACGACGGGCACGCCGTCCATCTCGTACACCTGTTCGCCGGTGCCGATCTGTTTGCCGGCCACCGGCAGTTGGGTGATGATGCCGGTTGCGGCGGCGAAGTCGGAGGCGTCGTCGTATTGCAGGGTGGCGCCAAGCCGGGTTTCGGCGTTGAGCACGCCTTTGGTGACCGGTTGGGCGCGCAGGGTGGTCACGTCGATCTTCTGCGTGGATTGTTGGCCGGCGGAGATCATGTGGCCGATGAGCGTCCATGGTTTCATGACTGTGCAGGTGACGGCCAGGCCGATCACGGCGACGAGGGCGATGACGATGGCGGCGATCCTGCGTCGTTTGGAGAACCGTCGGGCTTCCGTTCGCGTCATGGTGTTTGCTCCTATTAGTGTGCCGGTCAGTGTGCCGGCTGCTGGACGGCGAAGGTGTCGTAGGGGTAGTCGCCTTCCCAGCCGATGATCACAGGCACGTCGTCGACCGGGCATTCCTGGAAGAAATGGCGCACGTCCTCTTCGGGCACGGTGTTCGGGATCACGATGGTCAGCGGATGTTCGCCGCTCGGATCAGCGATCCAGTCGAAGCCCTTGGCGCGGGCGTCCTGCGCGTATTTCAGCACGGCGGCCTTGTCCTCGTCTGAGGCGTTGGCGTCCCTCGGCTCCGTGCTGAACGTGGCTTGGGCGAAGTCGGGATTCTGCGCCTCGCAGGCCGCGTAATCGGCCTGTCTGGAGGCGTACGGCGTGCCGGCCATGTCGGCCGAGGTCCGGAAGATCACGTAGTTCCAGTTCTCGTCGGTGATGGAGTTGCCGACGCTGCCGGACAGCACCACGTTGGGGTAGAGTCCTTCCGGCGTCGCATGCGAGTACTCCTTCGTGCCGTCGTCATGGATGGTGACCTGTGATTGCGCCGGGTTGCCGGCCGCGTCGAGCTCCACGACGCCCACCTGGTCGTTGTCCCAGTCGACCGACCGTGCGTCGAAACCCTTGCCGGCCAGGCAGGCGACGAACCGTTTGACGGTCTTGCTCGGTTCGACCGGCCCGCCCTTCCCTGAACCCGTAGCGGCTGTACTGGATGTGCCGGTATCGTCCGCTTCCGCCGTATCGGTCCCACCGCCCACAGTGAACGGCGACGAGCAGGCGGCCAATGCAGTCAGGCACAGCACGGACGTGGCAGCAACGGCCACGGCCTGTGCAAGCCTGTCGTGCTTGTTCCGCACTTCGATATCGTGATGCGTTCCCATGATGATTCCCCCATATCTCATTCCTCGCTCCGGTTCATCGGCGGACCGGAGGACGGCTCGGCATGGAACCGTCCCATACCTCGTTGTCGGGCGGTGTGTGGTCAGGATGCCACGCCCATGGCCTCGTCCATCACCTTGGTGTAGTCGTAGCCGAAATCCTCGGCCGTACCGTCGAATCCGAAGGTGATGCGCGCGTCGCCGACCGGGCATTCCTTGAAGAAGCGGCGCAGTTCGTCCTCCCCCACGGTTTTGGGGATGAGGATGGTGGTTGGCTCGTCGCCGGCCGGGTCGGCCACCCAGCTGAAGCCTTTGCTGCGCGCCTTCTTGGCATAATCGAGCGCGGCCTGCTTGTCCGCATCGGAATAGGAAGGCGTCTGGTTCAGATCCTGGGCGGGCTGGGCGAAGTTCGGGTTCTCGGCCTCGCAATCCGCATAGTCCTGGCGTTTCGACTCGTACGGGCTGCCGGCGAGTGCGGTGGAATCCTTGAACGCCACCCATACCGTGCCGTAGTCGATGGAGGTGAACATGGCGTTGGCGTACATCTGTTGGGTGGTGGAGTCGGTGCTCACGCTCATGCCGTCATTGCCGGATTCGACCGGCTGTCCGTTTGCGTCGAGCATGCGCAGCATGACCATGTTCTTGGTGGTCGGCGTTGTCATCTTGCCGTTCTGGTCGGGCACTCCGGGGGCGGCCGCGGCCTGTGCCTCGAAGCCCTTGCCGGTCAGGCAGGAGACGAATTTCTTGGCGTTGACGTCGGTCGTGAGGTTGTCGGTGGTATTGGAGCCGGAACCTGTTGTCGTACCGGAATCGCCCGTATCGGTCGCCTGGTTGGTGAACGGCATGGAGCAGCCGGCGAGCGCCGTGAGGCACAGGCCCGAGGCAATGACGGCCGCCAGCGTGCGGCGGCGGGATGGCCGCTTGACGGTGTGGCGGCGGTCAGGGTCAAGGTCGAAGTCGATGGTCATGACGGTTCCTTTCGTGTGGACGGTCCGTGTGCGGTTGATGGTTCCATCCAACCCTGCCCGCGGTGGCGGGTCGGTGAGGAATCGTCTTACTTTCGCCTTACCTAAGACTTGAATTGTTGAGCGGCAGCTCCCCTGACAAGGGGAGCCGAGACAGCGGCGCTACCGTTCGTCGAGGAGACGGTTGTAGGCGGTGCATTCGCCGGTGCAGAAGGTGCCGAACGGGATGCCGTCGTGGCTGGGCCACTTGTCACCGGAGTAGGTGTCGTAGAAGCGTCGCAGTTCCTCGTAGGACACGTCGGATGGGATCTCGACCGACGTGGCTTCGCCGGGCGCGGGATCGGCCATCCAGTCGAATCCATCCTTGCGGGCCTGCCGGGCGAAGTCGATGAGGGCCTGTTGCGCGTCGGCATCCGATCCGGCCGCGGATGCGCCGCCGCCCGAAGCATTGTTCGCCGAATAGTTGGGTTGCGCGAAATCAGGGTTCTCCTGCTCGCATGCGGCGTAATCGGCCTGCTTGTCCGCGTAGATGGAGCCGGCGAGCGCCTTGGAGTTTTTGAATCCCACCCATGCGCCTTCGTCGGCGGAGACGATGCCATACATGATGTCCGGGTAGAGCGGGTCGGAGTCCCCGCTGATCTCCACGCCTGGTCCGAGGATGATCGGGTTGCCGTCCGCTCCGAGGCGGCGTACCACCACGGTGGTCTGCGGTGCCGTTTCGGCGGTCGATCCGATGGGCAGCAGCGCGTAGCTTGGCGTGACTTTGGCGTCGAATCCCTTTCCGACCAGGCAGGCGGTGAACCGTTTGGCGATCGTCTCCAGTTCGGCCGTGCTCAGGTTGGCCGCCGGCCCTGCGGTGGAGTCGTCCGTATCATCGGACGTATCGGTCGTCGTTTCGGCGATGGCTCCGCCGGCTGGCTTGCCGTGCGTATCTTCATCGGCGGTCGTGCCCGGCGACGAGCAGGCGGCCAAGCCGATCAGGCACGCCACGGCCAGTACGGCGGCGCAGCATTCCCGGATTCCGGCCGTCCCGGCAGGGACGTGATCACGATGTCGGTTCATCTTCGCTTCCCTCTCTTCCGTGTCTTTCCCGAGGCGCCGATGCCGCGGGCCCGCGCGAGAAACGTTGCGGCTTCCGTACTTCGCGGGTTTTCAGGGATGATTCCATTCAATCCCACGCCTGGTGGCGGCAGGGTGATGGACATGCTTACCTTCGCCTTACCTTGGAGACGCCACTATGGGCGGATAATGGGTATGACCGGCATCGGGAGGGGAACGGCATGAGGATTCTCATCGTGGAGGACGACCGCGAACTGGCGGCCGCATTGGACGACGCGCTGCGGTACGAGGGATACGCCACATCGTTGGCGGCCACCGGCGTGGAGGCGCTGCGCATCCTGGCCGAACAGAACGTGGACATTGTCCTTCTGGACCGTGACCTGCCGGTGCTGTCCGGGGACGCGGTAATGGCCACGATCGCCGCGAACCACATCCCCGTGGCGGTGATCATGCTCACGGCCGCCGCCGAGGTGAGCGACCGAGTCAGCGGCCTCGATCTCGGCGCCGACGACTATCTGACCAAACCGTTCGCCTATCCGGAGCTCCTGGCCCGCATCCGCGCCCTGCAGCGCCGTGCCGGCAAGGGGCAGGCCACGGCGGCGGTGCTCGCGCACGGCGATCTGACGCTCGACACCACGCGCCGCCTCGTGTTCCGCGACCACGGACAAACGCTCGTCAAGCTCACACCCAAGGAATACGGCGTGCTGCTCGAACTCATGCGCGCGGACGGCGGGTACGTGACCGTCGCCGAACTGTACGAGACCGTCTGGGATGAGGCGGCCGCCGCGGAACCGGCCGACGTGATCAAGACCACCGTCTACTCGCTGCGCCGCAAGCTGGGCGACCGCGACGCCATCGAATCCACGCGCGGGGAAGGATACCGACTCGCATGAAGCATCCTCCGTTCCCGGCTTCCCTTGCCGCCGGTCATAGGCACGTATTCAAATCCGTGCGGAATCATCTTGCCGTCATCGCCGGCAGACTCATGCCGAAATCGTTCCGCGCGAAGATCACGCTGGCCATCGCGCTCATCATCATCGTGATGATGACGGCGCTCATCGTCACGCAGAACATCGTCGTGGCGCGCACCACCGCCGAGGCGAACCAGACGATGACCATGTGCGCGAACGAGGACGGCACGATCTCCGTGGCCACAGGCTCGGACACCGAGGACGGGCCCGCCGCCGATGGCACCGGGGATTACCCGGTGGTGTGCTATACGGGTTCGAAACGCAACCTCGACGGCATGGAATTCTACGTGCCCTACACCTCCCAGGAATGGGACGCGGCGAAGGACAAGACCAAGAACGGTCCGTGGATCCTCGACGAATACAACGGCGTGATGATCAACACGGCGAACGCCGTCACCAACACGCTGACCACCACGATGCGCACGGTCTCGATCATCGCGCTCGCCGTGTTCGGCGTGTTCGCGGTGGTGGCGGCATGGCTCATCGGCACGATGCTCTCCCGGCGCGTGACCGCCGTGGACCGTCAGGTGGCCGCATTGCAGCCGAACGACCTGACCGCCCGGCTCGACGTGAAACCCGGCCACGATGACATCGACCGGCTGGTCGACTCGATCAACGGCATGCTCGACCGCGTGGAGGCGGCTTCGGAGGCGGAACGCCGGTTCGTCTCGAACGCCTCGCACGAGCTGCGCACGCCGATCGCTGCCGTCGAAACGAACCTGGACGCGCCCCTCGCGCAGGGACGGTTCCCGGCCGACGTGGAGCCGTCCGTGCGTCGCGCGCTCGCCGCGAACCGTCGTGGCGCACAGCTCGTGCAGGCGCTGCTGACGCTCTCTCGCATCCAAAGCGGTACCATCGGCGGGCCCCAGACGGCGAACGATGGCGCTGCACCGAGCGACGGCGCGGGCAGCACCACACAGAGCAACCCGCTGCCACGAACCGCGACGGGCGCCACAGTCGGCTCGGACGCAGCTAGAGCAACGGATCTGACCGCCTGCGTGAATGACATGATTGACGACGTCGCGGACGACGCGGCTATGCATGACATCACCGTACACGCCGACAATCTGCCGGCCGTGCGCGTGGCTGTGGATCATGCGTTGCTGGAGCTGGCCGTAGGCAATCTCGTCCGCAACGCCGTCGTGCACAATGTAAATGGCGGGTCGATCGACGTTGCGATTGTGCAGAACGGTGACGATGCGGAGAGTAAGGCCGGTGACGGCTGCGTGACGCTGACCGTCACGAACGGCACCGACGAGATGCTGCCCGGCGATCTCAATGAACTGACCCAACCGTTCCATCGCGGCGAGCATTCGCGCATCAGCGCCGCGCCCGGCGTGGGACTGGGCCTGTCAATCGTGGACGCCGCATGCCACGCGATGGGCACGACGCTGACGTTGTCGCAGCCCGATTCCGACACGTTCCGTGCGACGATCCGTTTTCCTCGCTAACATCACCTAGCTCGCCATAAGGAGAGCCACGACATAATCATCGCGCGTATTCCTCAAGCGTGATGCCATGATCGTGGATGTCCTTGGCGACGTCGGCGCCGACGTACCGGTAATGCCACGGTTCGTACTGGTTGCCGGTCACATCGGTTTTGCCATCCGGATAGCGCAGGATGAACCCGTACTGCCAGGCATTCGCGGCAAGCCAGTCGTACACCTGCTGGTTGGCTTCCGCATCCGCCGCACCGACGGCATTCAGGTCAACGGCGAGCCCTATCTCGTGTTCGCTGGTGCCGGGGATGGCGACCAGCCTGCCCGCCTCCCGTTCGGCATCCTTGGCGCTCATGCCCTGGTTCTCGTACAGGAAGATCCTGTCGCTCATGATCTGCCGCTGCTCGTCCTGCGTGCGGTATCCGGCCGTTACTTCCGGGTCGAGACCATCGGCGCGCATCGTGTCGAACATGCGTTGCAATTCCGGGTATATGCGCGAGTCGACCTGCTGGCCGTTGGCAAGCTGCGTGAGCTCGGGCGCAGGATAGTCGTCGGGGATGCGATGCCAACGGTTGACGACAATCGTATTCCACGATTGTGCGGAATATCTGGCTTCGGGGATGCCTGGCGCGAACGGGCCCCAATGGGCGATGCGTCCGAGACCGAACAGTGCGCCGGTGATGATCGCCGCGGCCGCGACCGTCGCGATGATCAGTTTCGCCACGGCTTTGGCCGCGCGCTCATAGCGGTATTGCGCGAAGCTTACCGTCCCCCTGCCCGTGTCCAGACGGCTGTTGCGGTCACGCATGCTCACGTGCTCCGTGGTGATGGGGTCCGCTGTGATTCGTGCCATGAGCTCATCTCTTCCCATATCGGTTCCCTGCCAGCGGTTTCCATCACGACGCGGCGCCAATCACAGCCAATGCGTCATATAAAAACCGTTGCGATACCTCTCAAGCGTAGGAATCGCAACGGTTTCGCACCATCGGCCGGCGGGATGAACCCGTCCCTGATTCCTGGGGCTGACCGTCCGGAATCAACCCCTAAGGGTTATTCCCGAGCCGATGGTTTCGCCTGTCTTCCGTCAGTGGATTGTGCCCATGAGCTCGGTCTTATCGGCCGATTCCGGATATCCATACCTTTTGAATCCTCTCGCTGGGAAGAGTCTTTCCGGACGCATTCCCGTGACGAAAAAGAGCCGGAACACCTAATTCTTTGCAAAATTGGGTATTGCCTTTGCGCCGAATCACCGTTAGATTGACCAATGAAACATAACCGTCAATCAGTAGAAAACGGAATCGACTTGACTGCATCGAACGCCCCCATCGTCCCGAACAACTCCGCCGACCTCGACACCGGCACGAGCACGTCCGCCCCGGCCAAGCCGCGCAAGCTGGAGGTGGCCGACCTCATCACCATCGGCGTGTTCGCCGCTCTTTACTTCGTGATGGTATGCGTGGCCACGCTGGTGAGCACCCTGTTCACCGGCGGTTTCGGCTCCATCTTCCTGCCCGCCATCGCCGCGCTGATCTCCGGCTGCGTCTACATGCTGCTGGTCGCACGCCTCGGCAAGTTCGGCGGCATCACGGTCATGGGCGTGGTCATCGGCCTGTTCCTGTTCGTCTCCGGCCATTTCGTGCTCTCGTTCATCGCCAGCATCGTCTTCCCGGTGGCCGCCGACCTCATCGCCCGCGCCGGCAAGTACAAGAGCAAGGCGCTGCTGCTGGTGAGCTACGTGGTCTTCTCCTACGGGCTTACGGGCCCGATCCTGCCGCTGTGGTTCATGAAGGACGCCTATGTGGCCAGTCTGCAGGCGCGCGGCAAGGACGCGGCGTACATCGATGGCGTGTTCGCCAACATCAATACCGGCACGTTCTTCATTTCGATGGCGGCGATCCTGGTGTGCGCGCTGATCGGCGGCTGGTTCGGCCAGAAGATGCTGAGGAAGCATTTCGTCAAGGCCGGCATCGCCTGATGCAATCTTCCTTTCCCGCGAAATCCGTGACGTCCGACTCCCGGACGTCTTTCCAGCCCCCGGCGGCCGCGACGGCACCGGGGGCTCCCGTGTTTTCGGATGGCGCTGGTGGTTTCTCTTCCGACCGGACGGCCGATACCGCTCGCCTTGATCGGGCTGATCGGGTCAGTCGGACGCTCGACCCGCGCACGAAGCTGTTCCTGCTGCTGGCCGCCAATCTCATGCTGTTCTTCCACGTGGCGCTCGCCACGCAAATCATCATGGCGATACTGTTCCTGATTCCGCTGGCGGTCGCCGGCCGATGGCGGCTCACGGTGAATTTCGCGGTGTTGTACGCCGTGTTCACCGCGCTCGGCCTGCTCGACCCGGAGGCCCTGGGACTGCCGTGGCTGCATGTGGTCTCCGCGCTGGCCGTGGGAACCACGATGATGCTGCCCTGCTTCATGACCGGTGCCTATGCGTTCACCACCACGTCCGCCAGCGCGTTCATTTGCTCGATGCGGCGTATGCGGGTGCCGGAGGCGGTGGTGATTCCTTGCGTGGTGGTGATCCGGTTCTTCCCCACCATCGCCGAGGATTATCGGCAGATCCGCAACGCGATGGCCCTGCGTGGCATCGCCTCGGGCGGTTGGGGTCTGGTGCGTCATCCCGCGCAATCCCTGGAATACATCCTCATTCCGCTGCTTATGAACGCCACCACCGTGGCTCAGGACCTGTCTGTGGCAGCGTTGACCAAGGGGCTCGGGCGTGAGGGTGAGCATACGTCGCGTACGCCGATTCGCATGCGTGCGGTCGATTGGCTGGCGATGGTCGCCGTCATGATCCCGTTGGGTTTGGATATCGCTGGGGTGATCCGATGATGACGTCCGAAGTTTATTCCGACAACGTGTCGTTCACCTATGAGCATGCCGATACACCGGCATTAATGGACATCATGTTGAGCATTCCACGCGGCCAGTGCGTGGTGCTGTGCGGGGCCAGCGGCTGCGGCAAGACAACGTACTCACGTGTGGTGAATGGCCTGGTGCCGCAGTTCTTCCGTGGCACGTTCGCCGGCAAGCAGCGCACCTGCGGACTTGACCCGAGCTCCACACCCATCGATCAACTCACTCCACTGGTCGGCAGCGTGCTCCAGAACCCGAAGACCCAGTACTTCAACGCCAACGTGACCGACGAGCTGGCCTTCCCCGCGGAAAACATGGGACTGCCGACAAGTGAAATCAACCGGCGTGTGGACGCCGTGGCCGAACGTTTCGGTATCACGGGACTGCTCGGGCGCAGCATCTTTCACCTGTCCGGCGGGCAGAAACAGCGCATCGCCATGGCCGCGGCCAACATACTCGACCCGCGGCTGGTGGTGCTGGACGAGCCGACCAGCAATCTCGACCAGACTGCCATCGCGGACATGCGCAAGCTCATCGAAGCGATGAAGGCCCGCGGGCTGACCATCGCCATCGCCGAGCACCGGCTCGCGTGGCTCAACGGCGTGGCCGACCGGTACGTGGTGTTCGACGGCGGGCGCATCGCCCGGCAATACGAAGCGGACGAATTCCTTACGCTCTCCCCCGGCTGCATCGCCGCGATGGGGTTGCGCGCGCTTGACCTCGGACCGTACCGTCGCCGCATCGCCGAATTGGAATCGCAAAGTGATGCGCAACAGGGTTCGTCCCCGCGCTTTGACAATCGGACGACTCTGGCACCGGCCCTGGAGCAGTCGCGGCATGACCTCAAGACTGTACCGGGGCATCGGAGTCCAAAGCCGCTGCTGTCTACGCGGAATCTTGTCATCGGCTATCGCGGCCGCGACGGTTTTACCCGGCATATCCCGGATCTGGAGTTCCATCCCGGCGACATCATCGGACTCATGGGCCACAACGGCTGCGGCAAGACCACGCTCGTACGTACGCTGACCGGATTGGCCAAGCCTCTTGCGGGTTCCATCACGCTCAACGGCCGGACCGCGAAACCACGCGATCTGACCCGCGCCGGATTCCTGGTGATGCAGGACGTGAACTACCAGCTGTTTTCGGACAGTGTGCGCGAGGAGCTCATGATCGGTCTGGACGAAACCGACCCAACTGTGCTGGCACAAACGAACAGCGTTCTGGAGGATTTGGATCTTACCCAGGTCGCGGATCGGCATCCGATGAGCCTGTCCGGCGGGCAGAAGCAACGTGTGGCCATCGGCTCGGCACTGATGTGCGGCAAGGAGCTCATCATCCTTGATGAGCCGACCAGTGGCCTCGACCGCTACCACATGGAGCAGGTCGGCGAACTGCTGCGCCGGCTCGCCGCGCAGGGCAGGACGATTCTCGTGGTGACGCACGACGAGGAGCTCGCCGCCGGCTGGTGCACCCGCATCATCAACCTCGAACGGTGCCGGACGGACCCGGCTTGTACGGCCTGATTTTTGCAGCAATATGTACCCATGCGTACCGAAAAGGAACCCATAGTGAGCAACACGCAAACGAAAACCACGGAATCCCGGTCTTTTGATCTGACCGACTGGCTCGGTGATTGGGAGAGTTTTGAACATTATCTTGACTCCGAGGATCCGGCCATCCGCCAGGCCTGGCAGGAGGCGGAACAGGCGGTGCTCGCTAATCCGAAGACAGCGCCGATGGCGGCGCGCGGCATCCGCACGTTCTGGTCGATGGCCTGCGCCACCACGAGCCCGGAGAACATCATCCGCATCGGTTATTGGACCATCGGCAAGCCGCAGAGCGAGCATGCCGACGTGCGCATCACCTGGTATGCGGAGGACAACACGGACCTCGACACCTACGACTACCGCATCGACCACGTCATCGGGCATGGTCTGGAGGGCTCGCCCACCTACGTGTTCGTGACCGACGATCCGAATGCCGAGGACAGCCCGTTCCGCTGGCTGCTGGCCATCGCTCCCCTGCCTTCACGCAAGGCGTTCGGCGAAGGCGGGTTGCTCAGTCATCTGCATTTCCAGTACGCCAATGACCTCGGCACGCTCGTCGCCACGGATGAGACCGAAGATGCCGGCGAGACGCTGCGCAACCCACGCTGGTATGCCACGATGTGCGCCGACGAGGGCGACACTGAGGACCGTTGCTGCATCATCCGCGCGCTGCATCACCTCGGTTGAGCAAAACGATGCGTAGTCACTGCTTGTTCAGGCACGCAAGCCGGCAGTGACTGCGCGTTTCAACGAGGGTATTGCACATTACTGCCTGTCGGAATATCAATGGGCAGTAACCGCGCGTTCGTTTCGGCGGCACGCGCGGTTACTGCCCATAGTATGGCGGCTGTACCGCCGCTCAACCAAGGTTTCAGCTGTTACGGTTGATTTCGATGTCCGTGACAGTGAGGTTCGCCTCGTTGATGAGGTTGAACAGGATGACCTCGGCCAGCGGGCCGGGCTGCATGAAGGTGTGCTGCTTGGCCTCGGACACGTAGTCGTGGCTGTCGCGGTAGAAGGCGGTGTCGATGCCGCCGGGATAGACGGCCACCACCTTGACGCTCGTGCCCTTGTATGCGGCCTGCAGGCTCTTGGTGTAGCCCTTCTCGCCCCACTTGGTGGCGCAGTACACGCTTTCGTTCGCATTGCCGCGGGTGGCTGCGGTGCTCATGATCTGGGCGATCTTGACGTCCTGCTCGCCGCAGGCTTTGAGCGTTTCCACGGTCCACAGGATCATGCCCTTGAGACCCTTGAGGCACTTGTCCACGTCGGCGGCCTCGTAAGCGGTGGGCACCTTGAAGGACGGCTGGCCGGCGTTGTTGATGAGCAGGTCGATGTGGCCCAGCGCGGCGATGTCGGCCACGGATTCGCGCACGAAGTCCTCGTCCGTGATGTCGCCCACGTACGCGCGGTACGATTCGGCGGGCCATTGCGCGGTGAGCTCGGCCTGACGCTCGGCATTGAAGTCGATGCCGGCGACGAACCATCCCTTGGCGATGAGCTGGCTGGCGAACTCGTAGCCGAGTCCCAGTGCACTGCCGGTGACGATGGCGATCTTCTGTCCGTTTGCGGTGGTCATGGCGCTTCCCTTCATGATGATCGAGGATTGAGGATTGCGGGATTGCGGGATTGCTTTCATTATCCCAGAAGGGTTCCCTCTAGAAGGGGAACCGAGACACGAAGAATTACTCCTCGGCGACGAGCTCCAAGTAGGAGTCGTTCCACAGGTCCTCGTCGCCGTCCGGCATGAGCAGCACACGCTCCGGGTTCAAAGCCTCCACGGCACCCTCATCGTGGGTGACGAGCACGATCGCGCCCTCGTATTTGGCGATGGCCTTGAGGATCTCCTCGCGAGAGGCCGGATCGAGGTTGTTGGTGGGCTCGTCGAGCAGCAGCACGTTGGCGCGCGAGGTCACCAAAGTCGCCAGGGCCAGACGGGTCTTCTCGCCGCCGGAGAGCACGCGGGCCGGCTTCATCGCGTCGTCACCGGAGAACAGGAACGAGCCCAGGATGGAGCGTGCCTGCGTGTTGTCCAGTTCGGGGGCCACGTGCTGCAGGTTCTCCAGCACGGTGGCGTTGAGGTCGAGCGTGTCATGCTCCTGGGCGAAGTAGCCGATCTTGCAGCCGTGACCGTAGTCCACGGAACCGGTGTCCGGCTCCTCGAGATGGGCCAGCAGACGCAGGGTGGTGGTCTTGCCGGCGCCGTTGTAGCCGAGGATCACCACGCGCGAACCCTTGTCGATGGCGAGGTTCACGCCGGCGAACACGATGTTGGATCCGTACGCCTTGGAGATGTCCTTGGCCATGATCGGCGTCTTGCCGCAGGGCGCGGGTTCGGGGAAGCGGATGTCCGCCACCTTCTCCTTTTTCTGCGCCTCCGAGGTTTCGGACAGCAGCTTTTCGGCACGGCGCATCATGTTCTGCGCGGCCACGGCCTTGGTGGCCTTGGCGTGCAAGCGGATGCCCTGCTTCATGAGGCGTTCGGCTTTCTTCTCGGCCACCTCACGTTCGCGGCGGCGACGCTCCTCGTCCACCACGCGCTGATGCAGATAGCCCTTCCAACTCAGCGAGTACATGTCGATCTGGCCGAGCTGCGCGTCCAGATGCCAGACCTTGTTCACGGTCTCGTCCAGCAGCTCGGTGGAGTGGGAGATGACCAGGAAGCCGCCCTCATACTTCTTGAGGTAGCCGCGCAGCCATTCGATGGAGTCGGCGTCCAAGTGGTTGGTGGGCTCGTCGAGGATGAGCGTGTCAGCGTCGGAGAAGAGGATACGCGCCAGCTCGATGCGTCGGCGCTGACCGCCGGACAGGGTGCCAAGCTGCTGCTCCATGACCTCCTGGGGAAGACCCAGCGAGGCCGCCATCGCGGTCGCCTCGGACTGGGCCGCGTAGCCGCCGGCCTTGTCGAAGTCCTGCATGGCCTTGTCGTAGCGGGTCATGGCCTTGCTCATCACATCCGGATCCGGGCCGGTCATCTCCTTCTCGGCCTTGCGGATACGGCTGATGATCGTGGCGATGTCACGCGCGCTCATCATGCGGTCCAGCGCGGTCTGCGTCGGGTCGGAGGCGTGCGTATCCTGCGGCAGGTAGCCGAGCTTGCCGGAGACGCGCACCTTGCCGGCCGTGGGCAGCATGTCGCCGGTGATCACGCGCGTGAGCGTGGTCTTGCCGGCACCGTTGCGGCCCACCAGACCGATCTTGTCGCCCTTGGCCACGTGGAAGTCGGTGGGATGCAGCAACGTCCGCGCGCCGATCTGAATTTCCAGACCCTGTGCATCAATCGCCATACCTCACCCGTCGCTTTCTTGATTCGTTGAAATTGCAATAAGCCAACAGACCATGGTAGCGGAAGGCGTGAAGAACGGGGAATGACCCCGACAAGCGGGAGGGGCCAGCGTGTTCACCCAGCATGACATCGGCGTCTTCCTCACTGCCGAGCCACTAAAATTGATGATTGCATATGCCGTTTTGTGAAGGGGACTGCCATGGAATACGCCGATGACGTCGATCGCCGCGAGCTGCTGCTGCATAGCGCTTATGATGCCGAAACCGTGAGGGCCATGGAACGTCCGTTGCTGGACAAGGGTGTGCCGCTGATGCGCATGGCCGCCCAGGCCGTGGCCCATACCGCAGCCGGACTGCTCGATGATGAGGATCTGGCGTTGGAGGACACGTCGATCGTACTGTTGGCAGGCGCCGGCGACAACGGCGGCGATGGTCTGTTCGCCGCGGCCGCGTTGGCGCAGGAGGGTGCCGCAGTGACGGCCGTGGCCGTGGGCCGGTCATTGCACGAGGCCGGGTTCGCCGAGTTCGTACGCGCCGGCGGGAAGGTGCTGGTACTGGATCCGGCCGCCGAAATTCCCGGTTGCGCTTCAGGGTTTTCCGCGGGCGAGGCCGGAGAACGTTTACAGGCCGCCGTCTCCCTGGCCTCGAAGTCGCATCTCATCATCGACGCGATGACCGGCATCGGCATCCATGGTGCGTTGCGGGGTATTCCGGCGGCGCTGGCCTCCGCTTTGGGACTTGACGGCGAGGTGCCGGACGAGCCGGCGATGCCTGGTCGTGAACCGTTCGGGGACTTCCCGTTGGTGGTCGCCGTGGACACGCCCTCCGGCGTGGGCGTGGATGATGGTTCGCTGCCCGGCCCGTATCTGCCGGCCGATGTGACGGTGACGTTCGGCGCAATGAAGCCCTGCGCGGTGCTGCCGCCGGCGACGTTCGGCTGCGGGCGCATCGAGCTGGTCGATTTCGGGTTCGACATCGACGACGTGGAGCCCGCCGTGGAGGTGGTGGACAGTGCCTTCGCCTCGGATGCGGTGCGTCTGCCGCACGTCGAGGACGGCAAGTATTCGCGTGGCGTGGTGGGACTGGTGACCGGTTCGCAGCGTTATCCCGGCGCGGCCGTGCTCACCGCACGCGCCGCCGCACGCGCGAACACCGGCATGGTGCGCTACCTTGGCCCCGAGCGCGCGCAGAACATGGTGCTCGCGGCTCTACCCGAGGCGGTACTGGGCAAGGGTCATGTGCAGTCCTGGGTGGTAGGCTCCGGCGTGCCGACCGCCGATGCCGAAGGTGCCGACGCCGATATCCAGCGTGAGACGATCGGCGCGCTGCTCCGCCATTACGCGCTGGGCGGAGACCCCGCCGCGGATGATGCCGCATATGATATGCCGCCCGTCGTGGTGGATGCCGGCGCGCTCGACCTGTTGCCGGAGCATGTGCCCGGTCAGGTGGTCATCACCCCGCATGCCGGTGAGATGGCGGCGTTGCTGAACCGGCTTGGGGCGAACGCGCGATTCATTGAAGGTGAAACGGCCAACTCCGCTTCGACCTTGCCCGCTCATGACGATTCGTCACGGCCCAGCGTGGATTCGACCGATTCGGCCGATGACGATCAGCCGTACCGGGCTTCCGCAGTCGACTCGACCGAAGCCGAATCCGCCGTCGCTTCCGATGCGGACGGCGACGATGGCGCGACCGTTCCCGCCGACAGCGATATTGCCGTCCCGTCTCCCATCAGTGAAGATTCCCTCACGTACACCGCGCACGACGTGATGACGCATCCGTTGGCGTGCGCCCGCCGAGCGCACGAGCTGACCGGCGCGACCGTGCTGCTCAAGGGCGCGGTGACCATCGTGGTGGACGAGGACCATACCTATGTTTCCGGCAGTGCGCCCGCATGGCTCGCCACGGCCGGCGCGGGCGACGTACTGGCCGGTCTCATCGGCGCCTTGCTTGCCCAGCAGGGTGATGAGATCACCACGGCGGAAACCGTGGCGTCGGCCGCGTACCTGCATGGCATGGCGGCGGCAATCGCCTCCGAGTCGGAGCAGCAGGGATGGCAGGAGCCCGAGCTGATCGGTCACGGCCACCGTCAGCGCTTCATGACGCTGGGCCATCCCATTGTGGCCGGCGACGTGATTCGCGCCATTCCGGAAGCCATTGCGGACGTGGTCGCTTAACCGGCCGCGTGAACACCACGAAGTACACTGAAAGCGATTGGTTCTGTGACGCCACAGTTTGACATGAATCCGATTCGGATACGCCTCAGTCGGCTTTGCCAACGACTTCGCTGGCAAGGGGCGTCAAAAACAGGTTCTGCCGATCTCGACGTCACAGAGCAACCCGAATACCGTTTCCTGCATGTTTGAGGAGCATCATGGCCAACTCCCCCATCACCGATGTAATCTTCGATTTCTGCGGCGTGTTGCTGGACTGGAACACCCGCGCCTGCCTTGAAGGCAAGTTCCCGGACGATGTTGTCACCGCAATTTGCGCCGACAACGATCCACACGGCTTCTTCCACTACGAGGATCGCATGGACGCCGGCGAGGATTTCGCCACTATCTATCCGGACGTGGTACGCGAGCAAGGCGAGGACATCGCACAGATCTTCAAGTACTACATCGACCATTACGCGGACGCGCTGCCCCGCACCCTGCCCGGCATGGTCGAGCTGATGGAGGACCTGAAACGTCACGGATACGGCGTGTGGGGCCTGACCAACTGGTCGCACGAGACCTTCCACCTGGCCTTCGAGAAGTTCCCGCGTCTGGAACAGCTGCTCGACGGCACCGTGGTTTCGGGCGTGGAGAAGCTGCACAAGCCCAACGCGGACATCTATGAGCTGGCGCTCAAGCGGTTCGGCCTCAAGGCCGAGCAGTGCGTCTTCTTCGACGACACCGCCAAAAACGTGGTCGGCGCCAACGAGGTCGGCATTCACGGCGTCCTGTTCGAAGGCGCCCTCGCCGCCCGCGATTCCCTCGCACAGCTTGGCGTGCGCCTGTAATAAATGGCACTTTGCTTTGGCTCCCCTCGCTGAGGGGAGCTGTCGCCGCAGACTACTGAGGGGAGCATCCGGATCACTTCAGGTAATTTTTTGGCTCTGTTAAACCAAGATTGACATGCCCCTTATTCTTGGCTCCCCTTGTCAGGGGAGCTGGCGGCGAAGCCGTCTGAGGGGTAGTTCCATCGGATTCATGTCAATCTTGGTTTAACAGAGCCAATTTTTTCCCTCCCTCAGTCTCATCTCATTCGGCAACTATGCGACGGCCGGGCCATCACGGCATAGCCGCTTATTTCCCGATAAATGGCCCGCTCTCAAAAGGGCCGCTGCGAAAAGCTATTCAACCGGATCGAAACTGATCGTCAGTTTTCGCCCCATCCCCTGCGCCAACGCCTCCAATGACCGGAACGACGGGTTGATGTGTGCCTGTTCGATGCGGCTGATGGTGATGCGGGAAATCCCTGACGCCTCTGCCAGCTGGTCCTGGCTCATGCCGGCGCTTTCCCGTGCTTTGCGCAACGACTCCCCCACCTCCGGATACACATAATCCCTATCCGCCATCATTGGCCTCCCTACTGACGTTTCATAAGAATCGCAAGAATCAATCCAGCATTATCAGCATTGTCTCACGATTCGCCCATGCACGTGGAATTTCCCGGCTATAACCCGCCTTGCCGACCATCCCACCTGATAAGGCTCTGTTAAACCCCATTTTCTTCGTCGGATTGTCCGTAAGAAATGCGGAAAACGTTGAAAAACCCACTGTCGCAACGTCGTTTGAGGGTGGCGACCGGTGGTTTTGGAAACCCAAGTTTTCCGCCGCAAGGTCGGAGCCCGACCCCGCGACCGAGGCGCGCGCGAGGTTCGGGACGAAGGTGGCCGAATACGAGCGTATCCTGATCATGGGGCATACAGACATTGAGATGACCGCGATGCACAGATGGGGGACTTTTCTCGTTTCAGGCGTTGACGAGCGGGTGGATGTCTCCCAGGCTGCTGGGGTCGAATGTCAGTAGGTCGTAGTCGGATTGCAGGTTCGACCAGAAGTCGGGCGTGGTGCCGAGCGCCTTGCCGAGCCGCCATGCCATGGCGGTGGTGATGCGTCGGCGGCCGTGGATAATCTCGCCGATGGCGGTCTCGCTCACGCCGATGGCCTTGGCGAGCCTGTACCGACTGATGCCGAGGGGCTCAAGGAACTCCTCGTTGAGGATCTCTCCGGGCGTGCTGTAGTAGTTGCCGTTAGTCGTGGTAGTCGTCGAAGTAGACATCGGTTGCCTCCTTGCTTGCGTCGTCCCATTGGAAGACGAGTCGCCATTGCTGGTTGACCCTGATGCTCCAATGTCCTTTCAGGTTTCCTTTGAGTGGTTCGAGCCGGTTGCCGGGCGGTATTTTGAGATCGTGGAGTTCGTGCGCGGCCTTGAGTATCTGGAGCCTGCGCATGAGCTGTCGTTCGCAGCCGGCCGGATAGCCTTTGGGGTATCGGCCTCCATAGAGGAAGTCGTTGAGTTCCTTGTCTCTGGTTCTCATGGACCTATACTACCTATTCGCGTTAGTATCGTCAAGCGTTAGTGACAGACTGTCGCCTCGTACATGCGTTCCGCACCTACCTGTCCATGTTCTCTTGTCCCAAATCGGCGATTTGAAACAAGAGAACATGGACGGTCATAGGGTGCGGATATTGGAGAGGACGGCTAGACGGTCACGCCATTCATTGTCGTCCGAGTTTCTGCGCTATGCCTCCGTGGCCTGAGCACATGCCCCGATAGTTGGGTGCCCCCGGCGCCGATACAGCCTGCGTGCCGTCACTGCAGATGGCAATGAGCGAACCACTACCATTGCCTGACGGGGATGTGGCTTGTTGCTGTTGTTGCTGTTGTTGCTGCTGGGCTTGCTGCTGCTGTTCGGCCTGAAGCTGTGCCTGGCGCAAAGCTTCCTCCTCGGCAGCGCGCTGTTGTTCAGCCTGCTCTTTGGCTGCTTTCTCCTCCTCTGCCTTTTTGGCGGCTTCTTCGGCTTCCTTCTTTTCCGCTTCGGCTTCCTTCTTTTCCGCTTCAGCCTTCTTCTTTTCCGCTTCAGCCTTTGCTTCACTCTTTGCTTTGGCCTCCTCGGCCGCTTTGTCATGGACCTTTATGACCCCGTTACCGGCTGACAGCACGATCCAGTCTGATGGCTTTTCCACCGTCTTGCCGGTATCGCTCTCTATCACGTAGTCCGATGAGGAGTATCCGGCATGTTTCAAGGCGGTGATGACCGTGTCCAACCGCATGTCCTTTTTCGCGATATCCGCAAGATCGGAATTATCGCGTTTCACGGTGAGTGTGATTGGCGTTGATGTCTTGAACTCACCGCTTATCGGGTCCTGGCTTTCGACCTTCCATTTATCGTCGCCGCCCTTGGTCTCCGGCTTGACCGTGATATTGTCGAACCCTGCGTTATTGAGTTCGGCCTTCGCAGCGGCGACGGTTTGCCCCGTCATGTCGGGGATTTCACCGTTCGGCGTAGTGGCGTATACCACGATGCAGAGCAGGATGAACGCAAGTAATACATAAAGCAGTATGGCCCACCAACGTCCATACCAGGGCTTCTTCATCTTATGTGAGCCACGGTTGCCACCGCCTCCGGCGTACCCGTTCGGCATAGGGGGAACGGGCGACGGCGGAATCACCGATACCGGCGTCAGGACCTGCGTCTGCCGGGAATCGGCTGCCGGTATAGGTCTCATGGGCGTTTTTGGCCGTATCGGCTGTCTGTTCATCACTGGTCTCTTTGGTTCCGTCTTCCTTGACGATTTATCGAGTCTTGCCTCGTAGCTGATGCCAGTTCCGGGAATCACCGGCGTGCCGACGCGCGTCCCATTCTTGCCGACGGTCACATGCGGTGCGCCGCGTTTCCCGAAGCTCACACTTGTTATCCCGTTTTTGCCGAGATTCAAACGAATCCCTTTGCCTAAGGAAATGCTCTTGCGGATTCTGAAACCCATCACGGTCTCTCTTTCTGTAATCTGCATTGTCGCGCAGCAGTTGCTTGTAGTCGTCGATGACCCGTACGGTGCGATTCAACGCCCAATTAGGGCTATTCAAAAATGAATTCGCTAACATCATACATTTTCCCGCGCTCTGTGTTGTACCCCGACGTGCCTCACGTTTTTTGAGCGCGTAGGGTGTGGTGGTGCCTCATCGGGAATGAGCGCGAACGGTATCGGTCCT